>NZ_JBVKCG010000008.1:0-370346 GCF_055634995.1 Streptomyces sp. NPDC111744
CAAGCCGCTGGCCTGGCAGTCCGGAGTCCCCGCCTCGGTGCACCCGGCGGGCAGGGGATCGCCGGTGGAGCTGAAGCTGAACGTGGTGGGCTGCCCGGCGGCCTTCGTGGGCGTTCCCGGGCTGCCCGCACCGCGCGCGTCGTATGCGCCGCTCATGAGATCCGCCGGCACTACCCGGACGGCTGCCTGTTCGTGGATGTGCCACACAGCATGCGAGGGCAGAAGTTCTCGCCACCGTCGTCGGCCATGCGGTGGAACTCGGCAAGGCAGACCATGCCTGTTGGACCGCCGAGATGCCGACTCGGCCGCGCCTACCTCAAGGCAGGCCGCGTCGCCGAGGAACACGAGCAGTGCCGGGCCGCGCAGGCGATCGAGAGGCGCGAGGACCGCACGTAACTCGTCACTGAGTCGGCTCATGGGGTGTCCCCGCGGAACGGATTCAGCACATATGAGCGCGGGAAACAACATGAACACGCGAGAACTACGGAGGGGTGTTTCGCCGGGCCAGACGCACTGAGTCCCACGTTTCCACAGGTCACAGCCCTGTCCAGGGAAAACTCCTAAAGCGGGTGTCGCAGGTTCGAATCCTGCCGGGGGCACACGACTAAGGGCCAGTTCAGAGGCATGATCCCCTCGAACTGGCCCTTTGCCGTGATCACGGCCGTGCCACACACGTGCCAGATGGCCCGCTATGAGTCCGCATCGCCCCGTTCCTTACGGACCATCGAGCCGAGCCGATCGGCGATCTCGCGGTCACGGCCGTTGACCATGTGCTGACAGATCAGCGCCGCGCGGGGTGTGCTGTGCCCCATCCTGGTCATCAGCTCACGCAGGCTCGCGCCTGACGCGGCGAGGGTGTTGCCCGTGTGGCGAAGATCGTGGAAGTGGGCATCAACCGTCACCCCGGCGTCCTTCCGGGCATTGATCCAGTCGTCACGGAAGTTACTGCGCCGCAGCCGACCGCCCTGAGGCCCGAGGAAGACATGCCCGTCACGACCACGCCCGGCGTAGGCGTCGAGATGCCGCTTCACGTCCGGCAGGAGTTCGGTCGGGAAGGCCACCGGCCGGACCCCGGCATCGGACTTCGGCGCCTTGTCGAAGAGAGCTCCCGTCTGCATTTCCGCCTGTGAGCGCCGGACCATCAGCGCCGCGTTGTCCGTGTCGACGTCGCGCCGGCGGAGCGATGCCAGCTCCCCGAACTGCAGGCCCGTGAAGGCCGCCAGGAGGACGAGCAGCCGGTAGCGCGCGGCGATCGAGTCGGCCACGGCGAAGACCTCGGCCACCGTGAGGACTGGACGTTCCGGCACGTCGTAGCGGTCGGCGCCCTTGATACGGCACGGGTTGCGCCGGATCAGCTCATCATCAACGGCCGTATTCAGGATCGCCCGCAGGATCTGATACGCCTTCACCACCGTCGGCTCACCGGTCCGCGTCAGGCACTCCGTACGCCAGGCCCGTACACGCGCCGTCGTGATCGAGGACAAGGGCCGCTCACCGAAGGTCGGCAGCAGGTGAAGCCTGATCACCGACTCGTGACGCTCCCGCGAACCGGTCGCCGGCCTGCGGTCTTTGACAGACGCCGTGGCGTACTCGCCGAAGTGGACTTTGCCCGCGTCGGGGTCGTGCCACTGACCACGGGTGATGTCCGCCTCGATGTGGGTCAGCGCGTGGAGGGCCTTGACGACGACGTCTGAGGCGTACACCCCGGCTGGACATGCCGGTCGGGGCACCCTTTGGCCTCGATTCGTCTGCGGCCTGACGCCTGTGGGTGATGTGGCGGTTTTGTTCGGATGATCGTAGGTGCGCCGGCAGACAGCGCCCGTAAACGAATGCACGAGGTTCATGCCGTTCTTGTCCGATGTAAGCCATAGGTTGTTGCGGGAAAAGAGGGGGAGAAGATGACTGACGCCCGCAGGGCACTCGTTCCGGTGTGGACGCTGGCGACCGGTGACGTCCGGGTACCCGCATTGGCCGGAGGCGAGCCGATGACGGCTGAGCGCCTGGCTGAACTGCGCGGTGTGCTGGCCGCCCTGGCCGACGCGCCGATTGCCACGCTCGAGGTGCATCCGCTGCCCGCCAAGCTCGACCGCAGCCGAGGTATCCCGCTCGATGCCGCGAGTCCCCTGGCGCAGCACCTGTCACAGTTCATCACGCAATCGACGCGAAGTTCCCTTACGGCGGCCAGGGCGACCGCTGCCGGCGAAAACCTGTATCGCATGGTGGTTCCGGCGAAGGTTGCCGCTCAGTTCGGTCAGGGCATGGTTCGTCCGATGGCGTCGAAAGCGGCGGCCGGTGGCATCCACAGCGCACTCATGAACTCGACCGGCATCGCCGCCAATGCGACGTTCGTGCCGGTCGGTAAAGCGGCGGCAGCAGGCGCAGTCGGCGGAGCCGGTGCGACAGCCGGCGTCGCGGCCGCCGGCAGCGCGGTGCTCACCGTGGCCGCGCCGCTCGTGCTCATGGCCGTAGCGGTGGGGGTGAGCGCGCATGCCGACTACAAGCGCCAGCAGGCTATCGAACACATCACAGAGCTGCTGGAGCAGCTGCACGAACAGAAGCTCGAAGAGGAGCACAGCGAACTCGACGGCTGCCGCGATGCCATCGACAAAGCCACCGCCATTCTGCTCGACCAGGGCAAACTCGGTATCTCGCTAGGACTGGACTCGGCGGTACATGCCATCAACACGGCTCTGGGCGCCGCTGACCGCCGCCTTGCCCGGTGGCAGACCGCACTCGACAAGCTGCCCGACGACAAGCCCGTCGAGATCAGCACGCTGACCAAGTCGTTCCCCGGCGTCGACGAGCACGGCGGCACGTTCCGCGCCCACCTCGAACTCGCCGCCTTGGCCATTGCGCTGAAGCGGCGGGTCGTCGTCCTGCAGGCTGTCGAGCATGCCCAGGACAACTCTGACAACTTGTTCGAGAACTTCACCCGCGAGCTCAAGCGCGACCAGCAGCGCCTCGACGAACTGGAGTCGAGCATCGCCGGTGTCCTGGTACGCCTGTCGGCGCTGGAGTTGGCGCGCCCAAACGGTTTGATGCCCGTCTTCACGACTAGCGAAGTCGATCGCTTGATGCGCGCGGCACACCGGATTCGCAAGCTGGGCGACGGCGTAATGGTCAACAGCCTTATGACAGACGTGGCGATTGAGATTGCCCGCAACAACGACGGCTCGGTGGTCGTGTTCCCTGCGCTGCCCATGCAAGCGTAGGCGCGCTCGCTTCGGCAAGGACGGCCCCGCGTTCCGATCCGCCATGGACGAGCTGCGTACCGTCAAGGACATGGCGACGGGCGGTGTCCGAGTGACGTGTAGGTGGAGTACGACCCCGGACGTGGGCCCAGCCGCCCGAGCGACTGAGCCCACGGGGGGGTACGAATGTACGGCTCGGATGGCCTGGTCGGCGGCCAGCCGGACGAGCCCGGCCCACGCGTTGGGGGCGACCGTCAGAACCGGTCGGGATCGGACCTTCGAGTCCCGGATGTGTACGGTTCCGGTGGCAGCGGCGACCTCGACACACTCCCCGCCCTGGCCACTGCTATGGCTGCTCTTGAACCAGGCTGACTCCGGCAGTCGATCTCCCTGACAGCCGACCTGTCGCTGTGCAGACGGCTGTCCCGCTGGACCTCAACGTAGGCCATCCTCCGCCCGTCGCGGTTCTCGATCAAGGTGAAGGGTCCGGCCAGACCGCAGTGCTCCGTGCGTTCGTTGGGCATGATCTGGACCTCCACGTTGTGGCGGTGCGCATGCAGCATGATCTGCTCAAGCTGTCCTTGCAATACCGCCCAACCACCGATGGGGCGTCGAAGTACCGACTCCTCGATCACGAAACTCAAGGTCGGCATCGGCCTGCGGGAGAAGGTCTCCTGTCGGGCAAGGCGGGCTGCGACCCGTTGCTCGGTAGTGTCCTCGTCAAGTAGCGGGCGCCGCATGGTGAACACGGCTCGCGCGTACTCGTCGGTTTGCAGCAGGCCGGGAACCGCCTGGGCCGCGTACACATGGAGGGCCACCGCCTCCGCATCCAACCGCGCCATGTCCCGGAAGAACGCCGGATACTGCGCCCGCCCCACCTCCTCCTTCAGCGCCTTGAGGACGCCCCCGGCGTCCAGCACTTCGTCCGCGCGGTCGATGAACCTGGGCGAGGGAATCCGTCGGCCCTGCTCGAAGGAGGCGATCGACTGGGCCGCGTAGCCATGAGCTTTCCGAACTCCACCCGGTCCAGGCCCGCCCGTAGCCGCAGCAGCTTCAACTGCCGCCCGAACGCCGTCACCACGCCCGACCCCGGCTCGTCCTCCGGCCTCGGCCCGGCGTCCTCCCGCTCGCCGTCGCCCTCGCCTCGCTCCACCGAATCCACCGACTCCATCGGCTTCACCGCCTCCCCGGCTCGGTTCCCCGGCCCAACACGCCCGCCCCGAGCCGGTCACGCCGCGCGCCTCGTACACCTCCCGCGCCGTCGCGTACAACCGTCACGCGACGGCGCGTCACCCCTGGTCACGCTACGCCACCACCGGGAGCGTCGGGGCATGAACAGTGAGACCGCATCCCCCGACCGCGTCCCCCGGCCCACCAGCCCCACAGGCCACTTCGCGATGCCGTTCAGCTCCACCCCGCGCAGCGGATGATCCGCCGCGGGGAGGGCCTGGACGACGACGTCTGATGCGTACGCCCCGGCTGGCTATGCTGGCCTGGCACCCTTGGGAGGACATCGTGAGCACACAGCCGGACCACGGCACGGAGCTGGTACCGCGCCCCGAACGTACCCCCGACGCCGTCCGCGTGGCGCTCGCCCGGATCGCCCCTCACCGCCTGGACGAGATGGAAAAGCACAAGGAAGAAGCGCTCGCCGCCGCCATCCGGACCAGCAAGATCGGGCACCTTCAGCACTGGCTGACCCACTGGGCCGCCCAGGTGGAGATCGAACGCCGGCCCGATCTCTCCGCACGCCGTAGCCGTGCTCTCGCCGCGATCCACGGCACGACCAGCAAGGACGACCCCGCATTCCGATCCGCCATGGACGAGCTGCGTGTCGTCGAGGAGGCGGCGACGCTGGCGGTGTCCGAGTGACGTGGAGGTGGGAGTACGACCCCAGCGAGGCGTACGTCATCGGCGGAGCACCGCCGGCGTTCGTCGCCGAGGTCGAGAAAAAGGCTGACGAGCTGGTGCGGGCAGCTGCGGCCTTCTACCTCGACGGAACACAGTACGAAGGGCTGGGCCCGAAGGGAGATACCGCACATGTCGACAGCGGATTCTTCGTCTACCTCATCGTTCCCCGGCATGAATGCGTGTACGTTCGCCAAGTGACCTGGATCTGATCCGACGGTCAACCCCCGGCTCTTCGGAGCGGGTGCGTTCTTCTGGCTCGGCTGACCGTGGAAGACCTGGGTGCCCAGCCGCCGGTTCGTGGCCGTGGGCGAGCACTCCGGCTCAGTCGTCGAATCCGGCCAGCAGAGACTCGATGTGGGTGCGGCCGGCCAGGCGGTTGCGGCTGGTGACCACGACGAGGCTGGCTCCGCTGCCGGGGAGCAGCGGCCGGACCTGGCTCACGGTGGCCGCGTTGTCCAGCAGGATCAGGACCCGACGGTCAGCGAGCAGTGAACGGTACATCCCCGCGGCATCGTCGACATCCTGGGGAATGTCGGCCGGGGCCACACCCAAGGCCCGAAGGAAGCGCTGCAGTGCGTGGCCTGCGGTGACCGGATCCCCGGGATCGGTTCGAACCACACCTTGGGATGCTCCTGCACCCCTGCCTGCCGGACGCGGCGACGCCCCGGGCAGAGTGCGAGTCAGATCCCGGGGCGCCGTTTCATCAAAGGAAAGAGACCGCCAGCCTAGGACGCGGTCCGGAGGCGGACAAGCGGTGCCCTTTCGGTGCTGGACGAGCATGGTGATGTCAGTGCGGGCGGATAACTTCCCACCATGGCTGACGCGTACACCACCCTGTGGACCAACGACCTCTGCAAGGCGCTCGTCGCCGGCGGCTTCGCGGGCGAACGGCTGAGCGTCCTCTTCGGCGGGCCGCATCACTCCCTGCCCAGCTTCACGCGAGCGGGGGTCAGGCCGGGGGATGTCATCTACCCGATCCGCGTGTTCCGCAAGCAGTTGTGGGTGCTCGGCAGCATGGAGGTCGGACGCCTGCTGGACTACGACACGGTCGGTGAACACCTGGCCATGGAGGACTACGTCCGGCTGATCCGATGGCGGCTGCTGAAGACCAGCTGCGTCAGTGAGGTCCTCGTCGGCCCACCCGGCACTCCGCTCGACTTCGGCCTGCCGGTCCCCGGGGATCTGCTGACCCGCCTCACCTACAGATCGCGGCGCAGCGAACGGCAGATCAAGCACGTCGTGGACGGAGAGCTGCGCAGAGCGGTGAGCGTGCACGGGATCTACCGCCTGGCGCCGGAGTCCGCCCACGAACTGCGCGCGCTCGTCAGCCAGGACTTCGCCCGCCTGTGACCGTCAACCGCGAGCGGGCCGTCCCGCCCAGCAAACGGCATTGACTGGTATAGGCATGGAGAGAAGCTTTCGTAGGCGCATGCAGGACACCTCGTGGTGCCTCCCGTGCCAGGAAGGGCCCCTGACAGCCTCGCCGCCAGTCCTCGCCGGAACGGATTCAGCACACATGGGGACGGGAAACCCCGTGAACACGTGAGAACTAGGGAGGGGTGTCTTCCCAGGCCACACACCCCACAGCCGACGTTTTCCCAGGTCACAGCCCCGCCCACATTCCTCGCCTGCCCGCAGCCGGGCCCTTCATGCTCACGCGTGCGGCGGACTTCGTGGACGATCTGTAACGCTCGCAAGATCAACACCGCACAGATGTGTTGACCTCATGGCGGCGGGCCTCACCCGTGCTACTTGAAACCCGCTTGCGCTGAAGAAAGTGACCCCCGGACGTGGGTCGGGCCGCCTGCCCTCCAGGGGGGAGGTACGCGGGCGGTCCTGCAGGGGTGGAGCCGTTTGCCCCCGGATGCGCGCGACGGACCTGCTCCCCGGCCGCGTAGAGCAGACGACGGATTCACCCACGGAGGGGACTGCACAGTGACAGCGCGTGCACTCAAGGGGGCACTGAGGGGTGCCAGGGGTACGGCGATCGCGGCAGCGGCGATGGCCGTGCTGACCGCGTCGCAGGCGCCGAGGGCGGTCTCGGCCGAGGCCGTGGAGCCCGCGCGTAGGGCGGCACCCGCCGAGCACGGCCTCAGCGTGTCCGGCGACGCCCCGTACCGCACCGGCCTTCCCCCGCTGCGGACGCGGAAGAAGGGCCCGGCACACGGAGTGTCGGGCGGCGGCGCCCTGCCCGCGACCATGTTCGCCGCGTACCGGCGTGCCGAGGAGGAGCTGGCGCGCAGCGCGCCACTCTGCCGGCTGCGCTGGCAGCTGCCGGCCGCGATCGGACAGGTGGAGTCCGGGCAGGCACGGGGCGGCCGGGTGACCCGGGACGGGACGACCGTGACGCCCATCCTCGGCCCGCGGCTGACCGGCGGCGCCTTCGCCGTCGTGGCGGACACCGACGGCGGTGCGTACGACGGGGACACGGTGTACGACCGCGCGGTCGGCCCGATGCAGTTCATCCCGTCCACCTGGGCCCGCTGGGCAGCGGACGGCAACGGCGACGGACGCGCGGACCCGAACAACGTCTACGATGCGGCGCTCGCCGCCGGCCGCTACCTGTGCGCGGGCGGCCGGGACCTGTCGAACCCCGCCGACCTGGACCGGGCGATCCTGGGCTACAACCACTCCGACGCCTATCTGCGCACCGTCAAGGCGTGGTACGCGTACTACCTGACCGGACACCGCGTGGTGCCGGACGCGTCCGACGGTTCCCGGTCGGACCGGCCGAAGCCCGCCCGCCCGAAGAGGCCGAAGCCGTCGGACCATCGGGAGCCGGGCCCTGGTCCTTCGCACACGCCGTCGCCCCCGCCCACCTCGCCCTCCCCGAGCCCGTCCCCCAAGGCCGGCGTCCCGAAGGAGTCCGGGCCGCCGCTGGTTCCCGTCCCCGAACCGACCCTCACGTTGCCCGACTTCGGTGTGCTGCCCGACGCGGGTCCGCTGACCACCGGCAACGGCGGGAACACGATGGACGTCTCCCCCTCCACAAATGCCCCTACCCGGCGGTAATGTCGCCACCCGCCGGAAGCACAGGACCGGCGGGTGAGTGCGAAGGGGCCCTCATGGCGACGGACATTCCTGCGGACACAGCGGCCGACGACGAGCGCTGGCAGCGCATGTGGAGCCATCGCGAGCAGCTGCTCAAGGTGGCCCGGCGGCGATCCATGAGCCGGGAGGACGCCGAGGACGCCGTTCACGAGGCGATGCTGCGGGCCGCGGAGCGCCCGGACCTCGACGACGAGCGGCTCGGCGCCTGGCTGACGACGGTGACGATACGGCTGTGCGTCGACCGGCACCGGCAGGTCAACCGCGAGGCCGAGGTGGGCAGCCGCCGCACACTCGTCGCGCCGGGCCCGGTACCCGTCGAGGAGGCGGTGTGCGACCGGGCCGAGGCGAAGTGGCTCGCCGTGCGCAGCGGTGAGCTGCCCGCCCGGCAGGCGGAGGCGCTGCGGCTGAAGTCGGAGGACCTGGACGTCGGCCAGGTCGCCGTGCGCATGGGGCTGAGCTACCGGACCGTCGAGTCCCTGCTGGCCCGCGCCCGGCGAACGCTGCGCGCCTCGCTGGCCGGGACGTTCGGGCTCGTGCTGTTCCTGCTGGGACGCGGCCGGCCGCGCGCGGGCGGCAAGGCGCACACGGTGGCCGTGGCCTCGACGGCGGCGACGCTGGTGGTGACGGGCTTCGCGCTGCCGTACGCGCTGGACGGCGGCGGGAAGGGCCCGGCGCCCCGGCCGGCGGTGTCCACCGGTGCCGGGGCGATCCGGTCGGACAGCACGGCCCGGGCGTGGGTCCCGGGGACGCCAGAAGCCGCACGCAAGCCGACGGGCCGCGCGCACCGGCCAGCCGCGTCCACTGCCGGCGGGTCGTCGGCGAAGATGTCCGTGCCACCCCTGCCGGCCGTCCTGCCCGCCTCGCTTCCGAGCCTGTCGGCTCCCGCGGTGCCGCGGGTTCCGGACCTGCCGGTTGTGTCGGCCGTCCCCGCACCGCCGTCGGTCCCGCCGGTCCCGGCCCCTGACGCCGTACCGTCCGCCCCGCTCTCCGTACCCACCCCGAGTACGCCTCGCGTGAAGCTGCCGTAGGGCCCGCGAACCCGTCCGAAAAAATCCGGGTCCGCCGCGACGGACGCCCCGCCCCTCCCCGTAGAGCAGTCGTCGGAGCTACTCACGGGCGAGGGCACGGGCGAAGGGCGGGACCGGATGGGTGTCGAGATCTGTGTGGAAGGGCTGACCAAGTCCTTCGGTCACCAGGTCATCTGGCAGGACGTGTCACTGACGCTGCCCGCCGGGGAGGTCTCGGTCATGCTCGGCCCCTCCGGGACGGGCAAGTCGGTGTTCCTCAAGACGCTCGTCGGCCTGCTCAAGCCGGACCGCGGCTCGGTCACGGTGGCCGGGCGGGACATCACCAGGCTGCGTGAGCACGATCTGTACGAGGTGCGGAAGTTGTTCGGCGTGCTGTTCCAGGACGGCGCGCTGTTCGGCTCGATGAATTTGTACGACAACATCGCCTTCCCCCTGCGCGAGCACACCCGCAAGTCGGAGAGCGAGATCCGGCGGATCGTGCTCGAGAAGATGGACATGGTCGGGCTGCTCGGCGCCGAGGCCAAGCTGCCCGGCGAGATCTCCGGCGGTATGCGCAAACGCGCCGGGCTTGCCCGGGCGCTGGTCCTGGACCCGGAGATCATCCTCTTCGACGAGCCGGACTCCGGCCTCGACCCGGTGCGTGTGGCCTACCTCAACCAGCTCATCGTCGACCTCAACGCGCAGATCGACGCGACCTTCCTCATCGTCACCCACGACATCGCCTCCGCCCGCCAGGTCCCCGACAACATCGGGCTGCTGTTCCGGCGCGAGCTGGTGATGTTCGGGCCTCGCGAACAGCTGCTGACCAGCGACGAGCCGGTCGTCCGCCAGTTCCTGAACGGCCGGATGCAGGGGCCGATCGGCATGGCGGAGGAGAAGGACGCGGCCCAGGTCGAACAGGAACTCGCCCAGATCCAGGAACCCACCAGGACTCCCGGCAGCAGGCCTCTGACCCCCCGCCTGCTGCCGGGCCCCGGCATCACCCGACCGCCCCGCTGGGAGGCGATCGCGGCACGAGAGGCCGAGTTGCAGCGGAAGGAGGTGGCCGACGCATGAGCCTGTCCCCCACCGGTGCGCTACGGCACTCTGGCAACCTGTTCGCGATGGCCCTGGACGTCGTCCGGACCCTGCCCCGACGGCCTTTCCAGGCAAGAGAGTTCATCCAGCAGGCGTGGTTCGTCGCGAGTGTCACGATCCTGCCCACCGCCCTCGTGTCCATCCCCTTCGGCGCGGTCATCGCGCTCCAGATCGGCAGCCTGACCCGGCAGCTCGGCGCCCAGTCCTTCTCCGGGGCCGCGTCCGTGCTCGCGGTGCTGCGCGAGGCCTCGCCGATCGTCACGGCCCTGCTGATCGCGGGCGCGGGAGGCACGGCGATCTGCGCGGACCTCGGGGCGCGCAAGATCCGGGACGAGATCGACGCGATGCAGGTGCTCGGCATCGACCCGATCCACCGGCTGGTGGTGCCGCGCGTGCTGGCCTCGATGGTGGTGGCCGTGCTGCTCAACGGTCTGGTGTCTGTCGTCGGCGTCGCGGGCGGCTACTTCTTCAACGTCATCCTGCAGAACGGCACGCCAGGCGCCTACCTGGCCTCCTTCACCACCCTCGCCCAGCTGGACGACCTGTGGGCGGCCGAGCTGAAGGCGCTGGTGTTCGGGGCGATCGCCGCGATCGTCGCCTCCTACAAGGGGCTGACCGCGCAGGGCGGGCCGAAGGGCGTGGGCGACGCGGTCAACCAGTCGGTTGTGATCACCTTCATGTTGCTGTTCGTGACCAACTTCGTGATGACCGCGGTGTACTTCCAGGTCGTCCCGCAGAGGGGTTAGCCAATGCGACTTCTCAGCCGTCCACTGGACGCTCTCGAAGAGCTCGGCTCCCAGCTCTCCTTCTACGGGCGCTCACTGGCCTGGACGGGCCGCACCGTGCGCCGCTACAAGAAGGAGATCCTGCGGCTGCTCGCCGAGGTGAGCTTCGGCCGAGGCGCCCTCGCCGTCGTCGGCGGCACGGTCGGCGTGATCGCCTTCCTCTCCTTCTTCACCGGTACCGAGGTCGGCCTCCAGGGCTACGCGGCCCTCAACCAGCTCGGCACCTCCAACTTCGTCGCGTTCCTGTCGGCGTACTTCAACACCCGGGAGATCGCCCCGCTGGTGGCCGGACTCGCCCTGTCCGCGACAGTCGGCGCCGGGTTCACCGCGCAGCTCGGTGCGATGCGGATCAGCGAGGAGACCGACGCGCTGGAGGTGATGGGCGTCCCGTCGCTGCCGTTCCTGGTGACGACGCGGATGATCGCCGGCTTCGTCGCGGTGATCCCGCTGTACGTGATCGGGCTTTTGTCCTCGTACCTCGCCGCCCGCACCATCACGACCGGTTACTACGGGCAGTCGACGGGCACGTACGACCACTACTTCCACCAGTACCTGCCACCGGTCGACGTCTTCTGGTCCTTCGGCAAGGTGATCGTCTTCGCCGTCCTGATCATCCTGGTGCACTGCTACTACGGCTACCACGCGAGCGGCGGCCCAGCGGGCGTCGGCGTCGCGGTCGGCCGTGCGGTGCGGACCTCGATCGTCGCCATCAACGTCCTGGACTTCTTCCTGAGCCTCGCGATCTGGGGCGCCACCACAACCGTACGAATCGCGGGGTGAGGCCGATGAGAGCACTGAGACTCAGGTTGTACGGCGTCGCGTTCATCGCCGTGCTCGCGCTGCTGCTGTCGCTCGCCGTGGCCGTCTACGAGCAGGCGTTCACGCCGGTCGTGCGCATCACGCTGCAGGCCGACACGCTCGGCAACCAGCTCGAGTCGCGCGCCGACGTCAAGCTGCGCGGGCTGCTGGTCGGCGAGGTTCGGGCAACGCACGCGGACGGGACGAAGGCCACGCTCGACATCGCGCTCAAGCCGGAGTACGTCCCGTACATCCCCTCGGACGTACACGCGCGGTTGCTGCCCAAGACACTCTTCGGCGAGAAGTACGTCGATCTCGTGCCGCCCGCCGGGTCGGCGGCCCGGCCCATCCGCGCCGGGGACGTCATCACGCAGGACCGCACCACGGTCGGCATCGAGGTACAGCAGCTGATGAACGACCTGCTGCCGCTGCTGCGGACGGTCCAGCCGGGCGAACTCAACGCCACGCTCTCGGCGTTCGCCACCGCTCTGGAGGGCCGCGGCGACCGGATCGGCGACAACCTCACACGGGTCGAGGGCTATCTGCGCCGCCTCAACCCGCACCTGCCCTCCCTCGAGGAGGACATCACACGGTTCGCGGACGTCGCCGAGGTGTACGGCGACGCCGCACCCGACCTGATGCGGATCCTGCGCAACACGGTCACCACCAGCCGAACGATCGTCGAGAAGAGGGACCGGTTGGCCTCGGCTCTGCGCGCGACCGCCTCCGTGGCGGGCACGGCGAACGACTTCCTGTCCGAGAACGGCGACCGGCTGATCACCCTGGGCCGGGTCGCCCGCCCCACGCTGGAGCTGTTCGCCCGCTACTCCCCCGAGTACCCCTGTCTGTTCCAGGGCCTGGTCCGGCAGGAGAAGGCGTCGGAGGACGCGTTCCGGGGCGGCGAGATGCGGATCACCCTCGAGGTCGTCCGGCCGCAGGGGGCGTACCGGCCCGGTGAGGAGCCGGTGTACGGCGAACGGTCCGGCCCGAACTGCCGCGGCCTGCCGCATCCGCAGGTGCCCGGGCCGAAGCCCCACCTCGACGACGGTACGTCGGCCGGAGGTTCCGGCGGCGCACTCCCCGGAGGTGTCGACGTGTCCGCCACCCGGGCCGAGCAGCGGGCCGTCGGCTCGCTCGTGGCCCCCGTCATGGGCGTCCCCGCGGACCAGGTGCCGCCCGTGGCGACCCTGCTGTTCGGGCCGCTCGCGCGCGGAACAGCGGTGAGTGTCGCATGAGCAGGTCAGGAGCCCGGCAGACCGCCGCCCCGCTGGTCAAGTTCAGCCTCTTCGCGCTGGTCACGATCGCGGCGACGGCGCTGCTCGCCGCCACCATCGTCAACGTCTCCTTCACCCCCGAGGACACCTATCACGCGGTGTTCACCGACGTCACCGGGCTGGAGACCGGCGACGACATCCGGGTGGCCGGAGTGCGGGTGGGAGAGGTCGACGGCATCCGGATCAAGGACCGGACCCTGGCGGAGGTCACGTTCACCGTCAGCGCGGACCGGCCGCTGCTCGCCGGGACCCACGCGGTCGTCCGCTACCGCAACCTGGTCGGGCAGCGGTACATCGCGCTCACCGAGGGCACGGGTGACGTCACCGCCCGGCTGCGGCCGGGCGGCACGATCCCGCTGTCCCGGACCCAGCCGGCGCTGGACCTCAACGCGCTGCTGAACGGCTTCAAGCCGCTGTTCGCCGCGCTCAGCCCGAGCGACGTCAACCAGCTCGCCACCGAGATCGTCCAGACCCTGCAGGGCGAGGGCGGCACGGTGAACAGCCTGCTCGCGCACACCGCCTCGCTCACCAGCACCCTCGCCGACCGCGACAAGCTGATCGGATCGGTGATCGACAACCTCAACACCGTCCTGGAGACGCTCGACAACCGCGGCTCCCGCTTCTCCGGGCTGCTCACGCAGCTGCGCCGGGTGGTCTCGGGGCTGGCCGCCGACCGCAGGCCCATCGGGGAGTCGCTGGTGAGCATCGGCGACCTCACGGACGTCACGTCGGGGCTGCTGAAGGACGCGCGTCCACCGCTGAAGGACGACATCGCCGGGCTCGGCGATCTCACCGGAACGCTGAACAGGAACGAGAACACCGTGGAGGGCGTCCTGAAGCGGCTGCCGAACAAGCTCGACAAGCTGACCGGGACGGCGTCCTACGGCTCCTGGTTCAACTTCTACCTCTGCGACTTCGACGGCCGGATCGTGCTGCCGAAGACCAAGCAGTTGATCAGCCCGGAGCTGCACGTGGCGCAGGCGAGGTGTGGCGGATGAGCATGCGCAACAGGCGGCGCAATGTCCGCCGCCCCGAGCCGCTGGTGAAGGTACGCGTCCTCCCGCCGAAACTGCCGAAACTCCCCAGGCTGCTGCCCAGACGCAAACCCCGCCCCGAACCCCTCGTGAAAGTACGCGTCCTCCCGCCGAAACTGCCCAGGTTCCGGCTCAAGCGACCACGCCTGAAGCTCTTCCGCGTGGGGGCACCTCCCACGCCTTTCGGGCAGTGGGGGAGCAATCCGGTCGTCGTCGGCGCCGTCGGCCTCACCGTCTTCGCGCTGCTCACCGTCGCCGCCTTCAACGCCGACAGCCTGCCGCTGATCGGCGGCGGCGACACCTACAGCGCGGCCTTCTCCGAGGCCGGCGGGCTCAAGCCGGGCGACGAGGTACGGATCGCCGGGGTCAAGGTCGGGAAGGTCGAGGGCGTCGACCTGGACGGCGACCACGTCAAGGTGACCTTCAAAGTGAAGGGCCGTCCGGCGTTCGGTACCGACACGGGTGCGTCGATCCGTGTCAAGACGATCCTCGGCGCGAAGTACTTGGCCCTGTACCCGAAGGGGCCCGGCCAGTTGAAGCCGGGCCGCGAGATCCCGCTCCGGCGGACCGTGTCGGCGTACGACGTCGTCCAGGCCTTCAGCGACCTGACGACCACCGCCGAGGAGATCGACACGGACCGGCTCGCCAAGGCGCTGGACACGATCTCCGTCACCTTCCAGGACTCCCCCGAGGAGGTGCGGGCGTCGGTCAAGGGGCTGTCGCGGATCTCCCGGACCGTCGCCGCCCGTGACAAGGCGCTGCGCGGGCTCCTCGACCATGCGAACGGAGTCACCGAGGTGCTGGCCGGTCACACGAAGGACTTCTCCGCACTGGTGAAGGACGGTGACGCCCTGTTCAAGGAGATCGACAAGCGGCGCACGGCGATCCACAAGCTGCTCAAGAGCTCCGCGCTGCTCGGCATCGAGCTGTCCGGCCTGGTCGACGACAACAGCAAGGAGATCGGGCCCGCACTCAAGAACCTCAACACCTTCGTGACGATGCTCGAACGCAACCAGGCAAGCCTCGACCGCAGCGTCCGACTGCTCGCCCCGTACGTACGGCTCTTCACCAACACCCTCGGCAACGGCCGCTGGTTCGACTCCTACATCCAGAACCTGGTCGCCGCCCCGGTCGCGCCACGGACGGGAGGCACTCGATGACCCGCAGACTCCTGGCCCTGTTCACCGCGCTCGCGATCGTCGTCGGCCTCGCCGTCGTCCTCTGGCCGGGCCCCGGCCCCGTCCGCGTCACGGCGTACTTCCCGCGCACCGTCGGCATCTACCCCGGCTCCGACGTCCGTGTCCTCGGCGTCCGCATCGGCGAGGTCAGGGAGATCACGCCGGAGGGCGACCGGGTACGGGTGGAGCTGGAATACGACCGGGGCCGCAAAGTCCCCGCCGACGCCCAGGCCGCCATCGTCAACTCCTCCGTGGTCAGCGACCGTTACGTGCAGCTGCTGCCGGTGTACCGCAAGGGCGCGGTGCTGCGGGACGGAGACGTCATCCCCGAGTCCCGTACGGCCGTCCCCGTCGAGCTGGACCGGATCTTCGACAGCCTGCACACCACCGCCGAGGCGCTCGGCCCGAACGGTGCCAACAAGAAGGGCTCGCTGTCCCAGCTGCTCGGGGTGAGCGCCGACAACCTCCAGGGGCAGGGCGAGAAGCTCCACCAGACGGTGGAGGACCTGTCCCAGGCGGTCACCACGCTGTCCGGCGGACGCGGCGACCTGTTCGGGACCGTGCGGAACCTTCAGGTGTTCACGGCCGCACTCGCGGCGGACGACACCAGCGTGCGGTCGTTCAACACCGACCTCGCCGACGTGGCCGGGCAACTCGCCGGGGAGCGCAAGGATCTCGCGGCCGCGCTCAAGTACCTTGCCGCCGCACTCGGCGACGTGTCCGGCTTCGTGAAGGGCAACAAAAAGGCGCTGACCTCGAACGTGCGGGGCCTGGCCAAGGTCACCAAGGTCCTCGTCAGCCAACGGGACGCTCTGGAGGAGCTGTTGACCGTCGCCCCCACGGGCCTGTCGAACCTGCAGAACGCCTACGACCCTGCCGCCGGCACCCTCGACACCCGCAACAACGCGCAGACCCCGCAGGATCCGTCATCCCTTCTCTGCTCGATCCTGAAGACGACCGGCGACGACCACGACAACTGTGCCGGGCTGAAGAAGCTTCTCGACTCCCTGCCCGAGGTTCCGTCGGCCCCGGCGTCGACGGGCACGGTCGACAAGACCCTCGGCGGAATTCTGGGGGCACCGGCATGAGCGTGCAGCGCAAGGGGCGGGTGGCCGCCTGGACGGCGATCGGCTCGCTGCTGCTGACCGGCTGCGAGTTCAACGGCTGGTACGACGTTCCGCTCCCCGGCGGCGCCGCCTCGGACGGTCACGCCTACCACGTCACCGTCGACTTCCGGGACGTCCTGGACCTGGTGCCGCAGTCGGCGGTCAAGGTCGACAACGTCACCGTCGGCACGGTCGAGAAGGTGGAACTGGACGGCTGGCACGCCCGCGTGCGGCTCAGAATCGCCGACTCGGTGAAGCTGCCGGGCAACGCCGTCGCCGATCTGAGGCAGACCAGCATGCTCGGCGAGAAGTACGTCGCCCTGTCCCCGCCGGCCGGCACACGGCCCGTCGGACGGCTCCGCGACGGCGACCGCATCCCGCTGTCCCGCAGCGGCCGCAACCCGGAGGTCGAGGAGGTGCTGTCGGCCCTGTCCGCGCTGCTCAACGGCGGCGGGGTGGCCCAGCTCAAGACGATCACCGTCGAGTTGAACAAGGCCCTCAGCGGCCGCGAGGACCGGGTCAGGTCCCTGCTGAAGCAGCTCGACACGTTCCTCGGCGGCCTCGACGACCAGCGGGCGGAGATCGTGCGCGCGCTCAAGGGCGTCGACCGGCTGGCGAAGCGGCTGAAGAACGAGAAGAAGACGATCGCCCTGGCCGTCGACACCATGCCGCCCGCTCTGAAGGCCCTCGCCGACCAGCGCAAGGACCTGACGAAGATGCTCACCGCCCTGTCAGCACTCGGCAAGACCGGCACCAGGGTGGTGAACGCCTCCCACGACGACACCGTCGCTGACCTGAAGAAGCTCCAGCCCATCCTGCAGGAGCTGAACAGGGCGGGCGACGACCTGCCCGACTCCCTTGAGCTCCTGACCACTTACCCGTTCCCGCGCAACGCGACGGACGCCGTCAAGGGCGACTACGTCAACCTGAAGATCACTGCCGACCTCGACCTGGCGGACCTGTACGGCAACGTCACCGGCAAGCCGGGCAACGGCGGGAAGTCCCCGGCCCCCGGGACCCCGCACCTTCCCGGCGTCCCCACTCCCATCCCTCTCCCGTCCGTCCCGTCCCTGCCGGGCACCCCGTCCGTGCCCTCCGTGCCCTCCGTGCCCTCCGCGCCCGCCGTGCCCTCGACGCCCTCCGACGGCAGCACCCTGCTGTGCCCGCCGGTCTGCACCGCTGCCTACGGCTCCAAGGGCGGCTCGCGTCG
Source organism: Streptomyces sp. NPDC111744 (assembly GCF_055634995.1). Classification (NCBI taxonomy): domain Bacteria; kingdom Bacillati; phylum Actinomycetota; class Actinomycetes; order Kitasatosporales; family Streptomycetaceae; genus Streptomyces; species Streptomyces sp. NPDC111744. Next base: position 17,644 of record NZ_JBVKCG010000008.1, read on the forward strand.
CCTCCCGCCGGGGGTCGATCTCGGCCTCGCCGAGCTGATGCTGAAGGGGATACTGCCGTGATCACACGTACGGTCAGGGCCCAGCTGCTCGCCTTCGCGACCGTCACCGCCCTCGGGGTGTCGTACGTCGGCGCCCGGTACACGGGCCTGGTGGACGACGTCCTGCACCGCGGCTACACCGTGCGCGCCGACTTCGCCGAATCCGGGGGCGTCTTCCCCGGCGCCGAGGTCACCTACCGGGGGGTGCCGGTGGGCCGCGTGGGCGATCTGCGGCTGACCGGGTCCGGGATCTCGGTGGCGCTGAAGATCGAGGACGGCGCCCCGAGGATCCCGGCCGACACGCTCGCGGTGATCGCCGACCGTTCGGCGGTGGGCGAGCAGTACGTCGACCTCCAGCCACGGCGGTCGGGCGGGCCGTACCTCATGGACGGCAGTCCGATCCCGCGCAGCCGCACCCGGACCCCGCTGCCGGTCACCGACCTGGTCCTCAGCCTCGACCGGCTGGTCAACTCGGTCGGCAAGGACGATCTGCGGGTCACCGTGGACGAGCTGGGCAAGGCGTTCGCCGGCACCGGACCGAACCTGAGCCGACTGGTGGACTCCGGCGACGCGCTGGTGGAGTCGGCATCCGATTCGCTCCCCCAGACGGTCTCGCTGATCGAGGACTCGCGGAAGGTGCTCAAGACACAGGCCGACGAGGGCTCGGCCATCAAGTCGTTCTCCCGCGACCTGGCCACGCTCACCGAGCAGCTGAAGTCGAGCGACGGCGATCTGCGCAGGCTTATCGGCAACACCGCGCCCGCCGCCCAGCAGTTGGACTCCCTGCTGAAGTCCACCCGGCCGCACGTGCCGATCCTGCTGGCCAACCTCATCAGCGGCGGCCAGATCACCGTGGCCCGGCTGCCCGGCGTCGAACAGGCCCTGGTCACACTCCCGCTCAATGTCGCGGGCAGCTACACGGTCATCCCCGGTGACGGCACCACCCACTTCGGGCTGACCGTGAACGCCGACGACCCTCCCGCATGTACCCAGGGCTACGGCACCCAGCGGCGCGACCCCGCCGACACCGGCACGCGCCCGGCGAACACCGACGCGCGCTGCACGGTACCGCGCGGCAGCAAGACCTCGGTGCGCGGAGCGCAGAACGCGCCCGGCGCGACGACCGGTCGGTACGGCGCCGACCAGGCCGCGTTCGTGGCCCCGTACGACCCGGAGACCGGCACCGTGACCGGCCCGGACGGAACGCCCTTCGAGATCGGCTCGACGGGCGGGGAACAGACCGTGTTCGGAAAGGAGTCGTGGCAATGGCTGCTCGTGGGACCGATGGCGTGAGAGGCGGACGCATGAGGCTGCTGTCGGCGGGGCTCGTCGCCGCGACCGTGCTGACGACCGTGCTGTGTGTCTGGCTGGGCCTGAAGCTGTCCGACCAGCGCGCGGCGGAACAGCGCCGTCAGGACATCCTGGCGGCGGCCCGCCAGTCGGCACTGAGGTTCACCTCGCTCGACTACCGGCACTACGACCGGGACAGCGGCAATGTGCTGAAGGGCGCCACCGGCGAGTTCAAGAAGGAGTTCGCCGCGCAGACCGCACAGCTGACGAAGCTGGTTGCGCAGAACAAGTCGGTGTCCGAGGGGCAGGTCCTGGAAGCGGGCATCGTGCGGTCCGACGCGCGCTCGGCCCGGGTCCTGGTCGTGGCCGACAGCAAGGTGACCAACACCGCCGCGCCCGAGGGCCAGGCGCGCACCTACCGGCTCCAGCTCGACCTCGCGCGCGTGGCCGGCCGCTGGCTGACCTCCGACGTCGCGTTCGTGGGTTGACCCACCCGTGAGGCCATCGATGAGAAGAGACACCATGGTGAACCCGACCTCCCGCACCCGCGGCACCGGCTCACCGGCCCGCCGCACCATGACCGCGGCCGCCCGCGCGGCAGCCAAGCGCGCCGGACGGCCCGCGCTCCCCGAGCACGGTGCCCGCCAGGAAGAGCAGACTCTTTCCGGGCGCACCCTGCTCGTCGAGCCCCCGGCGAACGGCTGGGAGGACCCGCCGGAGCCCGAGTCGCCCGAGTCGTGCGAGGGGGAGCAGCCGGAGGACGGCGCGCCCTCGCGCAAGGCCGGGCCGAGCGTGCTCACCGCGGTGCTGGGCGTCGTCCTCGTGGCGGCCCTGGTCGCGGCGGCCGTACTCGGGTGGCAGTACCGGCAGGGGCGGCAGGCGGAACAGGCCCGCGGCGAGGCCCTCGCGGCGGCGCGGCAGGCGGCGCCGGTCGTGCTGTCGTACGACTACCGGCACCTGGACCGGGACTTCTCCCAGGCCCGCGCCCTGCTGACCGGGCACTTCCGCGACCAGTACGGCAAGACCACGAAGGCGGTGGTCGCGCCGACCGCGACGAAGTACCACGGCGTGGTGAAGGCGACCGTGGCCACACCCACCAACGGCGGCAGCCCGGCGGTCTCCGTCGTGTCGGCCACACCCGACCGGGCCGTCGTCCTGCTCTTCGTCAACCAGGTCACCCGGAGCACCCAGGTCCCGGAGCCCCGGCTGGACCTGAACCGGGTGCGTATGACGCTCACCCGCACCTCCGACGGCTGGAAGGTGAGCGGCGTCGACGCCCTCTGACCAGGCGTCCGTAAGTGCCCTCGCGCAGTCGTGCGGGGGCACTTTTTCGTGGGGAACGGGGTGCGGCCCGAAGACGTCCGCCCCAGAAGCCGGCGCCCCCGCCCGCCGCCGCCCGAGGGGGATCCGAAGTTGCCGCCGTGGCCCCCGGCACCCGGTGTTCCGTTCCCACCGTTGCTTCGACCGCCGCTGCCTCCGCTGCCTGCTTCGCCGGAGGCGCACATCCCACTCCCGCCCGAGCCGGCACCGCTGACGCCGGTGCCGTCGCCAACGGGGTTGCAGTTGGCAGTCCCGACGCCACCGGGCCCACCGGGCCGCAGGGGCAAGTTGGTGCCTCCGCCGCCGCCGACGCCGACGCCGACGGCGACGGCGACGGCGACCAGCATCCGCGGGTCTGTCGCTGGAACGCCGGTCAGTACGCAAGGGGCGGAAGACGCTGAGCACGTGCGGACGTCGGACTCGTCGCCGCCTGCTCCGCCGCGGGCACCGCCGCCCGTGCCACCTGCCACCCCGACCCCGACATACAGGGTGCTGCCGGGCGTGACCGGGATGTCCGCGGTCACCTGTGCTCCGGAGCTTCCGCTGCTGATCCGTGGTGATGCCGTTGGCGCCGTCGGTGACCACATGGATGCTGGTCACCCCGGAGGGAACGGTGAAGGTGTCTTCCCCGGTGGTGGTGTACGTGCAGGTGGGGGGTCCACCGGTGAGGGTTCCATTGGTGCCGCACGGATTTTGCGCGTGCGCCTCCTGGGACGATGCCCCCGCGAGGCCGACAGGCTCGCGGAAAGCGCCATGGCGCGCATTGCGCGTGTCCGGCCCGGCTTGACGACGGCCCTCACCCCGGTCATGGGGTACTTGCTCCACAGGCCGACGGTGCCCTGCACCGAGTGGTACCTGTACGTCGACGCAGCGGCATTGACTGGTAGCACCATGGTGAGAAGCTTTCGTAGGCACACGCACGGCCCCTCGTAGTGCCTCCCGTGCCAGGAAGGGCCCCTGGCAGCCTCGCTGACACTACGGAGGGGTGTTTCCCGGATCAGACACCCAGCAGCCGACATTTCCGCAGGTCACAGCCCTGCTCAAGGAAAACTCCTAAAGCGGGTGTCGCAGGTTCGAGTCCTGCCGAGGCACCGGCGAGGGCGGCGCCCCGCCGTTCGGCCAGGGCAGCCTGCACCGTCTCAGTGGTGTCGCTCGTCTGTTCCGATACCCCGGTGACGAGTCCACCGCGCCAGTTCTTCACTTGTCGTGGGCTCGCCGGTCGGATGCCGGCCGACGGGGGGGCGTGAGCGAGATCAGCATGCCGGATGGATGGGGGACAGTACGCTGAGTCCAGCGGGATCGGGCCCGCAGCACAGTGTCCGGGAGGTGCTTCATGACGGCCGAGATGGTGGCCCCGGCGTGGATGCATGAGCAGATCACGGCGGAGGAGTACGAGTCCTGGTCCGAGGAACAGTGCGCCGGCATCGAGATCGTGGACGGGATGGTCGTCGTGAGTCCCAGCGCGTCCAAGCGGCACAACCGGCTGGCCCGGATTCTGGCGAATGCCCTGGATGCCGCCGCGGGCCCGGAGTGGAACGCCGACACGGACTTCGACGTCCGGCTTCAGGACGTCCCGCTCACCAATCGCCGCCCGGACGTCGTCGTGTACCGCGCAGACACGATCGACATCACCCCCACCCGCCCTGAGCACGTGCTACTGGTCGCGCAATTAGTGTCGCCGGGTTCGGAGACCACCGACCGGATCGTGAAGGTCGACCAGTACGCCAAGGCGGGCATCGGCTTCTACTGGCGGATCGAGCAGGCCGCGACAGGCGTTCCTCTCGTGTACACCTACGTTCTCGACCCCGCGACGAAGACCTACCGGGACGGAGACGTGTTCACCGGCGTCCTCAAGGTAGTGGCCCCGTTCCCGGTGGAGATCGACCTCGGGCAGGTCTGACCTGGCGCTGCTCAGCAGTCGGCAGCGCGTGAGCGATGCGTGAGCGGACCGGCCCGGTACCGGGAGGCATGAACCGGATCAAGTGGCTCGCCGTACGGTTCTGACCATAGGAACAGCACCGCGCGGCAGCGCCAGGCATCCCGGCAAGGATTCGATCCCACTCCTACTCGTGAGTCTGCTGGACCCATGCAGGACCGCGCGGGGCTACGCACTGTTCGAGTTGTGCGACGCCCTGCTGCGCTCGGACGGCCCGGCGGCCGGTGTGGACGCTGTTGACCTGGCGCTCGCGCCCGAGCACCGGGTGGCCGCCCGATCAGGGACCCGGCGGGGCGGAGGGCGGGGAGGCCACCGCCGAGGTGATCGATCGGGCTGTTCGCGTGCGCTGCCGGACACGTCCCCGCCTCGCACGACATCGACGTCGACGGCCCGCACATGTGGGCCGTCGACGTCTGCCCCTTCTGACGCCTCATCACCTGCGGTCGTCACCCACAGCCACGACCACGCCCTACGCGACATGCCCGGGAGTGAGCCAGTACGGGATGCGCACGGCCTCGCCGTCCAGCTCGAAGCGCAGCCCACACGGTTTGCCGCCCAGATGACAGGGGGCCTGCTGCTGGGCGTGATGGTGACGGCTGCGGACACCGGCGACCGGCGTCGGCCACGACATACCGCTTGCGCCCGTTGATCAGCTTGCCGCCGTCGAAGCCGCGGCCGTCCGATCCGACCACGGCATCCGCCTTGACGGACTGCGAGTCGATAACCCCGGCCGTCGGCCCGGCGTCCCGCCCCAGCTCCTCGCGGACCTTCCCCCGGAGCCGGTCGCGGAACTCCTTCGTCGTCTCCGACTCGGACCACCGTGAACGCCTGACCCGGTCCCGGTCGGCATGGGCGCCGGTCTCTGGGGAGGTGCTGGTGCACATCACCTTGGACGAGGTCACCGGCCGTACCGGTGACCGGTGACCGGTGACCGGTGACCGGTCCAAGGGTGACGCCGAGCATGCCGTGAGCACCACCCCCGCATCCCCAACGGCCGCCAGAAGCAACGCAATCACTTCAGGATGCGTCCCGTTCCCGACCTCAGCGCCCAAGGCGCTCCGCGCTCGAGCGCCTCCTGCGACGCACCAGTTCCCGGACAGCAAGCCACACGACGGCGTCGGCTCGGGAACCCCGGTGAGTAGTCAGCGAGGTACGCAGCCGAACCAGTTCACCGTGCCGTTCTCGGACGTGTAGCCCATGCACCTGATGGTCCTGTCGTGCAGGGTCTCGGTCCGATCGACGCGTCCGTTCAGATACTCCGTTGTGTGGTGGGGCTCTACGAGGGTGTCGATCTCGACTCTGTACCAGCGGCGCTCGTTGTCCGGCAGGCTGCAGCCGTGGCCGGTCACGTTGCGACTGGGGTCGTCTATCCAGATGGCCCGTTCGGCGCGGTCGCAATGCGCTCTGCCTGCGGCGTCAGCGGTGCCGGCGCCGGTGCCGAGCAAGGCCGTGGCGCCCGCGGCCACCGCCGCGGTAGCGCCGAGCAGGCGCTTCAGGGTGAGGTTCATCAACTGGTCCTCCTACCGGATACGGTGACGGCCCGGAGTTGCCATGTCATCGTGGTGCGATAGTCACACTTACCCGGGATGTCCGGCTCGCCAGCCGGAAGCGCATTCCCCCGACCCGGTGACGTCCGTGACGCCAATGCAGCAGTCCCCGGTCACACCCGGGCCAGCCCTGGAGCGACCCCCGGGTCGTGCCAGGGAGCGTCGCCGCATCCTGATCACCACAGCACGATCGTCGGCACGCTGGGATACCTCGCGCCCGGCAAGCTGACCGTCACGCCCGAGGGCGGCGGCACGGACCAGGCGTTCTTGGTCTCCGACGCCACGCAGATCCTCGGCGCGGCCGCGATCTGCTCCGGCACCGACGGCAGCGTGACCATGGGCGACGACGGCTACGGCACCTCGAAGTGCATCGCGGGTCAGCTGGAGACGGCTGCGAAGACCGACAGCGTGACGGTCCGCGTCACCGTGAACTCCCGGTCCGGCGGTGCCGAGACGGTCGAGGGAAGTACCACCCGTAACCCTGCCTACCGGCCCTCGGCCCTTGTCCTGCTGGGCGCGGTGCTGCTTGAGGGCGGCCGCGGAGCGGGGCAATCGGGGCAACCGGCCGCGGCGGGGCAGTTGCTCATTCCGGTCCTCCCGGCGGAGCGTTTCGCACTGCCCGTCCCACCTCCGTGCGCAGCGCCACGAAACCGGGAGAGCTGCGCGTGGTGATCTGGTCACGCTCGCCCGGCAGGGCGACCGGCAGGTCCCGGACGACACGGGAGCCGGGGCCGGGAGAGAGGACGACGACACGGTCGCCCACGTACACGCTCTCATCGATGTCGTGGGTGACCAACACGATGGTCGTGTCGTCGGCGCGATGGACCTCGAGGAGCAGGTCCTCCAGATCCTCGCGGGTGCCCGCGTCCAGCGAGCCGAACGGCTCGTCCATGAGCAGCAGCGAGGGCCGGCAGACCAGGGCGCGAGCGATGGCGACGCGCTGTTGCATACCGCCGGACAGTTCGCGCGGGTGGCGCCGGGCGACCCCGTGCAGCCCGACCCGTTCGAGGATCGTCTCGGCCTCGGCCCGGCGGGCGGCGCGGGCCAGGCCCCGGCGGCGCAACGGCAGGGCCACGTTGTCACGGACGGTGAGCCAGGGCAGCAGCGAGCGGCCGTACTCCTGGAAGACCACCGCGAGCCGCTCCGGCACGCCGGTCACCGGTGTCCCGTCAACCGTGACCGTGCCCTCCTGTGCGGGCAGCAGCCCGGCGATGGTGCGCAGCAGCGTGGACTTGCCGCAGCCGGAGGGCCCGACCACGCTGAGGAGTTGCCCGTCGGGCACGGTCAGGCTGATGCCGTCCAGGACGTGCTGGTCGCCGAAGTGCCGGCTGACGGAATCGAGGCGCAGCATCCCTCACCCGGCCCAGGGCTCGTACAGGGTGCCCGCGCTGCCGGTCACCGCGACGTTCAGCAGGAAGGGGCCGGTGTCGTCGCCCCGGCCCAGGGCGTGGTCCAGGGCGGACGGCAGCTCCTCGGGGTGCTCGACGCGGGCCGCGGGGCAGCCGAAGGACTCCGCGAGTGCGGTGAAGTCGATGCCCGCGATGTCCGTGCCGGGGACGGGCGCGATACCGATCCGGCGGCCCAGTGCGCGGACGGCCGCGTAACCGCCGTTGTCCAGAAGGACGTAGGTGACCGGTGCCGTGTGGCGGGCCGCGGTCCACAGGGCCTGCACCGAGTACAGCGCCGAGCCGTCCCCGACCACGCACACCAGCCGGCGCCTGTCGGCGAGGGCCCGGCCCACCGCGAGGGGCAGGCCCCAGCCGAGCGCCCCGCTGCCCGTGGTGAGGAAGCCGCCGCTCGACGCGATGGGCACGCGCGCGTGCAGCGTGTCGCGGTGGCTCGGCGCCTCTTCCACGAGGACCCGGTCGCGCGGTAGGCGGGCGCGCAGCAGGTCGAAGAACAGCTCCGGCGTGATGTGTCCCTCGGCGCGGGCCGGGACGGGTTCCGGCCGGGGTGGCGGCGGGGCGCGGTCGGGTTCCTTCAGCAGCCCGGTGAGCCTTTCCAGGGCGGGCCGCAGGGTGGTGACGATGCTGGTGCCGGTGGGCAGCCAGGCGGCCTGGCCGGGGTCGCAGTCCAGATGGAACAGATCGGTACCGGGCGCGAGCGGCGGACCGCCGTCCGCCACGTGATAGGTGAACACCGGTGCGCCGAGGGCGACCACCACGTCGTACGGCGCGAGACGCGCGGACAGTTGGCGGGCGACCGGCGGCAGGAAGCCCTGGAACAGTGGATGCGACTCCGGGAAGCCGGAGCGGCCGGAGAGCGGGCTGATCCACACCCCGGCCCGGATCCGCTCGGCCAGCGCCCGCACCTGTTCCAGCGCGTCCTCGTCGTCCACGCCCGGACCGACCACGAGCGCCGGGCGCCCACAGGTCTCCAGCCGGGCGGCGAGTGCGTCGAGGGCGGCCGGGGCGGCCGTGAAACCCGAGTGCACCGTGCGGTGCGCGACGGGTTCGGCGGGCCGGTCCCAGTCGTCCTCGGGCACGGACACGAACACCGGGCCGCGGGGCGGCGCCATCGCGACCCGGTACGCCTCGGCGAGCACGGCCGGCACGTCCTCGGCCCGCTCCGGCTGGCGCGCGGACTTCACGTACGGGCGCGGGAACAGGGCCGGTTCGTCGGCTCCGAGGAACGGCCGCAGCTGGATCAGCGAGCGCGCCTGCTGACCCGCCACGATCACCAGCGGCACCCGGTCGCGGAAGGCGTTGAAGACCGCGCCGAGCGCGTGTCCCACCCCGCCGGCCGAGTGCAGGCTGACGAACGCGGCCCGCCGGGTGCCGAGCGCGTGCCCGGCCGCCATGCCGACGGCGACGGACTCCTGCAGACCCAGCACATAGGTGAAGTCGTCCGGCCAGTCGCGGAACATCCGCAGTTCCGTGGAGCCCGGATTGCCGAAGACCGTGGTCATGCCGGTGTCGCGCAGAAGCCGTACGACCGCCTCGCGCACGGTGACTGTCGTCATGCTGTCCTCCTTGCGGACGGTCCCGGGCCGACGAGCCGCTTCTCGACCGCCAGCAGTCCGGTGTTGAGGAGATACCCGAGGGTGCCGAGCAGCAGCAGCGCCGACCACACCGTGAGCAGGTCGGAGCGTGTCTGGGCGTCGGTGAGCGTGAACCCGATGCCGTCGTCACTGCCCGGCAGCAGCTCCGAGAACACCATCAGGATCAGGCACAGCGACAGGCTGAGCCGGAGCCCCGCGAAGATCCGGGGCAGCGCCGAGGGCAGGATCAGGAACCACAGCCGCTCGGGTGCCGTCAGCCGCAGCACGGCCGCCACCTGGAGCCGCAGCGGATCGGTGGCACGGGCGCCCTCGGCCGAGTTGACCAGCACCGGCCACACGGCGCCGAACACGATCGACGCCACCTGCATGGGCGTACCGACGTCGAAGACGACGACGAACACCGGCACCAGCGCGGGCGGCGGCACGGCCCGCGCGAACTGGAGGACCGGGTTGCACAGCGCGTACGCCCGGCGTGAGCGGCCCACCGCGATCCCCAGGGCGATCCCGGCGACGGCGGCGAGCGTGAACCCGGCCGCCATCCGGCCCAGGCTCGGCAGGATGGTGCCGACGGCGTCCGAGGTGAGGAACAGATGGCCGACAGGGCCCGAGAACCACAGGTCGCGGGCGTGCCGGGCGATCCGCAGCGGCGGCGGGAAGTACACGCTGTCCTGCGCGCGGGCGGCCAGCTCCCAGCAGAGGACGGCGCCGAGGAACACCGACCAGCGCAGCAGGAAGGGCCCGGCGGTGGTGCGCGGCGAGCCGGGTGCGGATCCGGGCCGGGCGGTGCCCCGCGTCTGCTGCGGCTCGGGCTCCGACAACGGTTCCGGCTCCGGCTGAGGCTCCGGCTCCGGCTCCGGCTCCGGCTCCAACAGCGGCTCCGGCTGAGGCTGAGGCTCCGGCTGCGGCAACGGCTCCGGCTGAGGCTCCGGCTGAGGCTGAGGCTCCGGCTGCGACTGCGTCATGGCCGGCCCCGGTCCGACTTCCCCGACGCTGGGCGGGGTTCCTGCGCCCAGGCGAACAACCGCCGCTCGGCGCCGACCAGTACGCCGTTGATCATCAGCCCGAGGCCGCCCGCCCACACCACCCCGGCCAGCACGTCCCGCGTGCCGTCGGTCCCGGTCTGGGCCTGGGCGATGAAGATACCGAGGCCCTGGCCGAAGCCGGAAAGGATCTCCGTCGCGACGGCGAGAATCAGGGCGACCGCGGCCGAGATCCGTACGCCGGCGGCGATGAACGGGGCGGTGGCCGGCAGCTCCGCCCGCAACAGCACCGCGAGCCGGCCGAACCCGAAGGCGCGCAGGGTGTCCCGGGCCAGCGGGTCGGCCTCGCCGAGGCCGTAGACGGTGTTGAACAGCACCGGCCACAGCGAGGCGTACGCGATCAGCGTCACCTCCGTCTGTGTGCCCGACCCGAGCAGCAGGGACACCAGGGGGATCAGCGCGACGGACGGCAGGGGCCGCAGGAACTCGATCACGGCGCGTGCGGCGGCCTCCGCGACCGGCACCGCGCCCAGCAGCAGTCCCAGCGGCACCGCGAGCGCACAAGCGAGCCCGAGGCCGAGCGCCCACGCCCGCAGGGTCACCCCGATCCCGTCGAGAAAGGCCGGGTCGCCCGCCAACCGCGCGGCGCGGACGAGGACTTCGGATGCGGGCGGTAGATAGCTGCGCCGGACGATCCCGGCCCGGGCCACCGCCTCACAGATCCCGAAGGCCACCGCCGCGCCGAGCAGCCCCAGCAGGAGTTCCTGACGCCGTGTCATTTCACCAGCAGGGGTGCCGGGTCGATGTCCTTGCTCAGCAGTCCCTGGGTGCGCATGAGCCGGACGAGCCGGCCCAGGGCGGACGGATCGGCGGCCGGTGGGTAGGCCGGCAGGTGGATCGACGCGGCCTGGTCCGCGGTCACCTTGGTGTACTTGGGCAGTTCGGTGCGCACAGCCGCCGGGTCCTCGGCAGCCAGCTTGGATGCCGCCTCGACGGCACGCCGGAAGCCCGCTGCCGCCTTCGGGTTCTTCTTCACGAAGTCGGCCGTGGTGATGTACCCGCTGGCGGGCAGGCCCTTCGCCGGCCCCGAGCCGCCGTCGAGCAGCACCCTCGCGCCCAGCTCGCCCTGGATGGCCGTGTCGAAGGGCTCGACCGCGTGTGCGGCGTCCACCTGGCCCCGCTGCAGAGCGGGGCCCATCTGCGGGAACAGGATCTGCCGGTAGACGGGTCGCCCGGCGTGCCGGGCGTCGAGGATCGCGTTCAGGGTCAGGGACTGGATGTTGTTCAGGACGGCGACGGCGACCTTCTTGCCGGCGAGGTCCGCGGGCGACTTCAGGGCGGAGTCCTTGGGCACGAGGACATCCATCATGTGCGGGGCGATCCGCACTCCCTCGGCCAAGATGCGCAGGTCCAGGGTGCCCTTCTCGTACGCCTGGAAGTAGGTGACGTAGTTCGCGCTCGCGATGACGTTCACCTGACCCTTGAGCAGCGCGGGCAGCGCCTGGATGCTCTGCTGCACGGGCTGGATGCGCACGTCCAGGCCTTCCTTGGCGAACAGCCCACGGTCCCGGGCCAGATAGAGGGCGGCGGAGTCGGTGAGCGGCAGTGCCGCCACGGTCAGCTGCTGCCGGCCGTCACCGGAGTGCGGTGTGCCGCCGCTGTCACAGCCCACCAGGATCAGCGCCGCGGCTGCGACGAGGGCGGCGAGGCGTTTGGTTCCCGAATGCGATCGACGTAAAGGCATATCGGCATGCCTACCCTAATTTGTCATGATCGCTACAGATCCGAGGCGGATTTTCGGGCTCTCGGTTCGTCGCAGGGCGCCGTCGGGCACCACTGTTCGCGCGGTCTCCCCTGATCGGGGGCCCGTGACGCGTGCGCGACGCGTGAGCGGACCGTCCTGGCCGGCATGCCCCGGGCCGGGGCCCGCAGGCATGCCGCCGGTCTGCTGGAGCACCGCGCGCCCGAGCCGGCCCTGCTCGCCCTGGGCGGACCGGGCCGCGCAGATCGGCACCGCCACCGCGCCGCGCACCGAGTGAGCCGTGCCCCGAGCGGTCGGCGCTCCCTCAGACGGGAGTCGTGGAGAACGAATTCGGCCGTTGTCAGGCGTGTTGGGGCAGTACGGCGTCCGGCTCCGCGGCGTCCGGCTGGTCGCCGAAACCCGCGTCGCGTGCGCACAGTACGGCGGCGGCCCGGTCGTGTACCTCCAGTTTGGTGAAGATGCGGGAGACGTAGTTGCGTACGGTCTTCTCGGCGAGGAAGAGGCGCCGGGCGATCTGACGGTTGTTCATGCCGTCCGCGAGCAGTTCCAGTATCTCCGTCTCCCTGCTGGTCAGCTGGGAGAACTCGGACGGCTCGGGGAGTCTTTGCACGGTGGCGAAGAATCTGCTGAAGCGAGCCGCGATCGTCGGGCTGAACGCGGCACCCCCGCGTGCCACGATGTGCAGGGACTGAAGCAGTTCCTCCGAGGACGCGATCCGCGCGAGATAGCCGTTCACGCCGAGGCGAAGGGCGGAGACGATCACGTCGTCGTAGTCCTTCTGCGACACCACGACGATCTGCGGCCGTGACTTCTCCTGGCGGTACGTGGAGACGATCCACTCAACGTTCCTGTAGATGGCACGTTTTGACGGTGGTTCACCGAGGATCACCACGTCGGGACGGAGAGGGTTGTTCTCGAGACATCGAAGGCCGTGGGACTCGTCCACCGCCGTGCCGATGAGATTGACGCTGTCGTCCTGTTCGACGATCGCCTCGAGCCCGGCCAGGGAGACAGGGTCCTCACTGAGAATGAACAGGTTGATCTGCATGGCTTCGCACCCCCGTGGTACGCATTGGTACGCCTGCAAAGATGGTGTCAGCCTAGGCAGACCAGGCGGACGGCCTACAGGGGCTTGACCCGGTATGGTCCTGTTCCGGCCGCGTTGGACGTCCGGCTGGTCCGACGCATAGGTTCGGCACATGGGAGATGTCTCGCGCCGACGCCTGATCCTCCTCGACGGGGCGGCCGCCCTCGGGTTCGCCCTGCTTCCTCAACTGACGGTGGTACGGCCGGACACCGGCGGCGTGCCCGGTGGCCTCACCGTGTCCCTGCTCTCGCTCGCCACCGCGCTGCCCCTCGCCGTACGACGGCTGTGGCCCGTCCCGGTGTTCGCGACCGTCCTCACCGCGTCCTGCGCGGCGCTGGCCGCCGGTCTCGGCCCTGCCGTATTCCTCGCCGCCGCCTACGCCCTGTACCTGGTCGCGACGACACGGCGACGGCAGCTGGGGCGGTCGGCCGTGATCGTCGGCGGGGCGAGCGCGGCGGGCGCGGCCCTGCTGACGGTGACGGGCGGGCAGCGCTACACGGGCGGCACCCTGGTGGTGCAACTGCCGTTCGGGCTGCTGATGCTGGGGGCGACGTGGGCCGCGGGGACGGCCGTACGGGAGCGGCGCGAGAGCCTGCGGCGGACCATCGAACAGGCGGCCGAGCAGGCCATGGTCGAAGAACGCATGAGGATCGCCCGGGACATCCACGACGTGGTCACCCACAGCGTGGGCCTGATCGCGATCAAGGCCGGGGTCGCCAACCACGTCGTCGCCACCCACCCGGAGGAGGCGAGAGAAGCCCTCGCCGTCATCGAGGACGTCAGCCGCAGGGCGCTGCGCGACATGCGGGCCACCCTCAAGGTGCTGCGGCGAGAACACGTCGACCAGCCCCAGGGCCTCCAGCCGGTCCGCGGCCTGTCGGACCTGCCCTCCCTGGTCCGTACGGCCGAGGCGGCCGGCGTCGGCGTCGACCTGCACTCCGACTGCGCGGAGGAACCACCCGGCGGGGTCGCGCTGACCGCGTTCCGGATCGTCCAGGAGGCGCTGACCAACGTGGTCAAACACGCTGCCCCGACCCGCTGCCTGGTCAGCGTCACCGCGCAGGACGGCGTCCTGACGATCGACGTCACCGACGACGGCCCCGGGCCCGGGCACCGGCCGACCGTCCCCGGCGGTGGCATGGGGCTCGTCGGAATGAAGGAACGGGCCGTCGCGCACGGCGGGACCCTCACCGCGGGCCCGTGCCCCGGCGCGGGCTTCCGGATCCTCGCGACACTGCCGTACTGACGGCCCTGACCGCCGTGCGTCCCGCCCGCCGCAGGTATGGCTGAAAAGACTCATACCCCGGTATGAGGCCGGTCCCCGAAACCGGCCCGCACCGTCCCGACCCAGGTCCGATGTGTGGTGCGGCCGCCACGGCCAGACTCGTCGTGTGATTGACGTCCAGAACCTGACCAAGCGGTACGGGCCGGCCACCGTCGTGGACGGCCTGACCTTCACGGTGCGGCCCGGAGCCGTCACCGGCTTCCTCGGCCCCAACGGCGCCGGGAAGTCGACCACCATGCGGATGATGCTGGGCCTGACCCGCCCCGACGCCGGGACCGCGCGGATCGACGGGCATGCCTACGGCGATCTGACCTACCCCCTGCGCCACATCGGTGCCCTGCTGGAGACCTCGGCCCCGCACCGCGGCCTGACCGCGCGCGACCATCTGCTCTGGCTCGCCCAGAGCAACCGGATCGCCCGTGGCCGGGTCGCCGAGGTCCTGGAGACGGTCGGGCTCGCGGACGCGGCCCGGCGCCGGACCGGCACCTTCTCCCTCGGCATGGGCCAGCGGCTGGGCCTGGCCGCCGCGCTGCTCGGCGACCCGTCCGTGCTGGTGCTCGACGAACCGGTCAACGGCCTGGACACCGAGGGCATCCGCTGGCTGCGCGACCTGCTGCGCTCGATGGCCGCCGAGGGCCGTACCGTCCTCATCTCCAGCCATCTGATGACCGAGATGGCCCTGGTCGCCGATCACCTGGTCGTCATCAGCCGGGGCCGGCTCCTCGCGGACACCGGAATGTCGGCCTTCATCGAGCGCCACGGACGGCCTTACGTACGCGTCCGCACCCCCGAACCCGACAGACTGGGCAGGCAGCTTGAAGGTGGTGGCGCCACCGTGACCCGCGTCCCTGGCGGCGGCCTGGACGTCGTGGGGATGGCGGCCGGGGACGTCAGCCGGATCGCGGCGGCAGGCGGCTTCCCGCTCGACGAACTCAGCACCCACGCCGGTTCGTTGGAGGAGACCTTCCTCGAGGTCATCGGAGAAGGAGGCACCCGGGCGGGAGCCGGCGGCCCACGAATCCTCGGTGAGGAAGGCAGGAACACCCATGTCTGAGACGCTCGCGGCGGTCCGCGCCGAGACCACCAAGCTGCGCGGCATTCGCAGCAACCGGATCTCGCTGCTGCTGTTCGCCGCGGTCAGCATTCTCATCGCCGCCCTCGACGGCTGGTCCGCGAAGAACGCGCTGGAGTCCGACAACCCGCGGCTGCGTTCCGACTTCACCCCCGAGCAGGCCGGTCTCGACGGCATCCTCTACGGCCAGCTGGCGCTGATCGTGTTCGGCGTGCTCATCGTCACCAGCGAGTACACATCCGGCATGATCCGTGTCTCGCTGCTCGCCGTACCCCGGCGCGGACGACTCTATCTGGCGAAGGTGAGCGTCACCGCCCTGGCAGCGGTGGCCGTCTCTGTCCCGGTCACCGTCCTCGGCTACCTGGTCACGCAGGCGGCTCTCGGGTCCCACGGTTCCTCGCTCGGCGCGAGCGGTGTCCCGCGCGCCCTGGCCGGGGCCGTCGTCTATCTGACCCTGATGTGCCTGTTCGCGGCCGGTATCGCGGCGATCGCCCGGAACGCCGTCGTACCGCTGGCCGTTCTGCTGCCGATGGTGCTCGCGGGGACGCACATCCTGTCCATCCTCGGGGCGACCAAGGAGATGGCACGGTTCTTTCCCGACCAGGCGGGAAACGAGCTGCTGACCGTCCGCTCCCCTCACACGGCCTTCGGCTTCACGGTGCTGCTCGCCTGGACCGTCGCAGCCCTCGGCTGGGGCTGGGTGCGCCAGCGCCGTTGGGACAGCTGACAGGACCGGCATGGGACAACTGCCCCATGCCCTTGGGACGTTGCGCCCCGTACCTTCCGTGACAGATCACAACAGGCCGAACAGGTCGGCCTGACCGATCCGAAACGGGAGGACACCCATGTCCACGATCTACGAGCCCCCCATGCTGCAGGAAGTCGGCGACTTCGACGAGCTCACGAAGTGCCTCGGCGTCGGAAGCTGCAACGACTTCCTCGGCTGCGGTTACGCGATCGTCTGCTTCTGGTGATCACGTCCGGTGCCGGTGCGTTCACACGCACCGGCACCACCCGGGGAACGAGGGGACGGGGAACGAGGCGACATGGAATTCACGGTTCTTCCGGACTGCCCGGCCGGCGCCGCAACGGCCGGCCGGCTGCGGGCGGCACGGCGCGTCGACCACGCGTCGGGGCGGCCCTGGATCGTCGGCGACTGGCCCGAGGCCGAGGCCACCGTCGTCGAGGCGGGCCCACGGCGGATGGTCGTGCTGGGACACACCCGGCTCGACGAGACCGCCACGGCGGCCGCGCTCGGCCGCCTGCGCTCGCTGCACGACGTGGACGCACTCGCGTCCCGGCTGCCGGGAGCCTTCCACCTGACGGTGTCACTGGACGGCAGGACCAGGGTGCAGGGTTCGGCCGTCGGCGTACGACAGATCTTCACGGCCGTCGTCGACGGGGTGACCGTCGCCGCGAGCGGGGTGGCGCCCCTGCTGCGGCTGACCGGCGCCGACCTCGACGAGGCCGTGCTCGCCGCCCGACTGCTGGCGCCGGGCGGACCACCCTGGCCGCTCGCCCAGCGCCCCGTCCGCCGGGGCATCGAGGCGCTCACCACCGGCCACTGGCTGGAACTGGACACGGACGGCCGGGCCCGGCAGACCCGCTGGTGGGAGCTCCCGGAGCCGTCCCTCACGCTCGCGGAGGGAGCGGCGGCCGTCCGTTCGGCGCTGGACGACGCGATCAGCACCCGGGTCGCCGCGGGCGGCACCCTCAGCGCCGACCTGTCCGGCGGCCTGGACTCCACCTCCCTGTGCTTCCTCGCGCACGCGGCGGGCGGCGACCTGCTCACGTACCACGTGATGCCGATCGACAGCGCCAACGCGGACACGACGTGGGCCCACCGAGCCGCGGAGTGCCTGCCGGCGGCCCGGCACCACACGCTGGCCGCCGACCGCGCCGAGAACCTGTTCGACGTCGGCTACACCGCCGACGTCGTGGGCGCGGCCCCGGAAGGTCCCTCGACCTGGGCCTCCGGACTCGCCCACATCCAGGACCTGGCCAAGCGGGCCACGGCGGAGGGCGCCACGCTGCACCTGACCGGCTTCGGCGGTGACGAGTTGTTCGGCCGGATGCCGGCCTGCGCCTGGTCCCTGGTCCGGGCCACACCGGTCGGCGGGCTGCGGCTGGTCAACCGCTACCGGCTGGCCAATCGCTGGCCGTTGCGGGCGACCGTACGCGCGCTGCTCGACCGGTCGACGTTCGCGCAGAACCTCGGCCGGGTCGCCGCCCGAATCGACACCCCGCCCCCGCCCGTCGACGAGCCCGACTTCGGCTGGGTGTTCGCGCCCCGCCTGCCCGCCTGGGCAACCCCCGACGCGGTGGCCGCGGTCCGCGACCTTCTCACCGACACCGCCACCGAGGGACCCGGGCCCCTGGACGCCGACCGGGCCCGGCACCAGGCGCTCGCCTCACTCGTCTTCGAGGGAACCAACGTCCGCCAGGTCAACACCGCTCTCGCGGACACCGGCATCACCTGGGACGCGCCCTTCCTCGACGACCGGGTGGTGGAGGCGGCCCTGGCCACCCGGATCGACCAGCGCCTGGTCGGCGGGCGGTTCAAGCCGCTGCTCACCTCGGCCGTACGGGGGCTCGTCCCCGCGGACATCCTGGCCCGCCGTGACAAGGGCGAGTTCAGCGCGGAGGCGTTCCGGGGCCTGACCCGCAACCGGGCCCGCATCCTGGAGCTCTGCGAGGACTCCCACCTCGCCCGGCTCGGCCTCGTCGACCCGGCGGCCTTCCGGTCCGCGGTGCTGAACCCGGGGCCGATGTCCCATCATCTCCAGCCGATCGACACCACAGTGGCCTGCGAGAGCTGGCTGCGGACGCATCCAGGGACGCACCCCCTGCCGCCCACCCAGGACCCGCACACGGGAGAACTCCGATGAAGCTGACCCTCGCCCGCGACGTCACCCTCACCGTCGTCGACTCCGGGGCCGTGCTGCTCGACGGGCGCCGCGGCCGCTACTGGCAGCTGAACCACTCCGGCGCGGGCGTCCTGCGCCAACTGCTCGACGGGCAGGCGCCCGACACGGCCGCCGCCGGTCTGTGCGCCGCGGCCCCGGTCACCGACGCCCAGGCACGGCAGGACGTCCAGACCCTCATCGACGCGCTCAGCGCCGCCCATCTCGTGGAGGTGACCTCGTGACCACCCCCACCGTGGCCGAACAGGCCCTGTGGCTGCCCTGGCACCGGCAGCTCGCCCCCCGGTGCGCGGCCGGGGCGGCACGTCTGCTGGTCCGGTTGCCCCCGGCCCGGCTGCACCGCGTGCTGCGCGTGGTCAGCAAAGGGTCCCGCCCCGCCGGGTACGCCGAGGTGGCGCGGGCCCGCCGGTCCGTCGTCTCGGTCAGCACCCGCTGCGCGGGCCTCGGCTGCCTCCAGCGTTCAGTGGCCACCGTCCTGCTGTGCCGGGCGCACGGCAGGTGGGCCGACTGGTGCACGGGATTCAGGACCGAACCGTTCGGCGCGCACGCCTGGGTGGAGGCCGACGGGCGGCCGGTGGACGAACCCGGCGAACTCAGCGTGTTCCGCACGGTCCTGGCGGTCCGTCGCCCGGACGAGCACAAACGCCCTTACGACAAGGACCCGCACCCCACCGACGGCGGCCGCCGCCCCTCCGACGGGAGCCGCTCATGACGGCGATCCGGGCCGAGGGCCTCTACGCGTACTACGGCACCACACCGGCCGTGAACGGGCTCGATCTGACCGTCCCCACGGGCAGCATGTACGGCTTCCTCGGACCGAACGGCGCCGGCAAGACCACCACCATCAACATGCTGACCACCCTGCTGCGACCCACCACGGGCCGCGCGGAGGTGGCGGGCTTCGACGTCGCCGCCCGGCCCGCCGAGGTCCGCCGCCGTATCGGCATCGTGTTCCAGGAGTCGACCCTCGACCTGGACCTCACCGCCGCCGAGAACCTCCGCTTCCAAGCCGACCTGTGCGGCCTGTCCCGCCGCGCGGCCCGCGACGCGATCGCCTCGCTGCTCGACCTGATGGACCTTTCCGCGCGCCGCAGGGTGCCCGTACGGCAGTTCTCCACCGGGCTTCGCCGCCGCCTCGAGATCGCCCGTGGCCTGCTCGCCGAGCCCCGCGTGCTGTTCCTCGACGAGCCGACGACCGGACTGGACACCCAGACCCGTGCCGCCGTCTGGGACCACCTGGAGCGGCTGCGGCGGGAGAAGGGCATCACGGTCTTCTTCACCACCCATCAACTGGACGAGGCCGAGCACTGCGACCGGATCGCGATCGTCGACCGGGGCAAGGTGATCACGGAGGGCACACCCGCGGACCTCAAGTCCGTCATCGGGGCCGACCTGGTCGTCCTGCGTACCGAGGACGACAAGCGCGCCGCCGAGGTCCTCGGCGACCGGTTCGGCCTCCCGGCGGAGCCCACTCCGGACGGCCTGCTGCTCCGGGTCGAGCGCGCCGCCGCCCTCGTGCCCCGCCTGTGCACCGAACTCGGCGTGACCGTGAGCGAGGTGAGCATCGCCCCGCCCACGCTGGACGACGTCTTCCTGCACCACACCGGTCTCGCCATCCGGGAGAGCGCGACCGGCGCACGCACGCTCGGCAACCTCGGGGAGGGACTGCGATGAGCCGGACCGACACCGCACCGGCCGCACTCGGCGATGTCACCGCCGCGGCACCGCCGGCCGGCCGTTCTCGCCACCCCGCACGCCCCGTCCTGCTGCTCTGGCGGCGGGAGATGACCCGGCTGCGGCACAACCCGGTGCGCCTGGCCATGGGCCTCGTGACCCCCCTGCTGTTCCTCGTCGTCCTCGGCACCGGACTCGACGCGGCGTCGTCCAGCCTCGGCAAGGCCCAGCTGAACGACTACCGGGCCTTTCTGTTCCCCGGCACGCTGGTCATGTCCGTGCAGGCTCCGGCCGTCGCGGTGGGCATCTCGCTGGTGTGGGACCGCAGGCTGGGGGTGCTGCGCCAGATGCTCGTGGCACCGTTCCCACGCTCGGCCATCGTGTTCGGACTGGCCCTCGGCGGCGCCACCACGGGCGCGTTCTACGGCCTCATGGTGCTGTCCGTCGGCGGCATCGCGAGCATCCGCTACACGCCGATGCTGCTGGTCGTCCTGATCGAACTCCTGCTCATCTCGCTCATGTTCACCTCGCTGGGGCTGCTCGCCGCCGTCACCATCCGGCAGGTCGACACCTTCCAGGTCGTGGTGAACCTGAGCCTGATGCCGCTGATGTTCTTCTCCGGCGCGATGTTCCCGCCCAACGGCCTGCCCGGCTGGCTCGACACCGTCGTCAAGCTCAACCCGCTGACGTACGGCGTCGACGCGGTCCGCCGCACCCTGCCCGGCCCGGGTGTGCTCACCTCGGAGCAGACCCGGCTGATGCTCGGCGACTGGCAGCCACCCGTGGCCGCCGAACTGGGCCTGCTGGCCGCCCTCACCGCGGTCGCGCTGGGTATCGCGGGCTACCGGTTCTCCCGTACGTCATGAGCCGGGGAGGACAGGACACGGTGGACACGAGCACGGTGGATGTCACGACGCCGACGAACACCCGGACGACCGCCGGGAACCGGTCGGGCGCGGCGCGTCTCGCAGCCCGGCTGCTCCTGGCGGCGGTCCTGGCCTACGCCGGTCTGGTGAAGATCGGGAACCTGACGGAGGCCGGACGGACGGTCGCGCTCTACCGCATCGTGCCCGACGACTGGGCCCAACTGGTCGGCGGTGTTCTGCCGTTCGTCGAGGTGGCGCTCGCGCTGCTGCTCGCGGCCGGGCTGGCCACCAGGGCAGCGGCGACGGGCGCGGCCGTCCTGCTGGTCGCGTATGCGGCGGCCATCGCCTCCGTGTGGGCACGGGGCATGTCCATCGACTGCGGCTGTTTCGGCGGCGGAGGCACGCTCAGCGGTGGCGCCGAACGCGGCTACGCGCTCGACATCGCGCGCGACCTGGTGCTGCTGGGCGCGGCCGCCCTGCTGATCCGGAATCCGCGCACCCGGTACGCGCTGGACAGCTGGGTCCTGGACCCGAAGGAGCGAGGAGCATGACGGACACACGGACAACGGACGCCATGGTGCGTGAGATGGTGCACCAACGGCTCCGGCGAAGGCGCGCGTTGGTGGTGTCGCTGGTGGCCGTCCTGGTGGTCGCCGCCGCCGCACTGGTCGGCGCGGGCCTGGTCCGGGCGAACAACACGGCCCCCGACAAGGCACCGAGCCGCGTACCGGCCGGGGTGGCCGCCGACCGTTCGGGCGTAGCGGCCTCCACCGGCGCCGTACGCGTCGACGTCTACCTCGACTACCTGTGCCCCGAATGCCGTCGTACCGAACGGGCCCTGACCGCCGCTCTGGACGATCTGAGGTCGCGCCGTGGGGTGAGCGTCGTCTACCACCCGGTCGCCTTCCTCGACGACCGCAGCAAACCCGCGGGTTACTCGACACAGGCGGCCTCGGCGGCGGCCTGCGCGGCGGACGCGGGCAGGTTCGAGCAGTACTCCACGGTCCTGTTCGCGAAGCAGCCCGCCGAGCAGGGCCCCGGGCTCAGCGAGGCCCAGCTGATCGCAGCGGGCCGGGACGCCGGCATCACCGGGTCCTCCTTCGCACGGTGCGTCGAGGACGCCCCGTACCGGCCCTGGGTACGTTACGTCTCCGATGTCGCCGCCTCCCGCAAGGTGGCGCTGACACCGACCGTCACAGTGCAGGGCAGCCGCGTCGACGTCACCGGCCCCGATCCGGGCGCCACGCTGACCCGCGCGGTCACGGAGGCCCGGCGGTGACCCGGCTGACCGTGGCCCTCTCCGGCGACTGCATGGCGACACGGGGAGCGCTGATCGCCTCCGACCCGGCCGCCGGACGGCTCCAGGAACTCCTGCACAGCGCCGACTTCGCCGTCACCAACCTGGAGGTGGTGCCCAGCGACGGACGCGGACACCCGGTGCACAACGCGGCCGGTGGCGGCTGTCTGATCGCGGACTCCGGTGTACTGGACGAGATCACGGCGACCGGGTTCACCGTGCTGGGCTGCGCCAACAACCACGCCATGGACCTGGGCACGGAGGGCGTGCTCGGCACCGTGGACCTGCTGCGGTCCAGGCGGATCCCGTACGCCGGGATCGGCGCCGACCTCACCGCGGCGCGCCGGCCCGTCTACGTCGACCGGCCGGGCGGCAGCCTGGCGATGCTCGCCTGCACCACGACGTTCCTGCCCGGCCAGGAAGCGGCCGACCCGTCACCGGAACTGCCCGGCCGGCCGGGGCTGAACCCGCTGCGCCACACCGCGACCCTGCGGGTGACGGCCCCTCAGATGGACGTGCTGCGGACGATCGACGCCGAGACGGGCCTGCGCGCCCGCCGGGCCGAGGCCCGTGCCCTGCTCGGGGTCGATCCCGCCCTCCTCGCACCCGACCGGCTCACCCTGTTCGGCACCCGCTTCCTGACGGCGGAAGAACCGGGCTTCACCACCGAGTGCGATCCACGCGACCTCGACGAGATCTCCCGCTGGGTCGGCGAGGCCCGCCTCCGCGCGGACCTCGTCGTGGTGAGCGTGCACTCCCACGAGCCCGGCCCGACGCCCGAGACGCCGGGCGAGTTCCTGCGCGCCTTCGCCCACCGGATGATCGACGAGGGCGCGGACGTCGTGGTCGGACACGGCCCGCACTTCCTTCGCGGTGTCGAGCTGTACCGGAACAGGCCGATCTTCTACAGTCTCGGCAACATCGTCAGCCAGATCGAACTGACCGACCGTGTCTCCGCCGAGGACTACGCCAAGGTCACCACCGACCGGCCGCCCACCCCGGGCCGCTACTACGACCGACTGGGCGGCCACGGCACCCGGTTGTTCGCCCCGCACCGCCGTTACTGGCAGTCGCTCCTGCCGGTCCTCACCTTCGACGACGGCACCCTCGTGACGGCCCACCTGCACCCGGTCGACCTCGGCTTCGGCCGGCCGGTGCACCGCAGGGGCCGCCCCCGCCTGGCCGACCAGGCCGAGGCCAACGAGATCCTCACCGATGTCGCCCGGCTGTCGGAGCCGTACGGTACGACGGTCGGGGCGGGGGACGACGGGGCCGGGGAGCTGCTTCTGAAGATGGCCTGAAGAGCCGTACCGGACAGGCGGGTTGACGAGAGAGCCCTGCTAAATTGTCCCATATCACCAAGCTTTGCGAGCGCGCGAGGAACCGGGGAACACGCATGGCCGAGGCGGTCCGGGTACTGATCGCGGACGACCAGGCGCTGCTGCGCGGGAGCTTCCGGGTCCTGGTCGACTCCACGCCCGGCATGGAGGTCGTCGGCGAGGCGGGCGACGGCGCCACGGCAGTCCGGCTCGCCCGGGAACTCGCCCCGGACGTCGTCCTGATGGATCTGCGTATGCCGGTTCTCGACGGCATCGCGGCCACCCGGGAGATCTGCTCCGACGAGACGCTGGCCGGTGTCCGGGTGCTGGCTCTGACCATGTTCGACATGGACGAGTACGTCTACCCGGCCCTCCAGGCAGGCGCCAGCGGCTTCATGCTGAAGGACGCCTCACCGTCCGACCTGGTCGACGGCATCCGGGTCATCGCCACGGGCGAGGGCGTACTGGCCCCCACGGTCACCCGGCGCCTCATCGCCAACTTCTCCCGCCGCGGCGAGACGACCCGCCCCGCCCCACGACTCGTCGGCCTCACCAAGCGGGAACAGGAAGTCCTCGTCCTGATCGCCAACGGCCTGTCCAACGCGGAGATCTCCGAACGCCTGGTCATCAGCATGCCGACCGTGAAGACCCACGTCGGCAACCTCCTGGCCAAGCTGCACGCCCGGGACCGCGCACAGCTGGTCATGATCGCGTATGAGAGCGGCCTGGCCGAGCGGGGAATGCCGACCTGACCGCGGCGAGCAGGGCAGCCATGTGCCACGCCAAGCGCCCCTTGGCGCACGAGGGTTGCGTTCCTCCGGCGTAGCGCGGGGTGACCGCGGGTCCCGCTCGTTTTCTTTACGCACTCCTGACGCCCGCCCCCGCATCCCGAGGGGGCCGGCCGGTGTCCTCATCCTTGCCGGATCATTGTCCGGATCTCGTCGGAGAAGGAGTGGGTGCCGATGGACGGCGCTGTCGTAGGGGTCGTACTGGCCGTCGTGCTGGTCCTGCTCGTGCTGCGCAGTGGGATGCGGGTGGTGAACCAGGTCGAGCGCGGGGTCGTGTTCCGGTGGGGCAAGGCGCTGCCGGCGTACCGGCACCCGGGGATCACCTTCCTCATCCCCTTCGCCGACCGGATGCGCAAGGTGAACGTGCAGGTGGTCACCATGCCGGTGCCCACGCAGGAGGGCATCACCAAGGACAACGTGTCCGTGAAGGTCGATGCCGTCGTCTACTTCCGGGTCACCGACCCCATCCGCGCCGCCATCGAGGTGCAGGACTACGTCTTCGCCGTCGGGCAGGTCGCCCAGTCGTCGCTGCGGTCCATCATCGGCAAGAGCGACCTCGACGACCTGCTCACCGACCGCGAGCGGCTGCACGAGGGGCTCGCCCTGATGATCGACAGCCCGGCCGCGGAGTGGGGCATCCACATCGACCGGGTCGAGATCAAGGACGTACAGCTGCCGGAGTCGTTGAAGCGGTCCATGTCCCGGCAGGCGGAGGCCGAACGGGAGCGGCGGGCCCGGGTGATCACCGCGGACGGTGAGTTCCAGGCCGCGCAGCAGCTCGCCAACGCCTCCCGGATCATGTCCGACTCGCCCGAGGCGATGCAGCTGCGGCTGCTGCAGACCGTCGTCGAGGTCGCCGCCGAGAAGAACTCCACGCTGGTGATGCCCTTCCCGGTCGAGCTGCTGCGCTACTTCGAGCGCGCCACCAAGCGGCTCGACCAGGAGGTCGAGAAGAACGAGCGGGAGTTGGAGGCCGGGGAGGGGCAGGCCGGGGAGGGGCAGGCCGCGCTGAAGGCCGGGATCGAGCAGATCGCCGCCGTCGCCGACAGGTTCGGGCCGGTGGCCGAGGTCACCGCCCCGCGGGAACCGGCGCCGGAACCTTCCGCTCCTGCCGACCGGCAGTAGCCAGCGTCAGCGTCACCGCGAGTGACGCGAGCGCCATCAGGGTCATCGCACTGGCGGGCGAGGTGAGTTGGGCCACCGACCCCGCCAGTGCCGCACCCACGCCCTGCATGGTCAGCATTCCCGCCGAGTGCAACCCCAGGGCGTGGCCGCTGAGTTCGTCGGGGGTCAGGCTCATCAGCCGCTCCTGCTGGACCAGGCTCGCGCCGAAGCCTGCGGAGGCGACGGTGGCACAGCCGGCGGCGAGGACCAGCGGCGGGTGCAGGAAGAAGAGCAGGTAGGGCGTGGCCAGGAGCAGCAGCAGCGGGGTGGCCATACGGGTGCGGACGGCGGGCGGGAGCAGCCGGCCGACGGTCACGTCACCGGCGAGCATGCCGAGGGCGGCGCAGGCGAAGAGGGTGCCGGCCGCCTCCGGGGCGTACGACACGTACAGCGACTCGCAGCCGACGACCAGACCGTTGGGCAGCCACAGGCCGAGATAGGTGAGGCGGCGCGGGCGGGACGACCACAGCAGGGCGTTGGTGCGCCGGGTCGCCGCGACGGAGGGGCGGCCGGCGGCCCGGGGCGGGCGGGTGGTCAGACCGAGGCGGACCACGACGGCGGACGTCAGGTAGAGGGCCGCCGCGAGCAGCAGACAGGTACGCGGGGAGACGGCGGCGAGCAGGGCGCCACCGGTGGCGTAACCGGCGATCTGCACCAGCCCGCTCATCATGTTGAACAGCGAACGCCCGGGCAGATAGCCGTCCTTGGCGAGGATCTCGTTCAGCAGCCCCCAGCGGACCCCGCCGCCGAGCGAGGCGACCAGGCCGAGCAGCAGAACGGCGGCGAGCAGCACGCCGGGCGGGAGGCCGGGCAGTGCCATGCCGGCGGTGCCGACGGCGAAGACGGACGAGATCACGGCGAGGGTGGTGCGCGGGGGCAGCCGGTCGGCGCCGGAGAGCAGGAAGGTCGCGCCGAGCACCTGGGCGAGCGAGGGGCCGAACATGCTGAGTGCGGAGAGGAGGGGGGAGCCGGTGGTGCGGTAGACGAGCGTGCCCAGGGCGAGCCCGCCGACGGTACCTCCGGCGTTCTGGGCGGCGGAGCCGAGGAAGAGGGGGGTGAACTCCGGTGTGCGGAAGAGGGATCGGTAGGTGGTGGGCATGGTCGGGAGTCTCGGGGTGCGCTTATGGCGGGCGTTATTGTTTCGCGGAGACGCGAAAGGTTCTGGCAGGCGGCGCAGGCAGTGAGCCTCTCGCAGCAGCAAGAGGTTCTAACGGCGCAGAGCACCTCACGACAGCGAGAGGCTCTAACAACAGGGAGAGCCCCTTGGGTTGGTGGCAGCTCAACGCGGACACGCTCGCCCGTAGCCGCTTCCTGCTCTCCCCCCTCGCCGAGACCATCGCGAGCCTCAAGCTGCTGCACGGCGGTACCGCCGCCCACCCCGGCGAACGGCGCTGGCTGGACGAGCACCTGCCCGGCTACCGGGCACGGCTCGCCGCCGACCCCGTCACCGCGCTGCTCGTCCGCGCCGGTCTCGGCCGCGTGTGGACCGCCGATTTCCTCACCCCCACCCCGCGGGACGGGGAGAGCGCCGAGGCCGGTATCGCGCGGGTACGGGCGGCCCGCCCCGACGACGCCCGCGCGCACCTCCGGGTCGCCCTCGCCGGTCCTCTCCCCGCCGCCCTGGACCGCGACGACCTGCCCGACCGCGCCGCCGATCTGCTGACGTACGTGTGGGAGGCGACCGTACGGCCGCACTGGGAGCGTCGGCGGCGGATTCTGGACGCGGATGTGGTCGCCCGGACCGCGCAGGTCAGCCGGGGCGGCTGGGCCGAGGTGCTGGACTCGGTGCGGCCGGGTCGGACCCGCTGGCTCGGTGCCAACCGGCTCCAGGTCAATCTGCACGAGTACCCGCCCCGCGAGATCTCCGGCGCCGACCTCCTCCTCGTCCCGGTCACGCCCAAGGCCGGCTGGGTCTCCTGGGAGGAGCCGGACCGCTACGCCCTGGTCTACCCGTGCGCCGGCGCGCTGTCCGACCCCACCGTGCAGGCGGTCCCGGCGGCCCTCGCGGCGCTGCTGGGCGGCGCGCGCGCCGGTGTGCTGGTGCTGCTGGACGCCCCGCTGAGCACGACCCATCTGACGGTGGTGACCGGACAGACGCTGGGCTCGGTCGGGCGGCACCTGAGGGTCCTGCTCGACGCCGGGCTGGTGGAGCGGCGACGGGCCGGGCGGTCGGTGCTGTACTCGCGGACGGCGGCGGGGGACGTGCTGGTGGAGGCCGGGACCCGGTCCGCCACTTGGCGGAGTTAGCATCCGCTCATGACGACTACTGAGAACAACGGGTCCGTGCTCGACATCGAGATCGGTGCTCTGCAGGGCGGTTCCGCCGACCTGCCGGGGTACACCGGCAAGGCCGTGCTCATTGTCAACGTGGCCTCCAAGTGCGGTCTGACCCCGCAGTACAGCGGCCTGGAGCGGCTCCAGGAGCGGTACGCGGCGCAGGGCTTCACCGTGCTCGGTGTGCCGTGCAACCAGTTCCTCGGGCAGGAGCCCGGCAGCGCCGAGGAGATCGCCGAGTTCTGCTCGGCGACGTACGGCGTGACCTTCCCGCTGACCGAGAAGGTCGAGGTCAACGGGGAGGGACGGCACCCGCTCTACGACCGTCTCACCCCCTTCGCCGACGGCGAGGGGCACAGCGGGGACATCCGCTGGAACTTCGAGAAGTTCCTGGTCGGCCGGGACGGCCAGGTCGTCGCCCGGTTCGCGCCGCAGACCGAGCCGGAGTCGGCGGAGGTCGTGGCGGCGGTGGAGAAGGCCATCGGCTGACTCCGGCAGCCAGGTCGGCGGCGGTCACGGGAGAGGTGTCCCGTGACCGCCGTCGGCATTTCCGCTGCTGCTTGACCTTCCCCCTGGGGCAGGGACGAGCGTCGGTCGCGCCGGGCCACGGGGCTCGGTGACGGAGGATGTGGGCGTGGAGGACGAGGAACTGCTCACGATCGGGGCGTTCGCGGCGCGCTCCAGGCTCTCGGCGAAGGCCCTGCGCCTGTACGACCGGCTGGGGCTGCTGGCCCCGGCGCAGGTCGACGAGGCGACCGGCTACCGCTACTACCGGGCCGGCCAGGCGGAGCGCGCCCGGCTGGTGGCGCTGCTGCGCCAGCTGGACATGCCGCTGGCGCGGATCGCCGAGGTGGTCGAGGAGGCTGACGGCGACGCGGCCGCCGGGCTGCTCGCCGCCTACTGGGCCGATGTCGAGCGGCGGATCGCCGGGCAGCGGACCCTTGCCGCATACCTCCGTGGACGGCTGTCCGGGAGGAGTTCGGAGATGTACGAGACGTTCGCGGTGGAGACCGTGGAGATGCCCGCGCAGGTGGTGATCACCGAGACGCGGCACAGCCTGGCGGACGAGCTGCCGGCCTGGATCGGCGCCTCGCTGGGCCGTCTGGAGGCGGCGGCCCGCGAGTGCGGGGGTGTGACCGGGGCGCCGTTCGTCGTGTACTACGCGGAGGTGTCCATGGAGAGCGACGGGCCGGCCGAGGCCTGTGTCCCGGTGGCGGACGAGGCGGCGGCCCGGGCCTGGGCGGAGCGGCACGGGCGGCCCTGGGAGACCAAGGTGCGCGTCGAGCCGGCGCGCACGCTGGCGTATACGCGGATCAGCAAGGCGCAGGTGGCGCATCCACAGATCCTGACGGCCTTCGAGGCGGTGGAGCGGTGGGTGGCCCGGCAGGGCGGTCTGGAGTACGACGGCCCGTGCCGGGAGGTCTACTTCGCGGACTGGGACGCGGCGGGGCCGGAGGACCCGGTGTGCGATGTGGCCTTCCCCGTTAGGTAGGTGACGCGGTGAGCGATCCGACGGGCACAAGCCGAGCCCCCTCGGCCAGGACGGCGAGCTAGACGAGAGGGCTCTTCAGGTGACGCTTGTGCAGTCGTGGTTGTCGTTGTCGGGAGCGTGGTCGGTGGGTCAGCGAATACCCTCCTACGCCTTGACCGAAGCCACGAACGCGTTCCACGCGCCGGTCGGGAACGCGAGGACCGGGCCCTCCTCGACCTTGGAGTCGCGTACGGCGAGTCCTGCGGTCGTCGGCGACTTGACCTCGACGCACGCCCCGTTCCCTGCGGAATAGGAGGACTTCGTCCACGTCTCCGTGGTGCCCTGAAGCAGTGCCATGTCCACTCCTGTAGCGAGTTGCTGTAGTGCGATTCACGCCAACCTGCTTGACCGGTTGGCGTGATCGACGCTACTAGCCAACTCGCCCGCCTGGAGCACTCGTTCACTCGACCGGATGGCATATTCCAGGGGAGACTTCCGCTGGAGCGTGGCGCCGGTGTACGATCCGGCGCTCGCCGTCCGGGAAGGCCGCCGGCGGCTCCCGGAGGCTCCCTTGAGACTCCCCGAAGGCCCCCGGGAAGGCTCAGCGCGCGTACTCCTTGGCCGCGTCGGCGATGAACTGCCGGGATGCCTCGACGTTCAGCGACTGGGCCCGCAGGTGCTCGTACATCACGGCGTACTTCTGCACGTCGTGGGCCTTCTCCAGGTAGAGGTCGCTGGTCACGCCCTCCAGGTAGACGACGCTGGAGTCGGCCGCGTCGGCGAACTCCAGGATCGCGTACTGGCCGTTGAGGCCGGGATGCGCGCCCACCTCGAAGGGCAGCACCTGGACGGTGATGTGCGGCTGCTGGGACATCTCGATCAGGTACTCCAGCTGCTCGCGCATCACGAGCCTGCTGCCGACGAGCCGGCGCAGTGCGGCCTCGTCGAGCACCACCCAGAGGCGAAGGGGGTTGTGTTCGGCGGTGATACGTTCCTGTCGCCGCATCCGGACCTGGACCCGCTTCTCGATGTCGGCGGCGGAGGTCTCCGGCAACGCGCCCTGCACCAGGGCCTCGGCGTACGCCCGGGTCTGCAACAGCCCTGTGACCAGCTGAGGTTCGTACACCCTCAGCGACTCGGCGTCGGTCTCGAGGCCGATGTAGACGCTGTACGGGATGTCCCCGAACGCATGCCACCATCCTTGCTGCCGCGAATCCCTGGCCATCTCCATCAGGGACTCGACGACCCGTTGGTCCTCGACCTCGTAGACCCCGCACAGGTCGCGGACATCGCGCTGGCTGATACTCCGGCGCCCGTTCTCCAGCCGGCTGATCTTCGACTGGGAGACGAGCAACCGCTCCGCCACCTCCTCCGCCGTCATGCCCTTGAGCTCGCGGAGCCTGCGCAGCTCCTGGCCCAGCCGGCGCCGCCTGACGGTGGGATTGACATTGGACGCCACGGGACGTGCACCTCCGGCTGCCTGCCTGTAACTACCACTTTGCGTATCTGCTGTTGAGCAGACTGCCACCAAGGTGCTTCCTACCGCTGGGAAACTGTGGATATGCGGCGCGTACGCGTCAGTTCGGGCACGTTGCGGATTCTCCGGACGCCGGACGACGAGAACTGACGAGAACCGACGAGGACGGCGGGACGCAAAAAGCCGAGCGGGGCGGCGGGGCGCGTACCGCGTGCGCCTCACCGCCCCGCTCGGACCAGCGGCTCCCGAACCGGGTCTCAAGAATGCTGTCCTGTATTACTGCCGTGGAACTGCGGCTCAGTGCACCACGGCACGCGCCATCGCGTCCGCACCTCGGCGCGGCTGCATCGGAACACCGCGGGCGGGTTCCGGTGCACCGGACCTGGCGCCAGGTCCGGTCTGGCGCCCGGCCGGGGCGGCCGGGCTGCGGCGGGGCTGGGCGCCCGCGCCGTTCTGCACGTCCATGACGGCGTGGGCCACGAGCCCACCCATCGGGTCGTGCCGGATCAAGTCCCGCAGCCGGGAACGCGAGGACCGTCCCTCGTTCCCCGGATACAGGTGCTTGCCGAGGCCGACCGCGTGGGCCAGGGCGGCGAGCGCCGCGGTCCGCGGGTCCGGCGGTACGCCGGTGCGGATCGCCGAGTCCAGCCGGGCACGGATGTCCCGGCATATCTCGTTGTCCGTCGCCTGGTAACGCGTCGTCGGCAGCACCCCGCACATCTGGCCCGCCACGGCATGCACCATGCCGCACCGCTCCAGATGCGAGAGATACGTCTGGCGAAGTCCCAGACGTGGCCCGCCGATCCAGTGCACAGCCCGCACGGGAGCGCCACGCCTTCGCAGCAACTCCAACGCGCAGTCCAAAGTCGGATCTCCAGTCGGCCGTGGCTGCACCACGGCGATACGATCCCCGTCTGGGGCTATCCGTCCGGCCAGCGCCAGCTCCACTAGCTGTGCTCCGGCCAGACCGAGGTCGAGCGACTGCGGCTGCGCAGTGGTACCCGTGGTCGGGTCCAGTGCCAGCAGCAGAAGCTCCTCCGGAAGTGTTCTGCGGCTCCTGCCCATCCATGCCTCCCCGCGTGGATGAATGACAGGGTGACCCCTCTCACATTGGTCTGTCGAGGGCGCGTGACCGGTTTGTAAGGGAACCGGAAGGTATGTCGTTCTCGTCTACCGCAGGGGCTAAGCCCGCACACAGGACACTGGTACATGGTTCGGACAGCGCACGGCAACGTGCGAAGCGTGGAGGAGGCATCGGTGGCGGGCGAGTCCCCCGACAGGTCGAAGCAGCGCGAGTCGTCGGCGGAACCGACGTCGGGGAGCGCGGGAACGGTTCCCGAACCACGCGATCCGCGAGCGGCGGTGGCCGCTCAGGACGAGAAGGAGCCGGCCGGCGGCGTGGACAGCGAGACCCGGATCTTCTCGGTACGGGACCCGAAGACGGCCGGCGACGACGACACGAAGCTCCGCCGGGCGGTGGCGGCGTGGGTACGCACGGGCCCGCCGGCGGAGGAGTCCGAGAACTCCGGCAAGGGCGCGGAGGGGCCCGAGGAGGGCCCTGTGTACGCCGAGGAGCCCCAGGAGACCCCCGAGTCACCGAAGAGCGCCGACAAGCCCGCTACGACGCCTGAGGCAACGACCGAGGCGGCCGATCCGACAGCCGCCGCGGACAAGGACGTTCCGGCCGAGGACGACCCGAGGGACGCGACCGAGCCGGAGGACGCCGCACCGGAGGACGAGCCGAAGCCCGACGCCGAACCCGAGGACGCCAAGCCCGACGCCGAACCCGAGGACGCCAAGCCCGAGGCCGCTTCGAAGTCTGCCGGCGAGCCCGAAGACGAGCCGAAGGCAACTGCCGAGCCCCAGGACGCCGAACCCAAGGCCGCCCCGAAGGCGACGGCCAAGCCCGAAGAAGCCGCACCCGAAGACAAGCCCACGGCTGCCGCCGAACCGGAGGACGACCCCCGGGCCGACGCCGAACCCAAAGACGCCACCCCCCACGACGAGCCCGCGGCCGCCGACGGCGAGGACGCCCCGCAGGGGCCACCCGCAGCCGACGA
Source organism: Streptomyces sp. NPDC111744 (assembly GCF_055634995.1). Lineage (NCBI taxonomy): Bacteria > Bacillati > Actinomycetota > Actinomycetes > Kitasatosporales > Streptomycetaceae > Streptomyces > Streptomyces sp. NPDC111744. The sequence continues at coordinate 50,277 of NZ_JBVKCG010000008.1, forward strand.
CGAGACCCGCACGGGTGGTGCGGGCGGGGACACCAAGGCCGCAACCAACGACGAGCCCGCGGCCGCCGACGGCGAGGACGCCCCGCAGGGGCCACCCGCAGCCGACGACGAGACCCGCACGGGTGGTGCGGGTGGGAAGACCAAGATGGCCGAAGGCGAAGCCGAAGCCGTCGCGGTCGACCAGCCCACCACCACGCTCAAGGCCCCCCGACCCCCGCAGGTCGACCAGCCCACCACCATGCTCAAGCTGGGCTCCACGACGCCCACGTCCAAGCCCAAGACTCCCGAGTCCGACCCCGAGCGGACCAGCAAGTTCGTAGCCCTCAAGTCGGACCTCAAGCCGGACACCAAGCCCAAGCCGGACGCGAAGCCCGCCCCCCAGCCGGAGGCGAAGCCCAGCACCGCCTCCACCACCCGCACCACCGCCATCCCTCAGGTCGGCCCCGAGCGCACCACCCAGCAGCCGCTCCCCCCGAAGCCCCCGCTGGACCTGCTCGCCGAGTTGACCAACACTCCCCCGCCGCCGCAGACCCCGGTCAGGACCCTCGTCCGGCGGGTCAAGATCTGGACGCCCCTGGTCATCGTCCTCCTGATCATCTTTGCGGTCGTACAGACTGTCCGTCCGCTCCCGCAGCCCACCCTCGACCTCACCGCGAAGGACACCTACACCTTCGACGGCAGCAAGGCCGACATCCCCTGGCCCGCCGACGGCCAGGCCGCCCTCGACGTCCAGGGCATCGGCTCGTTCGGTTCCTCCGGCGACCAGAAGCCCGTGCCGATCGCGAGCGTCGCCAAGGTGATGACCGCGTACATCATCCTGCGCGACCACCCGCTGAAGAGCGGCGCCGCGGGCCAGAAGATAAAGATCGACCAGGCGGCCCAGGACCAGGCGAACGCCGGCCAGGAGTCCACCGTCGACGTGAGGGCCGGCGACTCGATCACCCAGCGCGAGGCCCTGGAGAGCATCCTCATCGCCTCCGCCAACAACGTGGCCCGGCTGCTGGCCCGCTGGGATGCCGGTTCCGAGAAGTCGTTCGTGGCGAAGATGAACGCCACGGCGAAGAAGCTCGGCATGACGAACACGACGTACACCGACCCCTCCGGCCTGACCAACTCCACGGTCTCCACGGCCGTGGACCAGGTGAAGCTGGCGAAGGCGGCGATGGTGCAGGAGCCCGCGTTCCGCGAGGTCGCCGCGATGATGTCGTACGACGACTACAAGGGCACCAACCACTCCAACTGGAACCAGCTGGTCGGCCACAACGGCGTCGTCGGCATCAAGACCGGCACCACCACCTCCGCCCTCGGCAACCTGGTGTTCGCCGCGCAGAAGACGGTCGGCGGCGAGACCCGCACGATCATCGGCGCGGTCATACGGCAGCCCGCCGGCGGCACCGACAACACCATCCTCAGCGCCGCCCTCACCGGCGGCGACAAGCTGATCCGGGCCGCCCAGGGCGCGCTGGAGTCGGCGACGATCTACAAGAAGGGCGATGTCGTCGGCTATGTCGACGACGGCCTCGGCGGCCGTACCCCGGTCGTCGCGACCAAGGACGTCACCGCGGTCGGCTGGTCGGGCCTGAAGGTGAAGCTGACCTTCCAGGCCGAGGACGTACCGCACACCGCGAAGGCCGGTACCAAGGTCGGCGCCCTCACCGTGGGTGACGGCTCCGGCTCCGCGGTCCAGGTTCCGGTCGCCCTGCAGAAGGACCTGGCCGAGCCCGGGTTCACGAGCAAGCTGACCCGTCTCGGCTGACCCATAACCGGCATACCGTCACCGCACCCCGCCGATGGAGCCCCACCCGAGGGGCCCCGCGGCGGGGTGCGTGCTAGCGTCACGAATCGGGGCAGGTCGTCGGCCGTGGGACGTGGCCGCGAACTGGACGAGAAGCGGCCGGTAACACCGTGGAACGCGGCCGAGAACAGAAGACGGGACACGGGGAGTGCCTTCAGGTGGCCACAGCGGAGCCGACACGCGCCGACGACACCGATCCGGGCCGAGCGGTATCCGGCCCACGAATAGCCGTGCCCGAAACCGGTCCGCACAGGCCGCACGACATACCCGGCACGCAGCGTGACGGCCGGATCCGCCGGCTCCTCGACCTGGACCAACCCCCGCGCCAGTGGCCGTCGCGCCACCCGGTGCTGGCGGTCACGGCCCTCGCCGGCGTGCTGCACATCATCTGGCTGTTCACGTTCGCGAACAGTGGTGGCGATCTCGCGGCGCAGGACGCCTGGGCCGAGTTCGTCGGCCGGCACCCCGACTCGGCGTACAACCTCGCCTGGTACGGCGGTATGCACCCGGTGTCGTACAGCGTGGTGTCGCCGTACCTGATGTCGTTGCTCGGCGTCCGTACGACGATGGCGATCGCCGGCACGGTCTCGGCCTGCCTGCTGATCCTGCTCCTGATTCGCAGCCGCGCGGTGAAAAACCCCCTGTGGGCCGCGCTCGCCGGGGTGTTCGCGCTGATCTGCAACGCGTTGTCGGGGCGGGTCACCTTCGGGCTCGGCACGGCGTTCGCGCTGGCCGCGGTGGGGGCGGTGTTCTGCTGGCCGTACCGCTGGCGCCACAAGCGGTGGGCGAAGGCGCTGGTCGCCGCCCTGCTGGCCGCTCTCGCCACCATGTCGTCCCCGGTCGCCGGTCTCTTCGTCGGCCTGGTCGCGGTCGGGCTGTTCCTGCAGAAGCGGCGCCCCGGCGCATGGGCGCTCGGCCTGGCACCCGCGGCCGTGGTCGCCCTGTCCGCCTGGCTGTTCCCGTTCGCCGGCACCCAGCCGATGACCATCGGTTCGGTGATCCTGCCCCTGCTGTACGGCCTGCTCTGCATCTTCCTCGTCCCCAAGGAGTGGAAGACGGTCCGGCTGACGGCGGCCGTGTACAGCCTCGGGGTCGTGCTGGTGTGGCTGGTCAGTTCGCAGATCGGCTCGAACATCTCGCGGCTGCCGATGCTCTTCGCGGGCGCGACGCTGATCGCGGCCCTCCCGTACACCGTGCCGCGCTCGCGCAAGTTCTACGTCACCGTCCTCGCCTTCCTCGGCTTCGTCGGCTGGATCGGCTTCAAGTCGGTCGACGACATCATCCATACGACGCCGGCCGCGTCCTGGGCCCGCGAGCTCGCCCCGCTCGTCAACCAGCTCCAGCAGGTCGGCGCCGAGAAGGGCCGCGTCGAGGTGGTCCCGGCCCGCTCGCACCGGGAGGCGTCCGCGCTGGCGCCGTACGTCAACCTGGCCCGCGGCTGGAACCGTCAGGCCGACATGGAGCGCAACCCGCTCTTCTACGACGACACCCTCAACTCCGCGAACTACCACGAGTGGCTGCAGCGCTGGGCCGTCCACTTCGTGGTGCTGCCGAAGGGCGAGCCCGACGGCGACGGCGGCGAACGCGAGCGGGCGCTGGTCCAGCGCGGGATGCCGTATCTGAAGCAGGTCTGGGGCGACGCCAACTGGCAGCTGTTCCGGGTGACCGACGCGGTGCCGCTCGCCGAGCCCGACGCGGTGGTGGACAGCGCCGAGCAGGGCGAGCTGACCATCGAGGTCGGCAAGGCCGAGCGGGTCCTGATCCGGATCCCGTACTCGCCGTGGCTGAGCATCGTCGACGCGAACGGCAAGAGCCTGAAGCCGCCGCAGGAGACCGAGGCGTCCAAGCACCGGGCCGAGGGCACGCCGAAGACGTACACCAACGTCAACGGCTGCCTGATGGAGACGCCGGAGGACGCGAAGGGCGACCAGTGGACGATGCTGCTGGCGCCGAAGGCGGGCACCTACCGTTTGGCGGCGCCGTACCAGCTGCCCCGGGGCACCCCGTGCCCCGACGAACTCAAGTGAGCTACCTGTTCTCCCGGAGCTCCGCCACATACCGGTCCGTCCCCGGCACCGTCGGCACGAACGGTGCCACCAGCTCCACCCTCCCCAGCCCGGACCCGGCGACGTCCTCGTCCAGGCCGGTGAACCGGGCGTCCCAGCACTCCCTCGGGTCCGTCTCCAGGAACCACAGCAGCGTCAGCCGGGTGTCGACGCCCTCCACCTGCTTCACATACGTCATCCGGTCACCGGGCAGGGGCGTCGGGCGGAACACCGTGACCATCGCCGTCGGTGAGCCCGCCAGCCGCTTCGGCAGGTGCCGGCCGCGCAGCCACTCCAGCAGTTCCGCCCGCTGCTGCGGCGACTCGCTGTCGACGACCTCCACCACCAGCCCGGCGTACGGGTGGTCGAGGGCGTGGAAGTCGCGGGGCCCGGCGGCCCCGTCCCGGTACACCGTCGTCTCGTGGTCCTGGAACGCCGTGAAGACGTGGGTGCGGTCCTGGTACACGCGCGCGTCCCGGTTCAGCCGCCTGTTGATGGCGACCGTCCACTTCATGTGGTCGGCGTAGCGGCCGTCGGTGATCCAGTAGACGGAGATGTAGCAGCCGGTGGTGACGGGCTGGGCGATCGCCGACTTCTCGGGGTAGCGCAGGAGCTGCAGCTCGCGGGTGGCGACCCAGCGGCGGCCCGCGTACATCCAGGGCATGGCCATGGCGCCCGCGTAGTAGTGGTCGTCCTCGTACCAGCGGTTGTACGCGTACTCGTGGCCGGGGTGCGGTTCGACCATGGTGATGAGGGCGTGGCCGGGGCGGACGCCGTACGGGCCGACAGCGGCCAACTCGGCGTACACATCGCTACTCGTGTCCTCGCTCATGCGCCTTCCCTTCCTTCCGCCTGCGCTCGCCCATACTCTGACGCTCCGTCAGATAAAGCGCCAGAGCCGGGAGGTCATCGATGTCACTGCTCATGGGCAAGACGGTCGTCGTGTCGGGGGTCGGCGCCGGGCTCGGGCATCAGGTCGCGGCGGCCGTCGTACGGGATGGCGGGAACGCCGTGCTCGGGGCGCGGACCGAGGCGAACCTCGCCAAGAGCGCGACCGGGATCGACCCGGAGGGCGGCCGGACCGCGTACCGCGCCACCGACATCACCGACGAGGACCAGTGCGAGGCGCTGGCGGCGCTGGCTCGGGAGCGCTTCGGGGGTATCGACGCGGTGGTGCAGGTGGCCGCCTGGGACTCCTACTTCGGCGGGGTCGAGGACGCGGACTTCGCGACCTGGGCGTCGGTGGTCGACGTGAATCTGCTGGGGTCGCTGCGGATGACCCGGGCGTGCCTGCCGGCGCTGAAGGAGGCGGGCGGCGGCTCGGTTGTCTTCATCGGTACGCAGTCGGCCGTCGCCGCACCCTCGCAGGTGAGGCAGGCCGCGTACGCCGCCTCGAAGGGGGCGCTGACCAGCGCCATGTACTCGCTGGCACGGGAGCTGGGGCCGTACCGGATCCGGGTCAACACGGTGCTGCCGGGCTGGATGTGGGGGCCTCCGGTGCAGGCGTACGTCCAGTTCACGGCGCACACGGAGGGGGTGCCGGAGGACGAGGTGCTGGGGCGCCTGACCGGGCGGATGGCGTTGCCCGAGCTGGCGACGGACGGGGATGTGGCGGACGCGGCGGTGTTCCTGGCGTCGGACCGGGCGCGGGCCATCACGGGGCAGTCACTGCTGGTCAACGCGGGGGAGCTGATGCGCTGAGGCACTGGTTCCGGCCATCCAGGCCGCCTCAGTATGTTCATACACATGAACCAAGGTCAGCGATCAGAACGATTTTACCGTCCCTTGACCTCACGCCCGCTTGTCGTGCCCGCGTAACCGAACCCACGATGAGCGGGCACTTCGCGGCCTTCCCCGTCCCCACTCCGCTTATGCGAAGTGCCACCCAGCTGAGCGGAGTTCAGAAGGCGGACCCTGGAAGGGGGGCGTATGAACGGGCTCGACTGGACCGTGCTCATCGGCTACTTCGGCGTGATGGTCGCGATCGGTATCTGGTCGCACAAGCGCGTGGACAACGTGAGCGACTTCTTCACGGCCGGCGGAAAGATGCCCTGGTGGCTCTCCGGCATCTCGCACCACATGTCGGGCTACAGCGCGGTGATGTTCACCGGGTACGCGGGCATCGCCTACACCTACGGCGTGACGTCGTTCATCACCTGGTCTTTCCCGATCGCGCTGGGCATCGCGATCGGCTCGAAACTCTTCGCACCACGCATCAACCGCCTGCGCTCCCGCCTCCATGTGGCGTCCCCGCTGGAGTACTTGAAGAACCGCTACAACCTGACCACACAGCAGGCGCTGGCCTGGTCCGGCATGCTGCTGAAGATCGTGGACGTGGCCGCCAAGTGGGCCGCGATCGCCACCCTGTTGTCGGTGTTCACGGGTGTGTCCCTCAACCAGGGCATCCTCATCACCGGCGCGATCACCGCGGTCTACTGCACGATCGGCGGCCTGTGGGCGGACGCGCTGACCGAACTGGGCCAGTTCATCATCCAGTTGCTGGCCGGCGTCTCGATGTTCGTCGCCGTCGTCCTCAAGCTGAACGACAAGGGCATCGGCATCTTCGACGCCTTCGACCAGCCGGCCCTGCACGGCCACGGCAAGCCGCTGGTGGGCCCCTACGGCACGGTCTTCCTGCTGGCCTTCCTCTTCATCAAGCTCTTCGAGTACAACGGCGGCATGCTCAACCAGGCCCAGCGCTACATGGCGACGGCCGGCCCGAAGGAGGCCGAGCGCAGCGCCCGTCTCTCCGCGGCGCTCTGGCTGATCTGGCCGGTGGTCCTGTTCTTCCCCATGTGGATGTCGCCCCTCCTGGTCCACGCCCAGAAGCCGGACGGCTCCGACTCCTACGGCCTGATGACCGAACAGCTCCTCCCCCACGGCCTGTTGGGCCTGGTCGTGGTCGGGTTCTTCTCCCACACGATGGCCATGTGCTCCTCCGACGCCAACGCGATCGCGGCCGTCTTCACCCGTGACGTGGCGCCGGTGCTGTCGTCGAGGGCGCGGTCGTGGAGCGAACGCTCCGGCCTGGTCGCGGCCCGCGTGACGACGGTGGTCTTCCTCGGCCTGTCCATGGCGGTGGCCACCCAGGTCAACTCCCCCACGTTCAAGGACATCATCACGGTGGTCATCAAGTGGGTGGCCGGTCTGATGGGCCCGATCGCGATCCCGATGATGCTGGGCCTGCTCCGCCCGTTCCGCCGCTCCGGCCCGACGGCCGCGCTCACCAGCTGGGCGGCCGGCCTGCTGGCCTTCTGGCTGGTCAACTACCCGATCAACTGGAACGTCGACGGTGGCGTACCGCTCCAGTACCAGGTCTCGATCCCCCTGGCCGTCTCCCTGGTCCTCTACATCCTCATCGGCTACCTGAAGCCGGAGGACACCCCGGATCGCCTCGCGATCATCGAGACCGTGAACACGGACGGGGACGGGGCTGCGGCGATCCCCGTACCGGCGCAGGCTCCGGCAGGCGGGGGCGAGGTCGTGCGGGACTGACCCTCTGCGACCGGCTCAGGCGCCCCGGGGATAGCGGGCCAGCCATCCGGGGGCCGCGCCCGCCGGGCTGTGCAGGGCCGGCCCCTGGGTCATCTCCATCGCGAAGTCGTCGGCCAGCTCCAGGATCGTAGGACGGCCCTCCAGATCGGCCACCCAGGCCGGCGGGAGGGCCGTCTCGCCGTGCAGGGCGCCGAGGAGGCCGCCGGTGAGGGCGCCGGCGACGGCGGAGGGGCCGGCATGGTTGACGGCCAGGCAGAGCCCGTGCCGTACGTCCTCGCCGACGAGGGCGCAGTAGACGGCGGCGGCGAGCACCCCGTCGGCGGCGCCGTCCCCGGTCAGCTCCTCCACGCGGGCCGGGGAGGGCATGCCCTGCCGTACAGCGCCGAGCGCGTGCTGCAACGCGTCCGAGACGGGCTGGTGCCCGGGCCGGGCGGCGAGGAGGGCGAGGGCCCGCTGGACGGCCCCGTCGAGGGAGTCGCCTCTCCCCAGCGCGTGCACGATCACCGCGTAGGCGCCCGCCGACAGACAGGCGGTCGGATGCCCGTGGGTCTGCGCCGCGCACTCCACGGCCAGCTGGATGACGAGCTGCGGCTCCCAGCCGACGAGCAGCCCGAACGGAGCGGACCGGGCGACGGCCTCCGGCCCCATGTCATCGGGATTCTTCGGCGACTCCAGGGTCCCCATGGTCTCGTCCCCGAGCCCGATCAGCAGCGACCGCGTGGGATCCCGGCGCGCGTACAACCACTCCTCCCTCGCCAGCCACCCGTCCTCCTTCCGCCGCTCGTCGGGCCCCCAGTCCCGCTGGGTGGCCGCCCACCGCAGATAGGCCCGATGCAGGTCGGCAGGCGGATACCAGGCGCCGGTATCCCTCCTCACCTGAGCTCTTATCAACCCGTCCACGGTGAAGAGGGTGAGCTGGGTGTGATGGGTCACGGCACCCCGCCGCCCGTGTCCGAAGGCCAGGTCGACGAGCCCTTCCGGCCCGTACGCCGCCCGGATCTCCTCGAGCGTCAGCCCGTCCACGGGCCCACCGAGGGCATCCCCGACGGCCGAACCCAGCAATGTGCCCCGCACCCGGCTCCGGAAGTCCTGCTGTTCGGCACGACCCCAGACGGCACCCGATGTCACACCCACCATGACCTCCTCACGGGCACCGTCCGTACGTGCGACAGCACAGCACTGTAATCGACCGGGAATGATCCGTTCAGGGCACAGTTAGGTATGCGAAGTGGGGGTTGTGTGCTCCCAGGTGGCTGATTTTCGGCCAGTCCGGGGTGTGTGGGCGGGGTCGGTCAGACGGCTCGGTGACGGTCAGCGGTACCAGGTGACGTTGCACACGTACACGTCTCCGCCTCGGCCGCTTCCCGGCTCGCGCGGATCTCGGCGATGGTGGCCGTCGGATCCTGTTCCCCCGCGTCCACGATGCGCTCCAGCTCAGGCAGGCGTGCAGCGCGGTCCGGATGGCGTCAGATCGCCACGAACACGGCCCACGAGCGCCCGAAGGCGCGCGACGGGGCGAGGCTCTGGGTCTGCTGCGCGTTCGTCGCCGCGTCGAAGAGGTGCTGGGCGAGGGCCGGAATCCGGCTCGGGGCGATCCGCGCCACCGCCGCCCGCACCGAGGCCCAACGGGAGTCACTGACCTTCATCGAGAAAGTGCTGGAGTGAGAGACATGACCGCCCTCAAGTGGTTCAAGAGCAGCTGTGGCAGCAACGACGGCCCTGGTTGTGTCGAGGTCGCCATAGCCCCCGCCGACGCTTCGTGGGCCGAGTTCCTGGCGTTCACCAAGCGCTGAGCGTCAGTCGCCGACGCCGCCGAGGGCATCTCGCCCCGTGAGGAGTTCGGTCAGGCGCTCGGCGATGTCGGCGCGCTCGGCGGCCGGGAGTACGAGGAACGGTTCGAGCGTCGCGTCGGCCGGATCGTACGGTTCCGAGAGAGCGGTCTCCAGCCGGTCCCGAAGCCGCGTGAGGCGGTCCCACGACCCGTCGTTCACCAGTTGCTGCATCTGGATGCGCAGGACGACCTGGTGTGACTGCCAGTGGTCGGGGTCGAGTGCCGCCATCCGCGCAGCGTCGGCGGAGGCACCTTCCAGTGAACCGAGTGCGAGGTACGTTCTGGCTCGCTGCCAAAGCGCCCAGAAATACCCCGGGTTGAGCTCAAGCGCACGGTCCAGGTCCGCCAGCGCCTGATCCGGTTCGCCCATCGTCGTTCGGCAGGCTCCACGACTCGCGTACGCCGAGGCGTACCCGGCGTCCAGGGCAAGGGCACGGTCGTAGTCCGCCAGAGCGGCTTCGTAGCGGCCGGCTCGGACCAACACGTCGCCTCGCTCGCACAGCACCCACGGCAGGTCGGGCTCCAGGGCGACGGCGCGGTCCAGGTCGGCCAGGCGCCGCTCGTGATCGCCGCGCGTTCGCCAGACACGTGCTCTGCGTACCAGGGCCCACACGAACTCCGGGTCCAGCTCCAGCGCCCGGTCCAGGTCCGACACCGCCGCGTCGAGGTCACCGAGCTGGTGCCGGGCGGCACCTCGGACAGCCCACGCCAGCTGCTTTGCCGGATCAAGCTCGATCGCGGTGTCCAGATCGCTTACGGCTGCCTCGAAGGCCCCCGTCATCCGGTGGTAGTCGCCGCGCAGGGCGAGGACTCCGGCGGTGTTCGGGGCCAGAAGGACGGCCCGGTCCAGGTCGGCCACGGCTCCGGCGTAGTCACGCTGATTCGCCCGCGCGACCGCCCGGCCCTCGTACGCCGAAGCCGAATCCGGACGGAGTTCGATGGCCTGATCGAACTGGTTCAGCGCCGCGGCGTGCTCCCCGGCCTTGCCCAGCACAGCACCCCGCACCGTGTAGGCCGCGGCCCGTCCCAGGACATCGAGGCTCCCCTTCGCGAGCAGCACCCCCAGCGCGTCGAGGGTCCCGCCCTGGTCGAGCGCCGTAAGCACGTCCTTCCCCAGGACGCCGATCTCCTGCGCGTCCGTGTCCTCGCCCGCCTGTACCAGGGTCCGTGCCCATCGCCGGGCCACCGCGTCGCCCTCGGCGCAGGCACGCACGAGATCGTGTGACACCGCCGGCAGCGGGAACGGGGGCCCCGCGCACATCAGGTGGTAGGACCGGGCCAGGTGAAGCTCCCGCCACCGTTCGTCCGACCACAACTCGTCCGGGTGCCGGTCCCCTTCGACTTCCGTACGCCATCGGCCGAACGCTTCGGCGAGGCGGGTGTGGCTCTCCCGCCACCAGCTCGGAGAGCGCAGACGCTGTAGTCGGAGCATCGGGGCGCGTACGACGTCGTGGTACTGCACGCGTTCCACGCGCTCGCTCACGAACGGCATGCCCGTCAACCAGGCGAACAGGGAGCGGGCGTCGTCCGCGGGGCAGTCCACGGCCGTCCGGAACACGTCCTCGTCAAGGTGCCTGGGCAGGGCGCCTGCCAGCGCGGCCGCCCTCCGCACGGGGTCCCGCTCCCACTTCAGGAAACGGTCGACGGCGGTGGCACTTGGGTCTCCGACCCTTTCAGGATCGTCGGGCATGGTCGCGGCGAGCGTCGACACCAGCACCGGAAGCCCGCCGGTGAGGCGCAGCACTTCCGCGACCACAGGTTCGTCCCGTACCCCTTTTTCCGCGAGCAGCCCCCGCGCCTCCGTCTCCGTGAACGGTCCGAGCGGAATGTCGGTCATGAAGTCCGCGAATCCGCCCCAGCGGGCGTTGTCGAAGGGGTGCTGGCCGGAGGTGACCACCACGACGTCGGCGGGGAGGGCGCCGTGGCGGTCGGTGGTCATCACGTCGTGCAACCAGGGGTCCAGGAACGCGCCGGTGCGCTCATAGGTGTCGAAGAAGAGGACGATCCAGGAGGCGGTGTCGGCAGTCCGGGCCAGTTCGGTCAGGAGCACCGGGGTGAGCACTTGTTCGGGGGACAGCACCAGTTGGGCGTCCTCCTGGCTGCGAAAGCGGGCCCGGAGCCGGTCGGCGCCCTGGGCGAGCCGGTCCGCGTCCAGGGCGGCGGCGAAGGCGCCGGCCACCGGGACCATCCCCAGTCCCACCAGCCCGGCCCGCGCCACCGCGAGGCTGCCCGCCGACGGCCCGTCCGGCTCCGCCGGATCGCCCATCACCAGAGCGGCCTCCGCCTCGTGCCGGCGCTCCCGGTGCGCGGCCAGCAGCCGCTCCAGCTCCTTGAACCGCCGTCCCTGGTCCGCGAACTGACGTGCCATCGCGGTCATGGCCTCGGGCACACTGGCCGCGCCCTCGTCGACGTAAGCGGTAACCGCCCCGGCCTCCCGGGCGATCTGCTCCAACTCCCGTACCAGAAAGGTCTTCCCGACTCCCGCGTCACCGTGCACATGGAAGAGGAAACGGTGCCGCTCGTCCTCGGCCGGCAGATCGAGGTTCCGCCGGAACGCGGCCCGCTCGTCAACCCGCCCGACGAACCCGGCCCTCCGGCGCCGCCCGATCAGCTCCTGCATCGACGGCCGTGTCGACCCCATCCACACCACCCCCGCAGCCGGCTCACGCCAAGTCTGGCAGACCTGCGAAACGGCCCAGCTCACTTGGGGAGCGTGTGAATCGGCGAGGCGGGGAAGGACGGTGACATGTCCACCTCCCACGCGCCTCGTGCGCTCTCACTCGCCGCTGCCCTGCTCACCGGCACCGTCGCTCTCTACATCGCTCTCGTCGCCCTGGGGAACATCACCGACTTCGGTACCAACCAGGCGTTCGTCCAGCATGTGCTGGCCATGGACACGACGTTCAAGGACGACGATCTGATGTGGCGGGCCATTACGAACAGAGGACTTCAGAACACCGCTTACGTCGCCATCATCGTGTGGGAGACCGTCGCCGCGCTCGTGCTCATCGCCGGGACCGTGCTGTGGTTCCGGCGGGACAACGGGCTTGCGCGGCGCCTGTCCACCTACGGTCTGCTGATGCTCGTGCTGCTCTTCGGTGCCGGGTTCATCGCCATCGGCGGTGAGTGGTTCTCCATGTGGCAGTCCAAGACCTGGAACGGGCTGGACGCCGCGACCCGGGTACTGGTGCTCACCGGGATCGCGCTGATCGTCGTACAGCTGAGCCCTTCGGGCCGGGATCAGGACGCCTGAGCGACCGCCCGCTACTTCACCACGGTCACCTTGGTGTTCGGTTCCGTGCCGAACGTCCACAGGGCCGCGCCGTCCGCCGTGTGCATGCGGATACCGCTGGTCTGCTTGCCCGCGGCGGGCGGCGGGGAGGAGCCGTCGACAGCGTTGGAGAAGGCGATCGACAGCCCCGACTTCGCGGCGAAGTAGAGGATGTGCTCGATCTGGACGCCGTCCGAGCCGGTCGTGGACGACCGGGTCCTGGAGATCGTGTACGTGCCGGGGTCGGGGCTCACCGTCCCCGGCCACACCGTGAACGTGCGGGTCGCCTTGTCGCTCGCGTCGACCGTCCACACCCGCTTGGCGCCGAGCGAGTAGACGATACGGCGGCCCGTGCCGGAGGCCGCCGGTATCTCGGGGGCCTTGGTCGGGCTCGGGGACACGGAGGGGTGGGCGCCCGCCGACGCACTCGCCGACGGGCGGACCGCCGCGGCCGTGGGGTGCGGCCCCTTGTCGGCCTGTACGGCGAGGAAGACGACGGCCACCGTCGCCCCCGCCGTCAGACCGGTGACCCAGACCCAGGAGGGCAGCAGTCGGGCAGCCACGGGTACGCATCTCCTCCGTTATGAGGCCCCCTACGTATTCGCACAGGGGTCGGATCATCGTACTGTGCGCTGCCCGGCCGCTCGCCGCTCAGTCCAGCACCGGCAGCAGCTCCGGGAGGTGCCCGTCGGACGCCTCCGCCGCCCGCTGACGCTCCTCGGACACCTCGCCGTACACGGTCGTACGGGGCTTCGCCGGACGGCCGGCGGCCTCGGCCACGGCGATCAGGTCGCGTACCGACTTGTACGAGCCGTAGGAGGAGCCCGCCATACGGGAGATCGTCTCTTCCATCAGCGTGCCGCCGAGGTCGTTGGCGCCCGAGCGGAGCATCTCCGCCGCACCCTCCGTACCCAGTTTGACCCAGCTTGTCTGGATGTTCGGGATGTGCGGGTGCAGGAGGAGGCGGGCCATCGCCGTCACCGCCCGGTTGTCGCGCATGGTCGGGCCCGGGCGCGAGATGCCCGCGAGGTAGACGGGGGCGTTGGTGTGGATGAAGGGCAGGGTCACGAACTCCGTGAAGCCGCCGGTCTGCTGCTGGATGCGGGCCAGGGTGCGCAGATGGCCCAGCCAGTGGCGGGGCTGGTCGACATGGCCGTACATCATCGTGGAGGAGGAGCGGATGCCCACCTCGTGGGCGGTGGTGACGACCTCGATCCAGGTGGCGGTGGGGAGCTTGCCCTTGGTCAGGACCCACCTCACCTCGTCGTCCAGGATCTCCGCCGCCGTGCCGGGGATGGTGTCCAGGCCCGCCTCCTTCGCCGCGGTCAGCCACTCCCGGATCGACATGCCGGTGCGTGTCGCGCCGTTCACCACCTCCATCGGCGAGAAGGCGTGCACATGCATGCCGGGCACCCGTTCCTTCACCGCCTTCGCGATGTCGAAGTACGCCGTGCCGGGCAGGTCGGGGTGGATACCGCCCTGCATGCAGACCTCGACCGCGCCGACCTCCCACGCCTGCTGGGCCCGGTCGGCGACCTGGTCCAGGGAGAGCGTGTACGCGTCGGCGTCCGTGCGGCGCTGGGCGAAGGCGCAGAACCGGCAGCCGGTGTAGCAGACGTTGGTGAAGTTGATGTTGCGGGTGACGATGTAGGTGACGTCGTCACCGACCGCCGACCTGCGGACGTCGTCGGCGATCCCGGTCAGCGCGTCCAGTGCCGGGCCGTCCGCGTGGAGCAGGGCGAGGGCCTCGGTGTCCGTGAGCTTCGTGGGGTCGTCGGCCGCGGTCGCCAGGGCCTGGCGCACGTCGGTGTCGATGCGCTCGGGTGCCATGCCGGGGGCGGCCGCCTCACGCAGGGCGCCCCAGTCGCCGTACACCTCGTCGAAGTCGTCGCGCCGGTCGGTCGTACGGCCCTCGGTGTCGATGGTGGTGTGCAGGTCGGTGCGGCCGGAGGCGGTGAAGACCTCCTCGGGCTCCTGCCACGGATGGCCCTCGACGACCGCGCCGGAGACCGCCAGGCCCGTCTCCGGGTCCGCCAGCGCGGCCACGTGCGGGCGCAGCCGCGGGTCCAGCCAGGGCTCGCCGCGGCGCACGAACTCCGGGTACACACAGAGACGTTCCCGCAGCTCGAAGCCGGCGGCGGCCGACTTCCGGGCCAGCTCCTCGATCTGCGGCCAGGGACGTTCGGGGTTGACGTGGTCGATGGTCAGCGGGGAGACCCCGCCCCAGTCGTCGATGCCGGCCGCGATGAGGCGTTCGTACTCGCTGTCGACCAGGTTGGGCGGGGCCTGGATGTTGCCGGCCGGACCCATGACGAGGCGGGCCACCGCGACCGCGGCGACCAGTTCGTCCAGCTCGGCGTCCGGCATGCCGCGCATCGCCGTGTCCGGCTTGGCGCGGAAGTTCTGGATGATCAGTTCCTGGATGCCGTGGTACGAGCGGGCCACGCGGCGCAGCGCGAAAAGGGACTCGGCCCGCTCCTCGTACGTCTCGCCGATGCCGATCAGGATGCCCGAGGTGAACGGGACCGAGGAACGGCCCGCGTCCTCCAGGACCCGCAGCCGGACGGCGGGTTCCTTGTCGGGGGAGCCGTGGTGCGGGCCGCCCGGCTCGGACCAGAGGCGGGTCGCGGTCGTCTCCAGCATCATGCCCATGGACGGGGCGACCGGCTTCAGCCGCTGGAAGTCGGTCCAGGACATCACGCCGGGGTTGAGATGCGGCAGCAGGCCGGTCTCCTCCAGGATGCGGATGGAGATGGCCCGGACGTAGGCGATCGTGTCGTCGTAACCGTGCGCGTCGAGCCACTCGCGCGCCTCCGGCCAGCGGTCCTCGGGCTTGTCGCCGAGGGTGATCAGGGCTTCCTTGCAGCCGAGGGCCGCACCCTTGCGGGCGATGTCGAGGACCTCGTCCGGGGACATGAACATCCCGTGCCCGTCCCGGCGCAGCTTGCCGGGGACGGTGACGAACGTGCAGTAGTGGCACTTGTCGCGGCACAGGCGGGTGAGGGGGATGAAGACGCTCTTCGAGTACGTGATGACACCCGGGCGGCCCGCTTGTTCCAGACCGGCGTCGCGCACGCGGGCGGCGGACGCGGCGAGGTCGTCGAGTGCCTCGCCGCGCGCCTGGAGCAGAACGGCGGCCTCGGAGACGTCGAGGGCGACACCGTCCCGGGCGCGTTTGAGGGCGCGACGCATGGAGTTCTCGGTGGGGCCGCCGGTTCCGGGGATCGCGGAAGTCGTCATTCTTTGAGCATACGTTCGGGCTGGGCGGGTTCAGTGGGCCCGGGGGCGTGCTGCGCGTGGGCGACTGCGGGTGCGTTGTGGCTGGTCGCGCCCACGCGGCGGTGGCCGCACATCGATACAGTCCCGCGCCCCTGAAAGAAGGGGCGCCACAGTGTGCCCCTTCGGGGGCGCGGGCAACTCCCTCACAGGTACTGAGCACACGCGTCCAGCACGCCCAGCACCTCCCCCTCCCCCGCCGGCGGCAGCTGCACCACGACCTCCTCGATCCCCAGCTCGGCATAGTGCGCCAGCTTCCCCGCCGTCGGCTGCACCGCGTACGGCACCACCTGGAGCGCCCCCGGATCACGCCCCGCCCCGGCCCACACCTCCCGCAGCGCCGGCACCGACTCCGCCAGCCCGCGTCCCCCGATCGGCATCCACCCGTCGGCATACTCCGCGATGTGTGCGAACAGCTTCGGCCCCGCGGCCCCGCCGACCAGCGTGCGGGGCCCGACGACCGGCCCGCGCGGCTTCTGCGCCGGCTTGGGGAACGCTTGGCTCGCCCGTACGCCCCCGAACTCACCTTCGTAGGCGGTCGGTTCCGCCGTCCACAGCGCCCGCATCAGGGCCATCCGGTCCCGGGTCAGCTCCCGCCGGGTCCGCCACCGCACCCCGTGGTCCGCGGCCTCCTCGACGTTCCAGCCGAAGCCGACGCCGAGGGTGAAACGGCCGCCGGACAGGTGGTCGAGGGTGGCGATCTGCTTGGCGAGGTCGATCGGGTCGTGCTGGGCGACCAGGGTGATGCCGGTGCCGAGGCCGAGGCGCTCGGTGACGGCGGCGGCCTGGCCGAGGGCGACGAAGGGGTCGAGCGTACGGCCGTACTCACGGGGCAGGTCGCCGCCGGCCGGGTACGGGGTGGTCCGCTCGACCGGGATGTGCGTGTGCTCGGGCAGGTACAGCCCGGCGAATCCGCGGGCCTCCAGCTCGCGGGCGAGCCGGACGGGGGTGATGGTCTCGTCGGTGAGGAAGATCGTGACGGCTATACGCATGGGGCATCTGTACCGGGGGTGGCGCGATATGTCCATACCGACTGGTCGGCATCACGCGCCCCACCTTTCACACTTCTGTCCACACGGCTATGCACGTGACATACGGATGCCTGTGGATTCCCTGTCCTTCCATGGGAGTTCACGTCGGGAGAGGAGAGTCGACGGCATGTGTGAGGACACGCACGGCATCGGCAGACGCGCGCTGTTCGTGACGGGCGCGGCGGCAGCCCTTACGTTGGGAACCGTGAGCTTCGCAGCGGCGGACGGTCAGGGCCAGGGGACTCAGCAGACGGCGACGGTACGCGGCACGCTGCCGCCCGGCTGCCCCGACTTCGTGTACGTACCGGTCGAGGTACCCGCCGGTGTCCGGGAGATCAAGGTCTCCTACACCTACGACCGGCCGAGCGTCCCGGCCGGCACCACGGGCAACGCCCTCGACATCGGCCTCTTCGACCAGCACGGCACCGAGCTGGGCGGCAAGGGCTTCAGGGGCTGGTCGGGCGGGGCGCGCACGGAGTTCTTCGTCCGCGCCGACGACGCGACCCCCGGCTACCTTCCCGGCCCGGTCCACGCCGGCACCTGGTATGTCGCCCTCGGCCCCTACACGGTCGCCCCACAGGGCCTGAACTACGAGCTGACGATCACGCTGACGTACGGCGAACCCGGCACCCCCGTCCGGCCCGTGTACCCGCCGTCCCGTGCGAAGGGCCGGGGCCGGGACTGGTACCGGGGCGACTGCCACCTGCACTCCTGGTACTCCGACGGCCGCCGCACCCCGGCCGAGATCGCGGCGCTGGCCCGCGCGGCCGGCCTGGACTTCATCAACTCCTCCGAGCACAACACGCACGCGTCGCACGCGCACTGGGCCGACCAGGCCGGCGACGACCTGCTGATCATGCTCGGCGAGGAGATCACCACCCGCAACGGCCATGTCGTCGCTCTCGGCACCGACCCGGGCACCTTCGTCGACTGGCGCTACCGGGCCCGGGACAACCGGTTCGGCAGGTTCGCCCAGCAGATCCACAGGGCCGGCGGTCTGGTCGTACCGGCGCATCCGCACGCCACGTGTGTGGGCTGCGCCTGGAAGTTCGGGTTCGGGGACGCGGACGCGGTCGAGGTGTGGAACGGCCCCTACACCCCCGACGACGAGGTGGCCCTGAACGCCTGGGACGCCACGCTGGTCGCCTCGGTACGTGACGACAAGGAATGGCTCCCGGCGATGGGCAACAGCGACGCGCACCGCGACCCGGACGCCGTCGGCGCGCCCCAGACGGTCGTCCTCGCCGACGACCTGACCCGCGAGGCCATCCAGGACGGTCTGCGCGCGGGCCGCTCGTACATCGCCGAGTCGAAGAACGTGTCGCTCACGTTCACGGCGACCGGCGGGCGCGGCGAGCAGGCCGGGATCGGCGAGCGGCTGGAGGTGGCCGCCGACACCCCGGTGACCGTCCGCCTGGAGGCCTCCGGCGCCCCGCGCTGCACGGTCCGCTTCATCACCGACGAGGGCGTCCTGCTGACCAGCGACCCGCTCCCGGTGGCCGGCTCGGGCGTGGTCGAGTGGCAGACGACCCCGCAGTACGCGGCGTACGTGCGCGCGGAGTTGCGCCACGAGACGGCGGCGGGCCCGGTGCCCGGGGCCCTGGCGGCCCTGACGAACCCGATCTTCCTGGGCAGATAGCACCCACGCGCACGGTGTAGGCGGGCGGAAGCTCGCCGTCGCCGGTCACCGCCACGAGCAGCGCGTCGAGGGCCACGGACACCAGGCGCCGGCCGGCGGACCGCACGGGCACGTCACCAACGTCGATCCGCCGCACCTCGCTCCAGCTCCGGTACATGCCGTGGCCCATCCCGAGGACTTCGACGCCGTCCTCCGTCAGCCGTACCCCGGACGCCGTGCCGACGGGTCGGCCCCCAGGTACACGGCGTCCTCGGTGATCCAGAACAGGCCGACCAGGGCCATCGGTGCCTCCAACAGAAGTGCCTGCTGTCGGCATGAGAGACGGCATCGGCGGCCACCCGGTTTCCCGATGCCGCAAGCACCTCGCGTGCGTGTCGGGGACCATGGAAGCAAAGGCAGCTACGGCAGCAACCATGAGGAGTCGCACGGACCATGCCGACCATGCCCCGCCCCACCGACACCCGTTTCCGCGCCACCACCGCCTTCCAGCGGCACATCGCCAACCCGCTGACCCGGCTCCTCCCCTTCCAGACCCTCCTGGAGACCACCGGGCGCAGCTCGGGGCTGCCCCGCCGTACGCCGCTGGGCGGCCGGCGGGTCGGCGGGGCCTTCTGGCTGGTGTCGGAGTTCGGCGAGCACTCGCAGTACGTCCGCAACATCAAGGCCGACCCGAGGGTGCGGGTCCGCATCGGCGGGAAGTGGCACGCGGGGACGGCCCACCTCATGCCCGACGACGACCCGGTGGCCCGGCTGCGCACCCTGCCCCGGGGCAACAGCGCGGCCGTACGGCTGCTCGGGACGAACCTGCTGACGGTGCGTGTGGACCTGGACGGCTGAGCGGGCCCGGGTGCCGGCCGCCGGACCCGACCCGCTCCGCTGCCGCCCCGGCGGCTACCCCTGCCCCGCCCGCAGTCCCGGCGTCGCGTCGAGCAGGCTGTCGAAACCCGACGGCGGGCGGCCCAGGAGTTCCGTCACGTCGTCGGTCGCCCGGTCGTAGCGGTTCTCCCCGTGCAGGCGGGCCATCGTGGCGATGTGGTCGGAGACGTGCTGCGTCAGGCCCAGCGGCTTGAGGTCGTGCTCGATCCATTCGTCGTACGGCACGTCGACGTACGTCACGGTGCGCCCCAGCGCCTCGGAGAACTCGGCGGCGATCGCGGTCATGTCGCGGGAGGCGGCGCCGGTCAGTTCGTAGACCCGGCCGACCGGTGGTGACGGGTCGAGCAGCAGCCGGGCGACCACCGCGGCCACGTCGCGGGCGGCCACCGGCGAGGTGCGTGCGGTGCCGAAGGGGAGGCGGATGGTGCCGTCGCGTCGGACGGAGGCGACGGCGAGCATGCCGAAGAGCGGGTTCTCCATGAACACCGTCGGCCGGACGTGGACGACCGGCAGCCCGGACCAGTTGAGGACGTGTTCGGAGAGCCAGTGCAGCCGCTGCTGGTGCGACTCCGCGCTGCTGGTGAGGGTCATCTGGGAGACGGTCATCTGTGACATGTGCACCAGCAGTTCGAGGCGCCCGCCCGCAAGGACCGCCGCCGCCACGGTCGCCGTGGCCTCCAGGTACGCGGGCGACGGGCTCATCCCGTAGTAGGCCCTGCGGCACCCCTCCAGTGCGGCCACCACGTCCGCGCCGCGCGTGAGGTCGCCGACGACCACCTCGACGCCCTCGACGGCCCGCAGCGCGGTGGCGCGGTCGTCGTCGTGGTGGACGAGGGCGCGGACCGGCAACCCGTGCCGGCGCAGTTCCGTGACGACCCTCCCGCCCACGCCTCCGACGCCACCGGCGGCCCCGGTGACCAGGATCGGATCAGTACTCGGCAAGACGTCCTCCCGCAGTCGGCAACCCGCCCCGCCTTTCTACGGGACGCCGACCGCCTCCCGGCGCGCCCCGCCGCGCGGACCACACGGCAGGAGCAGCGGCCGTTGCCGACGCGGTCCCCTCACCCCGGCCAGACGATCGCCTGCACCTCGCTGTAGGCGTGCAGGGCGTAGGAGCCGACGTCCCGGCCCACCCCGCTCTTCTTGAAGCCGCCGAAGGGGGCCTCCATGTTCCGCCCGACGGTGTTGATGCCGACGCCCCCCGCCCGAAGCCGCCGCGCCACCCGGAAGGCACGGGCCACGTCTCCCGACCAGACGTAGTCGATGAGGCCGTAGTCGGAGTCGTTGGCGAGGGCGATGCCCTCTTCCTCCTCGTCGAAGGGGATGACGGAGACGACCGGGCCGAAGATCTCCTCGCGGGCGGCGCGCATGTCGTTACGGCAGTCGGCGAGCACCGTGGGCCCGAGGTAGAACCCCCGTTCCAGAGGCGGTCGTTCCCCGCCCGTCACCACCGTCGCGCCCTCCTTCCCCGCGAGTTCGACGTACGACTCCACCCGCGCCCGGTGTTCGGCCGTGATCAGCGGTCCGACCACCGTGTCCGGTGCCGTCGGGTCGCCCACCTTCAACCGGCCCGCGTAGGCGGCGAGTTGCTCCACCAGCCGGTCGTACAACGGTCGCTGCACCAGCACCCTCGTGGGCGCCGTGCAGATCTGCCCGCTGTAGAAGGAGAAGGTGGTGCCGATGCCCGCCACCGCCGAGCCGACGTCCGCGTCCGCGAAGACGACCGCCGCGCCCTTTCCGCCCAGCTCCATCAGCTGCCGCTTCATGTCCCGCCCGCACACCTCGGCGATGCGCTGCCCGACGGCCGTGGACCCGGTGAAGCTCACCATGTCGACGTCGGGCGAGGCCACGGCGGTCTCGCCGACGCCGGTCGACCGGCCGGAGACGACGTTCACCACGCCCGGTGGGGCGCCCGCCGCCTCCAGCGCCTCCGCCATCCGGTAGACGGACAGGGGGTCCTGCGGGGCCGGTTTCACCACCACCGTGTTGCCCATCGCGAGCGCGGGCGCGACCTTGCCCGCCGGGTTGGCCCACGGGTTGTTGTAGGAGGTGATGCAACTGACCACTCCCACCGGCTGGCGCACGGCCAGCGCGCCCATCACGCCCGCCTTCCCCTCCCCCACTGCCCTAAAGGCGTGGGAGGTGCCCCCATGGCCGGCCTCGTTGATCTGCGGGGGGATCGCCCACTCGGACGGTTCGACGGTGGCGTAGCGCCGGAAGCGGGCCGCCGCCACCCCCACCTGCATCGCCCGGGCGGTCCCTGTCGTCGCGCCGGTCTCCGCCCGGGCCAGGTCGGCGTACTCCTTCAGCCGGCCCCGGATGATGTCGGCGGCCCGGCCGAGGACCGCCGCCCGTTCCGCCGCCGGCGTCCGCGACCAGCCGTCGAAGGCCTCCCGGGCGGCCGCGCAGGCGGCCCGGACCTGCTCCTCGGAGGCCTCGGGAGCCCAGCCGACGGTCCCCTCGGTCGCCGGGTCGACGACCTCGTAGTGTCCGGCGTCGGGCTCGACCCACGCGCCCCCGACGAACAGCCGCTGCCCGTCCGCCGTATCGCTCACCGGGTGCTCACCGTCCGGGTGTCCCGGCCGGACCGCAGTACCTTTCCGGGTACGGCGCCGCTCACCACGTCGTCGCGGATGGCCTCGACGCCGTTCACCCAGACCGCCCGTATCCCGATCGCCTTCGAGTCCAGGCGGGGACTGTCTCCCGGCAGGTCGTGGACCAGGGTGGCCTGGCCGGCGGCGATCCGCTCGGGGTCGAAGAGCACGAGGTCCGCATGCCAGCCCTCCGCGATCCGGCCGCGCTCGCGCAGCCCGAAGAGCCGGGCGGGATCGCCGGTCAGCATCTTGACCGCCTGTTCGAGTCCGAGCAGCTTCCGGCCGCGCAGACAGTCACCGATGAACCGGGTCGTGTACGGCGCCCCGCACATCCGGTCCAGATGCGCCCCGGCGTCCGACCCGCCCAGCATCACGTCCTCGTGCTGCCAGGTCTCGGCGCGCAGCGCCCAGGAGGCGGGGTCGTTGTCGGTGGGCATGGGCCACAGGACCGTACGGAGTTCGTCCGCCGCGCAGATCTCGACGAGGCAGTGGAAGGGGTCCTGCCCGCGTTCCGCCGCGATGTCCTTGACCACCCGGCCCGACAGCCCGGCGTTGGCCTCGCTGTAGGTGTCACCGATGACGTACCGCCCGAAGTTCGCGAGCCGCCGGAAGACACCTGCCTCCTTCGAGTGGGCGCGCTCCAGCATCCCCGCGCGGACGTCCGGGTCGCGGAGCTTGTCGATCCGCTCCGGTACCGGCAGCCCGAGGATCGGGCCCCACCCGGGTATCAGGTTCAGCGCGCAGAAGGTCCCGAGGGACATGTTCATCGGCGTGAGGATCGGCATGGTCAGCGCCACGACCCGGCCGCCCGCCTTCCGGGCCCGCTCACTGGCCTGGAGCTGGCGGGGGACGCGTTCGGGCACGGCCGCGTCGATGGTCAGCACGTTCCAGTTCAGGGGCCGTCCCGCCGCCGCGCTCATCTCGGCGAACAGTTCGATCTCGGCGTCGCTGAACTGGTCGAGGCAGCCGGCGACGATCGCCTCGATCTGGGTGCCCTCGTGTTCCCCGACGGCCCTTGAGAGGGCCAGCAGTTCCTCGGGGCGGGCGTGCCGGGAGGCGACCGGCTGTCCGTCGCCGTCCGAGTGGGTGGAGGACTGGGTGGTGGAAAAGCCCCAGGCGCCCGCGTCCATGGCCTCGTGCAACAGCCGTACGATCCCGGCGAGTTGCTCCTCGCTGGGCTGCCCGCCGACCGCATCCGGGCCCATCACGTACCGGCGCAGGGCACAGTGCCCGACCATGAACCCGGCGTTGACGGCGATCCGCCCTTCGAGCGCGTCGAGATACTCCCCGAAGCCGGTCCAGCTCCAGGGCGCCCCTTCCTCCAGGGCGACCAGCGACATGCCCTCGACCTTGGACATCATGCGGCGGGTGTAGTCGGCGTCCCCCGGCTTCAAGGGGGCGAGGGTGAACCCGCAGTTCCCGGCGGCGACGGTCGTGACGCCGTGGTTGAGGGAGGGGGTCGCGTACGGGTCCCAGAAGAGCTGTGCGTCGTAGTGGGTGTGGGGGTCGACGAAACCGGGGGCGAGGACGAGCCCGGCGGCGTCCTCGATGGTGCGGGAATCCTCGGTGACGGTGCCGACGATGGCGATACGACCGTCGCGGATACCGACGTCGGCGGTGAACGCGGGTGCACCCGTCCCGTCGACGACGGTCGCGCCCTTGATGAGGTGATCAAGCATGGGGCTCCCTTTTCAGCTCCGGTACCGAAAACGGGCGCGGGAATGTATCGATGTGCGGCTCCGCCGCGTGAGCGCGACCAGCCGCAACGCACCCGCGCCCCGCAACGGCGATTACGCGGCACCCCGGAATCGGGTCGTCCGGTGCACGGGATCCGTATCGATCTTCGGAATCACGTGCTCCCCGATCAACCGGATCGTCTGCAGCGTCTCCTCCTTCGGCACCCCCACCGGCAGCCCGAAGCTCAGCTGGTCCGCGCCCGCCTGCTCCCACCGCTTGCACTGCCGCAGCACCTCGTCCGGATCGCCGCAGATCAGCAGTTCCTCCTCGACGAGCAGCTCCACGAACTCCGGTGTGTACTCGGGCAGCGTCTCCGGCCACACCGGGAAGCCCTCGGGCCGCGGGAACGTGTCGTGGTACCGGAACACCAGCGAGGGCAGGTAGTGCAGCCCCCCGGACGCGGCGATCCGGATCGCCTCGTCGTGCGTCGGCGCGCAGATCGCCGTCGTCGTCACCATGACGTTGTCGTTGACGAAGTCACCCACCGGCTCCGCGTTCACGATCGCCGTCTTGTACTGCTCGAGCACCCACTCCATGTCGGAGACCTTCTGAATGCTGAACCCGAGGACACCGAGCCCCTTCTTCGCCGCCATGGCGTACGACGGCGGCGACCCGGCCGCGTACCACATCGCCGGGTGGGACCTGCCGTACGGCTTCGGCAGTACCTTCCGCGGCGGCAGCTGCCAGTGCTTGCCCTGGAAGCCGGCGTACTCGTCCTGGAGCCACATCTTGGGGAACTCGGCGATGGTCTCCTCCCAGATCTCCTTGGTGTAGTTCATGTCGGTGATGCCCGGCAGGAACCCGAGGATCTCGTGGGAGCCGGCGCCGCGTCCGCTGCCGAACTCGAAGCGGTTGCCGGTGAGGTGGTCGAGCATGGCGACCTTCTCGGCGACCTTCACCGGGTGGTTGACCTGGGCGAGGGGGTTGAAGATGCCGGAGCCGAGGTGGATGCGCTCGGTCGCGTGCGCGAGGTAGCCCAGGAAGACGTCGTTCGCCGACAGGTGCGAGTACTCGTCCAGGAAGTGGTGCTCGGAGGCCCAGGCGTACTTGAAGCCGGACTTGTCCGCCTGGATGACGTACTCGGTCTCCTCCATCAGTGCCTTGTGCTCGGCCAGCGGGTCGGTCTCGGCGCGCTTGCCCACGTATCCCTGTACAAAGAGCCCGAATTCCAAGGCGGTTCACCGTCCCATATTCTCTGACGCTTCGTCAGATACCGTCGTTGGCCGACTGTCGCACCGGCCGCTTCCACCGTCAATAGCTGATGGTCCGTCAGATTACCGAGACCCCGGCCAGCCAGCCCCCGTCGATCACGAACGGCTGCCCGGTGATGTACGACGAGTCGTCCGAGGTCAGGAACAGCGCCAGCCTGGCCACCTCCTCCGCCCGTCCGATCCGGCCCAGCGGCACCAGCTTGCGGTACAGCTCGTCCAGGGCGCGGCTCATCTCCTCCGGGTCGGCGGTCGGGTCGAGCCGCGCCGGGTTGGACATCGCCGTGTCGATGGCGCCCGGGCAGATCGCGTTGACCCGTATCCGCCGGTCGGCCAGCTCCAGTGCGGCGACCCGGGTGAGCCCGAGCACCGCGTGCTTGGTCGCGGCGTAGGTGCCGACCGCCGCCATGCCGGTGAGTGCGGTGTAGGACGCCGTGTTGACGATGGTCCCGCCGTCGGCCAGCTCCGGCGCCACCGTCTTGATGCCCAGGAAGCAGCCGACCTGGTTCACCTGCACGACCTGCATGAACTCGTCGAGGGGTGTGTCCACGAGCGCGTTGAACCGCAGGATGCCCGCGTTGTTCACCAGCCCGTCGAGCCGGCCGTACGCCTGCTTCGTGGCGGCGACGGCGGCCTGCCACTCCTCCTCCACGCCCACGTCCAGGTGGACGTAACGCGCCCCGATCTCCTTGGCGAGCGCCTCGCCCAGGTCGTCCAGCACATCCGCCACGACCACGCTCGCGCCCTCCTCGACGAAGAGCCGCGCCTCCTGCTCGCCCTGTCCGCGCGCCGCCCCGGTGACGATGACGACCCGCCCGTCCAGCTTGCCCATGCCACCCGCTCCTCAGCTCAGACGGGGCGCGACATCCGCCCCGAACACGCCTATCTGGTCGATGAGTTCGGCCCGGCTCCGGCTGCGGAACCGCACCTGGATCTGGTGCACGCCCATCGCGGCGTAGGCCCGCAGCGACTCGGCGAGGGCCTCGGGGGTGCCGGTGAGGGTGTGGCGGCCGACGTCCCACTTCGGTGTGCCGACGTAGAGCGGCTCGGTGATCGCACCGATGGTCAGCGGCTCCATGCTGCGTCCAGTAGCGGCTCCGCCGCGGGCGGCCTCCTCGCGCAGCCGCCGCAGCCGGGCGATCTGGTCGGGCAGCCGGTCCCTGGGGTCGCCCTGCGGCAGCCAGCCGTCGCCCTTGAGCGCGGCCCGGCGTACGGCGGCCGGTGACGAGCCGCCGACCCACACGGGCACCCGGCGCTGGGCGGGACGGGGCCGCTGTCCCAGCCCCTCGAAGTCGTAGAACTTCCCGTGGTGGGTGGGGAACTCGTCGGGGCCGAGGGCGGCACGCAGCGCGTCGATCGCCTCGTCCAGGACCGCGCCCCGCTGCCCGAAGTCCACGCCCAGCACCTCGAACTCCTCCCGCACATGCCCCGCCCCGACCCCGAGGATCAGGCGGCCGCCGGAGAGGTGGTCGAGGGTCGCGTACTGCTTGGCGGAGAGGAGGGGGTGCCGCAGGCCCACGACGGCGACGTGACTGAGCAGCCGTACCCGCTCGGTCACGGCGGCCAGGTGGGCGAGGGTGGCGACCGGGTCGTACCAGACCGTGCTCATCGCGGGGGCGAGCCGGTGCGGGATCGCCGCATGGTCGCAGACGGCGAGGTAGGCGAAGCCGGCCCGGTCCACGGCACGGGCGATCTCGACCAGGTCCTCGGCGCCCGCGGCCGCCTCCCAGTCCTCGGCGTAGATCGTGGACTGGGACTGGACGGGGAGCTGGATGCCGTAGTCGGTCACCTCGGACCGCCGTCCCAGAGGCCCTCCGGGGTCAGGCCCAGCAGGTCGATGGCGTTGCCGCGGACGATCCGCCGGATCACGTCCGGGGCCAGGTGGCCCATCTGGGCCTCACCGACCTCCCGCGACTTCGGCCAGGTGGAGTCGGAGTGGGGGTAGTCGGTCTCGTACAGCACGTTGCCGAGGCCGATCGCGTCGAGGTTCTGCAGGCCGAAGGCGTCGTCGAAGAAGCAGCCGTAGACGTGCTCGGCGAAGAGTTCGGAGGGCGGGCGGGTGACCTTGTCGGCGACGCCGCCCCAGGCGCGGTTCTCCTCCCAGACGACGTCGGCGCGCTCCAGGATGTAGGGGATCCAGCCGATCTGGCCCTCCGCGTACATCACCTTCAGGTTGGGGAAGCGCTCGAACTTGCCGCTCATCAGCCAGTCGACCATCGAGAAGCAGCAGTTGGCGAAGGTGATCGTCGAGCCGACGGCCGGTGGGGCGTCGGCGGAGGTGGAGGGCATACGGCTGCTGGAGCCGATGTGCATGGCGACGACCGTGCCGGTCTCGTCGCAGGCGGCGAGGAAGGGGTCCCAGTCGTCGGTGTGGACGGAGGGGAGCCCGAGGTGCGGGGGGATCTCGGAGAAGGCGACGGCGCGGACGCCCCGGGCCGCGTTGCGGCGGACCTCCGCGGCCGCCAGTGCGGCGTCCCACAGGGGGATGAGGATGAGGGGTATGAGCCGGCCCTGGGCCAGCGGGCCGCACCACTCCTCCACCATCCAGTCGTTGTAGGCCTGGACACAGAGCAGGGCCAGTTCGCGGTCCTTGGCCTCGGTGAAGGTCTGTCCGCAGAAGCGGGGGAAGGTCGGGAAGCAGAGGGCGGACTGGACGTGGTTGACGTCCATGTCGGCGAGCCGCTGCGGGACGTCGTACGACCCCGCCCGCATCTGTTCGTAGGTGATCACCTCCAGCTTGATCTCGTCCCGGCTGTAGCCGACCGCGGTGTCGAGGCGGGTGAGGGGGCGGTGCAGGTCCTCGTACATCCACCAGTCGCCTGTGGGGCCGTCCTCCCCCGGCTTGCCCATGACCGGCTTGAACCGGCCGCCGAGGAAGCTCATCTCCCTGAGCGGGGCCCGGACTATGCGTGGCCCGGTGTCCAGGTACTTCTTCGGGAGGCGGGACTGCCAGACGTCCGGCGGCTCCACGGTGTGGTCGTCGACGGAGATGATCAGCGGAAGGGTGCCGTCCTGGGTGTCCATGGCGCTCACGGTAGCGCCGATCTGACGAACCGTCAGCTACTGGGTGACGGTTCGTCAGGCAGTCGTTGACGGTCCGCCGGGGCGGGACGCGGAAACGTTCGGTCACGGACCGGGCCTGCTCACGAAGGCCACCGGACTGTGAAGGGTGTGTGGACCACCGCGTGTCGGCCTGTGATCGGTGTCTCGCCAGGCTGACGCGACTCCCGTGAACAAGGCAAACTGACGGAGTGGATCGGGATGTCTAGGGGGACGGGCATGGACGGTGGACCGCGGGTACCGGAGCAGCGGCGCCCCTCCTCCTCTGCGGAGGCGGCGGCGTTGCGCTTCAGTGTGCTCGGTCCGGTGCGCGCCTGGCGCGAGGGGCAGCCGCTCAACACCGGCTCCCCGCAGCAACGCGCGCTGCTCGCCGCCCTGTTGCTGCGCGAGGGCCGCACGGCGACCGCGGCCGAGCTGATCGACGCGCTGTGGGGCCCCGAGCCGCCGTCGCAGGCGCTGGCGGCGGTGCGGACGTACGCGTCCCGGCTGCGGAAGATCCTGGACCCGGGCGTCCTGGTCAGCGAGTCCGGCGGCTACGCGGTGCGCGGCCTCGGCGAGGGCGCCCTGGACCTGGCGGTGGTGCAGGACCTGGCGGCGGAGGCGGAGAAGGCGCGGAGCGCCGGGGATCTGGCCCACGCCCGGGACGTGCTGAACCGGGCGCTGTCCCGCTGGGACGGCGAAGCGCTGGCCGGCGTCCCCGGCCCGTACGCCGAGGCCCACCGGGTCCGCCTGGACGAGTGGCGGCTCCAACTCCTCGAATCCCGCCTGGACATGGACCTGGAGCAGGGCTGTCACGCGGAGGCGGTGTCGGAGCTGACGGCACTGACGGCGGCCCATCCGCTCCGCGAGCGCCTGCGTGAACTGCTGATGCTGGCCCTGTACCGCAGCGGCCGGCAGGCCGAGGCCCTCGCCGTGTACGCGGACACCCGCCGCCTGCTCGCCGAGGAACTGGGCGTGGACCCGCGTCCGGGCCTCCGCGAACTCCAGCAACGCATCCTCCAGGCCGACCCGGCCCTGGCGGAACCCTCCTCCCCCACGGCGGACCCCCCGGCCACCCTCGTCCGCCCCGCCCAACTCCCCGCCACCGTGCCCGACTTCACCGGACGGGCCGCCTCCGTCACCGAACTGGGCGAGGTGCTGGCGTCGGCGGAGGGCCGGGTGATGGCCGTGTCGGCGCTGGCCGGCATCGGCGGCGTGGGCAAGACCACCCTGGCCGTCCATGTGGCCCACCGGGCCCGATCCGCCTTCCCGGACGGCCAGTTGTACGTCGACCTGCAGGGCGCGGGACCCCGGGCGGCGGAACCGGAGACGGTCCTGGGCTCCTTCCTCCGTGCCCTGGGCACCCCGGACTCCGCCATCCCCGACACCCTGGACGACCGGGCGGCCCTGTACCGCTCGGTCCTGGACGGCCGCCGGGTCCTGGTCCTCCTGGACAACGCGAAGGACGCGGCCCAGGTACGTCCGCTGCTGCCGGGCACCGAGGGCTGTGCGGCGCTGGTCACCTCCCGGGTCCGCATGGTCGACCTGGCCGGGGCGCATCTGGTGGACCTGGACGTGATGTCCCCCGACGAGGCGCTCCAGCTCTTCACGAGGATCGTCGGCCAGGAGCGGGTGGCCGCCGAGCGCGAGGCGGCCCTGGACGTGGTGGCCGCGTGCGGCTTCCTGCCGCTGGCGATCCGCATCGCAGCGTCCCGGCTCGCGGCCCGCCGCACCTGGACGGTCTCGGTGCTGGCGGCGAAGCTCGCGGACGAACGCCGCCGCCTGGACGAACTCCAGGCCGGCGACCTGGCGGTGAAGGCGACCTTCGAACTCGGCTACGGCCAGCTGGAACCGGCCCAGGCCCGCGCCTTCCGCCTGCTGGGCCTGGCGGACGGCCCGGACATCTCCCTGGCGGCTGCCGCGGCCGTACTCGACCTGCCGGCAGAGGCGACCGAGGACCTGCTGGAGGCCCTGGTCGACACGTCGCTGCTCGAATCGGCGGCTCCTGGCCGCTACCGCTTCCACGACCTGGTCCGCCTCTACGCGCGTGCGTGCGCGGAACGCGACGAACAGCCCCCGAGTGAACGGGAGGCGGCGCTGTCCCGGTTGCTGGACTTCTATCTGGCGACGGCGGCCGGGGTCTACGCCCTGGAGCGGCCAGGTGACCGGCTGGTGGACCACCTGGCCACGCCCGACCACCCCGGGCTGGTCTTCGCGGACCGGCACCGGGCGCAGGACTGGCTGTACTCGGAAGCGGTGTCCCTGCTGGCGTGCGTACGGCAGTCCGCGGGCTCGGGACTCCTGACGCGGGCGGTCGACGTGCTGTGGGCCGCGGTGGACCTGGCCGAGTCCGGCACCAACTCCAAGGAGTACGCAGGAGTCGCCGCGGCACTGCGCGAGGCGGCACGCAGGGCCGAGGACCCGCACGCGGAGGCACGGGCCCTGATCACGCTGGCCTACGCCCACAGCGTCACCGGCAGGTTCGACCTGGCCGACGAGGAGGCCGGGCGGGCCCGCGAACTGACGAGCGCGTCCGTCGATCCGCTGGCGAGCTGCTGGTCGTCCAACATCCTCGGGGTGATCGCGGTCTACCAGAGCCGCAACGAGGACGGCGAGGCCCATCTCAACCAGGCGATCGAGGGTTTCCGCGCCTGCGACGACGGCCCGGGCGAGGCGAGTGCCCTGTGCAACCTCTCCCGCATCCATCTGGCCACCGGGCGGACCGAGAGCGCGGTGACCCTGGCCCGGCAGGGCACGGAGATGTACGACGCCATGGGACACGCCCTCAAGGGCGCCAACGGCCGCTACGCCCTCGGTCTCGCCCTGACCAAGCACGGCGCGCTCTGCGAGGCGACCGCCCGGTTGCAGGAGGCTCTGGAGGTGTTCCGGGACAGCCGCCAGCGCATGTGGGAGGGCATGTCCCTGTTCCGTCTGGCCGAGGTCGACCTCGCCGCGCCGCGTCCGGGGCAGGCCGCCACCAACGCCGAGGCGGCCCTGACCGTGCTGCGCGGCATCGGCGGCGACTGGCGGCGGGCCAACGTGCTGGTCGTGCTCGGGCACGCGTTGAGCGGCATCGGGCAGCCCGGCCGGGCCCAGGTCTGCTGGCGCGAGGCACTGGACCTGTTCGAGGCGCTGGGCGCCCCCGAGGCCGGCCCGGTCCGGGCCCTCCTCCAGCCGCTCGCCGTGACCTGATTGCGCCCTCGGGAGCGTTCATCGTTCGTTTATCGCCGTCCGTCACTCTCGTCGTGTCGTTCCGTCGCGTCGGGGGGCAGGCGGGCGACCTGGGCCGTTGCACTACGGTGAGCGGTCACAACGCCTGTCCGGCGGGCTCGGGGGAGCCGCCGGACAGGCGGCCTATTTCAGGGCACCGAACTGTCAGGGGAGCAGGGAACATGAGCGACAACACCACCACCGACAACATCCACGCGACGGACGTCGAGGACGAGACGACCGTCGGTACGGACAACATCCACGCGACGAGCGAGCCGCTGACGACCGCGAACCCCCTCAAGGTGGACGACGGCACCGCGGAGGTCGGCACGGACAACATCCACGCCACGGGCGAGACGGCCTGACCGGACCTTCCTCCACACGGGGACCGGCCGCGGCGGCACCGAGGGGGAGCCGCCGCGGCCGAGGTGTGTCCGGGGAGAGGTTCAGGTCGATCCAGGGCCAGAACCCGGGGCCCGGCGCACCGCAGGCCCGTCCCCCGCCGGGCTCCGCCGGACCCGGCGCGTCCGTGAAGGCGCTTCGCCTCGTTCG
Source organism: Streptomyces sp. NPDC111744 (assembly GCF_055634995.1). Lineage (NCBI taxonomy): Bacteria > Bacillati > Actinomycetota > Actinomycetes > Kitasatosporales > Streptomycetaceae > Streptomyces > Streptomyces sp. NPDC111744. Next base: position 81,876 of record NZ_JBVKCG010000008.1, read on the forward strand.
CCCGGGCGCAACCCGGGTGTCGTGGCCGGCATGCTGGACAACCCGTCCAACCTGGACCGGATCGAGATGCTGTTCCGGCTTGTGCTCGGCGTGGTCATGTCCGAGGCTCCGGCCGGCGCTGGGGACGCCGGTCCGACGTCAGGTCCGGCGTCAGGGACGACGACACCATCGTCCTGGCCCGGATCCGGCAGCCCCGGCACGACCACCAGCCCGTCGCCACCGCCCGTACGAAGCAGGCCTAGACGAGCCGGCGGCTCCGCAGCTCTCCCTTCACCACCTTTCCGCTCGCGTTCCTCGGCAGCTCCGCCACGAACTCCACCGCCCGCGGCACCTTGTAGTTCGCCATCTCCCGCCGCGCCCAGGCGATCAGGTCGTCCCCGGTCAGCACCGAGCCCCGGCGCCGCACCACGAACGCCCTGCCGACCTCGCCCAGCCGCCCGTCCGGTACGCCGATCACCGCCACGTCCGCCACATCCGGGTGCAGGCCCAGCAGTTGCTCTATCTCCGCCGGGTAGGCGTTGAAGCCGCCGACGATGAACATGTCCTTCAGCCGGTCGGTGATCCGCAGGTTCCCGGCCGCGTCCAGGACGCCGATGTCGCCGGTGCGCAGCCAGCCGTCCTCCGTCAGCGTCTCGGCGGTCGCGGTCGGGTCCTCGTAGTAGCCGCGCATCACGTTGAAGCCCCGGACCAGTACCTCGCCCGGTTCGCCCGGCGCCGCGTCCACCCGCACCCGGGTGCCGGGGATCGCCCGCCCCGACGTCGACGCGATCACCGTCGGGTCGTCGCCCCGGCGGCACATCGTCACGATCCCGCTCGCCTCCGAGAGGCCGTACGCCGTCAGGACCGTCTCGACGCCGAGTTCGCCGCGCAGCCGCTCGACGAGGAGCAGGGGGACGACCGCCGCTCCCGTCACCACCAGCCGCAGCGCCGAGAGGTCATGGGTGTCGCGGGCCGGGTGGTCGAGGAGCGACTGGTGGAGGGTCGGCGGACCCGGCAGCACCGACACCCGCTCCGCCGCCACGTTCGCCAGCACCGTCTCCACGTTGAAGACCGGCTGCGGGATCATCGTCGCCCCGCGCATCAGGCACGCGATCACCCCGGCCTTGTAACCGAACGTGTGGAAGAAGGGGTTCACGATCAGGTAGCGGTCGTCGGTACGCAGACCCGCCAGGTCGGCCCACACCTCGTACGCCCGCAGGGTCTGCGCATGCGTGATCATCGCGCCCTTGGGGCGGCCCGTCGTACCGGAGGTGAAGATGATGTCGCAGAGGCAGTCGCCGTCCAACTCGGCCGACCGGTTGGTGACTTCGTCAGTCCCCACGGCCTCCCCGGCCGCCAGGAAGTCCTTCCAGGTGCGGAAGTCCACCGGCGCGTCCTCCGACAGCACCACCACGTCCCGCAGCAGGGGCAGCCCCGGCAGCGGGCCCCGGGAGTCCCCGTCCCCGGCCGCCCTCCGCAGCGAGGCCACGTACGACGTCCCCAGGAACGTCCCCGTCACGAACAGCAGGCGCGCCCCGCTCCGCGCCAGTACGTCCGCCGCCTCCGCCCCCTTGAAGCGGGTGTTCAGCGGGACCAGGACCCCGCCCGCCGACACCGCGCCCAGCGCCGCGACGATCCAGTCCGGGGAGTTGGGCGCCCAGATGGCCACCCGGTCGCCCACCTCGACGCCGGAGGCCAGGCACGCGGCCGCCGCCCGTTCCACCCGGGCGCCCAGCTCGGCGTAGGTGATGCGGGTACGGCCGTCCACCACCGCCTCGACGTCCGCGTACCGCTGGGCCGCCGACCGCACCAGTCCCGGAACGGTCCCCCACTCCATGTCACCGCGCACAACGGCCTCCCCGGACGGATAGCTGACTGTCCGTCAGATTAGCTGTAGCCTGACGAGCTGTCAGCAAGCCGCGACAGCCGTGGAGGTGTGGGCACATGGCCGGTCTCAAGGACGCCACCGCCATCGTCGGGATCGGACAGACCCCCTTCGCCAAACGGCTCGACGAGGACGAGAGGACCCTCGCCTGCCGGGCCGTCCTCGCCGCCCTCGACGACGCCGGGATCGCACCCGGCGAGGTCGACGCCCTCGCCTCCTTCACCATGGAGGAGACCGACGAGGTGGAGCTGGCCAAGGCGGTCGGGTTCGGGGACCTCACCTTCTTCAGCAAGGTCGGATACGGCGGCGGGGGCTCCTGCGCCACGGTCGCGCACCTCGCCGCCGCCATCGCCTCCGGCCAGGCCACGGTCGGCGTCGCCTGGCGGTCGCGCAAGCGCGGTTCCGGGCCCCGCCCCTGGACCAACACCACCGTCCAGCTCCCCACCCCGGCCCAGTGGACCCGGCCCTTCGGCCTCCTCCGGCCCGCCGACGAGATAGCCATGCTCACCCGCCGCTACATGCACGAGTACGGCGCCACCCGCGACCACCTCTTCAACGTCGCCCTCGCCTGCCGCAACCGCGCCAACCAGAACCCCGCCGCCGTCATGTACGACCGTCCCCTCACCCGCGAGATGTACATGACCTCCCGCTGGATCAGCGAGCCTCTCTGCCTCTTCGACAACTGCCTGGAGACGGACGGGGCGTTGGCGTGCGTGGTCGTCAGCAGGGAGCGCGCCAGGGACTGCGCCGGGCGACCCGTGTACGTCCACTCCGCCGCCCAGGGCCTCCCCGCCCAGCACCACGGCATGGTCAACTACTGGAACGACGACCCGCTCACCGGACCCGCCTGGACCGCCGCCCGCCACCTGTGGAAGCACGCCGACTTCACACCGGAGGACGTCGACGTCGCCCAGATCTACGACGCCTTCAGCGCGCTGATCCCCCTCTCCCTCGAGGGATACGGCTTCTGCGGACGGGGTGAGGGCGGGGCGTTCACCGAGCAGGGCGCGCTGGAGATCGGCGGGCGGCTGCCCGTCAACACCGGGGGCGGCGGGCTCAGCGAGGCCTATGTCCACGGGTTCAACCTCATCACCGAGGGCGTCAGACAGCTGCGCGGCACCAGTACCGCCCAGGTGCCCGGCGCCGCCACCTGTCTGGTCACCGCGGGCGAGGGCGTGCCGACGTCCGCCCTCCTCCTCACGAACAGGAGCTGAGATGCTGCGACCGGCCATCGACGCCGACGGCGCCCCCTTCTGGCAGTACGCGGCACTGGGCGAACTCCGCGTCCAGGCCTGCGCCGACTGCCAAGAGCCCCGCTTCCCGCCCCGCCCGTGCTGCCCGCACTGCCAGTCCTTCGCGAGCGAGTGGCGGCCGACGAACGGACGCGGGCGGATCTGGTCGTACGTCGTCCCGCACCCGCCGCTCCTCCCGGACTACGCGGCACAGGCCCCGTACAACGTCGTGGTCGTGGAGCTGGCGGACGCGCCGCGCATACGGCTGGTGGGCAATCTGGTCAGCGCGGCCGGCGCCCCCCTCAACTCCCTTCCCCCCGACCGGATCCGGATCGGGGCCCGGGTGCAGGCGGTGTTCGCGGACGGTCTGCCGCAGTGGGTCCTGGAGCGGCCGTGAGCCTGCGCCTCACCACGGACCAGGACACCGGGGTCGCCGTCGTCACCCTGGACCGCCCCGAGAAGCTCAACGCCATCGATCCGGCCACCGCCGCCGAACTCTCCGCCGCCTGGCGGACGTTGCGCTTCGACGACGCCGTACGGGCCGTCGTCCTCACCGGCGCCGGCGGGCGGGCCTTCAGCACCGGGCTCGACCGGGACGCGGTGGTGCCGCAGCCCTCCTCGCCGTACATGCAGGACGATCCGCTGATCGCCGTCGGCCCGAAGGCGAACGACCTGTGGAAGCCGGTGATCGCCGCCGTGACCGGGATGGCCTGCGGGGGCGCCTTCTACCTCCTCGGGGAGTCGGACTTCGTCGTCGCCGACGAGACGGCCGCGTTCTTCGACCCGCACACCTCCTACGGCATGGTCAGCGCCTACGAGTCGGTGCTGATGGCGCAGCGGATGCCGTACGGGGAGGTGGCCCGGATGGTACTCATGGGCAACGCCGAGCGCGTCTCCGCCCGGCGGGCGTACGAGGTGGGGCTGGTGTCCGAAGTGACCGAGCCGGGGCGGGCGTTGGAGGCGGCCGTACGGTGCGCGACCGTCATCGCCGGGTATCCGGCCGAGGGGGTGCAGGGGAGCGTGCGGGCGCTGTGGGCGGCGAAGGAGGCGGCGCGGGAGCGGGGGTACGGGCAGGCGCCGTACCTGATCGCGCTGGGGAATCTGCCGGACGACCGGCAGGCCGAGCTGTTCGGGAACCGGTCCCGGACCACGCCCCGTATCCGCTGAGTCACCGCGTGCGGCGGACGGCGGTCGGGCGTAGCGTTCGCTGTGGGAGTCGACTCCCACCCCGTGCGACGGCCGCCGTGCACAGCCCTTCCGTGCAACCAACTGGTACGACGGCCGTCCCGGGCACCCAGAGATCCACCACTGCGGCGCCGTGGGGGCTTGTCGCGCAGTTCCCCCTCAACCGATCGCGGCACTCACGCCGTGCGCGCCGTCCCCGTCCCCTTCTCCGCGTCCAGCGCGTACACGCACCGGTCCTTGCTGCACGCGTACACGACACCGTCCCGCACCACCGGCGAGCCGGTGATCTCCCCGCCCGTCGCCAGCTTCCAGCGCAGCCGCCCGTCGTCGGCCTTCAGCGTGTACAGCAGATGGTCCGTGGACCCGAAGTGGATCCGGCCCTCCGCCACCACCGGCGCCCCGACCACGTCGCCGCCCGCCTGGAAGCGCCACTTGGGCGTCCCGGTGACCGCGTCCAGGGTGTACAGCCCCTTGCCGCTGCCGACGTGCACGTGCCCGGCGGCGACGAGCACCGGCTCGATCGACGCGCGGGCCTCCGTGGCGATGCGCCAGCGGTCGCGGCCGTCGGTGGCGTCGAGGGCGTAGACGGTGCCGAGATAGTCCGCGAGGTAGATGCCGCCGCCGGTGACCGCGGGGCCGGGTACGAAGGCCGGCGGGGAGAGGAAGACGGCCGGCGCCTCGAAGTGCCAGCGGACGCGCCCCGTCGCCGAGTCGAAGGCGATGACGCGGGTGCCCGCGGAGGCGTACACGAAGCCGTCGGGGGCGTGGGTGAGGCGGACCGGTACGCCGCCGCAGGAGGCCGCGTCGCCGATGGGGTAGGACCAGCGCTCGTCGCCGGTCCGGGCGTCCAGCGCCCGCAGCCGGCCGTCCTGCCAGACGAAGACCGTGCCCTCGTGCAGGGAGGGCCCGGACTCGGGGGACTCGAAGTCGGTCTGGGCGCCGGACAGCTCCCAGAGCTTCTGCCCGTTGGAGGCCTCCCAGGCCTGGACGCCGCCGCCCCGGGTGCCGGTGACGAGGGTGTCGCGGTCGGCCTTGAGGGCGTACACCCAGGCGTCGGTGGACAGCCGCCACAGGTCGCCGCCCTCGCGGGCCTCCAGGGCGAACAGGGTGGGCCCGTCGGAGGCGTGGATACGGCCGTCGGCGACCGCCATGGACCAGGCGACGTCGCGGGTCTTGAAGCGGCGGCGACCGGTGGCGACGTCGAGGGCGTGCACCTCGAAGGAGGTGACGTAGACGAGGTCGCCGTCGACGGCCGGGGTGCCCCAGACGTCGTTGGACATACGGAACCGCCAGGGCCGCCAGCCGGACGCGGTCTCCGGAGGCTGGACGGGCGCGGCCGGTACGGCGGGGTCGGCGCCGTTGACGCCGGGGCGCGGCCGGGACCAGTTGGCCACCAGGCCGGCCTCGGGCGGAGGCGCCTTGACGGCGGCGGCGCGGGCGTCGGCGACCCGGGGGCCGGGGCCGATCGGCACCCGGGCGCCGGCCAGCCGGACCGGGCCGGCGTCGGGACCGGGGGCCGGGGCGCCGACCGGGACCGGGGCCGGGACGACGGGGTCGTAGGAGGGCGGCGGGGGGACGGCGAGCCGGCCGCCGCTGCGGCCGCCGGAGGGGTTGGCGGAGGGCTTCACGGCCGGGCGGCCGCCGCGACGGGACTCGATCAGCGCGACCGCCTTCTCGGGCAGCCACGCGGACGCCGTACCGCTGTCGTCGGAGCCGGAGCCGAAGAGGTGGGGGGCGAGCTGGGCCTGGAGGTCGGCCGGGTTGGGGCGGCCGGTGGCCTCCATCTGCATGCAGGACTCGATGAGAGGGCGGAGTTCCTCCGGGAGGCCTTCGAGGTCCGGGCCCTCGCGCAGCAGCATGAAGACGGTCTCGACCGGGTTGGCGCCGTGAAAGGGCGGGTGGCCGGTGGCGGCGAAGACGAGCATGGAGCCGAGGGAGAAGACATCGCTGGCGCCGGTGACGCTGCGGGAGTCCTTGGCCTGCTCGGGGGACATGTAGGCGGGGGTGCCGACCGCGACGTTCGTCATCGTCAAACGGGTGTTCGAGACGCCGGACGCGATACCGAAGTCGATGACCCGGGGGCCGTCCTCCACGACGAGGACGTTCGACGGCTTCAGGTCCCGGTGCACCAGTCCGGCACCGTGGATCGACTGGAGCGCCTCCGCGACGCCCGCCGCGAGCCAGCGCACCGCCTGGGCCGGGAGCGGCCCGCAGTCGTTCACTATCTCCTCGAGCGAGGGCGCGGGCACGTACGCGGTCGCCAGCCACGGCACCGCCGCCCGCGGGTCGGCGTCGACGACGGCGGCCGTGTAGAAGCCGGAGACCGCGCGGGCCGCCTCCACCTCGCGGGTGAAGCGGACCCGGAACAGCTGGTCCTCGGCGAGCTCGGTCCGGACCGTCTTGATCGCCACGCGCCGCCCGGACGCCGAGCGCGCGAGATAGACCAGCCCCATGCCGCCGGCCCCCAGCCGTCCCAGCACCTCGAACGGCCCGATCCGCCGCGGATCGTGCTGCGTCAGCTGATCCACCACTTGCCTGCCACCTCCCCGTACGGGCCTCGTCCACCCACATATGTACGCGACCCCGTGCAGCGTCTCACCACCGCACCGCCATGGCGGCACGCACCCCGATTCTTCCTGGCCCGGGCGCAGGTTGCGAACCCGGCGACCAATCGGGGTGTCACAGGACAAAGTGAGACATTATCCGCCGAGAGCCGTCTGTATCCGTCTACATCCGGCCTCAGCGTTGCAGCAGCGCGAAGGACGCCCCCTGATTGTCGGTCACGACGGCCACTTTTCCGTACGACGTCTCGAAGGGCGGCGCCTGGACCCGGCCGCCCAGCTGCCGCACGGCCTCGACCGCGGCCTCCACGTCCCCGGTACGGAAGTGCACGACGAACTGCGGCGGCATCCCGGCGTAGAAGACATCGGAGACGGGGGCGCGGCCGAAGTCCGGGTCGGCACCGGCGCCGAACAGGGCGTCGGTGAAGAGGCGGCCGTAGAACTCGTTGGCCGCGCCGGTGTCGCTGGTGTAGAGCTGCGCCCAGGCGAAGGTGCCGGGGGCGTGCCGGACGCCGAAACCGGGGTGGCCCGCGGCCTGCCAGAGGCCGAAGACGGCGCCCTGGGGGTCGGCGACCAGGGCGGCGGTGCCGAGGTCACGGACGGGGGCCGGGTCGCTCACGAGCTGGCCGCCGGCCGCCAGGATCCGCCGGGCGAGGTCCCGGGCGTCGGGGGTCGCGAAGAACACCGTCCACACGGTGGGCATCCGGCCGTCCCTCTTGGATGCCAGCCTGGCGACGTCCGCGCCGGCCAGGCGGGCCCACACGGACCCCCCGCCGGCGTCCTCGAAGGTCCACCCGAAGAGCCCGCCGTAGAACCGCTTGCCCGCCTCGACGTCGGGAAGCTGCACGTCCACCCAGCAGGGGACGCCCTCTGTGTATCCGGATGCCCTGTTTTCGGCCATGTCGTCAAAGTAACCGCCCGCCCCGCACCCCGCAGACCAGCCGCACCACCGCCCCCGCGGCCGTGCACCCCATTTGCAGTCGGCCGAATCGCGCTCCGATCACCCCTCGGTAAGCTGACGGCATGACAGGACAAGTGCGTACCGTCGACGGCCGCGTGGCCGGCCGGCGTGGGCAGGCGACCCGGCAGAAGCTGCTCGACTGCCTCAGCGAGATGCTCAGCTCCTCCCCTTACCGGGACGTCAAGGTCATCGATGTCGCCCGGAAGGCGGGTACTTCGCCCGCGACCTTCTACCAGTACTTCCCGGACGTCGAGGGCGCCGTCCTGGAGATCGCCGAGCAAATGGCCACCGAGGGCGGCCAGTTGACCGCGCTGCTGGAAGGGCGCTCCTGGGTCGGCAAGGCCGGCTGGGCGACGGCACAGGAACTCGTGGACGGATTTCTGGAGTTCTGGCGCAAGAACGACGCGATCCTGCGCGTGGTCGACCTCGGCGCGGCCGAGGGGGACAAACGGTTCTACAAGATCCGTATGAAGATCCTGAACTCGGTGAACAACTCCCTGACCGACTCCATCAAGGAGTTGCAGTCCAAGGGCAAGGTCGACAAGGACGTGAACCCGGCGGCCATGGCCGGTTCGCTGGTCGCGATGCTCGCGGCGGTCGCCTCGCACCAGAAGGGCTTCCAGTCCTGGGGCGTGAAGCAGACCGAACTCAAGCCGAACCTCGCACTGTTGGTGCATCTGGGCGTGACCGGTAAGAAGCCGACGAAGTAACCCGCGCCCTGGGTCCTGTCTGGCAGGCGGTGGTTCACCCGAGGTGGACCACCGCCTGTCGCGCTACCGGTTCCGTCACGCAGGCAGCGGCCGGTCCCGGACGACGTGCTTCATCACCAGGGTCGAGGTGAGGCGCTGCACGCCCGGCAGGGTCGCGAGCCGTTCGTCGTAGAGCCGTTGGAAGGCGGCGAGGTCGGCGGTGGCCACCCGCAGCAGATAGTCGGGCTCGCCGAACAGTCGCTGTGCGTCCAGCACATGAGGGATCTCCGCAAGCGCCCGCTCGAAGTCGGCGACCGTGTCCCGGTCCTCCTGCCGCATGGACACGAAGACCAGCGCCTCGAAGGTCAGCCCCACGGACGACGGGTCCACCACCGCCCGGTACCCGCTGATCGCCCCCGACCGCTCCAGCTCGCGCAACCGCCGGTGACAGGGCGAGACACTCAGCCGCACCCGCCCGGCCAGCTCGGTCACGGTCAGCCGCCCGTCCTGCTGGAGCTCGGCAAGAATTTTCCGGTCCACGTCGTCCATGGGGCAGATTCTCCCCCGATGGAGCCGGTAACGAGCAAATTTCGACAACACTTTCGGCCAGTTCGCGCCTAATGTTCCTGCCATGGACGCCGGACCCCTAATCTCCTTCCTCGCCGTGGACCTGCTGCTGGTGTGCGTGCCGGGCGCCGACTGGGCGTTCGTGATCGCCGCCGGGGTGCGCGGCCGCTCGGTACCGCGGGCGGTGGCGGGCCTGGTCGCCGGGTACGCACTGCACACCGCACTGGCGGTCGCGGGGCTCGCGGTGCTGGTGGCGGGTTCGCCGATGCTGCTCACCGCGCTCACGGTGGCCGGAGCCGTCTATCTGGTGTGGCTGGGGTGGGGAGTGCTGCGGCGCCCGGCGGTGCCTGCGGCGGAGGGGGCAGCAGCGGCGGCCGGGCCGGAGGGGCCGGGCTTCTGGCGGGGCGCGGCGATCAGCGGCCTCAACCCCAAGGGCCTGCTGCTCTATCTCTCCGTACTCCCCCAGTTCCTGGTGACGAAGGGCGACCACGCCCCCGTGGCCGCCCAGACGGCGGTACTCGGCGCCCTGCACATGGCCGCCTGCGCCGCCGTCTACCTCGCGGTCGGCACCCTGGCCCGCCGCCTGCTTTCCGCCCGTCCGCGAGCGGCCAGGGCGGTCACCCGCACCTCGGGGGCGGCGATGCTGGGCATCGGCGCCCTGCTGCTGGCACAGCACGCGCTGTGAGGGCTGTGCGCCGGTGGCCGCTATGCCCTGGTGAGCCGGAAGACCCGCAGCTCCCGTTCCACCCGTTCCTGGTACGTCGCGTACGGCGGCCAGAACTCCAGGAGTTGCCGCCAGGCGGCCGCCCGTTCCGCCCCCGTCAGCAGCCGGGCGGTGACCGGTATGTCCCGCCCCTTCCAGCTGATCTCGGCGTCGGGGTGCCTGAGGAGGTTGTAGGTCCAGGCGGGGTGGTCGCTCCGGCCGTAGTTGGACCCGACGAGCAGCCAGCCGTCCTCCTGGGGCATGCACGCGAGCGGCGTGCGCCGGGGCAGCCCGCTGCGCGCCCCCGTGGACGTCAGGATCGCCCCCGGCAGCATCTGCGCGCTGAGCAGCACCCTGCCCCGGCTGAGCCGGTGCACGGCCCGGTCCAGGGCCGGCACCACATGCGGGGCGACCTTCAGGAACCCGCGGCTGGTCGCCGCCTTGCGCACCAGGCGTTCGCCGATCACACCGCCACCTCGCGTCCCTCGAACAGCCCCGCCGCGTCGGCGGCCCGTCCGCGCAGCCGGTGCACGGGCCCGAACAGCAGCTCGTCCCCGGCGGCCCGCTTGAAGTACAGATGCGCCTCGTGCTCCCAGGTGAACCCGATACCGCCGTGCAGCTGGATCCCCTCCGCGGCGGCGGTCCGCAGCGCCTCCAGGGCCTGCGCGAGGGCCACTCCGCCCACCCTCTCCCCATGGACCGTCGCCCAGGCCGCGTAACAGGCGGCCGACCGGGCCGCCCGTACCGCCACATACACGTCGGCCAGCCGGTGCTTGACGGCCTGGAACGATCCGATCGCCCGCCCGAACTGCTCGCGCTGCTTCACGTACTCCACGGTCCGCTCCAGCGCCCGGTCCGCGGCCCCCACGGCCTCGCCCGCGAGCACCGCGGCCACGGAGTCGCCGAGGGCGGCGAGGGCGGGCCGGATGTCGGTGTCCTCGTCGCCCACCGGTTCCGCCACCACATGGCGCAGTTGGATCCGGGCCTGGGGGCGGGTCGGATCGAGGGTGGTCCGCCGGGTCCGTACGACACCGTCGGCGTCCCCCGCCACCAGGAAGAGCAGGACGCGGGAGCGGGCGTATCCGCCGGCGTGCGCGGGGACGAGGAGCAGCCCGGCGCTGTGTCCGTCCAGCACCTGGTCGGCCTCTCCGTACAGCTGCCACCGGTCCCCCTCACGCCGCGCCTGCACGCCACCGGCCCGCCCGCCGCCGGCCCAGTCGCCGCCGCCCGGCCCGGTGAGCGCCAGGGCGGTGCCGAGCCGGGTGCCGGGGACGGCGAGGGCGGCGGTGAGGCCGCCGTCAGCGATCCTCGGGAGCAGTTCGGCGCGTTGGGCGTCGGTGCCGAGGGCGAGCAGCAGCGGGGCGGCGAGGACGGCGGTGGCGAGGAACGGCGAGGGGGCAAGGGCGCGGCCCAACTCCTCCGCAGCCAAGGCGACTTCCGTGGTCGAGCAGCCGGCACCGCCGTATGTCTCGGGCAGGGCGAGTCCGGGCAGGCCGAGTTGTTCGCCGAGGGCGGTCCACAGGGCGGGGTCGTGCCCCTCCGGCCTGTCGACGGCGGTCCGTACGTCCTCCGTCCCGCATCGCTTGTGGAGCAGTTCACGCAGGGCGCGCCGGATCTCGTCCTGCTCGTCGGTGAAGCGGGCGTCCATGACCGGACCTCCTGACGATCTGACGGCCCGTCATGCTAGGGGCAGTGGATGCAGATGCACAGGGGCGGAGTCGAGCGAACCTGATGTACCGTCAGATTCATGACTGGACCCCGCAAGGTCGCCGTGGTCGGCGTGGCCCTGTCCGACTGCGGCCGCGTGGACGACACCACCGCCTACGCCCTGCACGCCCAGGCGGCCCGCCGCGCGCTGGCCGACGCGGGCCTCGGCCGGGAGGTGGTGGACGGTTTCGCGTCGGCGGGCCTCGGCACACTGGCCCCGGTGGAGGTGGCCGAGTATCTGGGCCTGCGCCCCACCTGGGCCGACTCCACCTCGGTCGGCGGCTCCACCTGGGAGGTCATGGCGGCGCACGCGGCGGACGCGATCGCGGCGGGCCACGCCAACGCGGTCCTGCTGGTGTACGGCTCCACCGCCCGCGCCGACATCAAGGCGGGGCGCAGGACCGGCGATCTGTCCTTCGGTGCCGGAGGCCCGCTCCAGTTCGAGGTCCCCTACGGCCACACGCTCATCGCCAAGTACGCGATGGCGGCCCGCCGTCACATGATCGAACACGGCACGACCGTCGAGCAGTTGGCGGAGGTCGCGGTCCAGGCGCGGGCGAACGCGGCGCTGAATCCGGAGGCGATGTTCCGCACCCCGGTCACCGTCGACGAGGTCCTGTCCGGCCCGATGATCGCCGACCCCTTCACCAAGCTGCACTGCTGCATCCGCTCCGACGGCGGCGCGGCGGTGCTGCTGGCGGCCGAGGAGTACGTACGGGACTGCCGTACCGCGCCGGTGTGGGTGCTGGGCACGGGTGAGTGCGTCTCGCACGCGACGATGTCGGAGTGGGCCGACTTCACGACCTCCCCGGCGGCGGTGAGCGGCGAACTGGCCTTCCGGCGTGCGGGCGTACGGCCGTCGGAGGTGGACTTCGCGGAGATCTACGACGCCTTCACCTACATGACGCTGGTCACGCTGGAGGACCTGGGCTTCTGCGCGAAGGGCGAGGGCGGGGCCTTCGTGGAGAAGGGGCGGCTGCGGGTCGAGGGCGGGGAGCTTCCGGTGAACACGGACGGAGGCGGGCTTTCGGCCCAGCATCCGGGCATGCGGGGGCTGTTCCTGCTGGTGGAGGCGGTGCGGCAGCTGCGCGGAGAGGCCGGTGACCGGCAGGTGCGCCAGGCGGACGGGGGGCTGCCGAAGCTGGGGGTGGCGTCGGGGACGGGGGGCTGGTTCTGCTCGTCGGGGACGGTGGTGCTGGGGCGGGACTGATCCGGCGAGGGCGGCAACCTTTCGGGCTCCGGCGGCCACTGCCGTACCGGAAGCTTCGACGTTCAGAAGGCGACGTTCGAAGGACGTGCACCGCCGAACCGCGTAAGGATCCCTCCGTGGCCTCCTCCTCACATCGCCGCCGCCGGCGCCCGGACCCGAACTTCGAGTGGCGCCCGGTCCGCGGCCCCTTGCTGGCGGTGGCAGCCGTGGCCGCCGTCGCCCTGGTCGTGACCCTGGTCGTGGCGTTCCGTCCCGGAGCCGCGTCCGGCGGCGCGCAGGACCGGGCGGTGTCCGCGTCCACCTTGTCGTCCGCGTCCTCGTCCGAAGTCGAGGCGAGCGCGGCGGCGACGGAAACGGCATCAGCGAAGCCGTCGTCGGCGTCACCGAAGCCCACAGCGACCGCACGGACCACGCCGACGGCGTCCGCGTCTGCCGCCACCACCCCGACCCGGCGCGCGGCGGCCGGCTCCGCCCGTACCCCCTCCACCACGGCCCCCGCGGCCGGCCGGATCCACCCCGGCGCCTCCTATCAGGGGGTCGCCACCTCCTACGACGCCGGGAACGGCAACGGCGCCTGCTCGTACGGCCCGACCTCCGACGTCATGACCGCGGCGATGAACACCGCGGACTACGAGACGGCGAAGGCGTGCGGGGCGTACGTCTCCGTCCGCGCGGCGAGCGGCAAGGCCATCACCGTACGCATCACCAACGAGTGCCCGGCGCCCTGTGCGGTCGGCCAACTCGACCTCAGCCACCAGGCGTTCGCGAAGCTCGCGCCGCTCTCGGCGGGCCGGATCGCGATCACCTGGAGCCTGCTGAGTCCGGTCACCTCGGACACGGTCTCGATCCGCTACAAGACCGGTTCCACCCAGTACTGGTGCGGTATCCAGGCGATCGGCCACCGCAACCCGCTGGCCCGCCTCGAGGTCCGCACCGGCGGCGGCTGGCTGGCGCTGACCCGCACCGGCTACAACTACTTCCTCTCCGAGAAGGGCACCGGCTGCGGCGGCGAGATCCGGCTCACCGACATCTACGGGGAGCAACTCACCGTGCCCGCACTCCCCGTGCGCCCGGACACGATCCAGGGGACGGGGGTCCAGTTCGCCCGGCACTGAGCGGTGTCTCAGCCGCGTACCGGCACGATCCGGTGGCCGCGGCGGGGGCCGGGGGTGTCGACGAGGGTGACGCCGATGTGGTTGCGGGCCATCCCCCAGGCGGTGGGGGCGGCGATCAGGGTGACGACGGCCACGGCCACGCTGATCGGCAGAAGCAGGGGCGGTGACTGCCCGGCCGGGAGGGTCCGGCCGCCCTCGTGGACGGCGTAGGCGAGCGAGACGCCGAAGAGAGCCAGGGCGAGCAGGGAGATCGCGCCCCAGGTCAGACGGACGCGCCGGGTGCGGCCGTGGTCGCGGATCTCGGCGAGGAGCGCGGCCGAGCAGACCGGACACTCCAGCTCGACCCGGTCCCGGCCCTCGACGGGCCGGGCCAGCCGGAAGTCCCGGGCGGCCCAGGTGACGGTCCGCTTCCCGGGCCCCCTGGCGTCGCCGAGCACATGGCGTACGGCCACCTTCACGGTCCTGGGTCCCCTCATGCCGGACAGTGTGGGGCCGGGGCACAGGTGTTCGCAGGTGTTCGCCCGGTTGTGCCCGGGAGTTCGGCCCCCGCGTACTCCGGGGCACGCCGAGCCGCCGTACGGCGTGCTGATGGTGCGGCCGCGCGGGGTCCCCGAGTGATACTCGGCACATGGCAGCAACGGATCTTCACACGCTCCTGAAGTCCCTCCGGGTCTGGTCCCCCGAGACCACGGAGCTACGGCCGTTCGACCCGGCGTCGGCGCCCGATGTGCCGCTCCCCCTCTTCACCGAGTGGTTCGCGGAGGCGGTGGCGGCCGGGCAGCCGGAGCCGCACACGGTGTCGCTGGCGACGGCGGACGAGGAGGGCCGGGCGGACGTACGGATCGTGATGCTGCACGGCGCGGACCCGGACGGCTGGTCCTTCGCGTCACATCTGACCAGCCGCAAGGGTCATCAGCTGAGCGCCCGTCCGTACGCGGCGCTGGCCTTCTACTGGCCGGTGCTGGGCCGCCAGGTCCGGCTCCGCGGGCCGGTCACCGCGGCCCCGTGGGAGGAGGGCCAGGCGGATCTGCACGCCCGCTCGACGGGCGCCCTGGCGGCGGCGCTCACCGGCAGGCAGAGCGGGATCCTGTCCTCGCTGGAGGAGCTGCGGGAGGAGTCGGAGGCGGCCTGGGAACGGGCCCGCGCCGACCCGACCGCCTCCTCCCCCACCTGGACCCTCTACCGGCTGCGCCCGGAGGAGGTCGAGTTCTTCCAGGGCGACCCGGAACGACGCCATGTCCGGCTCCGGTACGTCAGGGAAGGGGACCACGCCTGGCGGACGCAACTGCTGTGGCCATGACCGCCGGGCAGTCGCGCCACGCCCGCCGACCGTAGGCGCCGGGATCCTCCTACGCGCGCTCCCCCAAGTCGTACACCGCCCAGTCGGCCACGGGCCGGTAGCCGAGGCGCTGGTAGAGCGCGTTGCTCGTCGGGTTCGCGAGGTCCGTGACGAGGAGGACCTCGCCGACGCCCCGGGCCAGGGCCGCCCGGCTGACCTCCGCCGTCACCGCCCCGGCGTAGCCGCGGCCGCGCAGCTCCCGCGGGGTGTAGACGGGCGCGATCCGAGCCTGGCCGGCGACCGTCGGGGTCACGCCGGCCATGGACACCGGGGTGCCGTCGGGGGTCTCCCAGAGTGTGATGCCGCCGTAGGAGAGCCGGAAGTCGGCCCAGTCCCCCGCGTCCTGACCGCCCGGTATGCCCGCGTCGGCGACGAAACCGCCGTACCAGCGGATCAGCAGGTCCCGGTCCGAGGGGCCGGCCACCCTCGCCCGGCCTTCCGGCGCCGGAGAGGGGGCCGTCAACTCACCGAGCCGGTAGAGCCGTTCGAGGTCGCGGAGCTTTCCGGGCGTCCCGGTCAGCCGTTCCAAGGCCGCCACGAACGCCTCCGCGGTTGCGCGTTCGGCGGCGAATCCGGGGACCGGGTGGCCGAGGGTGAGGAGACGGGTGGCCAGCGCCTCGGTCTCGCCCGCCGTGAGGCGGGTGGTGCGCAGGGCGTGCGGCGGGGTGTGCAGCAGTGCCGCGCCCACGCTGCCGTCGCCGCGGGTGAGGAAGCCGAGGAACGGGGGCTGGTCGCCGTACGTTGACGGGCCGCGGCTCCGCAGCTGCTGCGTCACCGTCAGATGGACGGTGTGCAGGTCCGGGCGGGAGTGGAGGAAGTCGTGGGCGCGGGCGAGGAACTCGTCCACGTCGGAGGTGAAGTGCCAGTCGGATGCGTCGGATGCGTCGGATGTGCCAGATGTGTCAGATGTGTCACATGTTTCGGATGTTTCGGATGCGGGTGTGTCGGTGGCCATGGTCGATGGTCGTGGTCGATCGCCCCTCCCCGCACGTGAATTAGTCCAGGGACGGTTCCGGGTCCGAGGCGAGGCGGGCGTGCAGGTGGGCGTCCCGGAACGCGTGCGGCCGGCCCGCCTCGAACATCGCGCCCCGCAGCGTCCCCTCGTACGGGAAACCGCATGTCTGTGCTATCCGGCAGGACGCCTCGTGGCCGAGGGCGTGCCCCAGCTCCAGCCGGTAGAGGCCCAGCTCGGTGAAGGTCCAGCGGGCGGCGAGGGTCAGGGCGTGGGTGGCGACCCGGCGGCCCCGCGCCTCGGGGAGCACCCAGTAGCCGACCCGGGCCGAACGGGACACCCGGTCGATCATGTTGATACCGATGTGCCCGAGGGTCGTACCGCTCTCCTCGTCCGCGATCCGGAACGGCGCGCAGCTGCCGGCGGCCACCTGCTCCCGCTGCCGCAGCAGGGCGGCACGGGCCCCGGCGAGGTCGATGTCCGGCTGGAGGGGGGTGTTCCAGCGGAGGAAGTCCAGGTCGGTGCGGCCGCGCAGCCAGGCATCGGCGTGGGCCTGCGAGTCCGGGTTCCAGTGGTCGAGGCGTAGGCCGTGACCGTGCGGGGTGACGTCGGGGCGGCGGGCGGCGGGCTGTTCGTCGATCTGGGCCATGGGGTTATTGAAACCTCTGCGCCGGGTGGTGGCCCAGCGTTTCAGCGTGCCGCGGGGCGGAACACCGGCGCGCCGTCCCGGAAGGCGACCTCGAGTTCCAGTCCTGCGCGCGGCTCGGGCACGCCGACCAGCTCGGTCATCATGCGCGGGCCCTCCGCCAGGTCGACCACGGCCGCGACGTACGGGATGCGGTCACCGAAGGGCGGGAGGTCGTTGCGGTGCACGACGGACCAGGTGTAGAGGACCGCGCGGCCGCTCGCGGGCTCCCAGACGACGTCCTCGCTCCAGCAGTGCGGGCAGAACTCCCGGGGGTAGTGGTGGGCCCGGCCGCAGGAACGGCAGCGGCGCAGCAGAAGCCGGCCCTCGGCCGCCGCCTCCCAGTAGGAGCGGGTGAAGGCGTCCGGTTCGGGGAGGTCGTAACGCCGGGCGGATGTGCGGGCCCGGCCGCCACTCGTCGCAGTCATGGCGGTAGCCGCTGTCGTGGCACTCGTCGCACTCGTCGCATCCATGAATCTGACGTTATGTCAGATGGACCCCGGAGCCCAGGGGGAGCTGGGCAAAGCTGTGCGATTCCCATGGGGCTGTGGGTCCACCATGAATCCCCGCAGATTGTTGACGATTTTGTCGGCGCCGAATTACGTTCGCATGCGTAAGGCCAAGGAACCCGCACGCGAGAGGCAGCAAGGTGAAGCACAGGGCAGTGAAGCGCAGGACCGTGGTCATGGGCATCGGCGCCACGGCCGGTGTCGCAGCAGTCGGCGGCATCGCCCTCAGCGCGCAGGCGTCGAGCGACTCCTCGTCGGGCTCCTCGGGCTCCCTGAACTTCGACCCGGACGCCTACACGAAGCTGACGACCACCGTCACCGACACCGACGGCAACGACCACTCGGTGACGTACCACTTCTGGAAGGCGATCACCTATGTCGCCAAGCCGGTGGACGCCACCTACCAGTCGCTCGTCGTCAGCGCTCCCGTCGAGATCGACGGCAAGACGGTCGACCCGACGAACGCGCCGATCCTGTTCGCCAACTCCGTCGGCGGGTACATGCCCTCCTCCGTCGCGGACGCCACCGGTGTCGGCGCCGGCGGCATGACGGCCGGCGGCGGTGCCCCGAGCGGTGCGCCCACCGGCAGCGCCGCGCCCAGCGCCTCGGCCTCCACGACCTCCAACGCGAACGGCAACACCAACGCCACCGGCGGCGCCACCGCCTCCAACCAGCTGCTGGCCCTGGCCGCCGGCTATGTGGTGGTCGAGCCCGGCGCCCGCGGCCGTACCCTCAAGGACTCCGAGGGCGAGTACTACGGCACCGCCCCCGCCGCGATCGTCGACCTCAAGGCGGCCGTGCGCTATGTGAAGGCCAACCGCGGCCTCATCCCCGGCAATGTCGACCGGATCGTGTCGGCCGGGACCAGCGCCGGCGGCGCCCTGTCCTCGCTGCTCGGCGCGTCCGGCGACAGCCCGATCTACGACAGGTACCTCAAGGAGATCGGCGCGGCCGACGCCTCGGACGCGATCTTCGCGACCGGCGCCTGGTGCCCGATCACCGACCTGGAGCACGCCGACGGCGCCTACGAGTGGAACTGGGGCTCCAACGTCACCCAGTCCACCGGCAAGGTCGTCGACCAGACGGTGTCGAAGGACCTGCGGGCGCAGTTCGCCGAGTACCAGGCGGCCCTGAAGCTGCGCGGTCTGGACGGCTTCGGCCCGCTGACCGCCCGCAACTACGACGAGTACCTGCTCAAGCAGTACCTGGAGCCGTCGGCCACCACCTACCTCGCCGCCCTGTCGGACTCGGACCGCGAGACCTACCTGGCCGCCAACACCTTCATCACCTGGTCCGGCGGCAAGGCCACCTTCAGCTGGGACGACTACCTCACCCACGTCGGCGCCCGCAAGAAGACCACCCCCGCCTTCGACGCCTTCGACCTGTCCGCCGGCGAGAACAACGAGTTCGGAGCGGGTACGACCGAAAGCCGCCACTTCACGGCCTACGGCGCGAAGAACGACTCCACCGGTCTCAGCACCAAGCGGGTCGCGAGCGACATCCCCGAGAAGCTGAACCTGATGAACCCGATGTACCACCTGGTCGAGAAGGTCAACGGGAGGCGCTCGAAGCACTGGTGGATCCGTCTCGGCACCAATGACACCGACACCTCGCACGTCATCTCCGCGAACCTGGCGGCCCGCCTGGACAACCTCGGTGACGACGTGAACCACCTCTTCTACTGGGACCAGGGCCATGGCGCCAACACCGACCCGGGCGACTTCATCACCTGGATCGCCGAGGTGACGGGCTACGGCAAGGGCAACGGCAAGAAGGGCAAGCAGGCCTGAGAGGCGCTACGGAAGTAGGAAACCGCCGCGGAAGCAAGGGCCTCTCACGATCGAGACAGGCCCCTCACGCCCGCGACAGCCCCCTCGAACGCGGTGTCCTTTTCCCGTCTGTCCAAGGACACCGCCCACCCGTGCCGTCGGGCTCCAGCGCACCGGAGCCCGACGGCACGGGCCTTTTCGCACCCTTCCCTTCCCTTTCCGTTCAGACCAAGTGGGCTACGTCACAAGTCCCACTCACTTCTCCTACGGGTGTGATCAATCCGCAACCAATTCCGGTCTTGACCGAGACCCATCAACGGAGAGCGTGATTACGCTCCCGCTCATGGCCGTATTTCCCCCCACCGTCTCGCCCGTCTATGTCATCGGCGCCGGCCCCGGCGGGCTCGCCGCCGCGTACGCGCTGCGGGCCCGGGGCATACGTGCCGTCGTGCTGGAGAAGTCCGACGAGGTCGGCGCGTCCTGGCGTCGCCACTACGACCGGCTCCATCTCCACACCACCCGCCGCCTCTCCGCCCTCCCCGGGCTGCCCATGCCACGCCGCTTCGGCCGCTGGGTCTCCCGCGACAACGTGGTCCGCTATCTGGAGAAGTACGCCGAGCACCACGAGCTGGAGATCGTCACCGGCGTCGAGGTCTCCCGCGTGGAGCGCTCGCCCGACTGCGACGGCTGGCTGCTGCACGCCTCCGGCGGCCGGGAGCTGACCGGCTCGGCGGTGGTGGTCGCCACCGGCTTCAATCACACCCCGCGCATCCCCGACTGGCCCGGCCTGGACACCTACGGCGGCCGGTTCCTGCACGCCGGCGAGTACCGGAACGCCGAGCCCTTCGCCGGCCAGGACGTCCTCGTCGTCGGCGTCGGCAACACCGGCGCCGAGATCGCCGTCGACCTGGTCGAGGGCGGCGCCTCCCGGGTGCGGCTCGCCGTCCGCACGGTCCCGCACATCGTGCGCCGCTCCACCGCCGGCTGGGCCGCCCAGTACAACTCGATCCTGGTACGACGCCTCCCGGTGTCCCTCGTCGACCGGCTCGCCCGCACGATGGCCAAGGTCAGCGTGCCCGACCTGGCCGCCCAGGGCCTGCCCCGCCCCGACACCGGCCTCTACACCCGGGCCAGGCAGGGCGCCATCCCGATCCTGGACGTCGGCCTCATCGACGCGGTCCGGGAGGGGAAGGTCGAGATCGTGGCCGCCGTCGACGGCTTCGAGGACGGCAAGGTCACCCTCGCCGACGGCACCCTCGTCTCCCCCGACACGGTGATCGCCGCAACCGGATACATGCGCGCTCTGGAAGGCCTGGTCGGCCATCTCGACGTCCTCGACGACACCGGCCACCCGGTCACCCACGGCCCCCGCACCCCGAAGAACGCCCCCGGCCTGTACTTCACCGGCTACACCAACCCCGTCACCGGCATGTTCCGGGAGATGGCCATCGACGCGGAGAAGATCGCGAAGGCCGTCGCCAAGCGGCAGCGGGTGGCGTAGGCCGAGCCCTGCGCTCGTGCCAGGGCCCAGAACGCATCCCGTCGGGCGAGCGGGTGACGAAGGAGGTCCTGGCCGCCCTCGGGTAGCGGCAACAGGCGGGGCGAGAGGCGCTTTCGGCCCAACTTTGCGTGCAGACCAGTTCCTGACGCAGCGTCAGTT
This sequence comes from Streptomyces sp. NPDC111744, assembly GCF_055634995.1. Classification (NCBI taxonomy): domain Bacteria; kingdom Bacillati; phylum Actinomycetota; class Actinomycetes; order Kitasatosporales; family Streptomycetaceae; genus Streptomyces; species Streptomyces sp. NPDC111744. The sequence continues at coordinate 102,584 of NZ_JBVKCG010000008.1, forward strand.
CAGTAATCTGACACAGCGTCAGTTAATTGTGCTGTCACACAGGAGCGGGCGGAACGATGCTTGGATCAACCCACGGCACCCTCACCACCGACTCCCGCCGGGCCCGGGTCATCGCCTGCGGTGAGCAGCGTCCCGGGCCCGCTGTCCACGGCCGGACAGCCGACGCGGACGAGCATGACGTCAGCGGACGGCCGCTGCACGCGGACGTACCTGATCTGGACAGGTTCTTCCGGCCCGAGTCCATCGCCGTGATCGGCGCCTCGGACGCCGAGGGGCGGCCCAACACCGGTATCACCCGCCAGATCCTCGACTGGGCCGAGCGGGTCGGGGCCCGGGTGCACCCGGTGCATCCGACCCGGCCGTCGGTCTTCGGCATCGCCTGCGCTCCTTCCGTCGCCGACCTGCCCGAGCAGGTCGATCTCGCCGTACTCCTGGTCGCCGACCCCCTTCCGGTGATCGAGGAACTGGCCGAGGCCAAGGTGAGGTTCGCCGTCGCCTTCGCCTCAGGGTTCGCCGAGACCGGCGAGGAGGGGGCGGCGGCCCAGGTCCGGCTCGCGGCCTCCGTGCGCCGCTCCGGGCTGCGGCTGCTCGGCCCGAACACCAACCTGAACGCCTTCGAGCGCTTCCGCGACGACCTGGACGGACCGGCGATCGCGCTGATCACCCAGTCAGGGCACCAGGGCCGGCCTGTCTTCGCCGCCCAGGAACTCGGCATCCGGCTCTCGCACTGGGCGCCGACCGGCAACGAGGCCGACCTGGAGACCGCCGACTTCCTCTCCTACTTCGCCGAACGCCCCGAGGTCGGCGCCATCGCCTGCTACGTCGAGGGCCTCAAGGACGGCCGCGCCTTTCTGCTGGCCGCCGACCGCGCGGCCCGCCGCGGGGTACCGGTGGTCGCCGTGAAGGTCGGCCGCACCGAGGCCGGCGCCCGCACCGCCGCAACCCACACCGGCAAGCTGACCGGCGCGGACGACGTGATCGACGCGGCGCTGCGCCAGTACGGGGTGATCCGCGTCGACGGCCTCGACGAACTCCAGGACACCGCCGCCCTGCTGGCCCGGGCGCGACCGCCGCGCGCCGACGGGGTGGTCGTCTATTCGATCTCGGGCGGCACGGGCGCGCACGTCGCCGACCTGGCGTCCGGCACGGGACTCCGGCTGCCGGTGCTGTCCGAGGCGCGCCAGGCCGAGCTGCACCAGTGGATACCGGAGTATCTCAGCGTGGCCAACCCGGTCGACAACGGCGGCCATCCGGTGGGCGACTGGCGCGGCCGGAAGATCATCGACTCCATCCTCGCCGACCCGGAGGTCGGCGTGCTGATCTGCCCGATCACCGGCCCCTTCCCACCGCTCAGCGACCGGCTCGTGCGGGACCTGGTCGACGCGGCCGAGGCGACCGACAAGCTGGTGTGTGTGGTGTGGGGTTCGCCGGTCGGCACCGAACCCGCCTACCGTGAGGTCCTGTTGGGCTCCTCCCGGGTCGCCACCTTCCGCACGGTCGGCAACTGCCTCACCGCAGTCCGCGCCTACCTCGACCACCACCGCTTCGTCCGCGCCTACCGCTCCCCCTTCGACGAGGCCCCGCGCACACCCTCCCCCTCGTACCGCAAGGCACTCGCGCTGATGCGGCCGGGACAGCAGCTGAGCGAGCACGCGGCGAAGCAACTGCTGCGCGCGTACGGCATACGGGTGCCGCGTGAGCAGCTGGTGACCAGCGCGGCCGCCGCAGTACGCGCGGCGGGGCTGGTCGGCTACCCGGTGGTGATGAAGGCGTCCGGCGCCCAGATCGCCCACAAGACCGAGCTGGGCCTGGTGAAGATCGGGCTGACCTCCGCCAGCCAGGTCCGGGACGCCTACCGGGAGCTGACCGACATCGCCCGCTACGAGGGGGTCACCCTCGACGGTGTGCTGGTCTGCCAGATGGTCGAGTGGGGCGTGGAGATGGTGGTCGGGGTCACGCACGACGCCCTGTTCGGGCCGACGGTGACCGTCGGGCTGGGCGGGGTCCTGGTCGAGGTCCTGCACGACGCGGCCGTACGCGTGCCGCCGTTCGGCGAGGAGCAGGCCCGGGCCATGCTCGCCGAACTGCGCGGGCGGGCCCTGCTGGACGGGGTCCGGGGGCGGCCGCCGGCCGACCTCGAAGCGCTCGTCGAGGTGGTCCTCCGCGTCCAGCGGATGGCCCTGGAGCTCGGCGACCAGCTCGCCGAGCTCGACATCAACCCGCTGATGGTGCTGCCCGAGGGACAGGGCGCGGTGGCGCTGGACGCGCTGGTGGTGTGCCGCTGAGATGAACATGCCCAATTCCCCCCGTGAGCCTTCAAAGAACGAAGAGCCGGAAATTTCCGTTGAGTCATTGGTACTGCACGCCACTGACAACCAGGTCGCGCAGATCACCCTCAACCGGCCCGAGGCCCTCAACGCCATCACCCCTGACCAGCGAGAACGCATCATCCAACTTCTTTCCGAAGCCTCCGCCGACCCCTCGGTGAGGGCCGTGGTCCTCACCGGAACGGGCCGTGGTTTCTGCGCGGGCGCCGACCTCCGCGGCGGCGCCACCGCCGAACGCCTACCCGGCGACGTGGCCCGCACCATCCGGCTCGGTGCCCAGCGTCTCGTCGCCGCCGTCCTCGACTGCGAGAAGCCGGTGATCGCGGCGGTGAACGGCACCGCCGCCGGCCTCGGCGCCCATCTCGCGCTCGCCTGCGACCTGGTCCTGGCCGCCGAATCCGCCCGTTTCATCGAGGTGTTCGTCCGCCGCGCCCTGGTCCCCGACGGCGGCGGCGCCTACCTCCTCCCCCGTCTGATCGGCCCGCACCGCGCCAAGGAGCTGATGTTCTTCGGCGACGCCCTCTCCGCCCCGGAGGCCGAACGCCTTGGCCTGGTCAACCGGGTCGTACCGGACGAGGAGTTGACCAGGACGGCACGGGACTGGGCCGTCCGGGTCGCCACCGGGCCGACACGCGCCCTCGCCCTGACGAAGCAGCTGGTCAACGCTTCCCTGGACAGCGACCGGGCATCCGCCTTCGCGGCCGAGTCCGCCGCCCAGGAGATCAACATGACGACGCGGGACGCCCAGGAGGGGCTACGGGCCTTCGTGGAACGCAGAAGCCCGGACTTCCACGGCCGGTGAGGCCGACCGGCCGACCGTCCACCACAGCCGGCCGCCGGCGGTCGGGCCGCCGCCTGCGCGACCGCCGCGTTCGGATCACCGGCCGACCAGACCGGCCGCCGGTCACGGAGCCGGTAACGGAGCCGGTCACCTGGCACTCCCCACCGCATGAGCGCAGCATACGAAGCAGCCGTACGCCCGTCCGCCAACGACCTTCCCATCTGACGTTCCGTCAGCTTCAATGAAGATGTGATGGGACACGCAGGAGCGGCCGCGGCGGCCGTTCGATATCTCAGGTCGGTTCCCCCGCCGGGGCCCGTGGAGGCCTTGCCACGCCCGGAGTTGCGGTGCGTGCACGCGGACGAGCGGGCGCCGGTCGACCCGACGGAGTTCCGGCGTGTGCTGGGGAACTTCGCGACCGGGGTGACCGTTGTCACCGCACCGGCCGCCGAAGGCGAAGCCTCTCCCGCCGGTTTCGCCTGCCAGTCCTTCTCCTCCCTCTCCCTCGACCCTCCCCTGATCTGCTTCATGGTCGGCCGGACGTCGACCACCTGGCCGCGCATCGCCCGCGCGGGCGTCTTCTGCGTCAACGTGCTCGGCGCCGGACAGGGCGCCCTGTGCCGCGCCTTCGCGGTGAGCGGCGCGGACAAGTTCGCGGGGGTCGCGTACGACACGGCCCCGGTGTCCGGCGCGCCCCGCCTGACCGGCGCCGCCGCCTGGATCGACTGCGCGATCCACGCCGTCCACACGGGGGGCGACCACCTGATCGTGGTCGGCCGGGTGACCGCGCTGGGCGCGGCCGAGACCCCCGACGGACCACTGCTGTTCCACCGGGGGCGGTTCACCGGGCTCGGACGGGACGGCTAGGGGTATCCCCTAGACGCCCAGGACGGGCACCGCGGTCACCGGCCGTCGCCGGATCACCAGCGCCATCAGCGCCGCCGCCGCGCACAGCGCGCCGGAGGCGTACCAGACCATGTCGTACGTGCCGAAGACATCGCGGGCGACACTGCCGAGGTAGGCGACGAGGGCCGCGCCGACCTGGTGGGAGGCGAGGACCCAGCCGAAGACGATGGCGCTGTTCTCGCCGTAGTGCTCCCGGCACAGGGCAAGCGTGGGCGGGACGGTGGCGACCCAGTCGAGGCCGTAGAAGACGATGAAGAAGATCATCGGGGGGTGGATGGCGGGGCCCAGCAGCATCGGCAGGAAGAGGAGGGAGAGGCCGCGCAGGGCGTAGTAGACGGCGAGCAGGCGGCGTGGTTCGAAGCGGTCCGTGAACCAGCCGGAGGCGATCGTGCCGACGACGTCGAAGACGCCGATGACCGCGAGCAGCGAGGCCGCCGTGGTGACCGGCAGGCCGTGGTCGTGGGCGGCGGGCACGAAGTGGGTCTGGACCAGGCCGTTGGTGGAGGCGCCGCAGATCGCGAAGGTGCCGGCGAGCAGCCAGAAGGGGCCGGTGCGGACGGCGGAGAGCAGCACCCCGACCGTGCGGCGCGCGGCTCCGGTGACCGGCGCCGGCTTCGGTACGAAGTCCGGTGCGCCGTACGGCTTCAGGCCCACGTCGGCCGGGTGGTCGCGCAGCAGCAGCCAGACGAAGGGGACGACCGCGAGGGCGGCGAGGGCGACGGTGACGGCGGCCGGACGCCAGTCGTACCTCTCGACCATCCAGGACAGCAGCGGCAGGAAGATCAGCTGGCCGGAGGCGGAGCCGGCGGTGAGGATGCCGCTGACCAGGCCGCGCCGCGTGGTGAACCAGCGGTTGGTGACCGTGGCGGCGAAGGCGAGGGCCATCGAGCCGGAGCCGAGGCCGACCAGCAGGCCCCAGCACAGCACCAGTTGCCAGGCCGCCGTCATCCACACGGTCAGGCCCGAGCCGACCGCGATCACGGTCAGGGCGACGGCCACCACCCGGCGGATGCCGAAACGGTCCATCAGCGCGGCCGCGAACGGTGCGGTGAGCCCGTACAGCGCGAGGTTGACGGAGACGGCCGCGCCGATCGTGCCGCGCGACCAGCCGAACTCCTGGTGCAGGGGGTCGATGAGCAGGCCGGGCAGGGAGCGGAAGGCGGCCGCGCCGACGATCGTGACGAAGGTGACGGCGGCGACGAACCAGGCACGGTGGACGCGCGGTGAGCGGGTCGGCTTCGAGTCCTCGACGGCTGCTGCGGCTTCGGTTGTCTGGGTCACGCCATAAAGCTTCGGCCGCGGGGTTCACTCCATCGAGTGGCCCGGAGGACAGTATCCGCTAGGATCGGGCCATGAGCAGTGGCAGTGACTCCGGCTTCCGCCCGCACCGAGTGGTCGTCCTCGCCCTTGACGGGCTGCTCCCCTTCGAACTGGGCATCCCGCACCGCATCTTCGGCCGGCCCAAGGACGCCCGGGGACGGCACCTGTACGAGGTCGTGACCTGTTCGGTCCGGCCGCCGGGGCCGGTCGAGACCGACGCCGACTTCGCGGTCCAGGTGCCGCACGGCCCGGAGGCACTGGCCACCGCCGACACGGTGGTCATCCCGGCGTCGTACGAGCTGGGCCCGGTCTTCGAGGAGGGCGTCCTCACCCCCGAACTGGCCGCCGCCCTCGCCCGCATCCGCCCCGGCACCCGGCTCGCCTCCATCTGCACCGGCGTCTACGTCCTGGCCGCCGCCGGCTACCTGGACAACCGCCCGGCGACCACGCACTGGGCCGAAGCGGACCACCTCCAGCGGCTGTTCCCACAGGTCAAGGTGGACGCGGACGTCCTCTTCATCGACGACGGAGACGTGCTGACCTCCGCCGGGGTGGCCGCCGGCATCGACCTGTGCCTGCACATGGTCCGCCGCGACCACGGCACGGCCGTCGCCAACGAGGTGGCCCGCCGTACGGTCGTACCCCCGCACCGGGACGGCGGCCAGGCCCAGTACATCCACCGCCCGGTCCCCGATCCTCAGGTCGCCACCACCACGGCCGCCCGCACCTGGGCGCTGGGCCGCCTCCACGAGCCCATCCAGCTGCGGGACATGGCCGAGCAGGAGGCCATGTCGGTACGGACCTTCACGCGCCGCTTCCGCGAGGAGACCGGTGTCAGCCCCGGCCAGTGGCTCACCCAGCAGCGCGTCGAACGCGCCCGTCACCTCCTTGAGTCCACCGAGCTCTCGATGGACCAGGTGGCCCGGGACGCCGGCTTCGGCACGGCCCAGTCGATGCGGCAGCACCTACAGACGGCGCTCGGCGTCACCCCGACCGCCTACCGCCGGACCTTCCGGACCGGTGCCGGCGAAGCCAAGGCCCACGGTGGTGCCGGCGTCCCGGGCTGACCGCCCGGCACGCCGGGTCTCGCCCCACCAGCCGATGATCCCGCTCAGCACCAGGGTCACGCCCACCCCGGCCAGGACGGCCGTGGACGGCGCCACCACCCGAAGCAACGCACCCGCGGGGGAACCGGTCGCCGCGTAACCGGCGCCCGCGGCCGCGTACATCACGGAGTAGCCGGCCCCACGGCGGTGCAGGCCCAGACCAGGATCTGCTTCGAGGCGACGTCGCGGTAGGTCATGGGACGACGGTAGGGGGGTGCCCCGACAACGCCGACAGGTTTTCCACAGCCCGTCGGCTACCAGCGGGGCGGGTTCACCGGAAGGTGAGCACCCCTCGTGCCACCCGGCCCGCCTCCGCGTCGGCGCGGGCCTTCTCGAAGTCCTCCACCGGGTAGGTCTCGGTCACCAACTCGTCGAGCATCAGGCGCCCTTGGCGGTACAGCTCGGCGTACAGGGCGATGTCCCGCTGGGGGCGCGAGGAGCCGTACCGGCAGCCCAGGATGGACTTGTCCAGGAACATCGAGGCGACGACGAAGGACGCCTCGGCGGTGGCGGCGGGCGTGCCGAGGAGGACGGCCTGGCCGTGCCGGTCCAGGAGGTCGACGGCCTGCCGGACCAGTTCGACCCGGCCGACGCACTCGAACGCGTGGTCCACACCGGTCGGCAGCAGGTCCTTCACCCCGTCCGTCGAGGTCAGGAAGTCGGTCGCGCCGAACCGCCGGGCCACCTCCTCCTTGGCCGGGTTGGCGTCCACGGCCACGATCCGCAGCGCTCCCGCGATCCGCGCGCCCTGAATGACGTTGAGCCCGATCCCGCCGGTGCCGATGACCAGCACGGTGTCGCCGCGGTCGACGCGGGCGCGGTTCAGTACGGCGCCCACCCCGGTCAGCACGCCGCATCCGATGAGGGCGGCCGAGGTCAGCGGGATGTCCTTCGGAATCCGTACCGCCTGCACGGCCTTGACGACCGTCCGTTCCGCGAAGGCCGAGTTGGACGCGAACTGGTAGACGGCCTGGCCGCTGCGCGTGAACGGTTTCTGCGGGCGCCCTATGGCCTTGCGGCACATGGTGGGCCGCCCACGGTCACAGTCGGCGCAGGCACCGCAGTTGGCGAGGGTGGACAGCGCCACATGGTCTCCGGGCGCGACATGGCTGACCCCCACACCGACCGCCTCCACCACCCCGGCACCCTCATGTCCGAGCACCACAGGAACGGGGAAGGGTATGGTCCCGTCCACCACGGACAGATCGCTGTGGCACAGCCCGGCCGCCGCGACGGAGACCAGCACCTCACCGGCTCCCGGCTCCCGTACCTCCAGATCGTCGACGACCTGTACCTGTTTTCCGTCGAACACCACACCACGCGTCACGACTCGACCCCCTTCGGTTCCCTCGGCAGACCGAGCACGCGCTCGGCGATGATCGTGCGCTGCACCTGGTCCGAGCCGCCGTAGACGGTGTCGGCCCGGGAGAAGAGGAACAGGTGCTGGGCGGTGTCCAGTTCGTACGGTGCGGTGGCCGACCAGTCGGCCGGGCCGACGCTCGCGCCGGCGCCGCGGACCAGTACGGCCAGTTCACCGAGCCGCTGGTGCCAGCCGGCCCACAGCAGCTTGGCCACGCTGGGCGCGCCGGGCTCGGCGGCCGAACCGCCCAGTGTGCGCAGGGCGTTCCAGCGCATGACCCGCAGCTCGGCCCACTGCCGCACGAGCCGTGCCCGTACGACGGGATCGTCGGCGGCGCCGTTCGCCACGGCGTCCCGCACCACCCGTCCCAGCTCCTCGGCGAACCCGATCTGCTGGGCGAGGGTCGACACCCCGCGTTCGAAGCCGAGCAGGCTCATGGCCACGCGCCAGCCGTTGCCCTCACCACCGACGACGTGCTCCACGCGCGCGTGGGCCCCGTCGAAGAAGACCTCGTTGAAGTCGCTGGTGCCGGTCATCTGGCGGATGGGGCGGACCTCGATGCGGCCGGGCTGGTCCATGGGCACGAGCAGGAAGCTCAGTCCGTGGTGGCGCCGTGAGCCGGGCTCGGTCCGCGCCAGCACGAAACACCAGTCGGCCTCGTGCGCGAGGGAGGTCCAGATCTTCTGCCCGGTGATGCGGTAGCCGTCCGTCTCGCGTACGGCCGCGGTCCGCACGCCGGCGAGGTCGGACCCGGCGCCGGGCTCGCTGTACCCCTGGCACCACAGCTCCTCGCCGGCGGCGACGGGCGGCAGGAAGCGCGCCTTCTGCTCGGCGCTGCCGTGGGCGATGAGCGTAGGGGCGAGCAGGTTCTCCCCGATGTGCCCGGAGCGCGGGGGCGCGGCCGACCGGGCGTACTCCTCGGCCCAGGCGACCTGCTGGGTGAGCGTGGCGGTCCGGTTCCCGTACCCGCCCTCCGCCCAGCCGAGCCCGATCCATCCGGCGGCCCCGAGAGTGCGTTCCCAACCACGCCGGTCCGCCTCGCTCGTGGCGTGCGCGCCGAGCCAGACCCGGACCTCCCGACGAAACGCCTCGTCCTCCGGCGCGAATCCGAACTCCACGGTGACCTCCAGAGATGCGTAGGGGTTACGGAACTACGGACGGGACCTGTGAGCGCCGACGACCCCGAGAAACCCAAGGGACGCGGGAACTGCGCGAACGACCACGATGGCGCCGCACTCGCGCACGCACGGCACCCCGCGACGGCGAGCAGGCGCCCGGGCCCCACCCATCCGCAGCCGCCACACAGCGCATCCCCTCCCTCAGGCGTTCGGCCGGCTTCCCGCCCGCGCCGCCGTCTCCATCGCCGCCACCCGCGCCAGCATCGGCATCGGGTCCGCCCCCACGCTCCCCGGCAGCACCTCCGCGATCCGTTCGGGGGTCCAGGACCCCTCGGTGGCGTACGCGGCGCGCAACTCCCTCGGCTGGGCCCAGACCGCGATCTTCGGCCCGGCCACCGTGTACACCTGCCCGGTGATGTCCGCGTCCCGGGCGGCGTCCGACAGCAGGTAGACCACGAACGCCGCCACGTCCTCCGGTTCGCCGATCTCCGTGAGCTCCGTCGGCACCCCGGCCGACATCCGGGTCCTGGCCACCGGCGCCACCGCGTTCGCGGTCACCCCGTACTTGTGCAGGCCGAGCGCGGCGCTGCGCACCAGCGAGATGATTCCGCCCTTGGCCGCGCTGTAGTTGGCCTGCGAGACCGAGCCCTGGTGGTTGCCGCTGGTAAAGCCGATCAGTGTGCCGGCGCGCTGGGTGCGCATCACCGCCGACGCCGCCCGGAACACCGTGAACGTGCCCTTGAGGTGGGTGGCGACCACCGGGTCCCACTCCTCCTCGGTCATGTTGAACAGCATCCGCTCGCGCAGGATCCCCGCCACGCACACGACCCCGTCGAGCCGGCCGTACGACGCCAGCGCCATGTCCACGACCCGTTGCCCGCCCGCCATCGTGGAGATGTCGTCGGCCACCGCGACCGCGTCCCCGCCCGCCGCCCCGATCTCCTTGACGACGGCCTCGGCGACCTCGCTGGTGGGCGATCCGCCGTCGACCGAGACGCCGTAGTCGTTGACGACGACCTTCGCCCCTTCGGCCGCCGCTCCCAGCGCGACCGCCCGTCCGATCCCGCGCCCCGCACCCGTGACGGCGACGACCTTGCCTGCCAAGAAGTTCCCCACGCCCGGCCCCTTCCCGCGGTTTCTGACGGACCGTTAGATTCTATGGCGCGCCGGATGCGCGGACACAAGCCCCGGGGAGGACCCAGATGTCACTGCCTACAGCTCATGCGGCGTTTCACGACATCGCCAAGCGCGTGAACAACTGGGGCCGCTGGGGCGCCGACGACGAGATCGGCACGCTGAACCTGATCACCGACGAGGTGGTGCGGGAGGCGGCGGCGACCGTCCGGACCGGCCGCCGCGTCCCTCTCGCGCTCCCTCTCCGGCAGGACGGCGTGCAGACCGGCATGATCCCGGGCCGGGTCAACCCCCTGCACACCATGGTGCAGATCAACCAGGAGCTCTTCGGCCCGGGGACGGTCGCGTGCAGCGACGACGCCGTGACCATGGGACTGCAGGCCGGCACCCACTGGGACGCGCTGACCCATGTCTCGCACTCGGGGAAGCTGTACAACGGCCGCCCGGCGCAGACCGTGACCGCGCACGGCGGTGCCGAGTTCGGCGGGATCGACAAGGCGCGGCACATCGTCTCGCGCGGGGTGCTGCTGGACGTGGCACGCGCGCGGGGGGTGGAGCGGCTGGAGGGGGGCCGTGCGGTCACGCCCGAGGATCTCGACGCGGCCGAGGAGCTGGCCGGGACCACGGTCCGCAGCGGTGACATCGTGCTGGTGCGGACCGGGCAGGTGCAGGTGTATCTCGCCGGGGACAGGCACGGGTACGGCTATCCGTCACCGGGGCTTTCGGTGCGCACCCCGGAGTGGTTCCGCGCGCGCGATGTGGCCGCCGTCGCCAACGACACCCTCACGTTCGAGATCTTCCCGCCCGAGATCGAGGACCTGTGGCTGCCCGTGCACGCCCTGGACCTGGTGGAGATGGGGATGCTGCAGGGCCAGAACTGGAATCTCGAAGAGTTGTCCACAGCCTGTGGAGAAACCGGCCGGTACGCGTTCCTGCTGTCCGCGATGCCGGAGCCGTTCGTCGGGGCGACGGGCACCCCGGTCGCCCCCGTGGCCGTGCTCTGAGGTCGGTGTGCCGCCGTTGCTCGAGGTCGAGGGCGGTGTCACGCCGAGACCGGCGTGACACCGCCTCTCCCCCATTCCCCCTGATACCCGGACGAATGCGCGCACCGGCCCGCCCCGAGCCCGGTCCCGCGCGCCTCCGTCCGGCTCGACCCACGCTCGACGAGGGCATCAAGCCCCTCGCCGTCCCCTCGCGGCGAATCGCAGACCTCAAGCGTGAGCAAACGGTCACAAGGCGTCAACACCGTTCGGGGTGTTAGGACTTATGCCCCGGCTCATCCTGGGCGCGCACAGATGCATTCTCCGGCGCATCACCGCACACCGGGATCACACCGCCTCGAACGCCAGCCCCTCGAACGAGGCCAGTCCGCCTCCGTACGCCACCGCCGCGCCCTGCCGGGGTTCCGAACACCGGTCGAGTTCGCACCAGATGCGCTTGCCTGCGCCTTCGGGGCTCCAGCCCCAGCGGTCGGCGAGCCCGTCGACGAGGGCGAGGCCCCGGCCGCCGGTCGCGTCACTGCCGACGCACCGCGGTACGGGCGCGCGGTCACTGCTGTCGGCGACCTCCAGCCGGACGGTGACCGATTCCTCGGCTTCCTCGGCTTCCTCGGCTTCCCCGCGGTCCGTGCCCGGCAGCGAGAGCCGCAGCACGGCCGGACAGCCGGTGTGCACCACGGCGTTGGTGACCAGCTCGGAGACGAGCAGGATCAGCGTCTCGGCGAGCGGCTCGTCCGCCGCTATACCGGACCCGGCGAGGCGCGAGCGCGCCCACCTCCTGGCCCGTCCCACCTCCGCGGGGTCGGGCCGGATCTCCAGCTGCACTTGAAGCACCTGCACCGCTCACACCATCCGAACCGGCGGACACATGAACCCGCGCCGAGCGAGCGCCACGGCGAGGACCGCGACGACAAGGACGGCGAGGGCCACGATCGTAGCCATTTTCTGCATGGCCAGAACAACGGCCAGAGCAAGGGTCACGGAACGTGATTCCCTTACGAGACAGCATGGTTGACGTACAGTCACCCCAACAAGCGCTTCGGGCATATTCCAGCGCGAAGGAGTACGCGTACGGCATACTGTGCGACGCTCGCTGCGGGGAGTCGAACAGGCGGGGGCGCAAGCCCTTACCGCCCAGCGAGGGGCGGTATGCACCCTGAACCGCGGGGCCGCTTCGACGGCACCGCCGGCATGGCTCGTCCTCGGAACCACTCGCATCTCACAGAAGGTACCCGAGGGGGCGCCCGACTCCAGGCCGTGACGAGTCACGCGTTGGACACAACCCGATATCAACGCTCCGTGATCCCCGGTATGCCACGATCCGTGACACCCCGGCGATCCGGGCCGCCGATTTAGCAGACCAGAGCCGTTTCGAACGCTCACCCGAGCAATTCGGCGGCAAGCGTCTCCTCACTCTCCGTGTTGCCACCACCACGCTGAGCCCGCACCCAGACCCTTTTCATGTGCAGATGCACCTGCGCCTCCCAGGTGAAGCCCATCCCGCCGTGCACCTGGAGACAGTCCCGGGTGCCGCGCACGGCGGCCTCGTCGGCGAGCAGCCGGGCCGCCGCGATGTCCACCGGGTCGGCGGTCACGGCGGCAGCGTAGACGGCCGCACGCGCGGTCTCGGCGCGCACCAGCATCTCGGCGCACAGATGCTTGACCGCCTGGAACGCCCCGATCGGCTGCCCGAACTGTTCGCGCGTCCTCGCGTGTTGCACGGCGAGCTCGCACGCGCGCGTGGCGGTGCCGAGCTGCTCGGCGGCGGTGAGGAGTACGGCGACCGGATCGGTGGCCACGGCCTCCGCCCCCGGCACCCGGTGCAGCGGCGTCAACGGGTCCACGGAGCACAGCGGTACGGCCCCCGACGCGTCCCCTCGTACGACGTCGGCCTCGGCCAGCCACTCCACCAGGCCGCCGTCCACGCGGGCCACCACGGCTTCCCCGGTGGCCGCGCCGGGCACGTCGGCCGCCGCGAGGTGGGTGGCCACCAGTGGGCCGGTCAGCAGGGCCCGGCCCGCCTCCTCGAAGACCAACACCGCCTCGGGCAGACCGAGTCCGACCCCGCCGTCCGCCTCCGGCAGCCGCAGTGCGAAGAACCCGGCCGCCCCCAGCTCGCGCCACAGGCCCCGGTCCAGACAGGGCGCGCCGACCGCCGCCCGCAGTGTCCCGCCGTCGAACCGGCGTGCGAGCAGCTCCCGCATCCCGTCCCGCAAGGCCCGCTGCTCGTCACTCAGTCGGAAGCGCATGCCCGTTCACCGCCCCTTCGGCAGCCCGAGGATCCGCTCGGCCACGATGTTCCGCTGGATCTGCGAGGTCCCGGCCGCGATGGTGTACGAGAGGGACGAGAGCCGGTCGAGGACCCACGGCCGGTCCAGGTCGAGGGCGTCCGGGCCGAGAACGGCGGCGGCCGCGTCGTACAGCTCCTGCCGCGCGTGCGAGTAGCGCAGTTTGAAGATCGAGCCGCCGACGCCGGGCACGCCCCTGCCCTCCGCCTCGCTGACGTTCCACTGGGTCAGCCGCCACAGTGCCCGGAACTCGGCGTTCAGCCGGCCGAGCCGGCGGCGCAGCACCGGGTCGTCCCAGGTGCCGTTCTCGCGCGCCACGCGCGCGAGGTCGCCGAGCACCCGGCGGCAGGCGACGACCTCGCCGACGAAGGCGGTGCCGCGTTCGAAGGAGAGGGTCACCATGGTGACGCGCCAGCCGTCGTTCTCGGCGCCCACCCGGTTGGCCACGGGCACCCGCACCTCGTCGAGGAAGACCTCGGCGAACTCCGCCGACCCGGCGAGCGTGCGCAGCGACCGTACGGTGATGCCGGGCGCGTCCATGGACATGGCCAGCCAGCTGATGCCCCGATGCCTGGGCGCCTCCGCGTCCGTGCGCACCAACAACTCGCACCAGTCAGCGACTTCCGCGTGCGAGGTCCAGATCTTGGAGCCGCTCACCACATAGTCGTCCCCGTCGCGCCACGCGCGCGTGCGCAGCGCCGCCAGGTCGGAACCGGCGCCCGGTTCGCTGAACCCCTGGCACCACACCTCGTCCCCGCGCAGGATCGGCGTCAGCCAGCGCGCCCGCTGCTCCTCGGTGCCCTCGGCGGCGATGGTCGGGCCCGCGTGCAGCAGGCCCACGAAGTTGGCGCCCACATAGGGCGCGCCGGCCTTCTCGGTCTCCTCGAGGAAGATCAGCCGCACGGTGGGGGACGCGTCCCAGTGGACGTCGGCGTACCCGGCCTCGTACAGCATCCGCTGCCAGCCGAGGTCGTAGGCGCGGCGGCCCGGCCAGTCCTCGGGGCGCGGCTTCGGCGGCAGGCCCGGCAGCGCCTTGGCGAGCCACTCCCGAAGGCGCGCCCGGAAGTCCTCCTCCTCGGGTGTGTACGACAGATCCACCGGCAGACACCCCCACGGAGCTGATGGTTCGTCAGATCTTGCAGGCTAGCCCCGCACCCCTGGACCGACAAGGTGCCAGGACCTACGATCTGACGACTCGTCAGTTAACGGCGGCAGGGGGCTCGGCCATGGACGAAACGAACGCAACCGCGCACGAGGCGAACGCCGTCGCGCGCGAGCTGAGTGCCTCCCGCACACTCTGGGACCTGGTCGCCCGCCGCGCCGAACTCACCCCCGGCCGCCCGGTGTTCCTCCAGGGCGACCGCACCCTCTCCTTCGGCGATCTACGCGCGCGTGCCGAACGCACGGCGGCCGGGCTGTACGGCATGGGCGTGCGCCCCGGCACGGTCGTCGCCTGGCAGCTGCCCACCCGCATCGAGACGGCTGTCCTCTCCTTCGCGCTGGCCCGCCTGGGTGCCGTCCAGTCCCCCGTCATCCCCTTCTACCGGGACCGCGAGGTCGGCTTCGCGCTGCGCGAGTCCAGGGCCGAGTTCTTCGCCGTACCGGGCGTGTGGCGCGGCTTCGACCACGCGGAGATGGCACGGCGACTCGGCGCGAAGGGGGTTTTCGAGGCGTACGACGGGTTGCCCGACGGCGATCCGGCCGTGCTGCCCGCCCCGCCCGCCGAGGGCACCTCCGTCCGGTGGATCTACTGGACCTCGGGAACCACCTCGGACCCCAAGGGCGTTCTCCACACGGACCGTTCACTGATCGCGGGCGGTTCCTGCCTGGCGCACGCCCTGCGGCTCACGGCGGCCGACGTGGGCTCGATGGCGTTCCCGTACGCGCACATCGCGGGCCCCGACTACACGGTGATGCTGCTGCTGTACGGCTTCCCGGCGGTCATGTTCGAGCAGTTCGCACTGCCGGACGCGCTGCCGGAGTACCGCAGGCACGGGGTGACGGTGGCGGGCGGATCGACGGCGTTCTACTCGATGTTCCTGGCGGAGCAGCGCAGGCAGCCGGGGGTTCCGTTGATTCCCTCGCTGCGGCTGCTGGCCGGCGGCGGGGCGCCCAAGCCGCCGGAGGTGTACCACGCGGTGGTGCGTGAGATGGGGGTGCAGCTGACGCACGGGTACGGCATGACCGAGGTGCCGATGATCACGATGGGGGCGCCGGACGACACGGCGGAGAACCTGGCGACGACCGAGGGGAAGCCGCCGCAGGGGATGGAGATACGGATCGCCGCGGGCGGTGAGGTGCGGCTGCGCGGGGAGGCGGTGTGCCAGGGATACCTGGATCCGGCGCAGACCGCCGAGGCCTTCGACGAGGACGGGTTCCTGCGGACCGGTGACCTGGGACATGTGACCGAGAGCGGTCATCTCGTGCTCACCGGCCGCCTCAAGGACGTGATCATCCGCAAGGGCGAGAACATCTCGGCGAAGGAGATCGAGGATCTGCTCGCCGCGCATCCGGCGGTGGGCGATGCGGCGGTGGTGGGGCTGCCGGACGCGGAGCGCGGGGAGCTGGTGTGCGCGGTGGTCGAACAGCCGCCGGGAGCAGCCGCGTTGACGCTCCCGGAGGTGGTGTCCTACCTGCGTACGGAAGGGCTGTCGGTGCACAAGCTGCCGGAGCGGCTGGAGGTGGTGGACGCCCTTCCGCGTAACGAGACCCTGCGCAAGGTCCTCAAGTACAAGCTGCGCGAGCGGTTCTCGGCGGCTTCCGCGCCGCGGAGCCCAAGGACTGCGGCACCGGGAAGCGCTACTCCGGGATCGTGAAGTAGCGGGCGAACGCCGGCACGATCTCCGTCTCCGCGACCTTGCCGTCGCCGTCGATGTCGAGGCCTGCCGCGACCGCCTGCGCGATCTCCGGGGGGACCCCGAGGACGCGCAGCACGCGCACGGTGTCGGCGACGGCCGCCGTGCCGTCGCCCGCGGTGTCCGCGAGGGCGAGGGCCGCGTGCAGGAAGGGGCGCGCGATCTCGCCGAACCGGTCGGGGTTGTCGTGCAGCCGCTTGACCGCGCCGCTCACGAACTCCTCGCGGGTGATGCGCTGGTCGCCGTCCCGGTCCGCCATGCCGGCCATGCCCTGCCAGAAAGCCTCCGCACCGGCGTACAGGGCCTGGCCCTTGTCGGAGCGGGCGGGAACGCCGAACTCGGCGAGCAGTGCCTTGGCCGCCGCGTTGAAGTCCTCGCGGGCGATCCAGCCGTTGCCGTCCTGGTCGAAGGTTGCGAACCGGGCGGCGATCCGTCGCTCGTGCTCCGTGCTGACCATGTGTGTTCGAGCCGCCTTACGTGACGTGGGGGTTCCTCTCGCGGCGAGCCTACGACGCGGGCGGCCGCCGGGGAGCCGGAAAAAGACCCTTGTGCCAAGACCGGGGGAATTCTGCGACAACAATGTGGCACTGTCGTGATCGTCGGCCATGGGGGGGCGTGAGCCTACGCCGAGAGCGGGCCCTCCTCGTCGCTGACCGCGCTGTCCATGTCCGGGTACACGTCGAACAGCCGTCGTACGCCGAGGGCCCCGAGGACCCGGTTGACGTGAGAACCGTCACTCGCGCCCTGGGCGGGCAGTATCAGCCGCAGCCGGCCCCGGCAGGAGCGGATCAGACGGCGGGCGGCGATGAGGACGCCGACCCCGCTGGAGTCGCAGAAGAACACGTCGGAGAGGTCGAGGACCAGGCTGTGATGGCCCTCGGCCACCGCGTCGTGCACCCGCTGGCGCAGCACCGGCGAGGTCACCAGGTCCAGTTCGCCCGACACCCCGAGCACGGCCCACTCACCCTGTTCGACGCCGGTCACCTTGAAAGCCACGGCTCAGCCCTTCGCTCGCCGGATCTCCGGAACCGCCCGGAAACGGAGCCAGTTCCTTCGCTTCTTTTCGCGCGGCTGCCCAGCCGCCGTTCCCCGAAACCCCGGATGACAAACGAGCGATGATCAGGAAGGGTCTTGTTTCGGTCACTGTCGATCCTGTTCGATCAGAAACAGAGGATTCGCTCGAAGCCGGCTGTGTCCCCGAAGGACCCCTACCACTCGCGGTTCCTCGGGGGGCGCACATTGCCATAAAGGGGCGTGCGTTGTCGGACGTGCCGACTACATTCGAGGAGACAGTGGAGACAGGCTGGACACGGGCACGGGGAGGGGGCCGCATGGCGAAGAAGGACGTACCGCCCCGCTGGGACCGCAAGATGCAGCAGCGGCTCGCACGCGGCGAGGCGGCCGCCCTCGGTGAGTTCTACGACCGCTTCGCCTCGCTGGTGCACGGCCTCGCCCACCGCGTCCTCGGGGACGAGCGGGCCGCCGACTCCATAACCCGCGAGGTCTTCGCCCACGTCTGGGAGCATCCGGACGCCTACGACCCCAGACAGGGCCCGCTGCGCTCCTGGGTCGCCGCGCTGACCCACCGGCTCGCCGTGCAGCGTCTCAGGGCCACCGAGACCGCCGCGCTCACCCCGGGCGACACCGGCTCGGAGGCCACCCAGGAGCTGGAGCGCAAGGTGCGGCGCGCCTCCGTCGCCGCCCGCGCGGACTACATCGTGCACTCCATGCCGACCCCGCTGCGCGCCGCCCTGGACCTCGCCTACTTCCAGCGCCGTGACTACCGCCAGACCGCGGTGGACCTCGGCGTCACCGAGGACGAGGCCCGCCGCCGGCTGCGCCTCGGCCTGCAACTGCTCTCCACCGCGCACGACGCCGGGAGACCGCCCGGACACGGAGGTGCGGTGTGACCGGCGCCGGCCCCTTCGAGGCGCACGACGGCACGGGCTCCGGAGACGGAGCCGGAGCGGGCTCCGGAGACGGGGCCGGAGCCGGTGACGTGCCGCGCGACGGCAGCGGCGAGCCGGGCGGCCCGCCGCGCATACCGCTGCCCCGGGCCTCCGTCGAGGACACCGGCCAGCCGTTGCCCGAGGTGGACGACGAGCTGCCGCCGGTACCGATGGAGTTGCCGCACGACGTCCTGAAATCGCTGCTGGGGGCGTGGGCTTTGGCCGCCTGCTCGACGGCGGAGGCCCTCGCCGTCGAGATCCACCTCGGTGACTGCGGGGCCTGCGCGGACGAGGCCCGCCGGCTGCGCGAGGCGGTCGGCCTGCTGCACCAGCCGGAGAGCCTCGACCTCGACCCCGGCCTGCGCACCCGCGTCCTGGAGGCCTGCCTGGACCGCCGGCCACCGCGTATCCCGATCCCCGAGTGGGCGGCGCCCTACGACGCCGAGACCGCCCGCCTGGACGCCCTCCTCCAGGACTTCGGCGACGCGGAGTGGCACGCCCCGGTACGGCTGCGCTGGTTCGACGGCGCGGCGCAGACCAGCCGCCGTACGACGGTCGCCGGGGTGATCGCTCACCTGCTGTCCGTCGACGGCCTGGTGGCGGCGGCGCTCGGTCTGGACGACCCCCTCGGGGAGGCGCCCGCACAGGGCGCCGCCGCCCGCACCGAGGCCTTCTGGCAGGCCTCGCACTTCCCGCCGACCCGTGCGGTGCGGGCTCCCTGGCGGGAGCAGAGCCACCGGGTCGTGCAGACCGTCTCCTTCACCGGCGGCGGCGCCGGGCGCCTCGGGGTGTCGTACGGCGACTTCGCCCTGCCGTTGCACGACGCGATGCTGGACCGTGCCTTCGAATGCTGGGTGCACGCGGAGGACATCGCGGAGGCCGTGGACTACCCCTACGGGCCGCCTGCCCCGAGGTACCTGCACCGGATGATCGACCTCGCGGCACGCATGCTTCCCGCCGCGCTGGCGGCGCGCCGGCAGGCGGGTCTTGCGGCGCCCGGTCCGACCCCGCACCTGGTCCCCGCGGGACAGCCGGGCCGAAGCCTGCGGCTGGAGATCGAGGGCACCGGGGGCGGCGAGTGGCTGATCCCGCTGGACTCGCCGGGGGCGGTGGGCTCGGAGAAGTTCGAGGTGGCGCACGTGGCGCTGGACGACGTGGAGTTCTGCCGGTTGGCCGCGGGCCATGTACCGCCGGAGGACGCGGCGGCGGGGCAGCTGGGAGACAGGGCGGCGATCAGGGACGTGCTGTTCGCGGCGGCGAGCCTGAGCCGGATGTAGGTGCCGGTTCGCGCCAGGGGCGAGGGTGGTTCGGTCGTGCGGCGGCTGCGGGTGGTTCGTGGCTGGTCGCGCAGTTCCCCCTGCGCCCCAAGGAAACGCCCGCATCTCTCAGGGGCGCGGGGAACCGCGCGAACGGCCCCCACGCACCCGCAGTCGCACCACGACCGAACCGCCCCGCCCCTTGGGCGAAGGCACCCGCCCGAAACAGCCGTCAGGCGAAGACGACCGTCCGTCGGCCGTTGAGCAGGATGCGGCGCTCCGCATGCCACTTCACCGCCCGCGCCAGCGCCTGGCACTCCACGTCGCGCCCGATCGCGACCAGCTGGTCCGGGGTGACGCCATGACCCACCCGTTCGACCTCCTGCTCGATGATCGGCCCCTCGTCGAGGTCCGCCGTGACGTAGTGCGCCGTCGCCCCGATCAGCTTGACGCCCCGCGCATGCGCCTGGTGGTACGGCTTCGCGCCCTTGAAGCTCGGCAGGAACGAGTGGTGGATGTTGATGATCCGGCCGCTGAGCTGCTTGCACAGGTCGTCGGAGAGGACCTGCATATAGCGGGCGAGGACCACCAGTTCGACGTTCTCCTCGCGGACGAGCTCGAGGAACCGTGCCTCCGCGTCCGCCTTGGTCTCCTTCGTCACCGGGATGTGGTGGAAGGGGATGTTGTACGAGCCCACCAGCTCCGCGAAGTCGGTGTGGTTGGAGACCACCGCGGCGATCTCCACCGGCAGCGCACCGATACTCGCGCGGAAGAGCAGGTCGTTCAGGCAGTGCCCGAACTTGCTGACCATGAGGACGACCCGCATCCGCTCGTCGGCCCGATTGATCTGCCAGTCCATGTGGAACGAGTCGCCGACCGCCGCGAAACTGGCCCGCAGCTTGTCGACCGTCACCGGCTCGTCGGCGGAGAAGTGGACGCGCATGAAGAACAGACCCGTGTCGTGGTCCCCGAACTGCTGGCTGTCCTCGATGTTGCAGCCGGTCATGAAGAGGTAACTCGACACGGCGTGCACGATGCCCTTCTTGTCCGGGCAGGAAAGGGTGAGGACGTACTGGTCGGCCGGGGCGGCCTGGGCTCGGGTGGACTGCTCAGTCATGCACCACAGAATCTCATGCCCGCCCGCCCCTCGGCGGTCAGCGTCCGCTTCGCGGACTCACGCCGCCCGGGTCACGATCCGCAGCACCTCCAGGCTGCGCGGCGGGATGTCCGGATCGTCGCCGTCGCTCGCCGCCAGACGCATGTGCGCGTCCCGGGCCGCCCGCACCGCGTCCGGCCACGCCTGGTGGTCGAGGTACGCGGAGACCGGCGCGTCCGGCCCCACCTGGTGCATGATCCGCAGCACCCGCAGCACGGCGGTGTCGACCAGCGCCGCCTCCTGCGAGTCGCGGAATATCGTCCCGACGTATTTCTCCGCGGACCAGTTGTCCAGCCAGGTGTCCTCGACCAGCCGGTAGACCGCGTCGGTCACATCTCCGTACCCCTCCTGGCCGGCCAGCCAGACGTTCCGCTGGAAGTCCGGGTCGGAAAGCATGTGCAGCGCGGAGCGCACATTGCTGCGCCAGCGCCACCACGGCATGTCATTGAGTGGCATGCCGCCCATGGTGGAGGAGCGACGGCCGCGACGGGAAGAGTTCTCCGAACCTTGCACGGTCATCGATCGTACGTTCCTCGCCACTCGCCCGTAACCGCCCCCCGTAATTCACCCGCACATCACTCTTCGTCGACCATGGGGCACTCGCTGGTTAGTGATGTGGCGGAATCGTGTGTGTTCATGACCGGCAGGCGCCCCACCCTCAGCACCATGCTCCCCACGACCCACCGGCGCGTCAGAGCCACCGCCCTGTCCGCGGTGGCCATGACGGCCTGCGCGTCACTCGCCGCCGGCTGCGGGGTCGTCCCAGGACTGTCGGGCTCGGGGGACGACGAGATCAAGGTGATGACCTGGGCGCCGCAGCAGACCGGCGCCACCAACAAGGCCGGCATGCCCGCCATGGCGTCGGCCATCGTCCGCTGGACCAACTCCCAGGGTGGCATCAACGGCCGCAAGCTCAAGCTGCTCACCTGCAACGACCACAACACCAGCGTGGGCGCCGCGAACTGCGCCCAGAAGGCGGCCGACGAGAACGTCGTCGCGGTCGTCGGCTCCTACAGCCAGTTCGGCGACTCCTACTTCGCCGCGCTGGAAGGCGCCGCCATCCCCTACATAGGCGGCTACGGGGCGTCGAACCAGGAGTTCTCCAGCCCCGTCTCCTACCCGGTCAACGGCGGCCAGCTCACCCTGCTGGCCGGACTCGGGGAGGCGCTGGCCGGCTCCTGCGGCCCGGTCACCCTGGTACGCCCGGACAGCATCGCCGGCGACCAGCTGCCCCAGCTGCTCGACTCGGGCCTGCAGGCCGGCAGCCACGCCAAGGCGATCGACCAGCTCGCGGCCGAGAATCTCACCGAGTACGACAAGCAGTCGCAGAAGGCGCTGGAGAACGCCACTTCGGACTCGCTGAAGGAGGGCTGTGTGGTGCCCGAGCTCGGTGACCGCACGGCCACCTTCATGGACAACTTCCAGCGCGCCCGCGACGGATACCCGAAGGTGAAGACGGCCGCCGAGGTCGGCAGCGTCGACCAGACAGTGATCAACTCCACCGGCGGTGCGTCCGGCCCGTACGAGGGGTCGTACATCACCGGCTGGTACCCGGTGGCCTCGGACTCGCGCTGGGACCAGATGAAGAAGGTCATCAGCAAGGAGGCCTTCGGCGACAACCGGATCGACCCGGCCGACGCCGGGGTGCAGACGACCTGGATCGCCTACCAGGTCCTGACCGCCGCCCTGAAGAAGATCGGCAGCGGCGAGGTCAGCGCCGACAGTGTGCGCCGCACCCTCAACGGCGGCCTGAAGGTCTCCACCGGCGGCCTGACCCCGTCACTGTCCTGGCCCTACCAGGGCAAGCTGGCCGCGGCCGGCTTCTCCCGGCTGGTCAACACCGACGTGAACGTCCAGACCGTCAAGGGCGGCCTGCTCCAGTCGGCGAACAAGAACGCCCTCGACATGGCGAAGATCCTGGAGAACGCCGCGCTCAGCTGACCGGCCGGCCCTCACGGCCGGCCGGCCCGTTCTCACAGCTGGGTCGGCTGCCGCTGGGTCAGCCCGTACTTGCTCGCGATCGTGTTCCACAGCGCGGCCGCCTTCACCTTCTGGGAGCTGGCGGTCCCGCTCTCCCGGTTGCCGGCCGCGGTCTGGCCGGTGGTGCGGGCCTGGCCCTTGTGGCAGCCGTGCTTGCCCTTGGCCTGGTCGGCCCAGGCCGCGTAGTGGTTGTCGGCGTTCGCGGAGGCCTGCCAGGCCTGGGTGAGGGCGGTGGTCAGCTCCGCGTTGCCCGGCAGCTTGTCGACGGACAGCTTCGACAGCCTGGTGACCAGTGCGGCACGCTGCGTGGCGGCGGTGCGCAGGTCGGAGGCGGAACCGTCCAGGTCCTTGCACTGCTTCACGTTGGCGACGGCGCCGATCACCGTGGCACGGCTGCTGCCGCTGTCGGCGAGCAGCTTGTCCAGGGCGGTGGCCTGCGCCTTCGCCGGGTCGGCCGCGCCCGACGAGGACCCGTCGGTCGCGGGCAGGGACGCGGCGACCGTCTTGTTGGGGTCGCCCGAGCCCCCGCCGCCCCCGCTGAACAGGGCACCGGCCCCGATCCCGAGGACGGCGATCCCGATCCCGACGGCCGCGATCAACGGCACCTTCGACCTGCCACGACCGCCCCGGCCGCCGCCGTCACCGTCGTGGTCGTACGACGGCGGGGGCGGGGTGTACGCCGGCGGCTGCTGGAAGTTCTGCGGCTGCTGCTGGAAGCGGGGCAGCTGGGCCGTGGACGCGGCCGGGGGCTCGCCGCCGGAGGCGCTGCGGAAGAGGTTGTCGAACTCGGCGGGCGGCTGCCGGTCCTCACCCTGCGGGGCACCGGCCTGGTACGGCGCGATGTACTGCGTGGCCTCGGCGTCGGGGTGCGCGGCGGGGGCGGACTGCCGGCCCAGGAAGGTGGTCTGCTCATGGGATCTCTCCGGCGGCAGCGCTCCGGGGCCGACCGGCGGTATCAGCTGGGTGGCCCCTTCGGGGGCCGCCGACACGGGCGGTATGTACTGCGTGGCGCCCTCGCCCACCGGCGCGGTGGGCACCGGCGGGAGGTACTGGGTCGCGCCTTCGTCGGCGGCGGACGGCAGGACGCCGGGGTGCCCGCCGTGGCCACCGTGGCTCCCGTGCGGGGCGGCGCCCGGAGCGCCGTAGGAGTCCTGGCCGGCGGCAGGGGGCAGCGGGGCGCCGTACGACTGCTGGGGCTGGGCGCCGTGGCCGTGGGACTGCTCGTACGACTGCTCGTAACCGCCGCCGTACGACGGGGCGGGCGCCCCCTCCGGCGGGAGCGGGCCGGCGCCGGAAGCAGGGGGCTGGAACTGCGCGGCGTGGGACTGGTACTGGTCGGCGTGGGACTGCGCGGCCTGGGACTGGGCGTTCCAGGCGGGCGGCAGCGCCGGCTCCGGGGTGTTCCACTCCTGGCCGGCCGCCTGCGGCCAGCCCTGCTCGGGCTGCGGCGCACCCTGCTGGTGACCGGGCCCCCACGGCTGCCCCCAGGCCTGGCCCTCGGAGGGCGCGGTGGTCGGCGCCGGGGCCTGCACGGGCGGCTGCGATGCGGGGGCGGGAACGCCCGTCATGCCCGGCAGCAGGGGCTCGCCACCGTCGGAGGGCAGCACGATGCCTTCGCGCGCGGGCTCGCCCTGTCCACTCTGCGTCACCGGGACTCCTACTAATGGGGGACCTTGTGAATCGTCGGCTCACGCTACCGGGTCCCCTCAGCAAGGTGCCACGCAGCCGAGGGCGCGATCTTCTTCCCTGTGACAGCAGTAACAAAACCGCCCCGCGGCGCGCTGTATATACCGCCTCTCGCACGGCAAGGTGTGGTTTCCCACACGTTCACGCAGCCGCGGGGCATGAATTCATGCGGCCGCCTGCAGATCCAGGCGGGCGCCGAACTCCCTGACGACCGGTTCGTCCCGGAACGGCTCCAGACGCTGCTGGAAGTCCTCCAGGTACTCGGCACCCCGGTTGGAACGGACCGTCTCAAGGAGTTCCACCGCCCTGAGCCCCGTAGCACAGGCCTGTTCGATCTCGCGCTGCTGCACCTGCGCCGTGGCGAGGAGCACATAGCCGATCGCGCGGCGCCGCGCCCGCGTCGGCGGGTGCCCGGCCAGCGACTGCTCCGCGCTCCGCGCGGCCGCCTCGGCCTGACCCAGGTCACGGTGGCAGTGCGCCAACTCGTCGGCCAGATACGCCTCGTCGAAGTGCGCGATCCACGACGGGTCGTCCCCGGAGGACGGATCGGCCGCCTCCATCGCCGACACCGCACGCCCGGACGCCAGCTGCGCCGACCGCGCGTCGCCCAGCAACGCGTGCCCCCGGGCCTCGGCCGCGTAGAACATCGCCTCCGCACGCGGGGTCACGCGCCCACGCGCCCCCTCCTGCGCCGCCCGCGCCAACTGGGCGATCTCCCGCGGGTTTCCGAGCTGTGCGGCGAGGTGGCTCATGGAGGCGGCGAGCACATAGCCGCCGTAGCCACGGTCGCCGGCGGCCTGCGCGAGACGCAGCGACTGGATGTAGTACCGCTGGGCCAGCCCGGGTTGGCCGGTGTCCACGGCCATGTACCCGGCGAGTTCGGTGAGCCGGGCGACGGCCGCGAACAACTCCCGGCCCACGGTCTCCCGGTAGGACCCGGCGAGCAGCCCGGAGACCACGCTGTTGAGGTAGTGCACCACGACCGGGCGCACATGCCCGCTGCCGTACTGGTGGTCCAGGTCGGTGAGCGCCTGTGTCATGGCCTTCACGGCCGCGACGTCCGACGGTCCGACCCGCGGCCCGGCCTGCCGCGCCACCTGCGCGTCCGGCGCCGAGATCAGCCAGTCCCGGCTGGGCTCGACCAGCGCGGACGCGGCGACCGAGGAACCGGACAGGAAGTCCCGGCGGCCCACGTCACTGCGCCACAGCTCGCAGACCTGCTCGATGGCCCCCAGGACCGTCGGCGAGAACTGCAGGCCGACGCCCGAGGCGAGGTTCTTGCCGTTGGCCATGCCGATCTCGTCGATCGTGACCGTGCGGCCCAGCTTGCGCCCCAGCGCCTCGGCGATGATCGCCGGTGCCCGGCCCCGCGGCTGCTGTCCTCGTAGCCAGCGGGCCACGGACGTCTTGTCGTACCGGAGGTCGAGACCGTGCTCCGCACCGCACATGTTGACCCGGCGGGCGAGCCCGGCGTTCGAGCACCCCGCCTCCTGGATGAGCGCCTGCAACCGTTCGTTCGGCTGCCGCGCGACAAGCGGCCTTGCGGCCATGGCGTACCCCCTGCGAACTCCCTGTAGGGAAAAGATCCGGCCTTGACGATCACTGCCCAGCGGACATACCGAAAATGCGGGACATGCGAGGATTGCCGGGTAAAGGCAGCGGAATTGCGGGTACGACCGCTGCCAACCCCCCACTTCTGACTACCCGCTCACGTCCCGGTTCCTCCCGCGCGCCCCCACACGTGCATCCATGCGCCCCGGTTGCGGAATCGATGCTCCTCCCCCGCGCGCGCTACGCCCGTAACTCCAGGTGGGTGCGGGAGTTGTGTTGAGCGTGGAAGAGACGATCGTCGGCACCGAAGCCGCTCAGATTCCGAAGCAGCGTGGGGAATCGCTGCTGGAGACCGCCGTACGCTACGCCGAGGAGCGCCACTGGGACGTCTTCCCGGGCACCTGGCTGGAAGCGGTCGAGGGGGTGCAGCGCTGTTCCTGCGGGGAGGTGGCGTGCGCGGCGCCCGGCGCGCATGCGGCGCGCCCGGACTGGGCGACGCAGGCGACCGGTAGTGCGACGGTGGCGCGCCGGATGTGGCAGAAGCAGCCGGCGGCGTCGATCCTGCTGCCGACGGGGCGGACCTTCGACGCGTTGTCCGTCCCGGAGACGGCGGGGTTTCTGGCGCTGGCACGCATGGAGCGGATGGAGCTGACGCTCGGGCCGGTGACGCTCACGCCTGATCGGCGGATGCAGTTCTTCGTACTGCCGGGCGGGTCGGTGAAGGTGCCGGAGCTGGTACGGAAGCTGGGCTGGTCGCCGGCGTCGCTGGACCTCACGGCACTGGGCGAGGGCGCGTACGTGCCGGCGCCGCCGACACGGTACAGCTCCCGGGGTGCGGTGCAGTGGGCCTGCCGGCCGACACCGGCGAACCGGTGGCTGCCGGACGCGGAGGAGTTGATCTCGGCGCTTGCCTATGCGTGCGGGCGGGACCGCTGAGGTGCGCGGTTCCCCCGCGCCCCTGAGGGCGCTGCCCACCCCCTAGGGTGCTGGCATGACCGATGCCGTTCGTGTTCGTGGGCTCTGGAAACGCTTTGGGCAGCAGGTGGCCGTCGGCGGGATCGATCTGTCCCTGCCCGCGGGGAAGTTCGTCGGGCTGGTCGGGCCCAACGGGGCCGGGAAGACCACCACTCTCTCCATGGTGACCGGGCTGCTCCGCCCGGATCAGGGGAGCGTCGAGGTCGTCGGGCACGACGTGTGGCGGGACCCGGTGGCGGTGAAGGCCCGTATCGGCGTGCTGCCCGAGGGACTACGACTCTTCGAGCGGCTCTCCGGACGCGAACTGCTCGCCTACAGCGGCCGGCTGCGCGGGCTGCCCGGCGCCGAGGTCGACAAGCGGGCCACCCAGCTCCTGGACGTGCTTGATCTCGCCGGAGCCCAGCACAAACTCGTCGTCGACTACTCGACCGGCATGCGCAAGAAGATCGGGCTCGCCGCGGCTCTCCTCCACAACCCCGAAGTCCTCTTCCTGGACGAGCCGTTCGAGGGCGTCGACCCGGTGTCCGCGCAGACCATCCGGGGCGTCCTGGAGCGCTACACGGCCTCCGGCGCGACCGTCGTCTTCTCCTCCCACGTCATGGAACTCGTCGAGTCGCTGTGCGACTGGGTGGCGGTGATGGCCGCCGGACGAATCCGCGCGACGGGCACCCTGGAGGACGTGCGCGGGGCGCACACCACCCTCCAGGCCGCCTTCCTCGAACTCGTCGGGGCGAGCGGCCGGGACGCCGGTTCGGACCTGGACTGGCTGGGCGGCGGGGCGGCCCGATGACGGACGTGACCTCCACCGTCGTACGGCTGAAGCTGTCGCTGTTGCGCAACGGGCTGCGGCAGTCCGGTGGCCGGCGGGCCGCGTTCGTCGCGTCGGCCGTGATCGCGCTGCTGTTCGGGGCGGTACAGCTGCTGGGGCTGGTCCTGCTGCGCGGGCATGCGCACGCGGACTCCGTGGCCGTGCTGGGAGCGGCCGTGCTGGCGCTCGGGTGGGCGGTGATGCCGCTGTTCTTCCCCAGCGGCGACGAGACCCTGGACCCGACCCGCCTGGTGATGCTCCCGCTGCGGCCACGACCGCTGGTACGGGCCCTGCTGGCCGCCTCCCTGGTCGGTATCGGCCCGCTGTTCTCGCTGTTGCTGCTGGTGGGCTGTGCGGTGTCCGTGGCGCACGGGGTGGCGGCGTACGGTGTCGCGGTCGTCGCGGTCGTCCTCGCGCTGCTGATCTGCGTGGCCCTCGCGCGGGCCGTGGCCGCCGCGAACGTACGGCTGCTCAGCAGCCGTAAGGGTCGTGACCTGGCCGTACTGAGCGGCCTGGTCATCGCGGTCGGGGCGCAACTGGTCAACTTCGGTGCCCGGAGCCTCGGTTCGGCCGGGCTCGGGGAACTCACACCGGTGACCGACGTGGTGCGCTGGCTGCCGCCGGCGTCGGCGATCGGCGCGGTGCAATCGGCGAGCGAGGGCTCGTACGGCACGGCCGCCGCACAACTGGGCATGTCCGTGGCCGCGTCGGCGTTGCTGATCGGCGCGTGGGCGCGGACCCTGACCCGGCTGATGACCTCACCGGACGGCTCGACGCTCCAGGCGCCCGACTCGGCCGGCCGGAGCCGTTTTTCCTCCGACGGCGCGGGCCTCGGCCGGCTGCTCCCCGCCGGCCGTACCGGAACGGTCATGGCGCGCAGCCTGCGCTATGTCTGGCGCGACCCCAAGACCAAGGCCGCGTGGGTGACGTCGCTGGCCATCGGCCTGATCGTGCCCGTCTTCAACGCCCTCCAGGGCACCGGGTCGATCTACTTCGCGTGCTTCGCCGCCGGGATGCTCGGCATCCAGATGTACAACCAGTTCGGGCAGGACACCTCCGCCTTCTGGATGGTGGCGATGACCATCTCGTCCCCGCGGGACGCCTATGTCGAACTGCGCGGGCGGGCCCTGGCCCTGCTGGTGATCACCCTGCCGTACGCCACGCTGGTGACCGTCCTGACCACGGCCCTGCTGGGCGACTGGCCCCGGCTGCCCGAGGTGCTCGGCCTGTCCCTCGCCCTGCTCGGCGCGATGCTGGCGACCGGCGCCTGGACATCGGCCCGCTTCCCGTACTCCATCCCCCAGGAGGGCCACAAGAACGTCGCCCCCGGCCAGACCGGCCTCGCCTGGATCGCCATCTTCGGCGGCATGGTCTCGGCGGCCCTGCTGTGCGCCCCCGTCATCGCCCTGACGATCGCGTTGAACGTGAGCGCGGGCGGCGAGGACTGGACGTGGGCGCTGCTACCGGTGGGGGCGGCCTACGGGGCGGCGATCACGTGGACGGGGCTGCGCCTGGCGGCACCGCTCGCGGCGGCGAGCTTGCCGGAGATCCTTACGGCTGTAAGCAAGGGGTGACTGCAGCGCCCCCTGAGCCCCCGCCCCCACAGGCGCCTCTCACTCCCCCACCCGATCGAGAAACGGCTCCACAGCCGCCCGCCAAGCCTCCGGCCGGTCGTACGGCAACAGATGCCCCGCCTCGGCCACCTCCGCGTACTCCCCCTTGGAAAGGACCCGCACCATCTCCTGTGCCTCCGCCCGCCCCAGCTCCCCGTCCACCCCGCGGACAACGAGCGCGGGGCACGGCACCTGGGCCAGTTCCTCCCAGTGCGCGTCGTACACCCAGGTCTCCCGGGACTTCAGCATCTGGTCGGGGTCGAAGACGGGCCGCCAGCCGTCGGCGCACTCGTGCATCACCTCGGCGTAGAACTCCCCGCGTGCCGGGTTCGGCCGCTCCACCCAGGGGTCGTCCTCGCCGAACCACTTGCGTACGTCGGCGAGCGTGGCGAAGGGGACGGGCCAGGACTTGAACCAGTCGGCCCACTCGCGCTGCGAGGCCGCGCCCAGCGCGGAGGCCCGCATATCGCAGATGATCAGGCCCCGGACCAGTTCGGGGCGCTTCGCGGCTAGCTGCCAGGCGGTCAGCGCACCCATGGCGTGGCCGATGAGCACGGCCGGGGCGAGGTCCAGCTGCTCGATGGCGGCCGCGGCGTCCTCGACGTACGCCTCACGGGTGTACGCGGCCTGCGGGGGCTTGTCGCTCTGGCCGTGGCCGCGCTGGTCGAGTGCGACGGCGCGGTGCCGGTCGGAGAGCCAGCGGGCGGTGGAGGCCCAGTGCGAGGCGCGGCCCATCAGGCCGTGCAGTAACAGCACACCGGGGGACGAGCGGTCCGGGTCGGCGCGGTCACCGTGCGGCCGCGCCGGGCCGCCCTGCTTGGGCGGGTCCGCGAACTCCCAGGCGGCGAGGTGTACGCCGCCGGCTCCTGTCACGTCGATGCGTCGTGCCATGAGCCTGGCACCCCCCTAGCTCCGCGTGCCTAGTGTCGCCTCGTATCGCTTCGTGATGCTTCGGTACCACTGCAGACTATCGAATACCTATTCGAAAATCGGGTCCCTGCAGGCAACACCCCTCGTTCGAGTGACCCCTCCCCAGGCATGATCGGCGCCACCAGGGGGATTTCTTCTGCGGGGGGCGGACCGCTCGGGGAAGACGGTCCGTGGGGATGACCCTGAGAGCTCGGGGCTCCGGGTCAGCACTGGGGAGGACAGGCCCCGGCACCGAAGGGTGCCGGGGCCAACCCCAGGTCCGTTTCCATGTCTTCGGCACATCCTCCCCGCCCCCTCAGGTCATATGCCTCTCGCGACAGCCTCGCACGCGAACCGTTCCGGCGCTGCGATTCGACGCACTGAATCCTGGATTCGACACGTTCGACAAACCCGGGAGAGACGACGAAGAGAGGTGTCAACTGCCCCACCAGCAGCGGAAGTTGAACGACGGTCTGGTTTCAGTACTCAGCGCTTGGCGACGAACACATGGGAGGCGACGTCCGCCTCCAGCTCGGCCGCCTCGCCGCCGCTTCCCACCAGCACCCCGCCGGCCGCCTCCGTCACGCTCACCACCGAACCGGGCTGCACACCCGCCCGCCGCAGCGTGTACATCAGCTGCGCGTCCGTCTGGATGGGCTCGCCGATCCTGCGTACGACCACGGTCTTGCCGTCCGCGCCCGGGTCCAGGTCGGCCAGCGACACCATGCCCTCGTCGAGGAACGGGTCCGCGCCGTCCTTCTCGCCCAGCTCCTCCAGACCCGGGATCGGATTGCCGTACGGCGACTCGGTCGGGTGGCGCAGCAGCTCCAGCACCCGCCGCTCCACGGCCTCGCTCATCACATGCTCCCAGCGACACGCCTCGGCGTGCACCTGCTCCCACTCCAGGCCGATCACATCGACCAGCAGGCACTCGGCGAGCCGGTGCTTGCGCATCACACGCGTCGCCAGCCGGCGACCCTCGTCGGTCAGCTCCAGATGGCGGTCGCTGGCGACGGAGACCAGACCGTCCCGCTCCATCCGCGCCACCGTCTGGCTCACCGTCGGCCCGCTCTGGTCGAGCCGCTCCGCGATGCGGGCGCGCATCGGGACCACGCCTTCCTCTTCAAGCTCGAGGATGGTGCGGAGATACATCTCCGTGGTGTCGATCAGTCCGGACATACGTGCCCCTCGATTACCTCTGCCGAAGCCCGGTCGCGTGCGTGCGCTGGCCCTGTCACCAATTCTGCCGGATCCCACTGACAAGCGGGGGACGCCGGGAGAACGGAGGTCGCCCATCCCGGCCCACCGCTGCCGCCCCCGGCCGTATTGACACCGAGATGGTCCAGACCGGAGGGTGATCCGCGACACAGACATCCGCGACACAGACATTGGCGTCGACCGCGCAAAGGGGCACCGCATGAGCGACGGCACACCCGCCGACCTGTTCTTCGACGCCGCGATCGGCCTCCTGCAACGCGTCCGCGACGAGGAGGCCGACGCCATCACCGCCGCCGGCACCCTCCTCGCCGACACCGTCGCCGCCGGCGGCCGGCTGTTCGCCTTCGGCGCCGGGCACTCCTCCCTCGCCGCCCAGGACGTCGTCTACCGCGCGGGCGGCCTCGCCCTCATGAACCTCCTGGCGGCCCCCGGCCTCGTCGGCGTCGACGTGATGCCCGCGACCCTCGGCTCCCGCCTGGAACGCGTCGACGGACTCGCCACCGCCGTCCTCGACACCTCACCCCTGCGCGCCGGCGACACCCTGGTGATCATCTCCCTCTCCGGCCGCAACGCCCTCCCCGTCGAGATGGCCGCCGGCGCCCGCACGCGCGGCGCCAAGGTCATCGGCGTGACCTCCGTGGCGTACGCGGCGCAGACCACGTCCCGGCACTCCTCCGGCACGTACCTCAAGGACCACTGCGACGTCGTACTCGACTCGAAGATCGCCATCGGGGACGCCGAACTCACCCTCGACACCATCCCGGCGCCCTTCGCCCCCGCCTCCACCGTCGTCACCAGCGCCCTGCTCCAGGCGGTCCTGGCCACCACCGCGGCCACCCTCGCCGACCGCGGCCTCGAACCCCCGCTGCTGCGCTCCGGCAACGTCGACGGCGGCCACGAGTGGAACGCCCGCGTGTTCGAGGAGTACCGCGACCGGATCTTCTACCAGCACTGAGACAGCACTGAGACGCCCCTACTGCTGCCTCTCCTTCGCCAGCTGGGCCAGATCCAGCGCCGTGGCGATCCGCACGGCCACGTCCTCCGCGTACGTCGCGTCCACACGCTCGAAACGGCTGCGCCCCGACCCACGGAGAAACGTCAGCACGCCCAGCGTCCGCCCCCGGCTGCGCAGCACCGCG
Organism: Streptomyces sp. NPDC111744; assembly: GCF_055634995.1. Lineage (NCBI taxonomy): Bacteria > Bacillati > Actinomycetota > Actinomycetes > Kitasatosporales > Streptomycetaceae > Streptomyces > Streptomyces sp. NPDC111744. Next base: position 135,017 of record NZ_JBVKCG010000008.1, read on the forward strand.
CACAACGCGTGCACCGCGTCCCCCGGCCACTGCCGGTCCAGCGCCCACGCCCGCGCACGGTCAGCAGGCACCGAACCGGCGTCCGCCCGCACACTCCCGGCCCGCGCCACGCACTGCAGCGCCGGATGCCCCTCCTCGTAGCGCACCGGCAGCCCCGCGGCCCCAGTCAGCAGGCTCGGCCCCGGCGTCCCGGAGGGCGTGGCCGCGATCCGCACCAGCCGTACCTCACCCACGTCCCCGTCCGCCCGGGCACCGCCCACCACCCGGTCGACCACCGCATGATCGGCGAAACCGGCCAGCGCGAAGTCCAGGTGGACGGTGGCCGCCTCCACCGGATCCTCGCAGTCCGCGGCCGCGCGGGCCGCACGATGCAACTGGTTCGCACGGAAGCGCAGCATCGACGCCTCCTGCTCCGCCTGCTTCCCCTCCGTGACGTCCAGGAACAACCAGCCCACCCCGAGCGGCACCGGCTCCTCCGCGAGCGGCGACGCCAGCCGCAGGAACCCGGACCGCCAGCAGCGCCGCTGATCACCCTCAGCCGTCCGCACACTCACCCACATCTCGGCCGGCGCCGGCGGCGCACCCTCGGCCAGCACATGCGTGAGCGCGCCCTCCAGTTCCTCCACACCCTGCGCGAGCAACTCCCCGAGCGGCCGCCCCAGCGCCGACGTACGCCCGATCCCGAGCGCCCGCGCCGCATGCGCGTTGACCACGGCCGGCCGCAGATCCGCGTCCACGAGGACGACACCCCAGGCCGCGTCCTCGAACAGCGCCTCGCTCAGCGCGATCGACCGCTCAAGGTCGATCTGCGCATGCACCTCACTGAACGCGCAGTACACACCCGCCGGCTTCCCGTCCGGGCCACGCACGGCCGCCGACTGCGTCCTTACGAGCACCCGCCCGCCGTCCTTCGTGAGCAGCGCGAACTCGTGCACCTGACGCCCCGGGGCGTGCATGGCCGACAGCAGCCGCCCCTCGACCTCGTCGGCGTCCGCCTCACGCACCGCCCACCCGGCGAACCCGTGCCGGCCCACCGCCTCCGCCGCCGTCCACCCCAGGATCCGCTCGGCCTCACGGTTCCAGTGGGTGACCACGCCGTCCGCGTCGAACGCACACAGGGCCGCGTCCATGCCGTCAAGGAGCGCCGCGAGCAGATCCGACCCGCCCGAGTCCTCCGGACCATCCCGCTCCGGTTCCGGCTCGGGCTCGTCGGGCCCCAGCTCGTCGGTGGTCCCACTACGCCGGGAAGCACTCACCTGGACCCCCATCAGGCTGCGTCCGCACGCACGGCGCGTCGGTTCCTCGCTGCCCTTCATTCAACTGGAACGTGACGCAACCCACACCGTGTTCCCGCAAGATTGAAGGAATCGTTGCAAGCCGACGCTCACAGCCCCAGCCGAAGATCCACCCACTCATCGTTCCCTCCGTCGAGCACATACCGCTCGACCTCGACGAACCCGCACCGACCGGCGAACCGCAGCCCGTCCTCGTTGACCGCCAGCACACACGTCTCGACGGCCTCGGCGCCCTGCACACGCGCGTGCGCGAGCCCACGCTCGTACAACGCCTTACCGAACCCCCGCCCCCGAAACCCCGGCAACACCCGCGCGATCACGGTCACCGCCCCGCCGACCACGGGCCGCACCGTCGAGCACCCCACGAGAACGTCCCCGAGATACGCGTTCTCCAGCCGGTACCCGCGCGCCAGCCGCTCCCGCGCCTCCGCCGCCGACATCGCGGCAGGCGGCACCACGACGTTGTGCACATACCGCCACTCCTCCAGCGCCTCGTCCCCACCCACGGGAACGAACCTCAGCACACCACTCACGCGTCCCCCTCCCCTCCGGCCGCCAGCCGCGCGTACACCTCGATCTCGATCTTCATCCGGGGATCCGCCAGCCCGCACACCATCATCGTCGCGGCCGGCCGCACATCCCCGAACACCCGCCGCAACACCGGCCAGCACGGCTCGAAATCCTCCCGCACGGGCAGCAGATACCGCACCCGCACCACATCCTTGAAACCACACCGGGCCTCGGCCAGCGCCGCCCCGATGTTCCGCAGACACTGCTCGGCCTGCTCCACCACATCCTCGGAGATGGTCATGGCCGCATAGTCGAACCCGGTGGTCCCGGACACATGCACCCAGTCCCCGTCCACCACCGCCCGCGCATACCCGATCTGCTCCTCGAACACGGAACCACCGAGAATCACCTGCCGCTTTGTCATGCCCCGAAAGCTAGGTGGGGCGGCGGCCATACGTCCAACCTGGCAAGCTCCAGTACGGCACATAGCAGACCCCGGGTCCGTTCGGGCGACATACGCCAGGCGGTCGCCCGTCCACGCCAGTTGCGGGACCGTCTCACACGCCGTTCACATACGGCTGCTCCTACGGTGGTGGTGTGCGGGTTCTGGTGGTCGAGGACGAGGTCCGCACGGCGGCGCTGCTGCAGCGCGGGCTGTGTGAGGAGGGGTATGCCGTCGATGTCGCCGGGGACGGTCCGGAGGCGGTGTGGCGGGGACAGGAGAGCCCGTACGACGTGATCGTGCTGGATGTGATGCTGCCGGGTTTCGACGGATTCGAGGTGTGCCGCAGGCTGCGGGCCGACGGGTGCTGGTCGCCGGTTTTGCTGCTGACCGCCCGGGACGCGATCCGCGACCGGGTGCGGGGGCTGGACTCGGGCGCGGACGACTACCTGACGAAGCCCTTCAGCTTTGCCGAGCTGTTCGCGCGGCTGCGGGCGCTGGTACGGCGGGGGGCGGGAGAGCGGCCCGCGCTGCTTGCCGTGGGGGATCTGCGGCTGGACCCGTCCAGCCGGCGGGTCTGGCGCGGGCAGGCGGAGCTTCAGCTGTCGCCCAAGGAGTTTGCGCTGCTGGAGCTGTTCCTGCGGTATCCCCAGGATGTGCTGACCCGCACGCGGATTCTGGAACACGTGTGGGACTTCGCCTACGACGGGGTGTCCAACGTCGTCGACCAGTACGTGGCGTATCTGCGGCGCAAGATCGACGAGCCGGGCGGGGAATCCCATCTGGAGACCGTGCGCGGAGCCGGGTACCGGCTGCGGGCCTCGATTCCGGCGAAAGGCGGATGAGCGGTCATGCCGCTCAGGTGGCGGCTGGCTGTGCTGTTCGCGCTGAGCACAGCGGTCGTGATCGCCACGGCAGGGCTGCTGTTCGTCCAGCAGCTGACGGCAGGTATGAACAGGTCCCTGGACTCCACGCTGCGCGCACGGGCCGATGCAGAGGTCGTGCGCCTTGAGTCCGCCGGACCGCTCCCCCCACTCCCCCCGCCCCCACCTCCCGAAGGCCAGGACAGCGGCCGGCAAGGGGATCAGCAGGGCCAGAACCCGGCATCCGACGACATCACGCGGGTTCTTTCCCTCGATGGCACGGTGCTGGCGACCACCGATCCGGCCGGCCGTCAACCGCTGGCAGACGCCACGCAACGGCGGGCCGCCGCCCGCATGCCGGTGAGGTTCACCGCCATGATCGAGGGAGAGAAATTCCGGATGCTGGCCGTACCGGCCCGCAACGGCGCCCGGCCGGTCCTCGTCGTGGTGGGCACCGGCTCCCATCTGGTGGAAGAGGCCACGGCACGCACCAGCACCGCGCTCTGGATCGCCGGGCCGCCCGCTGTCGCTCTCGCCGGGCTCGGCGCCTACGTACTGACCGGCTCCGCGCTGCGCCCCGTGGAACGGATGCGGCGCCGTCTGGCGGACATCTCCGAACAGGACACCGGAGCCCGGCTGCAGGTGCCCGAGACCCGCGATGAGATCGCGACGCTGGCGGCCACCATGAACGCGGTGCTGGACCGCCTTGCCCGGGCCCTGGACCGCGAACGCAGCCTCGTCGCCGACGCCGGCCACGAGCTGCGCACGCCGTTGACGACGCTGAGGGCCGAGCTGGAGCTGGCGAGCCGGCCGGGCCGATCGCGCGAGGCGCTGATGGCGGCGATCACCGCGGCGGCGGCCGACACCGACCGGCTGGTCCGGCTGGCCGAGGACCTGTTGCTGCTGGCCCGCGCGGACGAGGGCCGCGCCTTCATACGATCCGAACCGATGGCCCCGGCCGACGTCCTGACCAGGGCGGTCCACGCGGCCTCAGCGCGCGCCGAGACGCGCGGTGTCCGCCTGAACGTGCGGGCGGACACCCGGGTGCGGGTCGTGGCCGATCCCGACCGGGTGCGTCAGGCGGTGGACAACCTCCTCGACAACGCCCTGCGCCACACCCCGGACGGCGGCGTCATCGACGTGGCGCTCACCGCTGAACCCGAAGCGGGGACCGCCGTGATCGAGGTCCGCGACAACGGGCCCGGGTTCCCGCCCGCGTTCCTCCCGTTCGCCTTCGAGCGATTCCGCCGTGCCGATGCCGCACGAGCCCGCAAGAGCGGCGGCGCCGGCCTGGGCCTGGCGATCGTACGGTCCATCGCCGAGGCGCACGGCGGCAGCGTGACAGCGGACAATCCCGCCGACGGAGGCGCCCGAGTCCGCATGGAACTCCCGCTCACTCCGCCCCGTGAGCAGGGGCCGGTTCACCATGTCAGCGGTTCACATGGACCGCACACGGTCGCCTCATGGGCCGCTTCGCACACTGGCGGTATCAGTGACATCGATCCGTTCGGAAGGCGGACATCATGAAGGTCAACCGCAAGATCGCGGCTACGGCGGTCGGCGTCCTGGCTCTCGGCGGGGCCGGCGTCGGGTCCGTGGCAGCAGCGTCCAGCGCGAGCGCGGCACCCGCCGCGTCCCTCGTCCAGCAGGACACTCCGCCGGAACCGGCCGGCCCGGACACCGACAACATCCAGCAGGGAGCCCAGACCGGCGCCGACAACGGAGGGTCGGGAGAGCGCGGCCAGGCAGAGACCCCGGACGCTGCCGACGGGCCCGGCGGGCACGCCGATGCGTCCACAAGCGCCCAGCACGAAGCCGGTAGCGCGGAGAAGTGAGAGGACCCGTGAGACAACGGGCGCCGTGGGCGTCGGCCTCGCTCGATCGTACGGCTGCACCACGCGGCCGGAGGCGGCCCTGCCGACATCTCCAGAAAACCCCTTGAGCACCTCCAGCGTGCTTCGTAAGGTGTGGAGCACCGAGGAAAGGAGGTGGTTCGGAGCATGTATGCACACCGGACGTCGGAGGTGGCTGCGGGCTAGCGCCCGTCACCACACGAGTGCGGTGCCGGACCAGCGTGTGCGAGACGCACGCAGCCGGCCAATCCAACGCAGTCACCCGACCCGCGAGCTCGCCGGTACGTCCGGCCGGCTTCTTCGCCGTCAGGCGGAGGGACCACGTGCTCGCGGGTCGTCTGCGTTTCAGGGGCTGAGGCGTTCCACGTGCCAGGTGCCGTCGGGGGCGGTGACGTAGCGGAGGCGGTCGTGGAGGCGGTTGTGGCGGCCCTGCCAGAACTCCACCGTGCGGGGTGCGATGCGGAAGCCGCCCCAGTGCGGGGGGACCGGGACCTGTTCGCCCTCGGGGTAGCGCGCGCTCAGTTCGGCGTAGGCGGTGTCGAGTCCGGTGCGGGAGTGGATGACCGAGGACTGGGCGCTGGCCCAGGCCCCGAGCTGGGAGCCGTGCGGGCGGGTGCGGAAGTAGGCGGCGGTCTCGTCGCGGCCGGTGCGGCGGGCGGTGCCGGTGACGATGATCTGACGGGCGATCGCGTGCCAGGGGAAGAGCAGCGAGACATGGGGGTTCGCGGCGAGGTCCTGGGCCTTGCGGGAGTCGTAGTTGGTGTAGAAGACGAAGCCCTGGGCGTCGTACTGCTTCATCAGGACCGTGCGTGAGCTGGGGTGGCCCTGGGCGTCGGCGGTGGAGACGATCATCGCGTTGGGTTCGTAGATCATGCCGTCGGCCGCCGCGCGCACGGCTTGTTCGAACCAGCGGGTGAACTGGTCCATGGGATGTGCGGCCAGGTCGTGCTCGTCGAGGCCCTCGGCCCGGTAGTGCTTGCGCATCAGCGCGGGGTTGAGGATGTGGTCGGAGGCGGCGGCGTCGGGGTCGGTCACGCGGTCATCTTGCCGTATGCGCATATGGGTCGGGGGCACATGTGGCCCAGAGCTGCTGTGGCACTGAGTGCCGCTGGGCTCCCCAACTCTGGCACTCGGGGTTATGGTGCAGATGCCTCCGCCGTACACCTCATTGAGGAGCCGCCCCATGTCCGACTTCGTACCTGGGCTCGAAGGAATCGTTGCGTTCGAGACGGAGATCGCCGAACCGGACAAGGAGGGTGGCGCCCTGCGGTACCGGGGCGTCGACATCGAGGATCTGGTCGGGCACGTCTCGTTCGGGAACGTCTGGGGGCTGCTGGTCGACGGCGCCTTCAATCCCGGTCTGCCGCCCGCCGAGCCGTTCCCGATCCCGGTCCATTCGGGTGACATCCGGGTGGACGTCCAGTCGGCGCTCGCCATGCTCGCCCCGGTGTGGGGGCTGAAACCGCTCCTCGACATCGACGCGGAGCAGGCCCGGGAGGATCTGGCGCGGGCCGCGGTCATGGCGCTGTCGTACGTCGCCCAGTCCGCGCGCGGGCAGGGGCTGGCGATGGTGCCGCAGCGGGAGATCGACAAGGCGAACTCGGTGGTGGAGCGGTTCATGATCCGCTGGCGCGGTGAGCCGGACCCCCGGCATGTCGCGGCCGTGGACGCGTACTGGACCTCCGCCGCCGAGCACGGCATGAACGCGTCCACGTTCACCGCCCGGGTCATCGCTTCCACGGGTGCGGATGTGGCCGCGGCGCTGTCGGGTGCGGTGGGCGCGATGTCGGGGCCGTTGCACGGGGGTGCGCCGTCCCGGGTGCTGGGGATGATCGAGGAGATCGAGCGGACCGGGGACGCGGAGGCCTACGTCAAGGGTGCGCTGGACCGGGGTGAGCGGCTGATGGGGTTCGGGCACCGGGTGTACCGGGCGGAGGATCCGCGGGCGCGGGTGCTGCGGCGGACGGCGCGGGAGCTGGGGGCGCCGCGGTTCGAGATCGCGGAGGCGTTGGAGAAGGCCGCGCTGGAGGAACTCCACAACCGTCGGCCGGATCGTGTGCTGGCCACCAACGTGGAGTTCTGGGCGGCGATCATGCTGGACTTCGCGGAGGTGCCGGCCCACATGTTCACGTCGATGTTCACGTGTGCGCGCACTGCCGGGTGGTCGGCGCACATTCTTGAGCAGAAGCGGACGGGGCGGTTGGTGCGGCCGTCGGCGGAGTATGTGGGGCCGGGGCCGAGGAAGCCTCAGGACATCGCCGGGTATGCGGATATCTCCCACTGAGCTGCCTCTGACGGTGACTTGGCGGGTGCGGGCGGGTGCGGGCGGGTGGGGGTTGGTCGCGCCCACGCGGCGGTAGCCGCGCATCGGGTACAGCCCCGCGCCCCCAACGGCGCTCAGCCCAGGACCTCGTCCAGCAGCGCCGCCCATTGGGCCACCACCCGCTCCCGCCTCGCCCCGTCGTCCGTCAGCAGGTTGGCCAGGCCCAGGCCCCTCGCCATGTCCAGGAGGCCCTGGACCGTTTCGCGGGTGCCCGGACGGGATTCGTCGGCGGACAGGAGGTCCACGGCGATGCGGTGGGTCTCGCGGCCGACTCGGGCTTCGAGTTCGGTGACCCGGGGGCGGAGGTGGTCCTCGTCGGAGGCGGCTACCCAGAGGTGGAGGGCGGCGCGGAAGAGGGGGCCGGTGTAGAGGTCGACGAGGGCGTGGACCACGGCTCGGCGGTCGTCGGCGGCGCCCTGCGGGAACAGGGCGCGCAGGGCCGTGGAGCGTTCTTCGGCGACGTATTCGACGGCGGCGGTGAAGAGGTCCTCGCGGGTCGGGAAGTGGTGCTGGGCGGCGCCTCGGGAGACGCCGGCGCGTTCGGCGACGACGGCGACCGTGGAGCCTGCCCAGCCGTGTTCGGCGAGGCAGGCCACGGCGGCTTCCAGGAGCCGTTGCCGGGTGGCCCGGCTGCGGTCCTGTTTGGGGGCGCGGTCCTGTTGAGGTCCGCGCGCGTGTTCCGCCGTACTCGCGCCAGCCGTACTCACACCACCCACGCCGCATCCCGTCGTTCGAGGAAGGCCGTCATCCCCTCGCGGGCCTGGTCGGAGGAGAACAGCCGGGCCGAGAGGGCGGTCAGGGCGGCCGCGTCCCGGTCGAATGTTTCCAGCACCCTAGCTGTGAGCAGCTGTTTCGTCTCGGTCAGGGCCTGGGGGGCGGAGCGGCGGAGGCCGTCGAGGATGGGTTCGAGGGCGGTGTCGACGTCGTCGGCGGTGGCGGTGAGGAGGCCGAGGCGTACGGCCTCGGGGGCTTCGAAGCGTTCGCCGGTGAGGTAGTAGCGGGCGAGGGCGCGGGGGTCGGTGCGTGGGAGGAGGGTCAGGGAGATGACGGCGGGGGCCACTCCGATGCGTACCTCGGTGAAGGCGAAGGTGGCGTCGGTGGCGGCGGCCGCGATGTCGCAGGCGGCGAGGAGGCCGAGGCCGCCGGCGCGGACGTGGCCGGTGATCCGGGCGACGACCGGTTTGGGGAGTTCGACGATCTGGCGCAGGAGGCCGACGAGCGCGTCGGGGTGGGGCGGGTCGCGCAGGTCGGCGCCGGCGCAGAAGGTGGTACCGGTGTGGGTGAGGACGACCGCGCGGATCCCGGGGTCCTTGGCGCAGTCGGTGAGGGCTTCGGCGAGTTCGGTGACGAGGGCCGCGGACAGGGCGTTGCGGGTGGGGGTGGAGTCGAGGCTGAGGGTGGCGACGGCACGCGCGCGTGTCTGGCCGATCAACGTCATGGCCGCTCCCCGGGTTCCCCGGTCCGCCCGGTTTCGCCCAGTGCGCGCAGTTCGCGGCGGAGTATTTTCCCGGAGGCCGCGCGGGGCACTCCGGCGACGAAGGTGACCTTGCGGACGCGTTTGTAGGGTGCGACGCGTTCGGCGACGTAGAGCATGGTCTCGTTCTCGGTGAGCTCGTGGGCGGTGTGCTGGCGGACGACGAAGGCGTGCGGGATCTCGTTGCCGTCCTCGTTGTAGGCGCCGACGACTGCGGCGTCGGCGATGCCCGGGTGGGTGAGCAGGAGTGCCTCCAGTTCGGCGGGGGCCACCTGGAAGCCCTTGTACTTGATGAGTTCCTTGACCCGGTCGACGACGAACAGCCAGCCGTCGGCGTCGACGTGGCCGACGTCGCCGGTGTGCAGCCAGCCGTCCGTGTCGATCATCGCGGCGGTGGCGTCGGGGCGGCCGAGGTAGCCCTTCATGACCTGGGGGCCGCGGATGAGGATCTCGCCGGGTTCGCCGGTGCCGAGGTCCTTGTGCGGGTCGTCGAGGGAGACGATCCGCATCTCGGTGCCGGCGATGAGCTTGCCGACGGTGCCGGGCGGTGCCTGGTGCATGGCGTGGAGCGGGACGACGTGGGTGCCGGGCGAGAGTTCCGTCATGCCGTAGGCCTGTGCGACGGGTGGCAGGCCGAGGCGCTCGGAGCAGGCGGCGGCGAGGCGGGCGTCCAGGGGTGCGGCGGCGCTCATGACGTACTTCAGGGAGGACAGGTCGTACTGCTCGACCAGCGGGTGCTTGGCGAGGGCGAGGACGATCGGCGGGGCGACGTACAGGCCGGTGATGCGGTGGTTCTGGATCGCCGCGAGGAAGGTCTCCAGGTCGAATCGGGGCAGTACGACGACGGTTGCGCCCTTGCGCAGGGGCGCGTTCATCAGTGCGGTGAGGCCGTAGATGTGGAAGAGCGGGAGCACGGCGAGGACGCGGTCGCCGGGGGCCGCCGGGACGGCCGGCTCCAGCTGGACGAGGTTGGTGGCGATCTGGCGGTGGGTGAGCATCACGCCCTTGGGGATGCCGGTGGTGCCGGAGGAGTACGGCAGTGCGGCGATGTCCTCGGCGGGGTCGATGTCGACCTGTGGTTCGGGGGCGTCGCCGGCGAGCATGTCGATCAGGGAGCGGTGCCCGGGTGCGCTGTCGCAGACGAAGATCTCGGCTACGCCGCCGCCGGCGAGTTCGGCTGCCCGGCGGGCCGCTTCCAGCAGCGGTGAGACGGTGACGATCCAGCGGGCCGCGGAGTCCTTGAGCTGTTTGGCGAACTCCTCTGGTGTGGCGAGCGGGTGCACGAGGGTGACGGAGGCGCCCGCGCGCGTGGCGGCGTAGAACGCCGTGGGGAAGGCGACCGTGTTGGGGCTGTGCAGGGCGAGCACATCGCCCTTGCGGACGCCCGCGTCGGCGAACGCGGCCGCGATCCTGCGGTGGAACCGGTCCAGTTGTTCGTACGTGAGGGTGGTGCCGTCGGTGCCGTCGATCAGGGCGGGCGTGTCACCGAACTCGGCGGCCCGGCCCAGCACCGCCTCGTGGATGGGGAGTTCTACGGGCGGAACGTCTGCGTACTCGCTGCGGAACACGGTTCCTCCAGGCGGCTGCCAGTGCCAGTGGGTGGCCTAGTACGACTTGGGAAGGCCGAGAGTCTGGTGGGAGACGTAGTTGAGAATCATCTCCCTGCTCACCGGAGCAATACGAGCCACACGCGCGGCCGTTATCAACGAAGCGAGTCCGAATTCCCGGGTGAGTCCGTTGCCGCCGAGGGTGTGCACGGCCTGGTCGACCGCGCGGACGCATGCCTCGCCCGCCGCGTACTTGGCCATGTTGGCGGCCTCGCCTGCGCCGATGTCGTCCCCTGCGTCGTACAGATGGGCCGCCTTCTGCATCATCAGGCGCGCGAGTTCAAGGTCGATGTGTGCCTGGGCGAGGGGGTGTGCGATGGCCTGGTGGGCGCCGATGGGGGTCTTCCAGACGGTACGGTCGCGCGCGTACTCGATCGCCTTGGACAGTGCGTAGCGCCCCATGCCGATCGCGAAGGCGGCCGTCATGATCCGCTCCGGGTTGAGTCCGGCGAACAGTTGCAGCAGGCCCGCGTCCTCGTCGCCGACGAGTGCGTCTGCGGGCAGCCGTACGTCGTCGAGAACCAGTTCGAACTGCTTCTCCGCAGCGTTGAGTTCCATGTCGATGGGGTGCTTGTGGAAGCCCTCGGCGTTTGCCGGGACGATGAACAGGCAGGGCTTGAGGCGTCCGGTGCGGGCGTCTTCGGTACGGCCGACGATCAGGACGGCGTCGGCCATGTCGACGCCGGAGATGAAGACCTTGCGGCCGGTGAGCAGCCAGTCGCCGGTGTCCGGGTCGCGGCGGGCGGTGGTGGTGATGCGGTGGGAGTTGGAGCCGGCGTCGGGTTCGGTGATGCCGAAGGCCATCAGGCGTGAGCCGTCCGCTAGCGCGGGGAGCCAGCGGGTCTTCTGGGCGTCGGTTCCGAAGCGGGCGATCACTGTGCCGCAGATGGCGGGTGAGACCACGAGCATGAGGAGCGGGGAACCCGCGGCGCCCAGCTCTTCGAGCACGATGGACAGGTCGCTGATGCCGCCTCCGCCGCCTCCGTACTCCTCCGGGAGGTTGACGCCTAGGTAGCCGAGTTTGCCTGCTTCTTGCCAGAGTTCGGTGGGGGCCTTGCCTTCGGCGATGGTGCGGGTGATGTAGTCGCGGCCGTACTTCTTGCCGAGGGTGGCCACCGCTTCGCGGAGTGCCTTGTGCTCGTCGGATTCGATTTGGGGGGTCAACGTGGCTCCTTCGCGTGCGGGATCGTCGTGGCTGGTCGTGCTCACGTGGCGGTAGCCGCATATCGGTACTGCCCCGCGCCCCTAAAGGGGCGCTCTGACCACTGCCAGGAGAGAGCCGGGCTCCACCTGCTGCCCGAGTACCACCTTCAGCTCGCTCAGCGTGCCCGTGACCGGTGCTGTGATCTGGTGCTGCATCTTCATCGCCTCCAGCCACAGCAGGGGCTGGCCGACCTCTACGGCGGCCCCTTCCGCCAGGCCCTCTGCCACCCGGACCACCGTCCCCGGCATCGGTGCCAGCAAGGACCCCGGCGCCAGTTGGGCCTTCGGGTCGGGGAAGCGGGGTAGCGCGGTGAGGGCGGTGTTGTTGACGTGGACCTGGTCGCCGTATGTGGTCACCTCGAACTTCCGGCGTACGCCGTCCACTTCGAGTACGACCAGATGCGCGCTCGCGTGCACGACCCGTACGCCCTCTGCCGTGAGGCCCTCGCGCGTGTGCCGGTAGTGGGCCTCGTGTTCCTCGCCTGCCATCAGGTAGCGCTTGGTCTGCGGCTGGGAGGGAACGTTGCGCCAGCCGCCGAAGCGGGAGCGGCCGTGGGCGTCGGCCAGGGCGGCCGCGAGGGGGGCGTGCGGATCGGGGGCGGGCGCCGTGAGGGTGGTGAGGTGGCGGTCGTAGAAGCCGGTGTCCATGCGGGCCTCGGTGAACTCCTCGTGGCGCAGGGAGCGGACGAGGAGGTCGCGGTTGGTGGTGGGGCCGTGCAGGGTGGCGTTGTCGAGCGCGTGCGCCAGCGTGCGCAGCGCTTCCGCGCGTGTGGGGGCGTGCGCGATCACTTTCGCGAGCATCGCGTCGTAGTGGACGCCGATCTCGTCGCCGTCGGTGTAGCCGGTGTCCAGGCGGACGCTGCCGGGGACGGTGAGGCGGTGCAGGGTGCCGGTCTGCGGGGCCCAGTCGCGGGCGGGGTCCTCGGCGTAGAGGCGGGCCTCGATCGCGTGGCCGTGCGCCCGGGGGGCTTCGAGCGGGAGGGCGTGGCCCTCGGCGACGCGGATCTGTTCGGCGACCAGGTCGATGCCGAAGACGGCCTCGGTGACGGGGTGTTCCACCTGGAGGCGGGTGTTCATCTCCAGGAAGTGCGCCCTTCCGTCGGCGACGAGGAACTCGACGGTGCCCGCGCCGACGTAGGCGACGGCGCGGGCGGCGCGCACGGCCAGCGCGTACAGCTCCTTCATGAGCCCTTCCGCTAGCCCGGGCGCCGGCGCTTCCTCGATCACTTTCTGGTGTCTGCGCTGGAGTGAGCAGTCGCGGGTGCCCAGCGGCCACACCGTGCCGTGCGCGTCGGCGAGGATCTGCACCTCCACATGGCGGCCGCGTTCGATGTAGGGCTCGACGAAGACCTCGCCGTCGCCGAAGGCGCTCGCGGCCTCGGCGCGTGCGCTGTCCAGTGCGGCGGTCAGCTCCTCCAGGCGGCGCACGACACGCATCCCGCGCCCACCGCCGCCCGCGGCCGCCTTCACCAGTACCGGCAGGTCGGACTCGGTGACCTCGCCGAGTGGCGCGATCCCCATCAGCTCCTTGGCGCGCGTCTTGGACGCCATCGCCTCGATCGCCTCCGGGGGCGGCCCGATCCAGGCCAGGCCGGCGTCGATGACGGCGCGGGCGAAGTCGGCGTTCTCGGAGAGGAAGCCGTACCCGGGGTGCACGGCGTCCGCGCCGGCGCTCACGGCGGCCTTCACCACCACGTCGCCGCGCAGGTAGGTGTCCGCGGGCGTGGCGCCCGGCAGTCGTACCGCGGTGTCGGCCACGCGCGTGTGGAGCGCGTTCGCGTCGGCGTCCGAGTGGACGGCGACGGTCCGGATGCCGAGTTCGGCACAGGTGCGGAAGATCCGGCAGGCGATCTCGCCCCGGTTGGCGACCAGCAGAGTCGAAATCATGTGATCCCTCACATCCGGAAGACGCCGAAGCCGCCCCGCGCGCCCTCGTAGGGGGCGGTGTGGATGGCGGACAGGCACAGGCCGAGGACGGTGCGGGTGTCGCGCGGGTCGATGACCCCGTCGTCGTACAGCCGCCCGGACAGGAACATGGGCAGCGACTCGGACTCGATCTGCTGCTCGACCATGGCGCGCAGGGCAGCGTCGCCGTCCTCGTCGTACGGCTGTCCCTTCGCGGCGGCCGACTGGCGGGCGACGATCGACAGCACGCCGGCGAGCTGCTGCGGGCCCATGACTGCCGACTTGGCGCTGGGCCAGGCGAACAGGAAACGGGGGTCGTAGGCGCGCCCGCACATGCCGTAGTGGCCGGCGCCGTAGGAGGCGCCCATGAGGACCGAGATGTGCGGGACTTTCGAGTTACTGACCGCGTTGATCATCATCGCGCCGTGCTTGATGATCCCGCCCTGCTCGTACTCCTTGCCGACCATGTAGCCGGTGGTGTTGTGCAGGAAGAGGAGCGGGATGTCCCGCTGGTTGGCGAGCTGGATGAACTGGGCGGCCTTCTGCGACTCCGCGGAGAACAGGACGCCCTGTGCGTTCGCCAGCACCCCCACGGGATAGCCGTGCAGGGTGGCCCAGCCCGTCGTCAGGCTGGTCCCGTACAGCGGCTTGAACTCGTCGAAGTCGGAGGCGTCGACGAGCCGGGCGATCACCTCGCGCGGGTCGAAGGGGACCTTGAGGTCGCCTGGGACGATGCCCAGGAGTTCGTCTGCGGGGTACTTGGGGGGTTCTGCCGGGCCCGGATCCTGGTGCGCCTTGCGGTGGTTGAGGCGGGCGACCACCCGGCGCGCCTGGCGCAGCGCGTCCGGCTCGTCGACGGCGAGGTGGTCGGCGAGACCCGACACGCGCGCGTGCATCTCCGCGCCGCCCAGGGACTCGTCGTCGCTCTCCTCGCCGGTGGCCATCTTCACCAGGGGCGGTCCGCCGAGGAAGACCTTGGCGCGCTCCTTGACCATGATCACGTGGTCGGACATGCCGGGGATGTAGGCGCCGCCGGCGGTGGAGTTGCCGAAGACGACCGCGATGGTGGGGATGCCGGCGGCCGAGAGCCGGGTGAGGTCCCGGAAGATGGCGCCTCCGGGGATGAAGATCTCCTTCTGGGACGGCAGATCGGCACCTCCCGACTCGACCAGACTGATGCAGGGCAGCCGGTTGGCGAGGGCGATGTCGTTGGCGCGCAGGGCCTTCTTCAGCGACCAGGGGTTGCTGGCGCCGCCGCGCACGGTGGGGTCGTTGGCGGTGATCAGGCACTCCACGCCTTCGACGACCCCGATCCCGGTGACCAGCGAGGCGCCGACGGCGTAGTCGCTGCCCCAGGCGGCCAGCGGCGACAGCTCAAGGAACGGCGTGTCGGGGTCGAGGAGGAGTTCGATGCGCTCGCGGGCGAGGAGTTTGCCGCGTGCCCGGTGCCATGCGACGTACTTGTCGCCGCCGCCCGCGAGGGCCTTGGCGTGCTCGGCCTCCAGGTCGGTGAGCTTGGCGAGCATGGTGTCGCGGTTCGCCCGGTAGTCGGGGGTGTGGGTGTCGAGCGTGGTCTCGATGACCGTCACAGCAGGGCCTCCGGGATGTCCAGGTGGCGGGAGCGAAGCCATTCGCCGAGGGCCTTGGCCTGGGGGTCGAAACGGTGTTGGGCGGCCACACCCCGGCCGAGGATGCCTTCGACGGTGAAGTTGACGGCGCGGAGGTTGGGCAGGAGATGCCCGGTGACGGTCAGTTCACGGCTCTCGGGTATGAGGTGCCGGAAGGTGTCGACGGTCAGGGTGTGTGCGAGCCACCGCCAGGCCTCGTCCGAGCGCACCCAGACGCCGACGTTGGCGTTCCCGCCCTTGTCACCGCTGCGGGCCCCGGCGACAAGGCCGAGGGGCACCCGCCGGGTGGGACCGGCCGGGAGCGGCTCGGGCAGCGGCGGTCGCGGCGGATCCTGGAGTACGAGGGTGTCCTGGGCCGACGGCACAGGTATCCGTCGCCCGTCATGGAGGACGGCCACATGGGGCACCTCGCCCTGGGGGACGTACACATCCTCGAAGACCCCATAGGGCGCGCCCTTGCCAGGTGGTGCGAGCACATGGAAGCCGGGGTAGCTGGCGAGCGCGAGTTCCACGGCGGCTCCGCTCAGCGCCCGACCGACGGCTTCCTGGTCCTGGTCCCGTACGACGAGCCGCAGCAGAGCGCTGGCCGTCTCCTCGGTGTCCGCGTCGGCCCGGTCGGTGCGCACCAGCTCCCACCGCACCTCCTGCGGGGGCGACTTGGCGAGGGCGTCGGCCATCTGCTCCCGTACCAGATCCGCCTTGGCCTCGATGTCGAGCCCGGTGAGGACGAAGACGACCTCGTTGCGGAAGCCGCCCAGCCGGTTGCGGCCGACCTTGAGGGTCGGGGGCGGTGCCTCGCCCCGCACGCCCTCGATCCGTACCCGGTCCGGGCCGTCCTGGCTCAGCCGTACGGTGTCGAGGCGGGCGGTGACGTCGGGGCCCGCGTACCGGGCGCCGCCGGTCTCGTAGAGGAGCTGGGCGGTCACCGTGCCGACGTCGACGAAGCCGCCGGTGCCGGGGTGCTTGGTGATCACGCAGCTGCCGTCCTCGTGGAGTTCGGCGAGTGGGAAGCCGGGCCGCCGGAGATCTCCGGGAGTCTCGTCGAAGAACGCGTAGTTGCCGCCGGTGGCCTGCGTTCCGCACTCCAGGACGTGTCCGGCGACGACGGCGCCCGCGAGCCGGTCGTACTCCTGCCGCCGCCAGCCGAAGTGGGCGGCGGCCGGTCCGGTGACGAGGGCGGCGTCGGTGACCCGGCCGGTGACCACGACGTCGGCGCCGGCCCGCAGGCACTCGGCGATCCCGAAGCCGCCGAGGTAGGCGTGGGCGGCGAGGCTGCCGGGGTGGGCGGCGGTGAGGTCGTCGCCCTCCACATGTGCGACGCGCACGGGGATGCCGAGCCGGTCGGCCAGCGTCCGCACCGCGTCGGCGAGTCCGGCGGGGTTGAGGCCGCCGGCGTTGGTGACGATCCTGACGCCGCGTTCCTGGGCGAGGCCCAGGCAGTCCTCCAACTGGCGGAGGAAGGTGCGGGCGTATCCGGCGCCAGGGTCCTTCAGCCGGTCGCGGCCCAGGATGAGCATGGTCAGCTCGGCGAGGTAGTCACCGGTGAGCACGTCGAGTTCGCCGCCGATGAGCATCTCGCGCAGGGCGTCGGAGCGGTCGCCGTAGAAGCCGGAGGCGTTGCCTATGCGCAGGGTCACGCGGTGCCGCCCTTCGGGGTGCGGCCGGTGCCGGGCGGGCCCGCGAAGGCCTGGGCGATGTCGAGCCAGCGGTCGGCGTCGGGGCCGACGGCGCGCACGGCGAGATCCCTCCGGTGGGCGCGCTGGGTGACCAGGAGGCAGAAGTCGAGTGCGGGGCCGGTGACGCGCTGCGGGGCGGCTTCGGGGCCGTAGGTCCACAGCTCGCCGTCCGGGCCGGTGATCTCCACCCGGAACTCCTCGGGGGGACGGGTGAGGCCGTGTACCAGGTAGGCGAAGTTCCTCGCGCGCACCCCGATGCGGACCACATGTCGGAGCCGGGCGGTAGGGGCGCGGACCACACCCAGGGCGTCGGCGATGTCCTGGCCGTGGGCCCAGGTCTCCATAAGCCGGCCGGTGGCCATGGAGGCGGCGGACATAGGAGGCCCGAACCAGGGGAAGCGGGTGCCGGGTGCGGCCTCCCGCAGGGCCCGGTCGAGCGCGGTCCGGCCCTCGCGCCAGCGGGACAGCAGCTCGGCGGGCGGGAGCCGGGCGCCGTCCTCGGCGCCGTCGTCGACGAACGTGTCGGGGGCGGCGAGAGCCTTCTCGGCCTCCGCGCGGAAACCGTCCTCGTCCGTCACGGCGAGCAGTGCGGCGCGGTCGGTCCAGTGCAGATGGGCGATCTGGTGGGCGATGGTCCAGCGAGGCGCGGGAGTGGCGAGAGCCCACCGCTCGGTCCCCAACTCGGCTACCAGCCGGTCGAGTTCCGTGCTCTCCTCGCGCAGGTCGTCGATGACGGGCGTCGGCTCGGACATGGGGAGGAGCATGGCAGCGAGCCAAGAAACAATCAAGCACGCTTGCATGAATTTGCGTCCGCGGCCGCCGCGGGAGCTTGGCCCGGGGACGGTCCTTGGCGCTGGACGCCCAGACCGTGAAGAAGATCCAGCGCCCGGCCAACGGCTGTCAGGACGCGCTGCCCTTCCCCTCCGCCTGAAGGCCGGCCGCCGCCTCGACGCCCACTACCGTCCGTCGGCCGCGCCCCACCTGGGTGCGCACCGCGCCGATGCTCGCCGCGATGACGAAGGCGATGGCGGCCGCCTGGGTGGCCGTCAGGGCCTGGTCGAGTATGAGGAAGCCGGCGGTGGCGGCGATGGCCGGTTCCAGGCTCATGAGAACGGCGAAGGTGTGCGCGGGAAGGCGCCGCAGAGCGAGGAGTTCGAGGGTGTAGGGCAGAACGGAGGAGAGCACCGCGACCGACGAGCCAAGGGCGACGGTGGTCGGGTCGAGGAGCTTGGGACCGGCGTCGGCGATGCCCAGCGGCAGGAAGAGCAGGGCCGCGACCGCCATGGCCAGGGCCAGACCGTCGGCCTGCGGGAAGCGGCGGCCGGTGCGGGCGCTGAAGATGATGTAGGTGGCCCACATGGCGCCGGCTCCCAGGGCCAGGCCGACACCCACGGGGTCGAGGCCGCTGAAGTCCCCGCCGCCGAGCAGGAAGACGCCGCCCAGCGCTAGTCCCGCCCAGAGGGCGTTGATCAGGCGCCGGGAGGCCAGCACGGACAGGGCGAGCGGTCCGAGCACTTCGAGGGTGACGGCGAGGCCCAGCGGGATGCGGTCGACGGCCTCGTAGAAGAGGCCGTTCATCGCACCCATGGTGATGCCGAAGACGATCACCGTGCCCCAGTCGGTGCGGGAGTGGCCGCGCAGCCGTGGCCGGCAGACGACGAGCAGGATCACGGCGGCCGCGAGGAGCCGCAGGGTCACCACGCCGAGGGCGCCCGCCCTGGGCATCAGGGTGACCGCGAGGGCGCCGCCGAACTGCACGGAGATCCCGCCGGCCAGCACCAGGCCGACGGGACCGAGCGAGCCGAACCGGCCGGGGACGCCGGTGGCGGCGGACGCGGACACGGGGACGGGCGTGGGCACCGACGTCGGCTGCTGTGAGGTGCTGGGGGTGGTCACGGGCGGTCCAGGAGATTCGTTGTTCAGTACGATGCACTTCTCAGTTCAGAGTAATAGACTTGGACAGGCGTGTGAACCCCTTATGGGACTGTCCTGGATGCTGAGATGCCGAGCCGTCGAGAAAGTCTCGAAACACGTTCGGCCCCGCCCCCTGAATTCGCCGCGCGGAGTTCATGGCGTGCGCGCTGTGCGCAACGGGCTCGGAGTTCGCGAAGAAGGAGCTGAGCAGCGCCTTCGCGCTCGGGCGCGCCGCCTGGGCGACCACAGGAACAGCGAGCGCGGACAGTGCGACCGCACGCACCGGACAGAACGGCGGCCTCGACGCGTATACACACGTGAATCCCCCTGGGATCGCGAGGCCCGGCGGGTCGCCCCCGGCCGGGCCCATGCTGGTCCAACTGGTGCGGACGCCACCAGGCAACAGCCCGCCGCAGCCACCACCGACGACGGTCTGCCGACGGAGGCGGTCCTCAAAGCGCAGTGCCAGCAGGGGTGGGGTGACACTGAGCACCGGGGCCCCCGGTACGGCGGGTTGCCGTACCGGGGCGCCGGACGCCCGGCGGAGGTCAGGTGGTGATCTCCTCGCCGCACACATCCCAGGCCCTGGTGAATCCGGCGCATGGAACGGCGCCGGTTTTCTGCCGGGTCACCGGCGCTTTTTGACAAGCTCGCCGCTGTTGACGCTCCAGGAAATGGACGAGCCGGGTTCGGTGGAGGCGTGGGTGCCGCCACCGATCCCGGCCGTCGCATTCGCCGCGATGTGGTCGACCTATGTGTCGATTACGGCATCCAGATCGCTGAGAGCGTATTCGCCGTAGTCGAATGCCGCCGCCAGCTGCGTCAGCGATGCGTACTGAGCGCCGGTGATCGTGAATTGGTGCGGCGCCCGTGAAGCCTGGGGCCGTAGATGTTGAAGGTGCGCTCGACGTCGGCGAGCGTCGCGGCCTCGATATCCGCGGCCTTCAGGGCCCTGAACGCGTCTTCGACGCCGATGCCGGTGCGCAGCGCCGCGTCGAAGACGCGGATCGCGTCGATCGCCTCCCCGATCTTCTTGCCCGGGAGGAAATTGGTCGCTGCCCATGCGCAGCCGCCGGCGCTGCCGTGCCAGCAGTCCACGAAGTCCTGGGCGAGGATGTCCCAGGCGACCTTGGCGATGATCTTGGTGATGCCCTCGATCAGCTCAAGCTTGGTGAAATAGCGGGTGATCTGCTGGGACAGATCGGTGAAGGTGTTCGTGCCGACGAACACCGTGTCCTCTCGCGGGCAGCCGGACTCCGTGGCCGGGACGTCCGGGTTGGTGCACACGTAGAAGCTGACGGTGGCGTTGAAGTGCAGGGTGAACTGCACGGTGCAGCCGCTGAGTCCGACGTCGATGACGCAGTCGTTGTCCTGGTGGGGATCTCCGATCGGATCGATCTTGTCGACGACGTAGAAGCTGTTCGCCACCCCCGTTCCGGCCCCTGTGCTGACCTGCTGGTTGGCCTGCGCGTTGGCCGCCTCCGTGGCTGCCTGCTGGGCGGATTCGGCGTACTTCTGGGCGTTCTTGGCGGCTTCTTCGGCGGCGGTGGCCTGGGCGTCGGCGTCCTTTGCGGCCGCCCGGGCGTCCACGGCCGCCTGTTCCGCCTGGTCGGCGGAGTTGCGGGCGGCCTGGGCGTCGAGGGCGGCGGCGTCCGCGGAGTCGCGGGCCTGCGTGGCGTAGCCGTCGGCGCGGCCGGCGGCGTCGTCGGCGGCCTTGGCGTCGGCGGTGGCCTGCATGTCGTAGTCGATGGTGCGGGCGAGGGACTGGGCGGCCTTGGAGGCATACCCGGCGGCCTCGGCGGAGTAGTCCAGGGCCTCCTTCGCGGAGGCGCGGGCGGCGGCTGCGTATCCGGCGGCTTCGGCGGCCAGGGTGTAGGCGGCCTTGGCGTCGCCGGTGGCCGCGTTGGCGGTGCTCGCCGCCTGGGCGGCGGCCTCCTGGGCGTTCTGGGCGTGGGCCTCGGCGACGGCCTGCTGCTGCTGGGCAATCGTCTTGGTGGACTGCCCGGTCAGGACGGCGAGGCCGGCGGCGGGGTCGGTGGTCACGTACGGGGCGCCGAGTTGGACGGCGTCGTTGGCGGGAGCGGCCACCTGGAGGGCGGCGTTACCGGCGTCGACGGCGGCCTGGGAGGCGGCGTAGGCGTGTCCGGATGCGACGTTGGCGCCGGCGATCGCGGTCTGGGCGGCCGTGTTATACCTACACCTACCGGAGTTGCGGGCCGTCCGGGGCGGCGGCTCGCATGCCGGGCCACGGCTCCTCGTCGCGGAACAGGGGGCGGCCGTCGGGGAGTGTGGTGGGCACGTTCGCCCCGTAGTCGGCCTCCACGTAAGTCTCCATGTGGGCCTCGTACATGGGTTGGGGCCATAGTCCCGCGGCCGCGTACACGTCGTAGTCGTACACGTTCCCGTACGGCTGCTGGTAGGCGTACCCGTCGCCCTGCGCGCCCGTGTAGGAGGCCTGGGGCACCCCCGTCCCCACGGCCCCTGCCGCCGGTGCGGCGCCGCCCTGGTCCACGAACAGCGGCAGCCGTAGCTCGCCGGTGTCCATCACCGCGTTGTTCTGGGAGCGGTGCAGGCGGGAGTAGGCGCCGCCGCGGGCGAGGAGTTCGTCGTGACGGCCGGTTTCGACGATGCGACCGCGGTCGACGACGAGGATGCGGTCGGCGTCGGGGGCGAGGTTGAGGTCGTGGGTGATCATGATGGTCGTACGGCCGGTCATCAGGCGCCGTAGCGGCTTGACGACGCGGCGCGCGGCCATCGCGTCCAGGCCGGTGGTCGGTTCGTCGAGGACGAGGACGGGCGCGTCGCGCAGGATCGCCCGGGCGATGGCCAGGCGCTGGAGCTGGCCGCCGGAGAGCCGGGCCGAGTTGGGGTCGACCTTGGTGTCGTAGCCGTCGGGGAGCCGGACGATGAAGTCGTGCGCGTCGGCGGCCCTGGCGGCGTCCTCGATGGCCTGTTCGCTGGCGCCGGGGCGGCCGCAGGCGATGTTGGCGCGGACGGTGTCGTGCAGGACGAGGGTCTCCTGCGGGAGCAGGGTGATGTACTCGCGCAGCCTGGCGAGGGGGAAGTCGCGGATCGGGACGCCGTCGAGGAGGATCTCGCCGCTGTCGGGGTCGTAGAAGCGGAGCAGCATCTTGGAGACGGTGGACTTGCCGGCGCCGCTGGGCCCGGTGATGATCACGAGTTCGCCGGGGCTGACCGTGAAGGAGAGGCCCTCCAGGGCCGCCCGGTCGGCACCGGGGTAGCGGAAGCCGACGTCGCGGAGCTCGACGGTGCCGTCGGGGCGGCCGGTGTCGGTGCCGGTGCCGCGGCGCGGGTCGGTGACCGACGGCCGCACGTCGAGGATCTCGATCAGCCGTTCGGCGCCGGCCGTGGCGGCGGTGACGGTGAGGCCGAGCTGGGCGAGGCCGCGCACGGGCGGGTAGAGGTAGCCGAGGAAGGCGGAGAAGGCGAGGAGCTGGCCGAGGGTCATCCGGCCGGTGGAGATCTCCCAGGCGCCGATGCCGATCACCGCGAGGACGCAGACGGTCTCGATGACCTGGACGATCTGCTCGTAGGCCTCGTTGAGGCGGGTGGAGCGGACGGAGGCGCGGAACCAGGCGCTCGCCTCCTCGTTCAGGCGACGGCGCTCGGCGTCACGGCGGTCGTACGCCTGTGTCAGCACGATGTTGCCGAGGGACTCCTCGACCACGGAGGTGATCGCGCCGTCGGCGACCCGGCCCTCCCTGGACACGTCCTTGATGGAGCCGGAGAAGCGGCGGGCGGCCAGCCAGAACAGGGGTGCGAGGACGAAGGTGGCGGCGGCCAGGTCCCAGCGCAGCCAGACTGCGGCGGCCGCGTAGAACAGGGCGCTGAACAGGGCCGATGCGGCGCCCACGAGCCCGGACACCACCATGGTCTCGATGGCCTCGACGTCGCTGGTCAGGCGGGAGAGCAGGTCGCCCTGGCGGTGGCGCTGGAAGAAGTGCGGGGGCAGCTGCTGGACATGGTCGAAGACGTGTTCGCGCAGCCGCATGACGAAGCGTTCGGTGACCCAGGCGGCGGTGGAGTTGCCGGCGTACGCGACGATCGCGCCGACGATCGCGATGCCCAGCCACTGGCCGGCCGGGCTCCAGAAGGCGCGGAGCGAGCCCTGCCGCAGGGCGTGGTCGGTGAGGTCGCCGAAGAGCAGGATGGCCTCGGTCTCGGCGAGCGCGGCGATCACCGTGCACACCCAGACGATCACCAGCCAGCCGCGCAGGCCCCGGGTCAGCGGCCAGAAGCGGCGGAAGGCGGTGCGGGCCGGGATGGCGGGCGTGTGGTCGCCGTCCTCGTCGTACTCGTACTCGTCCTCGTATTCCGAGTCGTCGACTTCGTACTCGTATTCCGTTCCTTCACTCTCCTTTGCGTGCATTTCCCACGACCTCCGCTCTCCGACGCTGGAATTACGGGAATTCAGGAGTGAAAAAGGACCGACGGCGAACCGTCGGTCCCTTTTAAGGCTGGCTCAGTTGTCCTGGCCGGGGATCGGCTTCGGAAGCGGCTTGTGGGCCTTCTTCTTCGGCTTCGGCGGGGGCGGCGGGGGCAGCTGCTTCTTGGGCTTGGGGGGCAGCGGGGCGAGCTTCTTGAGGCCCATTCCGACTCCTTGAGAGTTCGAAGTGCAAGTGGTGCAGGATGGAGCGAGAATTCTCTTGGGCAACGTCCGGGGATTTCGGATCGTCATCCTCGGCAATCCCCGCCGCCCGACACCGATGAACTTACACGGCCCGGATCTCAAGGAACAGCAAAGTCGGCTTGCGAAAGGCAAACAGGTGCTGTGAATACCTGGGTAACAGCTGTATAACGGCCCCGAACCTGAGAGTTCTCTTATGAACCTGAGAGCCGGCTTATGAAGCGCGGCGGGCAATGTACACGTCGAACGCCTTGTGGAGCAGCTTGTTGAGCGGGAAGTCCCACTCCCCCAGGTACTCGACGGCCTCCCCGCCTGCGCCCACCTTGAAACGGAGCAGCCCCAGCAGGTGGTTGGACTCCTCCAGGGTGTCGGTGATGCCTCTGAAGTCGTATACGGAGGCGCCGAGTTCATGGGCGTCGCACATCATCCGCCACTGGATGGCGTTGTTGGGCTGGACCTCGCGCCTGCGGCTGGTGGAGGCGCCGTAGGAGTACCAGACGTGCCCGCCGACGGTGAGCATGGTCGCGGCGGCGAGCACCTCGCCCTCGTGGTGGGCGAGGTAGAGGCGCATACGGTCGGGGTGTTCGGCGGTGAGGGCGGTCCACATGCGCTGGAAGTAGGAGAGGGGGCGCGCGATGAAGCGGTCGCGCTCGGCGGTCTCGGCGTACAGCGTGTAGAAGGCGGGCAGGTCCTCGTATCCGCCGCGGACGACCTTGACCCCGGCCTTCTCGGCCTTCTTCACATTGCGCCGCCACTGCTGATTGAGCCCGCGCTGGATGTCGTCCAACGACCTTCCGGCGAAAGGAACCTGGAACACATACCGGGGCTGCCCGGCCGCGAACCCCTCCTCCCCGCCCGCCTCCGCCTGCCGCCACCCCATCCGGCGCAGCCGTTCGCCGAGTTCGAGGGCACGGGGATCCTCCGAGGTCGCCTCGGCGTCCCGCAGCCGCCGGGCGGCGGGATCGGCGATCGCCTCCTTCACCGCGTCCGCACCCCACCGTCGTACGACGACCGGCGGCCCCATCTTCACCGCGAAAGCGCCGCGCTGCTTCAGATACGCCAGCAGCGGATCGAGCCAGCGCTCGAGCCCCGGGTCGTGCCAGTCGATGACAGGCCCCTCCGGCAGGTAGGCGAGACACCGCTTCACCTTGGGCAACGCCCGCAACAACACCAGCCCGGCCCCGACGATCCGCCCCTCCCCGTCGAACCAGCCCAGACTCTCCGCCCGCCAGTCGGCCTTCACCTCTCCCCAGGACGGCACCTGCATATGGCTGACGGACGGCCGGGAACCGGCGAAGGCGAGATGCTCGGCACGGCTGATGGGCTGAAGGCGAAGGGCTGCTGTCATCGGCGGGGACTCCTCGGCTGCGGGACCGGTCATTCCGTCAAGGACAACAGACGCACCCCGAGCGGTTGCCTTCCCCACGCCGCCGAGGACCGCGTGTCACGGAAACGCTCACCGACGCTCCGGGGCGCCCGGCCCGGACCGTCCTGAGCTGCGCCCGCCGGACAGGCCGCAAGGAGCCTCGGTGGCCGCCGCCCTCCCGTCCCTCGGCCCGAACACCGCCAACGCCTCCGTATCGGTCACCCGGGAGTTGAGGTAGCAGTCCGCCCACTCCGCGATGTCCGGGTATGCGCATTCGGCACGGAGCCGGGCCACCGCCGCCGGGATGTCGTACGACGTCACACGCAGGTCGGTCCCGGGGCCCAGGAGGCACCAGTGGGCGCCCGGACGGCCGTAGGGCATGCCCACACTGCCGGGGTTGACGACCAGGCGGCCGTGGGCGAGGCGGGTGAACGGCATGTGGGTGTGGCCGCAGACGACGGTTCCGATGTCGGGGCCGAGGCCGGCGAACACCTCCGCCCAGCGGTCCGAGGTGGAGTCGACCAGGACGATCTCCTCGTCGTCGCGGGGAGTCGCGTGGCAGAACAGGACCCGGCCCATGCCTCGAATCGTGAGAGTGGCCGTCTTGGGGAGGGCAGCGAGGAAGTCGACCTGTTCGGCGGTGAGCGCGTCCGCCGCGAACGGACCTATCGGGTCGGGGATTTCGGTACGTTCGCCCCTGCGGTACTCGACCAACTCCCGGTCCGCGTTTCCCGACAGCCACAGCACCCGGTCGCCCAGCTCGCGCAACGCGTCGATCACCTGGCCCGGTTGCGGGCCCGCCGTGATGTCGCCGGTGAGGACGATGCGGTCGGCCGTGGACACGTCCGGTTCCGCGAGGACCGCCTCAAGCGCCGGTAACACCCCGTGGATGTCGGAGAGGACCGCCACCCGGTTCCATCCAGCCTCGCGCAAGGTCACTTCCCCTCCCCCTCCAACCCCTCCGCCAGCACTTCCGCCAGATGCCGCCCCCGCACCCCCGCCAGCTGTTCCAGCTGGGTCCGGCAGGAGAAGCCGTCCGCCAGGATCACCGTGTCCTCCGCCGCCTCGGCCACCGCCGGCAGCAACTGTTCCTCCGCACACGCCCTCGACACCTCGAAGTGGCCTTTCTCGAAACCGAAGTTGCCGGCCAGGCCGCAGCAGCCGCCCGTCAGGTCACCGTTGAGGGCGGCGGCCTGGCGGAGGCGGCGGTCGGCGGTGTCGCCCAGTACCGCGTGCTGGTGGCAGTGGGTCTGACCGGTGACCGGGCGGTCCAGGCGGGGCGGGGCCCAGTCGGGGGCCAGGCGTTCCAGGGCCTCCGCGAAGGTGACCACCGCCCCCGCGAGGTGTGCCGCACGCGGGTCGTCCGGGAGGAGTTCCGGCAGATCCGCGCGCAGGGCTGCCGCACAGCTGGGTTCCAGGACCACGAACAGGGGCGCGTCCCCCGGCTCCGGGACCAGGAACGGCTCCAGCAGATCCAGGGTGCGGCGCAGCACCGCGCGGGCACGGTCCAGTTGGCCCGTCGAGATGTACGTCAGACCGCAGCAGGCCCGGGGGGAGCGGCCGAGCCGGCCCGGCAACAGGCCGGGCCACCGGGCCTTCCCACCTCGCGTCGGCAGCTCCAGCACTCCCACTCCCGCCGCCTCCAGCACCCGTACGGCCGCCCGGCCCACGGACGGTGACAGGTACTCGGTGAACGTGTCCGGCCAGAGGAAGACCCTGCGCGCCGGAGGGTCCGGGTGGTGACCCGGCCGCGCCTCCGCCGCCCGGCCGCGCGGGCGCCGCCGCTGCCACCGGCTGAAGGGCTCCCTCGCCAGGCGCGGGATCCCGCGTTCCGGTGCGATACCGCCAAGGCGTTTGGCCAGCGCCGCCAGCGGTCCTACCGAGGCGAGCGCGTTGGCCGCCCACGCCGTGCGGGTGCGTGCCGTCAACTCCAGCCACCTCGGCAGCCAGCCCATGCTGTAGTGCGACGAAGGACGGCGACGGCCCTCGTAGTGGTGGTGCAGGAACTCCGCCTTGTATGTCGCCATGTCCACCCCCACCGGGCAGTCCGACCGGCAGCCCTTGCAGGACAGGCACAGGTCCAGCGCGTCCCGGACCTCCTCCGAACGCCAGCCGTCCGTCACCAGCTCGCCCGCCAGCATCTCGTGCAGCAGCCGGGCCCGGCCGCGCGTCGAGTGCTCCTCCTCGCCCGTCGCCCTGAACGACGGGCACATCACGGAGGAGCCGGACACCGCGGTCGTACGGCACTTCGCCACACCCACGCAGCGGCGGACGGCCGCGGAGAAGTCGCCGTCGTCGGTGGGGTAGGCGAAGGCCACCGGCAGTGACTCGCGGGGGAGGACGGAGAAGCGGAGGTTCGAGTCCAGGGGGGCGGGACGGACCAGGATGCCCGGGTTGAGGAGGTCGTCCGGGTCCCAGAGGGCCTTGGCGCGCTCGAAGAGAGTCACCATCTCCTCGCCGTACATCCTCGGCAGCAGTTCGGCTCTCGCCTGGCCGTCCCCGTGCTCCCCGGAGAGCGAGCCGCCGTGGGCGACGACGAGGCCGGCCAGCTCCTCCGAGAAGCGGCGGAAGCGGGCCACGCCAGCCTCGCTGAGCAGGTCGAAGTCGATGCGGACGTGGATACAGCCGTCACCGAAGTGGCCGTACGGGGTGCCGCGCAGGGCGTGGGCCGACAGCAGGCCTCTGAAGTCCCGCAGGTACGCGCCCAGGCGGGCGGGCGGTACCGCGCAGTCCTCCCAGCCGGGCCAGGCCTCGCTGCCGTCCGGCATCCGTGTCGCCGTACCGGAGGCGTCCTCGCGGATGCGCCAGAGTGCGCGCTGCCCGGCCGGGTCGGTGACGACCAGCGCGTCGAGGACATCCGCCGCCCGGACGACCGACTCCGCACGCGCCCGTGCCGCCGCGGCCGAGTCCCCGCCCGTCTCCACGAACAGCCAGGCGCCACCGCGCGGCAGTCCGGCCGGGGACCGCACCAGGTCGGCGGCCATGCCCTCGACCGTGAGCGGGGCGGCGGGGAGCAGCCCGGCCGCCGCCTCCGCCGCCGCGCTCTCGTCGGCGTACCCCAGCACCGCCAGCGCACGCGCGCGGGGTGACTCGACAAGGCGGACGGTCGCCTCCGTGAGGATTCCCAGCGTGCCCTCGCTGCCACAGAAGGCGCGGGCCACGTCGGCGCCCCTCTCGGGGAGCAGGGCGTCCAGCGCGTAACCGGAGATACGGCGGGGCAGCTCCGGGAATCCGGTGCGCAGGCGGGCCAGCTCCCCGGCCACCAGTTCGCGCAGGCCCTCCGGTGCCCCGGCCCAGTCCTGCCCCAGCCGCAGCCGCCCGCCCCGCGCGGTGATCACGTCCAGCTCCCGGACGCTGTCCGCCGTCGTACCCCAGGCCACACTGTGCGAGCCGCACGAGTTGTTGCCGATCATCCCGCCGAGCGTGCAGCGGCTGTGCGTGGAGGGGTCGGGGCCGAAACGCAGGCCGTGCGGGGCGGCGGCCTCCTGGAGACGGTCCAGGACCAGCCCCGGCTGGACGACGGCCGTACGGGTGGACGCGTCCAGGTCGACCAGACGGTTCATATGGCGGGTGAAGTCAAGGACCACGCCCGTGCCCGTCGACTGTCCCGCGATCGACGTGCCCCCGCCCCGGGCGACCACCGGCACCCCGTGGGCACGGCACACCTCCAGTACGGCCGCCACGTCGTCCGTGTCCCGAGGGGCCACCACCCCCAGCGGGACCCGCCGGTAGTTGGACGCGTCCATGGTGACCAGCGCCCGCGACGTGATGCCGAACCCCACCTCGCCCCGGACGGCCCTGCGCAGTTCAGCCTCCAGTTCGACCATGCCTCCCAGTCTGCCCGCCGGCACCGACAGTGACGCGGGACGACGGCCGCGGAACCGTCTCGCACCCCCACACCCGCCCGTCTCACCCGACGGACTACATTTCGACCGCGTTTCCTCCAACCACTACGCTCGCCCCGTGGCTGACATCCAGATCCCCGCTGACATCAAGCCCGCCGACGGACGCTTCGGCGCGGGCCCCTCCAAGGTGCGGACGGAGGCGCTGGACGCGCTCGCCGCCACCGGTACCTCTCTCATGGGCACCTCCCACCGCCAGGCCCCGGTGAAGAACCTGGTCGGCCAGGTCCGCGAGGGCATCAGCTCCCTGTTCTCCCTCCCGGACGGCTACGAGGTCGTCCTCGGCAACGGCGGATCCACCGCCTTCTGGGACGTCGCCACCCACGGTCTGATCGACGGCAAGTCGCAGCACCTGAACTTCGGCGAGTTCTCGTCCAAGTTCGCCAAGGCCGCCAAGCTCGCCCCCTGGCTGGCCGAGCCCACCGTCATCGCCTCCGACCCGGGCACCCACCCGGAGCCGCGCGCCGAGGCCGGCGTGGACGTCTACGCCTTCACGCACAACGAGACCTCGACCGGTGTCGCCATGCCGATCGAGCGGGTCTCCGGGGCCGACGAGGGCGCGCTCGTGCTCGTCGACGCCACCTCCGGCGCGGGCGGCCTCCCCGTGGACGTCACCGAGACCGACGTCTACTACTTCGCCCCGCAGAAGTCCTTCGCCTCCGACGGCGGCCTGTGGATCGGCGTCTTCTCCCCGGCCGCGATCGAGCGCGCCGAGCGCGTCCACGCGTCCGGGCGTCACGTACCGGAGTTCTTCAGCCTGCCCACGGCGATCGACAACTCCCGCAAGAACCAGACGTACAACACCCCGGCACTCGCCACCCTCTTCCTGCTCAACCAGCAGCTGGAGTGGCTCAACGGCCAGGGCGGTCTGGCGTGGTCGACGGCCCGTACGAAGGACTCCTCGACCCGGCTGTACAGCTGGGCGGAGGGGAGCAAGTACGCCACCCCGTTCGTCGCCGACCCGGCGCAGCGCTCCCAGGTCATCGGCACGATCGACTTCGCCGACGAGATCGACGCGGCCGCCGTCGCCAAGGTGCTGCGCGCCAACGGCGTCGTCGACACCGAGCCCTACCGCAAGCTCGGCCGCAACCAGCTCCGGGTCGCGATGTTCCCGGCGATCGACCCGGCCGACGTCGAGGCGCTGACCAAGTGCGTCGACTACGTGATCGAGAAGCTCTGATCACTTCCGTACGACGGTGAGAGGCGCCCGGTGTACGCACACCGGGCGTCAGTGCCGGCGGGTGGGTGTGCGCCGCAGCCGGCGCAGCCCGAAGAGGGCGAGCAGGGCGACGCCGACGGCGATGGCGCCGACCTTGATCCGGCCGGTGGCGGGACTGCCGCTGCCCCCGTCGGCGGCCGAACTCCCGCTTCCCGTCGATGACTTCCCGGCCGCCGTCCCGCCCGGCACGTCCTCGGCCTGCACCGGGCTGTCGGAGCCCTCACTCCCGTACATCAGCCTGGTCCCGTCGGTGGAGTAGCTGACCGACTCGCCCTGCTTCTGGAGCGGCACGTCGAGCCGTCCCTCGCGCTTGATCTTCCCGCCGTTCCAGTCGTAGTAGATGCCGCCGAAGTAGCCGCGTACGGCGAGTTGCCTGCCGTCCGGCGAGAAGGCGGCGTCGGTGGCCCAGAGGTCGACGGTGGCGACGGGCTTGAAGATGTTGGTGCCGGAGGAGGACAGGGTCGCCGGGCCCTCGTAGAGATGCCCGCCGTCCTCCTTCTTGTCGATGATGTACACGCGTCCCGTCTTGGGATGGACGATGAGGGACTCGGCGTTCCGGGCGCCGTTCGAGTACTTGACGATGTACTGCGTGGCCTTGATCGTCTGGGTCTCCAGCACCTTCGGCTCGGGCAGCCGGTAGATCCACACATACGGCCAGCTGCCGTCGAGGTTGTCGCCGATGTCACCGACGTAGATCTGGTTGTCGGGGCCGATGGAGATGGCCTCGACGTCACGGGGTCTGCCGATGCCGCTGAGAGTGACCGTGGCGACGGTCTTCCCGGTCGCGCTGTCGACGGCGTAGATGTAGGGGCCGTCGTCGCTGTCGTTGTGGGTCCAGTAGATGCCGGGGTGGAGGTGGGAGGCGGCGAGACCGCTGGACTCGGTGATGCGCGGGTCCTTGATCGTGAACCCCTGGTCACCGGTGCCGTCGGCGGCGGAGGCGGGGGCGGGGGCCAGGGCCCCCGTGAGCAGGAGCCCGGCGAGGAGGGCTCCGGCGGGGAGGGCGAGCGGTCGTCGGCGCATGGGCCAAGCCTGCCATCCCGCCCGGTGTTCCCCCACGGGGGACGTGGCGGTCCTCACACCCCGTCCCTCCCGCTGATCGTCCATCATGAGCGGATGCTCAGGTTCATGCCCGTCGGGGACTCGATGACCATCGGCAGCGCGGGCGAACACACATGGCGGTACCGCATGTGGCAGCACCTGTGCGCGACCTGCGGCGGCCCGTTCACGCTGGTCGGCCCGCGCGAGACGCTGTACGACAAGCTCGCCGACGCACCCACGTCGTACGCCTACGCCGACCCCGACTTCCCCCGCGCCCACCTGGCCGGCTGGGGCGAGGGCTGGCTGCACATGACCCCGCTGATAGGGGAGGCCGTGCGTTCCTGCCGCGCCGACGTCCTCCTGGTGTCCCTCGGCCTGATCGACCTGGGCTTCTACACGAACGCGGAACAGACGGCGGTGAACGTGCGGTCCTTCGTCGCCGCCGCACGGGAGGCCGAGCCGCGCATCCGCATGGTGGTGCTGCCGGTGATCCCGAACATCCGGGCCGCGTCGGACGTGCGGTTCGCGGAAGAGGTGAACCTCTTCAACGAGCTGCTGGCGAAGGCGGTCGCCGACCTGGACGAGCCCCGGTCACCGCTCCTGCTGGCCTCACCTCCGCCGTCGTACGACATCGACACCGACACCTATGACGGCACCCACCCCAACGCGAACGGCGAGCACCGGATCGCGGAGGCGTTCGCCGTGGCGATGTGGCAGGGGTGGGCTCTGGGCGAGGAGTACGCGGCCGGAACGGACTGACCGGATCCGGACGTTCCCCGGTCACCGTGCGTATCGTCGAACCGCGCGACTGTGGTCGTACGGAGGCGGCCGAGGAGGAGGGCCGGCGGTCGCCGGGTACCTTCCCTCGATCCGGTGCGAGCTGATGGACGACCTGCTCGCCGAGCCCCGCGGCCGGGACGACCGACCGGGGTGCTTGCTTAGAGCGCACTCCACGCCGTTGGCTGGGTGACCATGAAGTACACGCAGCTCGGACGTACCGGACTCAAGGTCAGCCGACTCGTCCTCGGCACCATGAACTTCGGCCCCCAGACCGACGAGGCCGACAGTCACGCGATCATGGACGCGGCGCTGGACGCCGGCATCAACTTCTTCGACACCGCCAATGTGTACGGGTGGGGTGAGAACAAGGGGCGGACCGAGGAGATCATCGGCAGTTGGTTCGCCAAGAGTGCCGCGCACCGCGACAAGGTCGTGCTCGCCACCAAGGTGTACGGCAACATGGCCGCCGACGGCGACGCCTGGCCCAACCACGACAAGCTGTCCGCCCTCAACATCCGGCGGTCCGTCGACGCCAGCCTGAAGCGGCTGGGGACCGACTACATCGACGTCTACCAGTTCCATCACATCGACCGCAGCACTCCCTTCGAGGAGATCTGGCAGGCGATCGACACCCTCATCACGCAGGGCAAGATCCTGTACGTCGGGTCCTCCAACTTCCCCGGCTACAAGATCGCCCAGGCCAACGAGATCGCCGCCCGGCGTGGCGGGACCATCGGGCTGGTCAGTGAGCAGTGCCTGTACAACCTGGCCGAGCGGCGCGCCGAGATGGAGGTCATCCCGGCCGCGCAGGACTACGGCCTCGGGGTCATCCCCTGGTCGCCGCTGCACGGCGGCCTGCTGGGCGGGGTGATCAAGAAGGAGGTCGAGGGCGGGCGCCGGGCGTCCGGGCGGGCCGCCGACACCCTCAAGGACCCCGCCGCCCGCGCGCAGATCCAGGCCTACGAGGACCTGCTGGAGAAGCACGGGGCGGAGCCGGGCGAGACCGCGCTGGCCTGGCTGCTGACGCGTCCGGGGGTGACGGGTCCGATCGTCGGCCCGCGCACCGGCGAGCAGCTGGAGTCGGCGCTGAGGGCCGTCGAGCTCGAGCTGAGCGAGGAGTTGCTGGAGGGGCTGGACGAGATCTTCCCGGGTCCGGGTCCTTCTCCGGAGGCCTTCGCCTGGTAGCCGACCGGTAGCCGACGTCAGGGGCAGCGCCCGTAAGGGCCACCGCCGACCCGCGGCCGGTCACTCAGCCGGCCGCGGTCATCCCTTCGGCTCCTCCTGTCACCTCATGGCAGAAGCCACGGCGACCACCACGAACAACAGCACAAGCGCACCGGCCATAATCCGGTTCCGGGTCTTCGGGTCCACGGCAAGGAGCCTAACCGGCCGTCCTTGGGGCCTGCCCGGCGGATCCTGCCGCAGACGCGGGGTGTGGCACGCACTCCCCCAGAGGGGGCCCCAGCGGCGTTGTCGTCACTCGCCGACGTCCCCCAGCCTTCGGCCGGGGGTGCCCCCACCCCGTCGCCCGCCGCGGCAGCGGCTGATGTCCACGCCTCCTCCGCCTTGCAGCCGCACCCACCACACCCCGCTCACCAGCACCGATCAGGCACCGCCGATTTCCCGCGACCCGATCCGCCGGACAGGCCCCAGCCCCCAGCGGGCGACCACCTCGTACCGCGGCTGCTCCCCCGGCACTCCCGACGTCGGCAGGTTGCTGCGAACCAGCGTCAGCTCCCCCACCGTCCAGGTCCGGCTCGCGAACTCGGCGAGCAGCGCGACATACGGCCGTACCTCCACCGCGTCCCGGCTGCGGGCCACCGTCAGGTGGGCCTTGTAGCGACGGTGCTCCCCCATCGCCACGCCCGCCTTCCGGGCCGCCGCCTCCGCGCGGTCGGCCAGCAGGCGGAGGGTCTCCAGGTCGCCCTCGGCGCCCGCCCACAGGGCCCGGCCGTGGCCGAACTGGCCGCCACCCGCGACGGACAGGCGGAAGGGCGGCGTGCGGTGGGCCGCGCGGGCCAGCCGGTCCGACAGGTCCGGTACGACCCCGTCCTCGACCTCGCCGTAGAACGCCAGGGTGTAGTGCCAATGAGTGGCTCCGCCACGGGGCCAGCCGGGGCGACCGGTCCAGCGCAGCGCCTCCGCACCCGGCAACCGCTTCAACCGGTCGACCACGGCGGCGAGTTCGGCGGCCACCTCGGGCGGGGGCAGCACGGCTGCGAAGAGTCTCATGCAGACCACCCTGCCATCATGGGGAGATGGAGATCACCATCAGAGAAGGCGGCCCCGACGACCTTCCCGCGATACTCGGCATGCTCGACAGCTCGGTGGCGTGGCTGGTGGGCCAGGGGCGGACCGAGCAGTGGGGGACCACGCCGCTGTCGGAGAACTCGAAGACGGCTGAGTCGGTCGTCCACTGCATGGACAAGGGCGTGACCTACATCGCCGAGGCCGACCGGGTGCCGGCCGCCACGCTCACGCTCACCGACGCTCCCGGCGCCTATCTGGCGCATCTCCCGCCGCCCGGTGAGCCCGAGCGGTACATCCACTGGCTGGCCTCGGACCGCCGGTTCAAGGGGCACGGCGTGGGCAGCGCCCTGCTGGCGCACGCGGCCGGGGAGACCCGGCGGGCCGGGGTGTCACTGCTGCGGGTGGACTGCTACGCGGGCGCCGACGGCAAGCTCGTCCGCTACTACGAGGGCCACGGCTTCACCCGCACCGACACCTACACGTTCAAGAACGACTGGCCGGGACAGGTACTGGCCCGGAGGCTGTAATACGTCTCCTGGCCAGTATCCCGTGCGTGTCTCACGCGGCCGCGGCCAGTTCCTCCCGCTTCTCCCGCGGGACGAACCGCACCCGCGGGTGGCCGCCGTGCCAGCCGACCGACAGGCGCAGGTTGCCGAGGCGGGCCAGGACGAGGCCGATCACCACGGCCGTCGCGGCGGCGATGGCGCCGCCCACCGCCAGGCCCGCGCGGACGCCGTACGCGTCCGTGATCCAGCCGGCGATGGGTGCGCCGACCGGGGAGCCGCCGAGGAAGACCATCATGTAGAGGGCCATCACCCGGCCGCGCATGGCCGGGTCGGTGCCCATCTGGATGCTGGTGTTGGCGGTGACGTTGATCGTCATGCCGAACATGCCGATCGGGACCATGAGCAGGGCGAACAGCCAGAGCGAGGGGGCGGTCGCGGCCACCAGCTCCAGTGCGCCGAAGGCGACCGCGGCAGCGATCATCACCCGCAGCCTGGTCGTGCCGCGTCTGGCCGCGTGCAGGGCGCCGGCCAGGGAGCCGACCGCCATCAGGGTGTTGAAGAGGCTGTAGGAGCCGGCGCCCGCGTGGAAGACGTCGTCCGCGAAGGCGGAGAGGTAGACGGGGAAGTTGAAGCCGAAGGTGCCGATGAACCCGACCAGGGTGATCGTCCAGAGCAGGTCGGGACGGCCGCTGACATAGCGCAGGCCCTCTTGCAGCTGGCCCTTTCCTCTCGGTGCCCGCTCCACGACGTGCAGGTCACGCGCGCGCATCAGCAGCAGGCTGGCGATGGGGGCGACGAAGGACAGGCCGTTGAAGAGGAAGGCGTAGCCGGTGCCGACGCCGGTGATCATCAGGCCGGCGACGGCGGGGCCGACCAGTCGGGCCGACTGGAAGTTCGCGGAGTTGAGGCTGACCGCGTTCTGCAACTGGTCCGGGCCGACCATCTCGGAGACGAAGGACTGGCGAGCCGGGTTGTCGACAACCGTGGCGAGGCCGACGGCGAAGGCGGCGAGGTAGACATGCCAGACGTGGACATGGCCGGAGAGGGTCAGCAGCGCGAGCGCGATGCCGGTGAGGGCCATGGCCGACTGGGTGACGAGAAGTGCGCGCCGCTTGTTCAGCCGGTCGACGAGGACTCCGCCGTAGAGGCCGAAGAGCAGCATCGGCAGGAACTGCAGGGCGGTGGTGACGCCGACGGCGGTCGCGGAGCCGGTGAGGCTGAGGACCAGCCAGTCCTGGGCGATGCGCTGCATCCAGGTGCCGATGTTCGAGACGACCTGGCCCGCGAAGAACAGGCGGTAGTTCCTGACCTTCAGCGAGCCGAACATCGAGGACCTGTGGGACGCGGGGGTAGTTGGGGCGGTCGGTGCGGGGGCGGAAGGTGCTCCGGATCCCGTACTCAAAGTGGGTTCGCCTCCTCGTCAGGGGGTTTACAGGTGTGCGAGTTTCTCCAGGACGGGGGCGGCCGCACGGAGCTTGGCCCAGTCGTCCTCGTCGAGGCCGTCGACCAGGCCGGCCAGGAACGCGTTGCGCTTGCGACGGCTCTCCTCGAGCATCGCCTCGGCCTGCTCGGTCTTGGTGACGACCTTCTGGCGCCGGTCCTCGGGGTGCGGCTCCAGACGGACCAGTCCCTTGGCTTCGAGCAGCGCCACGATGCGGGTCATCGAGGGCGGCTGCACATGCTCCTTGCGGGCCAGCTCACCGGGGGTGGCCTGGCCGCAGTTGGAGAGGGTGCCCAGTACCGACATCTCGGTGGGGCTCAGTGACTCGTCGACCCGCTGGTGCTTCAGCCGTCGCGAGAGTCGCATCACGGCGGAGCGGAGGGAGTTCACGGCGGCCACGTCGTCGCCATGGGTAAGGTCCGGCATGTCTTTAGAGTAACTCATTACCCTACCTAAGGACACCCGGACACGCCGACATGCCCGTGACCTCGACCACTGAACCCCCATCTTCACCCTTACGAGTGAGCCGGATCCGGAAAGTGACGCATCGGACGCCCGGATGTGGCGCCCTCGTATGCATGGGGACCAGTGTGCTCAGCCTGCGGATAGACAAAGAGCTGCTCGACCGGCTCCGGCACCATGCGGCGAAAAGGGGAATGAGCGTCCAGGACTATGTGGTCCGGACGCTCATTCGCAACGACTTCGACGAGCGGTTCTCGGCCGCCGTCGAGGAGACGGAGAGGTTCTACGGTGATCAGGTCAAGGTCACATGAGATCCCGGCCTGATCAGCATCAGGCTCAGGATCAGGTGAGGCCCAGGGCCGGCATCAGGTAGTAGAAGGCGAACACGGCCGAGACCACGTACATCGCGACCGGGATCTCCTTCACCCGGCCGGCGGCCAGGCGCAGCACCACGAAGGTGATGAAGCCCATGCCGATGCCGTTCGTGATCGAGTAGGTGAACGGCATCATCACCATCGTCACGAAGGCCGGTATCGCGACGGTGTAGTCGGCCCAGTCGATCTCCTTGATCGAACCGGCCAGGATCAGGAAGCCCACCGCGAGCAGCGCCGGGGTGGCCGCCTGGGACGGGACCATCGTGGCGACCGGGGTCAGGAACAGCGCCACGGCGAACAGCGCGCCGGTGATGACGTTGGCGAAGCCGGTGCGGGCGCCCTCGCCGACGCCCGCCGTCGACTCCACGAAGCAGGTGGTGGCAGAGGAGGAGCTGGCCCCGCCGGCGGCGACCGCGACACCGTCGATGAAGAGGACCTTGTTGATGCCCGGCATATAGCCCTGGGCGTCGGTCAGCTTGGCCTCGTCACTGACGCCCATGATCGTGCCCATGGCGTCGAAGAAGCAGGACAGCAGGACGGTGAAGACGAAGAGGATGCCGGTCAGCACACCGACCTTGCCGAAGCCGCCGAACAGGCTGACCTTGCCGAGCAGGCCGAAGTCCGGGGTGGCGAGGGGGTTGCCGGGCCACTTCGGGGTGGTCAGACCCCAGGAGGTCACATGGGCGACGGCGTTGATGATCAGCGCGAGCACGGTCATCGCCACGATGGAGATCAGGATCGCGCCGGAGACCTTGCGGACGATCAGCGCGAGGGTCAGCAGCGCGCCGAGCACGAAGACCAGGACCGGCCAGCCGTTGAGATGACCGTCGGCGCCGAGCTGGAGCGGGACCGTGGTCTGGGCGGCGTCCGGGATCCGGCTGACGAAGCCGGAGTCCACGAGACCGATCAGCATGATGAACAGGCCGATACCGATCGAGATCGCCTTGCGCAGGCTGTAGGGCACGGCGTTCATCACACGCTCGCGCAGACCGCTGGCGACCAGCAGCATCACGATGAAGCCGGCCAGGACCACCATGCCCATCGCGTCCGGCCAGGACATCCGGGGCGCCAGTTGGAGGGCGACGACGGAGTTCACGCCGAGACCGGCGGCGAGCGCGATCGGGACGTTGCCGATGACACCCATGAGCAGCGTGGTGAAGGCGGCGGTGACGACGGTGGCCGTGACCAGCTGTCCGTTGTCGAGGTGGTGGCCGTACATGTCCTTCGCGCTGCCGAGGATGATCGGGTTCAGCACGATGATGTACGCCATCGCGAAGAACGTGGCGAAGCCGCCGCGCACCTCGCGGGCGAGGGTGCTGCCCCGCTCGGAGATCTTGAAGTAACGGTCGAGCGCGCCGTACGCGGGGGTCGCACCCGGCTGTTCGGGGGCGGGGGCCTGAGTGGAAGCCGGGGTCGACATTGGATGTTCCTACGATCGGAAGTAGCCAGACACAAACGGTTTCAGTATGAACGTATGAGTGGCTGATCGCTATCTCCGCGCGTAGACCACCGAGGTGCGTAAGCTAGGGCCCATGGCGAAGTGGACCCCCAAGCACGAGGCGCCGGAGCCCCTGGAGGGCCCCGTCGTTCCGACCGTCGTCGGCGGCACGATCGTCTGGTTCGTTCTCTTCCTGGTCCAGCTCCCCTTCTACGGCTGGTTCGCCGACCACGGCCACACCTGGTGGGTGTGGACCTGCCTGGCCGGCGGCGGTCTCGGGCTGATAGGCGTCTGGTACGTGAAGAAGCGGGACGCGGCCATCAGGCGGGCCGAAGCGGCCCGCGCCCTCTAGGCCGCGCCGCGGTCCGCTACCTACTGGGCGGACACCCGCCCATCAGCCGCGTCAACAACGCTGCCGGTCAATACACCTAGGCCGCGTGCAGGAGACCTGGGGGGCCGCTCTACGACCAGGGCACGACTTGACTCCTCCCCTGGTCGGATCTTCCGGGCACTCGGCAGGTGAACGCGCAAATCCACACGTACCGTCGAACGTATGACGCACATCGACGCGGGCGCGGAACTCGACCCTGTGCATCCGGTCCCGCTGCCGGCCCCGGCCCGGGCGAGCGGGCTGACCGGCGCCGAGGTCGCGGAGCGGATCGCCCGCGGCCAGGTGAACGACATACCGGTGCGCGGCAGCCGCTCGTTCGGCGAGATAGTGCGGGCGAACGTCTTCACCCGGTTCAACGCGATCATCGGTGTGCTGTGGGTGATCATGCTCGTGGTGGCGCCGATCCAGGACAGCCTGTTCGGCTTCGTGATCCTCGCCAACACGGGCATCGGCATCGTGCAGGAGTGGCGGGCGAAGAAGACCCTGGACTCGCTCGCGGTGATCGGCGAGGCGCGGCCGACCGTGCGCCGCGACGGGGCCGTGGTCGAAGTGGGCACCAGCGAGATCGTGCTCGACGACCTCATAGAGATCGGCCCGGGCGACAAGATCGTCGTGGACGGGGTGTGTGCCGAGGCCGACGGCCTGGAGATCGACGAGTCGCTGCTCACCGGTGAGGCCGACCCGGTCGTCAAACGCCGCGGCGACCAGGTGATGTCGGGGAGTTTCGTGGTGGCCGGCGGGGGCGCGTTCGCGGCGACGAAGGTCGGCCGGGAGGCCTACGCGGCCCAGCTCGCCGAGGAGGCCTCCCGGTTCACGCTCGTCCACTCCGAGCTGCGCACCGGTATCTCCACCATCCTCAAGTACGTGACCTGGATGATGGTCCCGGCGGCCGTCGGCCTGGTCGCCACCCAGCTCGTCGTCAAGAACAACGGGGTCAAGGACGCCGTCGCCCGCACGGTCGGCGGTATCGTCCCGATGGTCCCCGAGGGTCTCGTCCTGCTCACCTCCGTGGCCTTCGCGATCGGCGTGATCCGGCTGGGCCGCCGGCAGGTCCTGGTCCAGGAACTCCCCGCGATCGAGGGTCTCGCCCGCGTCGACACCGTCTGCCTCGACAAGACCGGCACGCTCACCGAGGGCGGCATGGACGTCACCGAGCTGCGGGCGCTCAACGGGGTCGACGAGACGTACGTACGCAAGGTGCTGGGCTCGCTGGGCGAGTCGGACCCGCGCCCGAACGCCTCCCTCCAGGCGATCATCGACGCCTATCCCGACAGCGAGGACTGGCGGTGTGTCGAGTCGCTGCCCTTCTCCTCCGCCCGCAAGTACAGCGGGGCGGCCTTCAGCGAGGGCGACGGGGAACTGAGCACCTGGCTGCTGGGGGCGCCGGACGTGCTGCTCGCCGCCGACAACCCGGCGTTGGCCGAAACCGTACGCCTCAACCAGCAGGGACTGCGGGTGCTGCTGCTGGCCCGCGCCACCCGGGACCTCGACGACCCGGAGGTGGCGAAGGGCGCCGGCCCCACCGCCCTCGTGGTCCTGGAGCAGCGGCTGCGGACCGACGCCGCCGACACCCTGCGCTACTTCGCCGACCAGGAGGTCCGGGCGAAGGTGATCTCCGGCGACAACGCGGTGTCGGTCGGCGCGGTGGCCGCCAAGCTCGGCCTGAGCGGTACGACGGTGGACGCGCGCCGGCTGCCCGCGGAGCGCGGCGAGATGGCCGATGCCCTCGACGAAGGGACCGTCTTCGGCCGGGTCACCCCGCAGCAGAAGCGGGACATGGTGGGGGCGTTGCAGTCACGCGGGCACACGGTCGCGATGACCGGGGACGGCGTGAACGACGTTCTCGCCCTGAAGGACGCCGACATCGGTGTCTCGATGGGCTCGGGCTCCGAGGCCACCCGGGCGGTCGCGCAGATCGTTCTCCTCGACAACAGCTTCGCCACACTGCCCTCGGTGGTCGCCGAGGGGCGGCGGGTGATCGGCAACATCACCCGGGTCGCCACCCTGTTCCTGGTCAAGACGGTCTACTCGGTCCTGCTCGCGGTGTTCGTGGTCTGCTGGCAGGTCGAATACCCCTTCCTGCCGCGGCACCTGACCCTGCTGTCCACCCTCACCATCGGCATCCCGGCCTTCTTCCTGGCCCTCGCCCCCAACAAGGAACGGGCCAGACCGCACTTCGTCCGCCGCGTCATGCGCTACTCGATCCCGGGCGGGGTGATGGCCGCTGTCGCGACCTTCGTGACGTATCTGCTGGCCCGCCACTACTACACGGGCCCGGGCTCCCTGGACGCGGAGACCAGCGCCGCGACCCTGACCCTGTTCCTGATCTCGATGTGGGTCCTGGCGATCATCGCCCGTCCGTACACCTGGTGGCGGGTGGCGCTGGTCGCCTCGATGGGCGTGGCCTTCGTCTTCGTCCTCGCGGTACCGGCCCTGCAGAGCTTCTTCGCACTGAAGCTGGTGGGGGAGGTGATGCCGTGGACCGCGGTCGGCGTGGCGGTGGTGGCGTCGGCGATGCTGGAGTTCGCCTGGAAGTGGGTGGAACGGCGGTTCCCGGTGTGAGCGTCCGAAGGACGGCCGCCCCACCGGTGAGACACCGGTGGGGCGGCCGTTCGGTTCCGGTGGGACTACTGCACGTCGACGTAGTCGCCCGTGGCGCTGACCGCCGGGGTCGTGGAGGTGCCCGCGAAGGAGTAGCGGTAGTAGCCGTCGACCGTCGCCGTGGTGGTCGTCTTCAGGGCGCCCGTGGAGGACGACTTGATGGTCTTCAGCGTGGTGTAGGTGCTGGAGCCCTTCTTGCGGAACTGGAGCTTCACCGACTGGCTGGCGTAGCCGGAGTACTTGGCCGCGTCCCAGTTGGCGCGGGTCAGGGTGCCGGTGACCGTGATGGTCTTGCCCTTCTTGACCGGCTCGGGGGTGGCGTTGACGGTCAGCTTGGACAGGCGCTGGACCGAGACCTTGCCCAGGTTGTTCCCGAAGGTGGTGTTGCCGTCCTTGTCGAAGGCGACGGCACCCGCCTGCCAGGTGCCGGCGATGCTGTTGACCATGTCCTTGCGGCTGGCGCTGAGGGTGGCCTTGCAACTCTCGACGGTCGAGGAGGTGTCCGTGCAGGTCGCCAGGTCGGAGGGGGCGACACCGTACTCGGACGACTTGATGTCGGAGCCGTGGTAGATGACCGGGATGGTGTCGAAGTCGCTGCTCTTCAGACTGGCGGCGTGGGTCACCGTGTAGGTGATCGAGAACTTCACGGAGCCCGTGGCGGGTACGACAACGGCCTTGCCGCCGTTGACCTTCACGCTGGAGAAGGTGACTCCCAGCGTGGTGCTGCCGGCGGCGTGCGCGGCCGGGGCGACGAACGCGGTGAGGGCCAGGGCGCCGGAGACGGCGGCCACGGTGGCACGAATGCGCATGGATTCCCCAGTGGGAACAGTGGGCGCGAGGCCCAAGTGATCTAGGGAGTCTGTTGACTCGGGTGATCAGATCCACGAGGGGCGAGAGTGGTTGTACGGGTGAGACGTAATCTGGTCAGATTTTGATTCCTTTGCGACCCGATTACGTCTCCATGGGATTACTCCACGGCCGGAGTGCTGCCGGGGCTGCTACTTCACGTCGGCGTAGTCACCCGTCGCGCTGACCGCCGGGGTCGGTGCTGGAGCCCTTCTTGCGGAACTGCAGCCGCACGGACTGCTCCGGGGCGGCGTTCACCGTCAGCTTCGACAGGCGCTGCACCTGGGTGCTGCCGAGGGCGCCCTGGTCGGCGTACCCGAGCTCGGTGATGCTGACGCACGCCGCCGACGTGGACGACACCGCCGCCGCTCGACCTGGACCGCTTCGAGTACTTCCTGGACGTGGAAGCGGACTGACCGGCCTGACCGGTCATGGCCCGGGACCCCTGCGGGGGACCCGGGCCATCCTCTTTCGCCCGTCAGTCGAACCAGCGGTCCCGCGCCAGTTCCTCCGTCCGTGACGGGTCCTCCAGGAGCGCGGCCACCTCGAAGCGGCGCGGCCACTGGCCGGCCGCCCAGGCCAGGCCCGCGGCCACGCCCTCCAGGGTGGCGGCGTGCAGGACGCCGTCGCCGGTGAGCCGCCAGTCGATCTCGACGCCGTCGACCACCAGCTCCTCGTGTTCCACGTAGGTCTCCGGGGTGCGCGGGCCGAGCAGGACGCGGACCGGCTCGGGGACGTCGTGTTCGGTGCCCTCCGAGTCGACCGAGCCCGTCACCGACTCGCTCAGCCGCCGCACCTGGAACAGTTCGGCCAGTTCGGCGGCGCGGGCGGGCCGTACCGGGAGCAGCGGGACGCCGGCCGTGAACGGCAGCAGGTCCGGGGAGTCGACGACCACCGCGTCGGCCGCGTCCACGACCTCCACCCGGCCGTCGACCACCGCCCGCAGCTCGTCGGGGAGGGTCACCTGCTCGGGGTCCAGGTCCGCCAGCGCGCCGTACAGGGCGTGCAGTTGGGCGCCGGTGACCGAGCGGTCCGGGTCGGCCAGGCGGTCCAGGAGTTCGGCGGCGCCGCCCGGCTCGTCGAGGAGGGCGGCGACCGAGGTCCGTACCCCGAGCGCCCGCAGCACCTGCTCG
This sequence comes from Streptomyces sp. NPDC111744, assembly GCF_055634995.1. NCBI lineage: Bacteria > Bacillati > Actinomycetota > Actinomycetes > Kitasatosporales > Streptomycetaceae > Streptomyces > Streptomyces sp. NPDC111744. Next base: position 178,108 of record NZ_JBVKCG010000008.1, read on the forward strand.
TCCTCGAAGCCGGTCGCGTCGGCCTCCTCGTAGAGGCCGCGCAGCAGCGGGTCGCCGCCCGAGGCCAGCAGACCGGCGGGGCGGCGGCCGTCGAGGACGGGGTGGCCGCGCAGCCACCACGCCGTGTACGGCCGTACGACCTCGTGGGTGCCGTCCGGCAGCAGGATGCGAACCGGCTGGGTGAGGGCGTCCCGCAGCGGCGGTTGGGCGAGCAGGGCGAGGGCCTCGGGCCAGTGGTCCTCGTCGACGAGGTCGAGGTCGCGGACGGCGATCAGCTCGGTGGCGACCGGGGGTACGGGTGTGTCCGGGAAGCGATCGAGGATGTCCTCGCACCAGACGTCGACGGCGTCAAGGAGGCCGGCGTCATCAGGTTCCGCGAAGTCGCCTTCGCGGGGCTCCAGTTCGTCGGGGTCCAAGACGACGTCGGTGGCGCGGACGAGGGCGAAGTTCGCGAGCACCCCGCAGGCGGCCAACGGCTGTTCGCCCCACTTCTCCGCCAGTTCGGCGTCCACGGCGGCCAGTTCGTCCTCGCGGATCAGCCGGGCGAACGGGCTGCCGGGGAAGACGAGTTCACCGGCGGGGGCCGGCTCGCCGTCCTCGTCGGGCAGGGCGAGGGCGCCCAGCCAGGGCTCGTCGCCGGGTTCCAGGCCCGCGTCCCGGACCAGGGCGAGGACCGTGTCCGCCAGCTCCTCGGCGTCCGGGGCGTCCTCCTCCCAGTTGACGCCTCCCTCGTCGTCCAGGGAGGCGGCCACGGCGGCCCGTACCTGCGGCGTGGTGAGGACCGCACGCGGGCTCGCGGGAAGCGCGCCGAGCTTCTCCAGGAGAGGGTGGGCGGCGTCCTGGTGGGCGACCTTGAGGCCGAGCCGGGCGAGGACCTCGGGGTCGATGGCCGCGTCCGGGGTGGGGATCAGTACCTGGCGCGGACCGATGGTGGTCCGTCCTCCCCCAGTGCCGAAAGCCTGGGAGGTGCCCCCAGCCAGCGGCACGGGCAGCCCGGACAGCCGTTCCGGGTCGACGCCCGCGAGGCTGTCGTAGAGCCGCCACCACCAGTCCGGGTCCTTCTCCAGGCCGGCGAGGCGGTCGATGGCGTCGGCGAGCGGGAGACGGGTGACGGACAACGTGCGCAGCTCGACGCGGCGTTCGAGACCGGCGGGCAGGAGGGTGGGGAGGACCTCGGCGAGTACGCGGACCGTGTCCGCGCCCGCGCCTTCCACGATCTCGGCGTCCCGCGGCCGCAGTGCCTCGGGGAGTTCGCTGTCGTCGCCGGCCTCGACGGCGGGCGGCAGGAACGCGGTGCGTGGCAGCCGCTCCAGGATCGCCTGGCGCAGCGCGCCGTCCAGCTCGCCCTTGCCGAGCGGGCCGGGCACCAGGTGGATGATCCCCTCCCCCACCGGCCGCCAGTCGGCGAGGAGTTCGGCGTACGCGTCGGCCGCGCGCTGCACCAGGAAGTCGGTGAGCGGGCCGGGGGCGGTGTGCCGGCGGGTGGTGTCGAGGGGGAAGGACGCGATGAGGAGGGCGGGGACGCCGAGGGGCTCGTCGCTGGGGGTGGGGGCGTGCAGGACGGCGGCGGTGCGCGGCCGGTCGGGAGCGCCCGCGCCGTCCGTGGGCACGGCCCAGGTCAGCGACCAGTGCGGACGCAGCCGCTCCTCCACCGGCCGGTCGGCCAGCAGCTCCGGGGTGAGCGTGCCGTGCGCGGAGACGGTACGCCAGCGGGTCGTGCCCTCCTGCGAGTCGTCTACGACGGTGAGCGCGCCGTCGGTGCCGCGGCGCAGGGTGCGCACGGTGTCGCCGCTCTCCATCACGACCTCTTCCAGACCCGGCAGGGCGAGCAGGAGGGCGTCGTCGACGGCGGCGAGGAGGCGCTCGGCGAGATCGGTGGCCGCCGTGTCCCTGAGCGGCAGGATCACGACCGTGTCGTACGGGTCCGGGGCGGTGCCCTCGGCGGCGAACGGGAGCCTGAGCAGCGGCACATGGCCGTCCCGGCGGCGAATCTCGTCCCCGAGCCCCGAGCTGTGGCCTGCGGTCTCCTCGGCCAGTTCCCGGGCCTCGGCGAGCGACCAGCGCACCCCGCCGTGCCGCCCCACGACCGCCGGCTCGTCGGTGACGGCCAGCACGGCGGCGAAGCCGACGCCGAACCGGCCGACGGCACTCTCGGTCTCCTCCCGCTTCGCGGAGGCGCGCAGGGTGGAGAGGGACTCGACGCCGGCCGCGTCCAGCGGGGCGCCGGTGTTGGCGGCGAACAGGACTCCGTCGCGGAGGGTGAGCCGGAACCGGCCGGGGACTCCGGCGCGGGCGGCCGCGTCGGCGGCGTTCTGGGCGAGCTCCACGACGAGCCGGTCCCGGTAGCCGCCGAGGACCAGGTCCTCCTCGGCGTTGGCGTCCTCACGGAACCGGGCGGGGCTGGTGGCCCAGGCGTCGAGGACACCGCGGCGCAGGCGGGCGGTGCCGAAGGGGTCGGCGCCCTCGGCGGCGGGCCGCACGAACTTGCTCACGTTCACTCTCCTCATCGACGTGAGGACGAAGGTACCGCGCGCCGAGGACCCACCCACCCGCCCACCCGACCCGATCAGCCGAGAAGCGGACACCCGACCCCCGGCCCGACACCGACGGTGGCGGGCCTCCCCGTGGCGCCCTGCGTGATCCACCCTCTACGCCCTGACCGAACGCCTCGCCCCACCGCGCCGTGCCACGACCGCGACGACGCTCCTGTGCGCCGCCGGTCCGCTGGGCACCGCGGCCGGCCAGGCCGTGTCGGGGCCGCCGGCCGAAAGCCACGGCCCGCGGGGTGCCCTGCCGGTGGCCGCGGGGGCGGCGGCCGGCGCGTTCCTGCTGGCGCTCGGGTACCGGGCTGACGGCGACGGGGGCTGAGGGGCCGTCACTTCAAGAGGGGGCGGGGCTACGAGTGGCCCAGTTCCGCCGACGTCTCGTCCTCCGTCGCCGGTACCGAGCCGGAGTCGGAGGCGGGGCGGAGCGGGAAGGGGTCCACGCGGGTCTCGTCGATCACCGGGGGTGCCACCACCGGAGGCTTCGGCATGACCGCGGCCTCCGAGTGGCCGCCGCAGCCGTAGGCGAAGGAGACGACCCGGCCGTCGGCCGGGGAGAACTCGTTGGCGCAGACACCGAAGGCCTGGCCCAGGGAGCCGCCGATGGGGGTGAGGAAGCCGCAGCTGACGCACGTCGCGGGGGCCGCCTGGGCCATCGGGGTCTTGGCGCCGAACGACTCCTCCCAGCGGTCGGCGGCGATGTGCAGGCCGTAGCGGGACAGGACGCGGGCGCGGCGCATGCCCAGTTCCTCGGCGACCGAGGCGATCGTGCCCCGGGAGGGGACGGTGGGCAGATGCGCGGGCGTGCCCGCGGTGACCTCGGCGTCCTCCGCCTCCGCCAGCTCCTCCATCTCCTCCGAGACCGGAGAGTTCGGCTCCGGTCCGTCCTCGCCGGTGTAGCCGGGCTCCAGACGGAGGTCCTCGGCCTCGGTGGGGAGCAGGTCGCCGGGGCCCATGTCGCCGGGGCGCAGCCGCTCGCTCCACGGCACCCACTCGGGGGCGAGGAGGGCGTCGGAGCCGGGGAGGAGGACCACCTCGTCCAGCGTGACGATCTTGGCGCGGGAGGCTCGGGCCACCGTCACGGCCCAGCGCCAGCCGCGGTACCCGAGTTCCTTGCACTCGAAGAAGTGCGTGACGACGCGGTCGCCCTCCGCCACCGCTCCGGCGTGCTCGCCGACCACTCCGGGTGCGGCGGCCTCCTCGGCGGCGGTCCGCGCGAGGTCGACCGCCTCGGCGCACAGACGGTCGGGGGTGCGGCTTCGCGTTGTCGCTGCGCTCACAGGTATCGCTTCTCTCCTACGCCGTCTCACGAGTGCGGCTGCCTCCGGCGGTGGGGCGGACGGAGCGGACCTGTGGGCCGCATCGACGTCCGCGTCCGATCGCTCTCGGGCGCACCTCTGCCATCCATTGTGCTTTATGGCTGAGATACGCACGCTACCCCGTCGCCGGTGGTGGGGGACAGTCCGCCGCGACACCTGCGCGGCGACGGGGGGCCGACAGCCGGGGCGTGCCGGGTCGGGCTGTGGGGTCTGCGTGGGTGGGGGCTGGTCGCGCCCACGCGGCGGAGCCGCGATCGGTACAGCCCCGCGCCCCTGGAGAGGGCAGCTCCACTCGTGCACTCTCCGACTCGCTTGGTTACAAAGTGCACTAGGACCTGTCGTCTCAGGGCACTATGAACGACGTGGCAACCGCGAAGTCCCCCCAAGGCACCGTCGGGGTCGGTAGCGGTGCGGGCCGGATGCGCGGTGCCGTCCGCTCGGTCGGGCGTGCCCTGCACTTCCCCGTGACCGGCACCGCCCGGGGTATCCGCAAGGCCACGCACGCGCACGGCGCCGGTGAGTCCGGCCTCGGCAAGCTGATCGAGCTGCACGCGGTCAACGGCGCCGGTGATGTCATGATCACCGTCGCTCTGGCCTCCACCGTGTTCTTCTCCGTGCCCACCGACGAGGCCCGGGGGCGGGTCGCGCTCTATCTCGCCATCACCATGGCGCCCTTCACCGTTCTCGCCCCGGTCATCGGCCCCCTTCTCGACCGGCTTCCACACGGCCGCCGCGCCGCGATGGCCGGCGCGATGCTCGCCCGGGCGCTGCTCGCACTGATCATCTCGGGGGCGGTGGCCGGGGGCAGCCTGGAGCTCTATCCGGCCGCGCTCGGGGTGCTGGTCGCGTCCAAGGCGTACGGCGTGGTGCGCAGTGCCGTCGTGCCCCGGCTGCTGCCGCCCCGGTTCTCCCTCGTGAAGGCCAATTCACGGGTCACCCTCGCCGGGCTGCTCGCCACCGGTGTGGCCGCCCCGATCGGGGCCGGGCTGCACGCCATAGGCGACCCCTGGCCGCTCTACGGCGCCTTCGTGATCTTCGTGGCCGGGACGTTTCTCTCCTTCACCCTCCCCCCGAAGGTCGACTCGGCCAAGGGCGAGGACGTGGCGCTGCTCGCCGCCGACGAGGAGCATCTGCACGGCCCGCTCCGGAAAGAGACGAAGCGGCCGGGGCTGCGGACGGTCGGGCCCGCCGTCACCCACGCGCTCGGCGCGAACGCGGCCCTGCGCTGTCTCTCCGGCTTCCTGATCTTCTTCCTGGCGTTCCTGCTCCGCGAGCACCCGCTGACCGGCGAGAGCGCGGCGGTGTCCCTGGGAATAGTGGGCGTCTCGGCGGGCACGGGCAACGCGCTCGGTACGGCGGTGGGCGCCTGGCTGCGCTCCCGGTCGCCGGAGATCATCATCGTGACGGTGGTCGCCGTGGTGCTGGGGACGGCGATCGTCGCGGCCCTGTTCTTCGGCGCCTTCCTGGTGGCCGTCCTCGCCGCGGTGGCCGGCTTCGCGCAGGCGCTGGCCAAGCTGTGCCTGGACGCGCTGATCCAGCGGGACGTGCCGGAGCAGGTGCGCACCTCGGCGTTCGCCCGCTCGGAGACGCTGCTCCAGATGGCCTGGGTGTTCGGCGGCGCGGTGGGCATCGTGATGCCGCTGAACGGCACCCTGGGCCTGGTGGTGGCCGCCGCGATCGTGGCCGCCGGCTGGCTGACCACCCTGCGTGGCCTGGTCAGCTCGGCCCGGCACGGCACCCGTGCCCGGCCGAGGGTGGCCTGAGGGGCGCGGCTGGCGTAACGAACCGGGCACGCCGTACCCCACATGGGGAGCGGGCCGGGTGCTCCAGATAGCCTTCGGCCATGACCACGCTGCAATCCCGCTCGCGACGCCGCCGCGTCGTCGCCGCCGCCGGCGCCGTTTCCGCCGGACTGCTCGTTCTGTCGGCCTGTGACAAGCCGACGCCGATCGCCACAATCACCGTCGGTACGAGCTCGGTCAACTCCGAGGCCGCCTGCTACAACGACGGTAAGGCCCTGAACACGGCCTCCCTCGCGAACTGCCTGAAGGACACCGGGATCAAGTCCATCAAGGTGGACCCGGACGAAACGGTCCGCTTCGGCGTCGACCCGAAGATCGCGGACAACGGCTGGACGATCCTGATGAACGGTCAGGCGCTCACCGACTCCAGCACCAAGACCTACCGCACCATCCCGGGCAGCGTGTTCTTCAACGCCCAGTACGGCGCCTCCGGCAACTCGACCCTCGTCTCCATCAAGGAGGGCGGCAAGTCGGTGCTGGGCCTGTGGTCCTTCAAGCTCAAGAAGGACGCCTGACCACGTCCGCCGTACGCATCCTCGTGGCCACCGCGGTCCCCGCCGAACGGGACGCGGTGGCACGGGCGTTCACCGACGGCACGACCGAGGTACGGCTGCCGGGCTCGGCCCTGCTGCACCGCATCCGCGAGGGACGCCAGGGGTACGACCTCCTCGCCGCCGGGGTCGGCCCGGCCCTGGCGGCGGCCGGTACCGCGACCGCCCTGACCGCCGCCGCACTCGACGGCCGGCCCTACGCCCTGGTCGTCTCCGCCGGGATCGCAGGCGGTTTCCAGCCTCAGGCACCCGTGGGCTCCCTGGTCGTCGCCGACGAGATCACCGTGGCGGATCTCGGCGCCGAGACGGCCGACGGGTTCGTACCGGTCACCGACCTGGGTTTCGGGACCGTCAGCCACCGTCCGCCGGATCCACTCGTACGAGTCACCGCCGAGGCGACCGGAGCACGCCCCGGGGCGGTACTCACCGTGTCCACCGTGACCGGCTCGGCCGTCCGCGCGGCCGAACTGCGCGCCCGGCACCCGCGCGCCCTCGCCGAGGCCATGGAGGGCTTCGGCGTGGCCGAGGCGGCCGCCGCGCACGGCGTGCCCGTACTGGAGATACGCGCGGTCTCCAACCCCGTCGGCCCCCGCGACCGATCCGCCTGGCGCATCGCGGACGCCCTGGCCGCCCTGACCGAGGCCTTCGGGAAGCTCGCGCCCGCTTTGGAGAGTTGGAACCCACATGACCAGTGAGCCCCTGCGGATCGCCTACTCGCCCTGCCCGAACGACACCTTCGTCTTCGACGCCCTCGCCCACGGCCGCGTCCCGGGCGCGCCCGCGCTCGACGTGACCTTCGCGGACATCGACATCACCAACGCCATGGCCGAGCGCGGCGAGTCGGACGCGCTGAAGGTGTCGTACGCGGTGCTGCCGTACATCCTCGACGAGTACGCGCTGCTGCCCTGCGGGGGCGCGCTGGGCCGGGGCTGCGGGCCGCTGGTGCTGACCCGGGAGGCCGGAGTGGACCTCACCGGCCGGACCGTCGCCGTACCGAGCGAGAAGTCCACGGCGTATCTGCTGTTCCGGCTCTGGGCCGCGGACACGCTGGCGGGCGGCGGGGTCGGCGAGATCGTGGTCATGCCGTTCCACGAGATCATGCCGGCCGTACGGGACGGGAAGGTCGACGCGGGGCTGGTGATCCACGAGGCGCGCTTCACCTACCAGAACTACGGGCTGCACAAGCTCGCCGACATGGGCGAGCACTGGGAGACCACGACGGGCCTGCCGATCCCGCTCGGCGCGATCATCGGGAAGCGTTCGCTGGGCGCGGAGACGCTCACGCGGCTCGCCGAGTCGATCCGTACGTCCGTGCACGCGGCCTGGGACGACCCCGAGGCCTCCCGGCCGTACGTCATGGCCCACGCCCAGGAGATGGACCCGGCCGTCGCCGACCAGCACATCGGGCTCTACGTCAACGAGTTCACCTCGGAACTCGGCGAGGACGGCTACGCGGCGGTACGCGGACTGCTCACCCGGGCGGCAGCCGAGGGACTCGTCCCGCCCCTCGTTCCGCACGCACTCGATTTCCCGTAGGCCTTCTGCTTGTTTCTACTGGTCGGGCCCGTCGCCGTCGGTGAGACGGTCGGCCGACGGCCACCCGGCCAGGGCCAGCATCCCCAGGACCTTCCAGATGAGGAAGCCGGCCAGCGGCAGCTCGACGCAGACCGCCAGCGCGGCCGACAGCCACACGTCCGGGGTACCGAGGGCGAGCGACACGTCGAACCACGCGTCGCACACCAGCAGCGCCCCCGTGGCGACGGCCGCCACCGCGACGGCCCGGTGCCGACGCCACCCAAGCAGGGCGGTGACCGCCATCGCGAGCACGAGCAGAACGTCGAAGCCGACCCAGGTTGTCCGCCATTGGCGGACCGTGTACCCGGACGGCAGGGTGAACGCCAGCAGGATCGTCCACGGAACGAGGCCGATGGCGCAGACGGCGATCAGCTCCAGGGTGTGGCGCCGCTGCCGCCGAATCCGCTCCAGCAGTTCGGGCGACGGCCTCCCGGTCCGTATGTCGCTCACTTCGGCTTTCCCGGCGCCCTACACGTCCAATTGGTCGGCGACCGCGCGCAGCAATCCGGCGATCTTCGCGCCGGCGGCCTTCTCGGGGTAGCGGCCGCGCTCCAGCATCGGCGTGATGTTCTCGAGCAGGGTCGTCAGGTCCTGCACGATCGAGGCCAGCTCGTCCGGCTTCTTGCGCTGGGCGGCGGCGACCGACGGGGTGGGGTCGAGCAGGACCACCGACAGTGCCTGGTCACCGCGTTGACCGGCGACGACGCCGAACTCCACGCGCTGTCCGGGCTTGAGTGCGTCGACCCCGTCGGGGAGAACCGAGGAATGGACGAAGACGTCACCGCCGTCGTCGCGGGAGAGAAAGCCGAAGCCCTTCTCACTGTTGAACCACTTGACCTTGCCGGTAGGCACGTCTGTCCTCGTCCTCGTATGTCGTCGGAAACTGCTCGGTAAACTTCTGAATGCAACAGCTCGGGAACGGCTCTTGATAGCACTCGGGCGGGTCGACCATGACCCGCCCGTACCAAGGCTAATGGTCTTCGGGCGCGTGACAAGACGTCGCCCGGTTGTTCCTTCGGGCAGGGAACTACCCTGGTCGAGTGCGTGACAAAACCCAAGCGAATTCCGCCGCTCCCGGTGACCGACTGATCCGCGCCGGTGCCGTGGTCTTCTTCATCGGTACGGTGGCCACTCTCGTCACCGTGATACCGCTGTTCCTCGGTGCGAAGCCTTTTCCGACGTACATGTACGTGCTGAGCATGCTCATGGGCGTCGGCTTCCTGGTCGCGGGCGCCGGAGTGCTCCAGTCGATCGCGGCGGGGCGCCGTCAGGTCCGGGAGGCGTCCTCGCGGTAGCCGGCCAGCCAGGCGGGCAGCTCGGTGAGGTCACCGAGCACCACGTCGGCGCCGGCCGCGCGCAGCTCCTCGGCGTCGCAGGGCCCGGTGGCCACGGCCACGGACAGGGCTCCGGCCTTGCGGGCCCCGCGGACGTCTCCGACGTGGTCGCCGACGTACACGCCGGCGCCGTGCTCGCGCAGCGCCTCGGCCTTCTGCTCGGCCCACAGGTCGCCGACGACCGCGTCGGGGACCATGCCGAGGTGGCCGAGGTGCAGCTTCGCGTTGGGCTCGTACTTGGCGGTGACCACGACGGCCTTGCCCCCGGCGTCCCGCACGGCGGCGATCGCCTCCCGCGCGCCGGGCATGGCCGGCGTCGCGGCGATCGCGATCTCCGGATACATGGTCCGGTACAGATCACTCATCTCCGCGATCCGCTCGGCCGGAAACCAGTGGATCAGCTCGTCGGCGAGCGGCGGCCCCAGCCGGGTGACCGCCAGATCGGCGTCGATGTAGGTCCCCGTGCGCTCGGCCAGGGCCGTGTAGCAGGCGTGGATCCCGGGCCGGGAGTCGATGAGGGTCATGTCGAGGTCGAAGCCCACGGTGAGGGCGCGGTCAGTCATGTGGGCCATTGTGCCGGGGTGGCGTGGGCCGTCGGGCGGCTGCGGGCCGGTGGGGCCCCTGGCGAGGGCCAGGACCTCGTCGCGGAACTCGGCCGCGGTCACCTCACCCCCCTGGCCGAGGTCGTCCTTGCGGCCCAGGGCGACGTGCAGTGCCGTTCGCGCGGTTCCCCGCGCCCCCGAGAAGGTGGGTCCGCCGGTCCCCCTGGAAGGGGCGCGCTGTATCGACTTGCGGAGCTCCGACCGCGGCACCCCCTACCGCGCTCTCTGCGACCGCCAGACCAGATACAGGGCCGATGCCACCGCCGCCCCCCGCACCACCCACGGCCAGGTCTCGCCCACCGCATCGCTCATGTGCCCCTGGGCGATCGGGTCGCCCCACCGGCCGACGCTGCGGCCCCACAGCCACACCACCCCGGCCGCGACCGAAAGTCCCGGTACCCACATCACCGCCAGCTTGGTCTCCGCGGGAGTGAGCCTCCGGGAGCCGTACGCGATCAGCCAGCCGAGGAGCAGCGCGAACCAGTTGCCGAGCACGGCACCCACGACAAGCGCGGCGGCGGCGAGCAGCAGCAGGGGGTTGCTCCAGCCGGTCGCGGGCCGGGGGACGCCGCGGAGGCGAAGGCGGCGCGGAGCGGGCGGCACGGGCTCCTCGGCCTCCACGACCGGCTCGACGGCCTCCTCCTCCGGCTCCTCCTTCCGCGGCCGCGGTTTCCTGAGCATCTCCGGGATCTCCACACCGCCCACGAACCCCGGTACAGCGTCGCCGTCCCCGAACGGGCTGCTGTCCACCCGCCACCAGTCGGCGGGCATCGGGCCGTCTTCCGGCTCGGTGGGCCGCGGACGCGGTACGACGCGACGCAGGTCCTCGCTCCCGGAGGGCGCCCCGGCCTCCCGCTGGGCGGGAACCGCGGCCGACGGTGGCGGCGGCGCGGTGTCCGTCGTACCCCCCGCCGCCTCGACGACCTCGTCGGGCGTGCCCAGCCGGTTCAGGATGCGCCGTACGGCGGCGGGACTGTCCACGGACGCCTTGGCCCGGTGCCGGTCGATCTCGTTGCGCAGCCCCGACACCAGCCGCATACGGTCGGCCGACGACAACTGGCGCTGGTGCGCGATGTCCCCGACGCGGCTCAGATACTCGTAGACGACCTGGTCGCTCTCGATACCCACGAAGTCCCCTCCGGGGCCGGTGCGTTGGTGAATACCCCGTCCAGACGAAGGTAGCGCAGGCCACGGCTCATGTCGGCCGGCACACCAGCGGGTAACGCGTCTCCGAGCAGGGGCGGCTGCCGTACTCGCGCAGGATGTCCTTGCCGCCCTGGTCGGTGAGGTAGCGCAGGAAGGCCGCGGCGATGGAGCCGGCGGGCGGTTCGCCGAAGGTGTAGGCGTACTCGGTTTGCCAGTACGGATAGGTGCCGTGTTCGACGCCTTCGAGGGTGGGCGGCATGTCGCCGATGTTCAGCTTGACCAGGTCGGCGGAGGTGACACTGGCCGCCTCGCTGTAGCCGAGGGCGCCGTGCTGTGCGGCCGCGGTGTCCAGCATGGTGTCGGTGCTGTCGACCTCGCAGACGCCGGGCTTGGTCGGGTCCAGGGACGCGCAGTCGCCGTTCGCGGCGCCGGGCACGGGCTTGCCAGCGAGGACGCGTTCTTGGAGGGCGTTGCGGGTGCCGGAGTCGGAGTAGCGGTTGATGAGGTGGATGGGGAGGTCGGCGCCGCCCACCACGGACCAGTTGGTGATCTTCCTGGCGTAGATGTCGCGGATCTGCCGGAGGGAGAGGTTGCTGACGTGCGCGTCCTTGTTCACGACGAGGGTGAACAGGGAGTAGACCACCGGTCGCGGCAGATCCTGGGGGTGGCCCTTGCCGGCCGGGCCGTCGGTGAAGGCGAGGTGGTCGCCGAGTCCTTCGTTGCCGGAGATCCCGGCGTCCTTGCCGGCCTTCTCCAGGGTGGTGAGTCCCGCCCCGCTGCCCCGGAACGCGCCGTCGCTGACGGGGATGTGGGCGCCCTTGGCCGAGCACAGCCGGGTGTACTCCTTCGCCGCCGCGGTCACCGCCGGTTCGAAGGCGGTCGAGCCCGACAGGTGCAGGGTGCCGCCGGCGCAGTCGAGCGGCGCGGGCCTGGCGGGGAAGAACAGGGTCAGGCTGGCCTGGAGCACGACCGCCGCCGCCAGCAGGGCCATGCCGCCCAGCGCCGCCCCGGAGGCGAAGGTGTGGCTCTCGGTGTGGGCAAGCTTGAGCCGGGCCAGCCAGCGCAGCCAGGGGAAGGAGTGGTCCATGCCCCCGGTGACCGCGGCCTGGAACTCCGGCTGCGGGAAGGGCGCGTGCGGGCTCCCGCCCCGGCGCTCCAGCACCGCGAGCACCTTGTAGTGGGCGCCGGGGTTCAGCGTCACCTTGGGCAGCCGGATGACACCGGCGCCGTCCTCCCAGTCCTTCCCGAAGCCGTCGGTCTCCTGGGTCCTGCCGTCGCGGGTGGTGACGAAGAAGTGGCGGAGCGTGGGCTGGCTGAGTTCGGTGACCGCCATGCCGACGACCCGGCGGTCCCGGAACATCACCCGGATTCCGGTGTGGTCGTCGGGCGGGGTCAGATAGTCGCCGGGGACGATCTCCCGCCAGCCGGCGTTCTCGATCCGCACCAGCACGAACGACGGCTCCACCAGTTCGTGGCCGTCGTCCCGCATCCGTGCCAGCACGTCGGCGCTCGGCGCGTGCGCGGTGTCCGAGGCCAGGGTGTCCATCTGGAGGCGGTAGCCGAGCCGCTTGCGGCGGATGACGACGAACTCCCAGAAGAACGCCAGCACCGGGATCGCGACACTGACGATCGCGACGACGTTGTTGAAATCGAGCTCGGCGCCGAAGACTCTCACGATCACATCCCCCGAATCCCCGTGACCGGCCCCACAGTTGACTTCCCGCGGTGGCCAGGGAGCCCAGGGTGACGAGTGCGAGGCCGGTGTTGCCGGAACTGCCGTGTTCCGCCTGCCGAAGTTCATGTGAGGGACATCTGCGAAACGTTCCGTTCGCCCGGTGGCTGCCCTGTACACAGAAGAGGCCGCGGGGCAGGTGATCCCGGTCCCCGCTCCGCACCCGCTACCGTGGGTCGGATGAGCAACCCGGCCACCCCGCCGCGTTCCCTCGCGGAGGCGCTTCGCGCCAGGGACGACGCCTCCCTGGCCGTACTGCTGCGCGCCCGCCCCGACCTCATCACCCCCGTCCCCACCGACCTCACCCAGCTGGCCACCCGGGCCGGCACCCGCGCCTCGGTGCTGCGCGCCCTGGAGCGCCTGGACCGCTTCGCCCTGCAGACCGCGGAGGCCCTCGCCGTGGCCGGCGACCCGGCGTCGTACGGTGAACTGCTGGGCCTGATGGCCGGCGACGGCGGGGACCCGCTGGTCGCCGCCGCCCTGCCGCGCGCCCTCAACACACTCCGCGACCAGGCGCTGGTGTGGGGCGACGACGACCGGCTGCGGCTGGTGCGGACCGCGCGCGAGGTGCTCGCCCCGTCCCCGCAGTACCCCTCGCCGACCGGGCTTGGCCCGACCGTGCGGGAGGCCACCTCGGGCATGTCGCCGGGCCGGATCCAGGAGATCGTCACCACCGCCGGGCTGCCCTCGACGCACGACTCGGTGTCCGCGGCGGACGCGCTCGGCAAGCTGTTCGGCCACCGCAAGAAGATGGCGAAGCTGCTCGCCGCGGCGCCCGCCGAGTCCGTCGAGGTCCTCTCCCGGCTGGTGTGGGGGCCGCCGTACGGCCAGGTCACCCCCGAACCGGCCGCCCATCTGCGCTGGCTCCTCGACCGCGGCCTGCTGCTGCCGACCGCGCCGGGCACGGTCGTCCTCCCCCGCGAGGTCGCCCTGCATCTGCGGGAGGGCCGGGCACACCGCGAGCCGGAGCCGGTGCCGCCCGCGGTCGAGCCGACGGCGACGCACCGTCCACAGGTTGTGGACGCGACGGCGGCCGGGCAGGCGTACACCGCGCTCGCCACCATCGAGGAGCTGCTGAAGGACTGGGACGAGGGCGGGCCCGCCGTGCTGCGGGCCGGCGGCCTCAGCGTCCGGGACCTGAAGCGGACGGCCGTGGCCCTGGACCTGCCCGAGCCGGTCGCCGCCTTCTGGGTCGAGCTGGCGTACGCGGCCGGGCTGCTCGCCTCCGACGGCGCGGCCGACGAACGCTACGCGGCCACCCCCGTCTACGACGAGTGGCTGGACCGCCCTCCGGCCGAACGCTGGGCCCAGCTCGCCCAGGCCTGGCTCACCGCGACCCGCACCGCCGGCCTGGTCGGCGGCCGGGACGCCAAGGACCGCGCCCTGTCGGCGCTCGGTCCCGGCCTCGACCGCTCTGCGGCGCCCGAGGTACGGCACCGGGTGCTGGCCCTGCTGGCCGGGCTCCCGGAGGGCACCGCCCCGGCCGCCGCCTCGGTGCTGGCCCGGCTGCGCTGGGAACGCCCGCTGCGCGGCCCGCAGCAACGGGACGACGATCTGCGCGGCCGCCTGGCCCGCTGGACCCTGTCGGAGGCCGAGCTGCTCGGCGTGACGGGACGCGGGGCGCTGTCCGCGCACGGCAGGGCCCTCCTCGGCGCGCCGGCCGTGGAGAAGGCCGCTGAACGGCCCGCCGGCCCCGGTGACAAGCTCCCCGTGCACCATCACCGTCCCGCCGCCTCCCTCGAACCCCTCTCCCCGCCCGAGCAGGCCGTCGCCGCCGCGGCCGCCGGCCGTCTCCTCGCCCCGCTCCTGCCGGAGCCCCTCGACCACGTCCTGCTCCAGGCCGACCTGACGGCGGTCGCCCCCGGCCCGCTGCAACGCCCGCTCGCCGACACGCTGGGCGTACTGGCCGACGTCGAGTCGAAGGGCGGCGCCACCGTCTACCGCTTCACGCCCGCCTCGGTCCGCCGCGCCCTGGACGCCGGCCGCACCGCCACCGACCTGCACGCCTTCCTCACCACCCACTCCCGCACACCGGTCCCGCAGCCGCTCGCGTACCTGATCGACGACGTGGCCCGCAGGCACGGCCATCTGCGGGTGGGGGCGGCCTCGGCGTACGTCCGCTGCGACGACGACACCGTCCTGAACGAGATCATGGCCGACAAGCGGGCCGCCGCCCTGCGCCTGCGCCGCCTGGCCCCGACCGTCCTCTCCACCCAGGCCGACCCGGCCGCCCTGCTGGAAGGCCTGCGCGCGATGGGCTACGCGCCCGCCGCCGAGTCCGCCGAGGGCGACGTCCTGATCACCCGCGCCCACGCCCACCGCACCCCGCCCCGCACCGCCCCCGAGCCGGTCCCGGACGGCCCGCCACCGCCGGACGGCACCCTCCTCGCCGCCGCGATCCGTGCGATCCGCGCCGGCGACCTGGCCGCCACCACCCCGCGCAAGCCCACCGGCACCGCCGTCCAGGGCGGCGAACTCCCGCGCACCACCGCCGCCGAGACCCTCGCCACCATGCAGGCCGCCGTCCTCACCGGCGACACCCTCTGGATCGGCTACGTCAACGCCGAGGGCACCGCCAGCCAGCGCGTCATCGCCCCGATCCGCGTCGAGGGCGGCTTCGTCACGGCGTACGACCACACCGCCGACGAAGTACGCACCTACCCCCTGCACCGGGTGACGGGGGTGGCGGAACTCGCGGGGGAGTAGCGAGGCGCCCACTGATCGAGCCGTCCGGCTTCCCGTACCGGTGCGTCCGCCGGCAGGGCGAAGTGGGCGCGGGCCAGGGTCTCCAGCCCGGTGGACTCTCCCAACTCCCGTCAGGGGCACCACCACATGGACCTTGCCCGCGCGTGGCTGTGGGATGGGAACCGCGACAAGGCGCTGAAGGACTGGAGAAGGCCGAGGTCATCGCCCCCCCAGCTCGTCCGGAACCATCCCATCGCCCGGTCAACCCTGCGCAGCATCGTGCACGCCGAGCGGGCGAGCACTCGTAGAGGTTGATGGCACCACGACCATGCGGTGTTCACGGCGCGGGCGCCGGGAACATGTCCCCGGCGCCCGGCACGGTTGCTACTTCTTGTACGTGTGGCAGCCCCACTTGCCATTGACCTTCGTGTAGTGCTGACCCGTGGGGCACTTCTTGTGGGTCGGCGTGGGGCGGGGAGTGGACGCGTTCTGACTGTTGGCCACATTGGCGTTCGCCGGTACCGCGAAGGCGGTGCCCGTAGAGGCCACCGCTGCTCCGGTGGCGAGCGTGCCTGCGGCGACGCTGGCGACCAGAGCGCGTACGATCCTGCTTCGCATGATCGGCAACCTTTCTGTAGTCGTCCTGCCTCTCAATTCGATTGTTGGCACCGCTCCCTGCAGCCCGCATCTCGAAGCACTGATAGCACACAACAAGAGACCGGACCACGCCTCAGCCTGGACAGTCATCCGGGGTGGTCCGGTCTTGGAATCCCTGGTCAGGACCCCGGTGCCGATGGGTACCGGGGCGGTCGGCGTGCTCGAACGCGGGTGCGGCTGCAACCCACCTGTCCCGCTGTCAAGTTAGAGAGGGTCGCTGTTGAAGTCCGTTTGGGCGCATGCCAGTTCTGACACGCCCCCACCTCGTCCGGTGGGGGCGCCGCTACGTGTGTCCGGTGACGTCGGCGTCAGCCCTGGCTGGCAGCCGCCTCGGTCTCCTGTTCACCCTCCTTCGCCGCTGCCGCCCGCCGCATGTGCCCCTCCTCGCCGAAGTACACCGACAGACGCGACGTGTCCGGCTTCTTTCCACCACGCCGCGGACTCCAGCTCGGCGAAGACCGCGATCACCTTCGCCATGGCCCGGCCCATGGACGACGTGAGGTCGAGCGGTTCCGTCGCCGACGCGAGCGCAACGCTCTGGTTCTCGGCGAGTCGCATGATCTCCGCGAAGTCGACCGTCGAGCGCGCAAGCCGGTCGATCTTGAAGAACACGATCACGTCCAGCTCCGCGAGCCTGGTCAGAATGCGCTGCAGTCCCGGCCGGTCGAGCCCGCGCGAGAAGCCCGAGACATCGATGTCTTCCTCGGCGCTACGACCTCCCAGCCGCGTGCCTCGCACAATCCCTCACAGGCCGCGCGCCGGCGTTCGGGCGAAGTCGTCTCGTCGGTTTCGCGCGATAGGCGAACATAGATAGCGGCGCGCATCCCCGGCGCGCTGGCCGGGACGCCCCTTCCGGCGTCGGGCACGGGGCATAGCCCGTGCTGTGACAGGCGTTGTTTCTGTCAGAGGCGACCTTATCTCCGGAGGTATGTGTGTCCTGCCTAATCGTCCAGTCCGACAAGACGCTGCTCCTGGAAGTCGACCATGAGCGGGCGGACGACTGCCGTCGGGCGATCGCGCCCTTCGCCGAGCTGGAGCGGGCGCCGGAGCACATCCACACCTACCGGGTGACCCCGCTGGGGCTGTGGAACGCGCGGGCGGCCGGGCACGACGCCGAGCAGGTCGTGGACGCGCTGGTGGAGTACAGCCGCTACCCGGTGCCGCACGCGCTGCTGGTCGACATCGCCGAGACGATGGACCGCTACGGCCGGCTGACGCTCTCCAAGCATCCGGCGCACGGGCTGGTGCTCACCACCACCGACCGGCCGGTCCTGGAGGAGATCCTGCGCTCCAAGCGGATCATCCCGCTGATCGGCGCCCGTATCGACCCCGACACCGTGGCCGTGCACCCCTCCGAGCGCGGGCAGATCAAGCAGACGCTCCTGAAGCTGGGCTGGCCTGCCGAGGATCTCGCCGGATACGTGGACGGCGAGGCCCACCCGATCGAGCTCGCCGAGGACGGCTGGGCGCTGCGGCCGTACCAGAAGCAGGCCGTGGAGAACTTCTGGCACGGCGGGAGCGGTGTCGTCGTCCTGCCGTGTGGGGCGGGCAAGACGCTGGTCGGTGCCGGGTCCATGGCACAGGCCAAGTCGACGACCCTGATCCTCGTCACCAACACCGTCTCCGCGCGGCAGTGGAAGCACGAGCTGGTGAAGCGGACGAGTCTGACCGAGGACGAGATCGGGGAGTACAGCGGGACGCGAAAGGAGATCCGGCCCGTCACGATCGCCACGTACCAGGTGCTCACGACGAAGCGGAAGGGCATCTACCCGCACCTCGAACTCTTCGACTCCCGCGACTGGGGTCTGATCGTCTACGACGAGGTCCATCTGCTGCCGGCTCCTGTCTTCAAGTTCACCGCCGACCTGCAGGCGCGCCGGCGGCTGGGGCTGACGGCCACCCTCGTGCGTGAGGACGGCCGGGAATCGGACGTGTTCTCTCTCATCGGGCCCAAGCGCTTCGACGCTCCGTGGAAGGAGATCGAGGCGCAGGGCTATATCGCGCCCGCCGACTGTGTCGAGGTGCGGGTGAACCTCACGGACTCGGAGCGGCTCGCGTACGCCACCGCCGAGACCGAGGAGAAGTACCGCTTCTGTGCGACCACCGCGACCAAGCGGAAGGTCACGGAGGCGATCGTGCGGCGCTTCGCGGGGCAGCAGATCCTGGTCATCGGCCAGTACATCGACCAACTCGACGAGCTGGGCGAGCACTTGAACGCCCCTGTCATCAAGGGCGAGACCTCCAACGCCCAGCGCGAGAAGCTCTTCGACGCCTTCCGCGAGGGCGAGATCAGCGTGCTGGTGGTGTCGAAGGTCGCCAACTTCTCCATCGACCTCCCGGAGGCGACGGTCGCCATCCAGGTGTCGGGCACCTTCGGTTCCCGCCAGGAGGAGGCCCAGCGCCTCGGCCGGGTGCTCCGCCCCAAGGCCGACGGCCACCAGGCCCACTTCTACTCCGTCGTCGCCCGCGACACGATCGACCAGGACTTCGCCGCCCACCGGCAGCGGTTCCTCGCGGAGCAGGGCTACGCCTACCGGATCATGGACGCGGACGAGCTCCTCGCGGAGGGCGCGGAAGGCGCGGGAGGCTGAGGAACCGGCAGGGTGCGGCTGTGCCGTCGTACGGCGACGGCCGCGCCCGCCAGCAGCGCCAGCCCCAGGAGCGGGTACGGCGCCGCGAACGCCTGCTGCCACCACGGGAGGTGCAGGTCCCGGTCGCCCTCGTGCGGCAGCAGCCACATGGTGCGGGCGGTGAAGATCGCGGCCGTGGTGAGCGCGAGGGCCGTTCGGGCTTCTGTCAGGAGCACCGCCAGCAGCGGGACGCACCACACCCAGTGGTGGGACCAGCTGATCGGGCTGGCCAGCAGCGCCGTGAACGCGGTGAGCAGGATGCCCCAGCGGTCGCCGTGGGTGTGGTGTTCGCGGTGGGTGCGGGTCGCCAGCCATAGGCCCGTCGCCGCCAGGGCGGTCGCCGGGAGTGCCCAGGCCAGGCCCGGTGCCTCCGTGGCCGCCACCCTCGCGATCAGGCCCTGGAGGGACTGGTTGTCGACGATCCAGGCCTTGCCGACCCGGCCGGTCTCGAACAGGCGCCGCGTCCAGAAGTCCACGGTCGCCGCGGGGAGGACGAGGGCGCCGAGCACTGCCGTACCGGCGAAGGACGCCGTCGCAACGCTTGCCTCCTTTCTGCGTGCGGTGAGGAACAGGTAGGCGATGAAGATCGCCGGGGTGAGTTTGACGCCCGCCGCGATGCCCAGGGCCAGGCCCTTGGCGCGGGCGTCGGGCGGGCGGGTGAGGTCCCAGAGGACCAGGCAGGCGATCGCGAGGTTGGTCTGGCCGAACAGGAGAGTCTGGAAGACCGGCTCCAGCCAGAGGGCGAGCGCGGTGGCCGTGCACAGCAGCGGGAGGGGCGCCGTGCGGCCGGCCATACGGGCGGAGAGGGCGACGAGCCAGGCGAGCAGGAGCGCGTTGCCCGCGAGGAACGCCGTCTTCAGGGCCGGGACGGGGATCCAGGTCGTCGGGACGAACACGACCGCCGCGAAGGGCGGATACGTCGCCGGCAGCCGCCACTCGGTGACCGTGAAGCCGTACAGGTCACTGCCGTGGACCACGGCCTCGCCCTCGGCCCGGTAGACCAGCAGATCGGCCATCGGGGCGTGCAGCAGGACGCAGAGGGCGGCGAAGGAGGAAAGGGAGACTGCCAGGAGGGAGAGGGCGAGGGAGGGGGAGGGGGAGGACAGGGGGGATGACGTCACCGTCCGGTTCGGCACGGAGGTGACCCTATGACGTCACCTGCGGTGTATGCCCGCTTCCTCGCCGTACTCGCCGAGTATGACGACGCTGAACGCCGCGCTGACGAAGACCTTGACGGCACGCAGGGCGTCGCCCAGACGGTGGCGGTGATGCGGGACTCCGTCCAGGGCCGTGGCGCCCGGTGGACGGCTGGGGGTCGGGTTGATGGTTGCTGCGCTCATGCCTCAATGGTGGAACTTCGAGCCCCAGTGCGGCATCGGTCCACGGGTCCAATTTCCCGCTCCCGCCAGTCCACCCGCCGATGGACCCCACCCCCCACGTCCGCCCCACCCCACGAGTGACACACCCCCTAGGGGACCGAGCCCCGCCCTGGGGGGACGAGGCCATCCCCCCTGCCCGGCGGCGCATACCCACCCCGGCCCAGCACACGAGTGACACACCCCCCAGAGGACCGAGCCCCCGCCCTGAGGGAACGAGGCCATCCCCCCTGCCCGGCGGCGCATACCCACCCCGGCGCAGCGCACCACACCCGCCCCGCCGAACCCCTGTCCCGCCTGCCGGCCCACCGTACCCACCCGGCCCAGCACACCACGCCCACACCACGTCGGCGTCCGGTCCGATGGCCGACAGGCCCGAGACCAGCCCGCCGCCGATCAGCGCCACGCCGACCCTGCGCGCCGCGCCGCCGTCGCGCGGACACCCCGCCCCCAGCCCGGCGTGCCGCACCCGCCCACTCGGTGCCGCGCCCGTCCCGCCGAACGCCCCGCCCCCTGCCGGCGCCCCCCTCACAACGCCCCGCCCGCCTCGCAGGACACCCCGCCGCCGTCCTCGGCGCCCAGCCCACCCCGGTCGTCGGTCCCGGCGCGGGAAATCCATTGGCATCCCCCGCCTCCGCCTCACTAGACTCTCCGCTCTTGCCCGCCTCCTTCCCCGGAGTGCCGTCGGCCGGACGGAAACCGGTCGGCTGACCGCCACCTGTGCGCCATCCATACCTGAGCGCCATCCACTCGCAGGCCTTCGGAGGCACCCCCTTGTCCACGCCCGCCCACGAGCCGCTCGACGCCCCGCTCTCCGACCCCCTCTCGCGCGAGCGCGCCCACCTCGCAGGATCCCGTGCCGCGCTCCGTGCCATGCGCGAGGACGTCGAGTCGCTGGACATCAGCGACGTCACCGCGAACTGGGTCAACGCCGAGGTTCTCGCCCGCCAGATCGACGAGCGCATCAAGGCGCTGGCCGACCTCAGCGACACCCCGCTGTTCTTCGGCCGCCTCGACTACCTGCACGCCCCCGGCGCCGACCAGGCCGAGGGCGCGTACGGGGAGCGCTTCTACATCGGGCGCCGGCACGTCCACGACCACGACGGCGACCCGATGGTCATCGACTGGCGGGCGCCGGTCTCGCAGCCGTTCTACCGGGCGTCCAAGAAGGACCCGATGGACGTGGCGCTGCGCCGCCGCTTCGGGTACACCCGCGGCGACATCACGGCGTACGAGGACGAGCACCTGTCCGACCCGGCCGAGGCGGCCCGGACCAGCAAGCTGCTCCAGCAGGAGATCGAGCGTCCGCGTGTCGGCCCGATGCGCGACATCGTGGCGACCATCCAGCCCGAGCAGGACGAGATCGTGCGCAGCGGGCTGGGCGGGACGGTGTGCGTGCAGGGCGGTCCGGGGACCGGGAAGACCGCCGTCGGCCTGCACCGGGTCGCGTATCTCCTCTACGCCCACCGCGAGCGGCTGGCTCGCACCGGCACCCTGGTCATCGGCCCGAACCGGTCCTTCCTGCACTACATCGAGCAGGTGCTGCCCGCACTGGGCGAGCTGACGGTGCAGCAGGCGACGGTCGACGACCTGGTGGCGAACGGCGTCGAGGTAAGCGGCACCGACACCGCGCCCGCCGCCGTCATCAAGGGCGACGCCCGGATGGCGGAGGTGCTGCGCAGGGCCGTCTACGCGCACGTCACGATGCCCAGCGAACCGGTCGTGGTGGTACGCGGCTCCCGGCGCTGGCGCGTCCCGGCGTACGAACTGGAGGAAATCGTCCGGGAGTTGCTGGACCGTGGCATCCGGTACGGCGCCGCGCGCGAGGCTCTGCCGCAGCGCATCGCACACGCTGTGCTGGTCCAGATGGAACGCTCGGGTGAGGCCCCCGACGACCGGGTGCAGGACTCGGTGGCCCGCAACGCGGCGGTGAAGGCGGCCGTCAAACAGGTCTGGCCGCCGGTCGACCCGGCGAAACTCGTGCTGCGCCTGCTCACGGACGCGGACTTTCTCGCCGTACACGCGGACGGGATCCTCACCGCCGACGAGCAGAAGACGATCGTGTGGGCGAAGCCGGTGCGCAGCGTCAGGTCGGCCAAGTGGTCGCCCGCGGACGCCGTGCTGATCGACGAGACGACGGATCTCGTCCAGCGGACGCACTCGCTCGGCCATGTGGTCCTGGACGAGGCGCAGGACCTGTCCCCCATGCAGTACCGCGCGGTCGGCCGCCGCTGCACCACCGGTTCGGCGACCGTCCTCGGCGACCTGGCGCAGGGCACTACTCCCTGGGCGACACGGAGTTGGGACGAGGCCCTGGCCCACCTCGGCAAGTCGGACGGCGTGATCGAGGAACTGACCGCGGGTTTCCGCGTCCCGACGGACGTCATCACCTACGCCTCCCGGCTCCTCCCGCACATCGCCCCCGGCCTGACCCCGGTGGCGTCGGTCCGTGAGAACCCCGGCTTCTTCGCGGTGCGTACGAGTGCCGGCTCCGCCGACGTCGTCGCGGCCTGCGCGGAGTTGCTGCGCAACGAGGGTTCGACCGGTCTGATCGCGGCGGACGCCCGGATCCCGGCGCTCGCGGAGGCGCTGGCAGCGGCGGGGATCGGCCACCTGGCCCCCGGCGAGGAGACGACGGAACAGACCCGTCTCACCCTGGTCCCGGCGTCACTCGCGAAGGGCCTGGAGTACGACTACGTGGTACTGGACGAGCCGCAGGCGGTCGTGGACGGCGAACCCGACGAACGCACCGGCCTGCGCCGCCTCTACGTCGCCCTCACCCGAGCCGTCTCCGGTCTGATCGTGACCCACACGGCCCCGCTGCCGCCTCAGCTGGCCTGAGCCGGCTCGCGGAAGTAGCCCCGCAGGGTGCGCGGTTCGCGCCCGAGGACCGCGGAGAGGACCAGCGAGTTCCCGCCGGGGAAGCCATGGGTGTCGTCATGGCATGTCCGCCTCGCCGGGCGCGAACGCGGGGTTGATGTGGAACACACCGTCCATGCCGGTCGCGGCGGCGCGCAGGCTCGCGGGGTCGTTGAGGTCACCGAGCGCCGTCTCGGCGGCCCCGCGCGCGAGGGCGTCCTCCGCGCGTCGTTCGTCGCGGACGAGCGCGCGGACGTGCACACCGCGCTCGACCAGCTCGGGCAGTACGGCCCCGGCGTTGGCACCGGTGCCACCGGCCATGAGTACCTTCACGCGGCCCGCGTTCCCAGCACACCGCGGCTTACTCGACCGCTGTACACCGCGGCCTATTCGGGCAGCGCCGTCACCAGGTCCAGTGCCCGGCGCCAGTTCCGCACCGCCTCCGCGGACACCGGTCCTTCCCAGCCGGCCGGCCGTGCCGCGCCGCCGATGTGGAAAGCGTCGACCCCGGCTGCCCGAAGCTCGGCGACATGACCGAGCCGCAGGCCGCCACCCACCAGGAGCGTCTGCTCGTACCCCGGCTCGCCGCGGCGCCGAGCCTCGGCCAGGAGGGTGGGCAGCCCCTCGTCCACGCCGGTCGCCGCGCCCGCGGTGAGGTAGGTGTCAAGGCCCGGAACGTCGGCGAGCTGCTTGCGCAGCGCGTCGCGGTCGGCGGCGCGGTCGATGGCCCGGTGGAAGGTCCAGCGGCAGCCCGCGAGCTCGGCCGCCACGCGCTCCACGGCCGCCAGGTCCACATCCCCGTCCGCGCCGAGGAACCCGAGCACGAACTGGTCGGCGCCCGCCGCCCGCAGCTCCCCGGCCACCCCCACCAGACGGTCGACGTCCCCCGCCGCGAACCCGTCCGCCAGCCGCACCATCACGCGCAGGTCGATGTCGACGGCGGCCCGGATCGCGGTGAAGGTCAGGGGCGGCGGGGTCAGCCCGTCGGCCGCCATGTCGGTGACCAGTTCGAGGCGGTCCGCGCCTCCGGCCTGGGCGGCGACCGCGTCCTCGGCGTCGAGGGCGATCACCTCCAGGACTGCACGCGTGCTCATAGGGCCCCTTCCGTGGTGTTCCCCGTGTACCCCAAGGCGCGGTCGGCCGACCAGCAGGCCGACCGACCGCAGGAGGTCTAGTCCAATCAAAGAGTACGTGGGGTCCGTATACGGCCGCGAGACCGCCTCCGGCCGCTCACCCGTACAGATTCAGCTCCTTTACGTCAGCCCCCATCAGCTCGTACGACGCCCCGTCGACCGCCCGCCCCGTGTACAGCCGTACGAGCGTCGCCGTGTCGCCGATGAAACGGGCCGGTGTCCGCGTGCCGCTCGTCGCGCCCAGTTGCAGCGGCTCGTCCACGTCGTCCAGGTCGGCGTGCAACCGCAGCCGGCCCCGCTCCCGGGTGACCCGGGCCAGCAGCGAGAGCGCGTACGGCCCGCCCACTCCGGTGTAGGCCCCGGGCTCGCCGAGGGAGTCACGGACGTCACCGGCATGCACCCACTCCCCGAAGGCGATCCCGTCTAGGACCCCGTCGGCCCGTCCCGCGATCACCTCCCCGGCCTCGGTCATCCCGCGCTCCAGCTCGTCGAGGACCCGGGCGTTCGTCCAGTCGGCGCGGTCGGCGATGTCCCGGTCGTTCGACTCGGGCGAGAACACCCCCTCCTCCAACCGGCTCTCCACCACCCGGATCAGCGCGGCCGAACAGTGTGCGAGCACATCCCGCACCGTCCACCCCGGACACGCGGCGGCCGGCAGCGCGAAGTCCTCGTCCGGCCGGGAGCGGAGGAGCGGGAGCAGCGCGTCACGCTCGACGGTGAGCAGACGTCCGGGCAGCGAGGGATCACGTACGTCGTCAGCAGCAGTCATGCCCTCCACGCTAGGGGTATGTCAGTGGCGGGCGGGAGAATGGGCGCATGGCCGATCTCCAGGAACTGCGCTCCCGCTGGCGGCGCGCCCTGCTCAAGGCGCGGGGCGACGACCCGCGCCACCCCGACCCCGACCCGTACGCCGACGCCCTCCTGGACCGCTGGCAGGAGCCCCAGCGCCGGTACCACACCCTGGCCCACCTCACGGCGGTCCTCGACCACGTCGACCTACTGGAGGAGTACGCGGACGACCCCGATCCGGTGCGGCTCGCCGCCTGGTTCCACGACGCGGTGTATCTGCCGGACCGCTCGGAGAACGAGGAGCGCTCGGCCCGTCTCGCCGAACGCGCCCTCACCGAGGCCGGGGTCTCCGAGGCCGGGACCGCCGAGGTCGCCCGACTGGTCCGGCTCACCGTCACCCACGACCCGGCCCCCGGCGACCGCAACGGCGAGGTCCTGTGCGACGCCGACCTGGCGATCCTCGCCGCCCCGCCCTCCGCGTACGCCGCCTACACCGCCGAGGTACGCGAGGAGTACCACTTCGTCCCCAACGACGCCTTCCGGGAGGGCCGTTCCGCGGTCCTCCGGCAACTGCTCGGCCTGCCAAGGCTTTTCAGGACGCCGTACGGCCAGGCGGAGTGGGAGCCGACCGCCCGCTACAACCTCGCCGCCGAGCTGGAAATGCTGTCGACCGCACAGGATCCGGCGTTCTAGGGTGCGACCCATGCGTGAAACGGGCGGGGATCAGATTGCGGAGGCCGTCGCGAGCTGTGTCGCGGCGCTGCGGCCGGCGGTGGACCGGGACTGGACGGAGGTGAAGGCGGCCAGGCTGGAGTGGAACTGCCACGAGACGGCGGTCCATGTCGCCGACGATCTCGTCGCGTACGCCGCCAATCTGGCCGGGCACGCCCAGGACGCGTACGTGCCCTTCGAGCTCAAGCTCGACGACGGCACCGACAACTCCGGCCTGCTGCACGTGGTCGAGACGACCGGCGCCCTGCTCGCCGCCACCGTCCGGACCACCCCGCGCGCGATCCGGGCCTTCCACCCGTACCCCTTCCGCAGCGCGGACCGCGTCGGCTTCGCCGCGATGGGCATCGCCGAGGTGCTGCTCCACACGCACGACATGGCTGAGGGTCTCGGGGTCCCCTACCGGCCGTCCGACGAACTGGCCGAGTCCGTCCTGGCGCTGATCTTCCCGCATGTCCAGCCCGGTCCGACGCCCTGGCAGACCCTGCTGTGGGCAACCGGACGCGGCGAGCTGCCCGGCCGCGCCCCGGTCACCGACTGGCGCTGGCGCAACAACCTCGTCATCCCCGCCGAACGCCTCGACCTCGTCGGCATCCGCCCCGCCGAGGCCCGTGACCTGCGCCTCGGCGGCGACGGCGGCTTCGAGTGGATCGAGGGCGGCCCGTACGAGGGCACGCGGGAGGCCGCCGGTTTCCTGCTGAAGGCGTACGAAGGGGGCGTGCACCGGCCGGAGTTCGGTGTCTTCGCCCTGGTCCGCCGGGAGGACGGCCGCGCGGTCGGCGGCCTGGGCTTCCACTCCGCGCCGGACGAGGAGGGCCGCGTGGAGATCGGCTACGACCTCACGGAGGCCGCCCGCGGCAACGGCTACGCGACGGAGGCGCTGCGCGCACTGGCCGACTGGGCCCTGGCCCGCTCCGACGTGACCTCCCTCTTCGCGACCGTCGAGCCCGCCAACATCCCCTCCCAGGCGGTCGTCTCCCGTGCCGGCTTCACCAAGGTGAGCGAGGACGGGGAGGGGCTGGCCTTCGAACTGCGGGGACAGTGAGCGCGGTTATCGGGGCACGTCGCTCTTGCGTCTGCGCAGCCCCGCCCCGTGCAGCAGCCGCACCACCTCGCGGCTGCTGACCTCCACCGCGCCCGCCCGCACCGCGTCCGCGTAGCGGTGGGACGGGATGTCGTAGTGGTCGCGTTCGAAGCCTCGGCGCGGGACGCCCATGTCCGCGGCGAAGACGTGCAGTTCGGCGTACGACACGTCACTGACCAGGTGGGACCACATACGTCCGTGGCCCGGCCAGTTCGGTGGGTCGATGTATACCGTCATGAGAGCACCGTCACGAGGACGACATCCCGCCCGTCGCCCGGCCCAGGGAGCCGACTGAGGCGACCTTCACGCCCGCCTTGTGGCACACCCAGTGCGGGTCAGGGCCGAGCTCCGGTTCGACGTCCAGGGCGTGCGGGTCGCCGGTGCCGCACACCGGGCACAGCGGCCAGCGGCCGTACCGCTCAAGGAGCGCGTCCTTTACGTCCTGGGCGACCAGCCCCGCCACGTACCCCGCCCCCTCCGGCCACTGCTCCACCCACCAGCGCCGCTGTACGACGGAGTCCTCGACCAGCGAGACGACATCCGCCTCGGCGACCTCGCCCGCGACCAGGTCGGCGAGCACCAGGGCGCGGGCTGCGTGCAGCGCCTGTTCCAGGGGGCTTACGGGGTCCATGGTCCTATTGTGCGCGGTCTTGACCGGGTGCCCGAAACGAAAATATCTTTCAACGGTGACCGAGAGTGTGAAGGAAATTTTCGGCAACGGTCGGGGCGGGACCCCGGCCCCGGGCAACGCGCCGCCGGCTCCGGCCGCCCTCGCGGCGAAGGTCCGTACCCTCGCGCCCTCCATGACCCGCTCCATGCAACGCGTCGCCGAGGCCGTCGCGGGCGACCCCGCCGGCTGCGCGGCCCTCACGGTCACCGGGCTCGCGGAGCGCACCGGCACGAGCGAGGCGACCGTCGTCCGTACCGCCCGGCTGCTCGGTTACCCCGGCTACCGCGATCTGCGGCTCGCCCTCGCCGGGCTCGCCGCGCATCAGCAGTCGGGGCGGGCGCCCGCGATCACCACCGACATAGCCGTCGACGATCCGATCGCCGACGTCGTCGCGAAACTCGCCTACGACGAGCAGCAGACCCTCGCCGACACGGCCGCCGGTCTCGACACCGTGCAGCTGGGGGCCGCGGTGACCGCGCTCGCCGGAGCCCGGCGGACCGACGTCTACGGCATCGGGGCGTCCGGGCTGGTCGCCCAGGACCTCACGCAGAAGCTGCTGCGGATAGGGCTGATAGCGCACGCGCACAGCGATCCGCATCTGGCGGTCACCAATGCGGTGCAGTTGCGTGCGGGTGACGTGGCGATCGCGATCACGCACTCCGGGTCCACCGGGGATGTCATAGAGCCCTTGCGGGTCGCGTTCGAGCGGGGGGCCACGACCGTTGCCATCACCGGGCGGCCGGATTCCTCGGTGACGCAGTACGCCGACCATGTGCTGACCACGTCCACGGCTCGGGAGAGTGAGCTGCGGCCTGCTGCGATGTCCTCGCGGACCAGTCAGTTGCTGGTGGTGGACTGTCTGTTCGTGGGGGTTGCTCAGCAAACTTACGAGGCTGCGGCTCCGGCGTTGGCGGCGTCTTACGAGGCGTTGGCTCATCGGCACCGGAACGTCCCTCGATAGACCGTAGTACTTGATCGTCGTGGGCAGGTGCGGGCCGGATGTGGCTGGTCGCGCCCACGCGGCGGAGCCGCATGTTCGGTTCAGCCCCGCGCCCCTGGTGGGTGCACTCGACCGAGTCAGAAAGAACCGTTCTCCATGACCACCGAACACCGCGCCCTCCGCTCCGAGCTGGAGGCGCTCACCACCGAGGCGTTCCGGCCCGAGCTCGCCGAGATCGACACGCTTCCCACCCTCGACATCGCGCGGCTCATGAACGGCGAGGACGCCGGGGTCGCCGCCGCTGTCGCCCTGCGCCTGCCCCAGATCGCCGGCGCCATCGACGCGATCTCCGCCCGTATGGCCGAAGGCGGGCGGCTCGTCTACGCCGGTGCCGGTACCGCCGGGCGGCTGGGGGTGCTCGACGCCTCCGAGTGTCCGCCCACCTTCAACACCGCCACCGGGCAGGTCGTCGGTGTCATCGCGGGCGGGCCGGATGCCATGGTCACGTCCGTGGAGGGCGCCGAGGACTCGGCGGAGCTGGCCCGGAAGGATCTCGACGCCCTCGGAATCGACGCCGCCGACACCGTCGTCGGCATCTCCGCCTCCGGCCGGACCCCCTACGCCGTCGGCGCCGTCGAGCACGCCCGCGCTCTCGGCGCCCTCACCGTCGGTCTCTCCTGCAACGCGGGCAGCGCCCTCGCGGCCGCCGCCGAGCACGGTATCGAGGTGGTCGTCGGCCCCGAGCTGCTCACCGGCTCCACCCGCCTGAAGGCCGGCACCGCCCAGAAGCTCGTCCTCAACATGCTGTCGACGATCACGATGATCCGGCTCGGCAAGACCTTCGGGAACCTGATGGTCGACGTCCGTGCCTCCAACGAGAAGCTGCGCGCCCGTTCCAGACGGATCGTGGCCCTCGCCACCGGGGCCGAAGAGGAGGAGATCGAGCAGGCCCTCACCGCGACCCACGGCGAGGTGAAGAACGCCATCCTGGTGATCCTGGCCGGTGTCGACGGGCCCACCGCCGCCCGCCTTCTGGAGGAGTCCGGCGGCCGTCTGCGCGCCGCGCTCGCCACGGCGGCCTGCTGACCCGCACGCTCGGGGTGTGCAGAGATCGCCGTACGACACCGCCGCCGCGCTGCTGCCCCTCGTCGGCGGCCCCGCGAACGTCACCTCCGTCGCCCACTGCATGACCCGGCTGCGGCTGGGGATCGCCGACCGCGAGAGGGTCGACGACGAGGCGGTGCGGGCGGTACCCGGGGTGCTGGGGGTGGTGGCCGACGGGGACAGCCTCCAGGTCGTCCTCGGGCCGGGGGCTGTGGTGACCGTGACCGCCGAGTTCCAGCGGCTGCTGCGGACGGCCGAGCAGCTCGCCGCCCGAGGGGCCGAACTGCGCGAGGCCCGCGCCCGGCGCAACGCGACACCCCTCAAAACCGCCCTCCGCCGCATCGCAGACGTCTTCGTCCCGCTCATCCCCGCCCTGATCGGCTGCGGGGTGCTGGCCGGTCTCAACGGGCTCCTCGTCAACGCCGGCCGGCTGCCCTCGCTCACTCCCGCCCTGGCCGCCATCGCCTCCGGATTCATGGCCCTGATCAGCGTCTTCGTCGGATACAACACGGCGAAGGTGTTCGGCGGAACGCCCGTGCTGGGCGGCGCGGTCGCGGCGATCGTCGTCTATCCGGGCGTCACGAAGGTGACCGCCTTCGGGGTGACGCTCGCACCCGGGCAGGGCGGGGTCCTCGGCGCGCTGGCCGCCGCCCTGCTCGCCGTCTACGTCGAACGATGGTGCCGAGGCCGGGTCCCCGAAGCCCTCGACGTCCTCCTCACCCCCACCGTCACCGTCCTCGTCGCCGGACTGGCCACCCTGTACGGCCTGATGTACGCCGCCGGACTCGTCTCCTCCGCCATCGGCACCGCAGCCGACTGGCTCCTCGCCACCACCGGCCCCCTTGCCGGACTGATCCTCGGCGGCCTCTTCCTCCCCCTCGTGATGCTGGGCCTCCACCAGGCCCTGATCCCCATCCACACCACCCTCATCCAGCAGCAGGGCTACACCGTCCTGCTCCCCCTCCTGGCGATGGCGGGCGCGGGCCAGGTCGGAGCCGCCCTCGCCGTCTACGTCCGTCTCCGCCACGACACCTCACTGCGTACGACCATCAGGTCCGCCCTCCCGGCCGGCCTGCTGGGTGTCGGCGAACCCCTGATCTACGGCGTCTCCCTCCCCCTCGGCCGCCCCTTCCTCACCGCCTGCGCGGGCGGCGCGGCAGGCGGGGCCTTCGTCGGTTTCTTCGCGGTGCTCGGCGACCGCGTCGGCGCCACCGCCATCGGCCCCTCGGGCTGGGCCCTGTTCCCCCTGCTGACGGGGAACAGGGGCCCGGCCCTGGCGGCGGCGGTCTACGCGGGCGGCCTGCTGACCGGCTACGCCGTCGGTTTCCTGGCCACGTACATCAGCTTCAGCGACGGTGGCCCGAGACCTGAGCCATCCACGTGATGAAGTCACCGGGGTCGTTGTCGATGAGTTCTCGCCGGAATCGCCACCGATGGCCGGATGCCCTCAACCGGGCACCCGCCGCGCCTTGTTGGCCCGCTGAACCTGTGCCCGCAGCACCTCCTCCGACGGTGCCGGCGCCAGCGATTCCGCCGGACAGTCCCACTCGCGCCCACCGGCCACGGGCCGTAGCTGCACCTTGCCGCCGACGTGCCCCATCACCTCGCCGATCCGCCCGTCCCGTACGTCCGTCACATACGTACCGACGGGCGGCCGTTCGCCGCGCACCACCGAGGCCAGCCGCTCCGCCACCCGGACGTTGCAACGCCCCAGCTCGACCAGGGCAAAGGGCTCGTCACTCGCACCGGTCACCGGATCGACGCACAACGACGGCAGTACCACCCCGGCACCCTTCAGGGCCATCCGCAACGACTCCACGACTTCTTCGGTCGGCCGCACCTTTCCCCACCTCCACGCTGAGTTCGCCATTCGCAACACAGCGTGTCGACAACGCCTCTAACCTGGCTAGATACGACATCCCAACAACCTCGTCCGTGGAACAGGGGGTTGCCCATGGCAGCACCGAAGGACCTGGACCCGTCGTCGTCGCCGCGAGCGCTGCTGGGGGCCGAGTTACGGCATGCACGTGAGAAGGCCGGCCTCAGCCAGACGGAACTGGGCCAACGGCTGTTCGTGAGCGGTTCGTTCATCGGGCAGTTGGAGGCGGGGACGCGGCGGATGTTGCCGGACATCGCGCGGATGCTGGACGAGGTCCTGGGGACGGGGGGCTTCTTCACGCGGAACTGCGCGGCGGCGGCCAAGTCCAAGTACCCGGAGCACTTTGCGGATGTGGCGGAGTCGGAAGCGCAGGCTACTGCGATCAGGGAGTACACGCCGCTCCTGATCCCAGGACTGCTACAGACGCCCGCGTACGCACGGGCCGTGAACCGCGCGTACGACCCGACGGCGCCTGAGGAGGTCATCCAGGAGTGGGTGGAAGGCCGGATGGACCGGACACGCCTGCTCGACCACCCAACAAACCCCTTGTTGTGGACGGTGCTTGACGAGGCCGCGTTGCGCCGGGAGACCGGCGGCCGAGGGGTGATGGCGGAGGCCCTGCTCCACATCGCGGGCCTGGCCCGCCGAAGCCGGGTCATCGTTCAGGTGCTGCCGTACAGCGCGGGTGCACACACGGCGATGCAGGGCGCCCTGAAGCTGATGGAGTTCGAGGACGCCCCTCCACTGGTCTACTTCGAGGGGGTGCGCACAGGACGACTTGAGGACGACCCGGCCACCGTCACCCAACTGAGGTTCGTGTTCGATCTCCTCGTGGCCTCGGCGCTCTCGCAGGAGAAGTCCCTGGCCCTGATCGAGGCGTTGGCGCAGGATTACACCCATGAGGAACATCCCTGACCACGACCTGACCGCGGCTATATGGCACAAGTCGAGCTACAGCGGTGGTGGTGGCGACAACTGCCTCGAAGTCACCAGAGACTTCCCCACCCTCATCCCCGTCCGCGACTCCAAAACCGCCCCCCTCGGCCCGAAGCTCCTGTTCCGGCCGGAGGCCTGGTCGGCCTTTGTGGAGGGCGTCAAGGAGTGACCCCGTGGTCGTGGCCCGAAGGGCGCCGTGCCAGGGCCTGGGCTCGTGCGGTGACCTCGCCCGTGGACACGGCGTCCACACTGACCAGCACGTCTTCCAGCGCGGCCAGCCACAACCGGTAGTAGCCGTACGGCTCGTCGCGCGACGACGCCGCGATCCGGGCGATCAGCGCGGCCTGGAACTGCGGCCACGTGAACGCGCCCGCCTCGTACAGGCTGACGGCCATGCCGAACGCACGGCTCTCCCAGGGCTCGGCGAAGACCAGTTCGCCGTTGGAGCGAGGCGGCGCGGCCGGGCCCTCGACCCCCAGCGGCGCGGTCACGGTGCCGTCACCTTGGCCACGCCGACCATCGCGTCCCGGGACACCAGGGGCACGAGTTCCTCCTCGGAGAGGTGCTCGGTGCCCGCCGGGCGTTCGGGCAGGACCAGCCAGCGGACCTCGCTGGTGGAGTCATGGACGGTGATCCGTACGTCGCCGTCCAGTTCAAGGCCCATTTCGGCGAGGACCCTGCGGGGTTCCTTCACCACGCGGGCGCGGTAGGCGGGGTCCTTGTACCAGCTGGGCGGCAGGCCGAGCACGGGCCACGGGTAGCACGAGCACAGCGTGCAGACGACGACGTGATGGGTGGTCGGGGTGTTCTCCACGACGACGATGTGCTCGCCCTGCGACCCCGAGAAGCCGAGCTCCTTGATGGCCGCGGTGCCGTCATCCAGGAGTCGGCGCCGGTACTCGGGGTCGGTCCAGGCCTTGGCGACGACCTTCGCGCCGTTGAGCGGGCCCACGTTGGTCTCGTACTCCGTGATGATCCCGTTCATCACCTTCGGGTCGATCAGGCCCCGCTCGGTGAGCAGTTGCTCCAGTGCCTCGGTGCGCAGGGCCGGGGGCAGACGCTCCTCCTCTGATCCGGCGGTGGTCATGCGGTGGCCTCCAGATAGCTCTCGTACATCTCCACGGTGATCGTGAAGGGTTCGGTGTCGGCGCCCCACAGTTCGCGGGAGTCGAACTGCATCGAGTAGACGTACTGCGGGTTCTCGCCCTGGAAGTGGGCGTTGGTGTCCGGGAGCACCGACGCGGGCTGTACGGCCTGGATGACTCCGGTACGGCCGCGGGCGTAGCGCGGCAGCCGGGTGTGTCCGGGGACCGGCGTGGCCCTGGCCCGTACGCGGTCGCCTACGGCGAAGGCCGGCGGGGTGTCCAGGGAGCGCAGTGAGCCGGGGGCGGACGGGGCGTAGTCGGGTCTGGCGGGCTCGGGGACCGGCGGCTCGGGTACCTGTTCGCCGCGTAGGTTGCGGGCGCGGGCGTCGATCGCGCCGGGCGCCAGGATCGAGCTGTCGGTGAGCATCAGTTCCCCGCCGTTGAGCCAGCGGCCGTAGTAGCCGTCGTCGAAGTAGGCGGCCCGGTCCAGGCGCTCCAGGGCGTGCCGGAAGGCGTCCGTGTTGACACCGCCGGACGCGACACGGCTGGAGAGGATCGCGAGGGCGAAGGCCCGGCCCTGCCAGGGCTCCGCGAAGACCGGTTCGTCAGGGGCCGGGGGGTGTACGGGGCCCCATCCCGGTGTGCCGCCCAGATCAGCGAGACCGTCCATGACAGAACTCTCCATATGGCCACGTAACGGACCAGGCATGTGAATCGTATGCGAAATGCCTCGTCCGTGCTCTGCGCCCTGTGATCTGTGCGGTGCTGCCGGTGGTACTGCTGGTCCTACCCCCGCATCTGGCGGCGGCCGGTTCCGGAAGAGGATCATCGGCGCGGGACGGTCACCCACACCGAACGGACATCGCCGTGAGCATGATGTACCTCGCCCAGCCCGATCAGCAGCAGAAGCTCGAATGGCTCGACGGCGGCCAGTTCGCCGTCCTGCTGGACAGCGCGGCCACCGACGGACAGCTGACCGTGGGACGGTTCAGCGTCGCCAAGGGGGAGGCGCCGCCGTACCACATGCACACCCGCGAGGACGAGATCTTCATGCTGGTCAAGGGCACCGCGCTGGTGTGGTCGGACGGCCAGGAGCTGGAGCTGTCGGAGGGCGGGATCGTCTACCTGCCCAAGAACGTCCCGCACGGCTACCGGATCACCTCCGACACCGCCGACCTGCTGATGATCTGCACTCCGGGCGGCATCGAGGGCATGTTCCGGCACGCCGGGCGTGACATGTCGACGCCCCGGCCGGAAGGGTTCGAGATATCCAAGGACCTGATGGCCGAAGCCGCCGACATGTACGGCCAGATCATCCTCGGCCCGCCGCGCTGAGCCCCCGGCAAGCACCTCTACGCCCCCTACGAAAGGCACAGCCATGTCCGGGCAGCAACGCCGCGACCTCGACGAGATGCTCCGGCACGCCCCGCTCGACGTCGGCGGCGACATAGCGGAGGCACGCGCGGTCTTCCACGAGATGATGACCTCGATACCGCTGCCCCCCGATGTCACGACCACGTCCGGCCGGCTCGGCGGTGTTCCCGTCGTCACGGTCGAGACGCCGGGCGGCGATCCGTCCGAGGTGGTGCTGTACTTCCACGGCGGCGCATACGCCATCGGCTCCGCCGCCGACGCGGTGGGCCTGGCCGCCGACGTGTCCCGGCGGGTGGGCGCCCGTGCCGTCTGCGTCAACTACCGGCTGGCTCCGGAGCACCCGTTCCCCGCGGCCGTCGAGGACGCGGTGGCCGCGTACCGCGCGCTGCTCGACCAGGGCGTCCCGGCCGCCCGGACCGCCTTCGTCGGCGAGTCCGCCGGTGGCGGGCTGACCGTCGCGACGCTGGTCGCCCTCAAGGCGGCGGGACTGCCCCAGCCGTCGTCGGCAGCGGTGTTCTCGCCCTGGGCCGACCTCACGGTGTCCGGCGCCAGCGCGACGAGCAAGGCCGATCTGGACCCCGCGCTCACCCCGCAGGCCCTGCGCACCCGGGCCCGCGACTACCTCGGTACGGTGCCCGGCACCGAACCACTGGCCAGCCCGGTCCTCGCCGACCTGACGGGCCTGCCGCCGCTGCTGATCCAGGTGGGCTCGCACGAGATCCTGCTGGACGACGCCGTCCGGCTGGCCGCCCGCGCCGCCGCCGACGACGTCCGCGTCGAACTCCAGGTCTGGCCCCAAGTCCCGCACGTCTTCCAGTCGTTCGCCGTCATGCTGGACGAGGCCGACGAGGCGCTGGAGTCGGCGGCCGCCTTCACCCGCGCCCAGTGGACGGCGGCCCGGACCTCCGCCGAGGCCGCGCTCAGCGCCTGACCGCTGCCATAGCAGGCCTTTACCCAGATGTGGCACAGGAGTTCCATCGCGGGCGGCTCATCCGAACAATTCCGCACGATGATGCCCACATGGCAACGACGAACAACTTCGGCATCGCCCTGCGAGGCTGGCGGGAGCGCCGTTCACCCCTGACGGGCGAGCTGGAATCCGCCGCGGTCCGGCGCATCCCGGGTCTGCGCCGCGAGGAGCTGGCCCGGCTGTCCGGGCTGTCCGTCGACTACGTGGTGCGGCTCGAACAGGGCCGCGCCCGCAACCCCTCGGCCCAGGTCGTCGGCGCCCTGTCCCGGGCCCTGCGCCTGGACGCCGAGGAGCGCGACCACCTGTTCCGGTGCGCCAGGCTCACCCCGCCCGCCGTCGGCGACGTGCCGCGGCAGGTGCCGCCGAGGGTCCACCGGCTCGTCCGGCAACTGGGCGGCGCACCGGTCGCGGTCTACGCCGCCGACTGGACGCTGCTCAGCTGGAACCGGATGTGGGCCACCGTCATAGGCGAC
This sequence comes from Streptomyces sp. NPDC111744, assembly GCF_055634995.1. Lineage (NCBI taxonomy): Bacteria > Bacillati > Actinomycetota > Actinomycetes > Kitasatosporales > Streptomycetaceae > Streptomyces > Streptomyces sp. NPDC111744. The sequence continues at coordinate 214,085 of NZ_JBVKCG010000008.1, forward strand.
CCCCGTAGCTACGGCTGGGACCAGGGCAATCTCGTCGCCGGGATGTTCCGCTCCCCCGACGGCCACCGGGGCGATGCCATCGCCGCCTGGCCGGTACGGTCCTGGGCCGGCGACGAAGCCGAGGAGGAATCCCTGGTGGCCGACCTGCGGGTCACGGCGCTGGCCCATCCCGACGACGCCCGCCTCTCCTTACTCGTCGACCGGCTCCTGCACACCAGCCCGCGCTTCGCCCGGCTGTGGTCCAACGGCACCGCGGGCGTCCACACCGGCGACCGCAAGACCGTCGAACACCCCCTGGTCGGTGACCTCACCCTCGACCTCGACGTCCTCACGGTCCCCGGCTGCGACCTCCGCATCGTCGTCTACGCCCCCGCCACCGACCTCGACGACACCGACAAACTGACCGCCCTGCGCACGTCCCCGAGGCTCAAGCCACCAGCCCCGAGCCCTCTTTTCAAGGAACGGGTGGAGGGTCTCAACCCACCCTCCCACCCGGCGAGTTGACTTGACGCATTCGAGTTGCCACGCACAGTCACGATCGTCTAGCGTGCCCGCATAACGAACAGAACAGCCCCCGTCAGGCGCTACCAACACCTGCGGGGGCTTGACCAACGAGATCGGACAGAACGATCCCCATGGCTGACAGCCAGCTTAGTGCCGCCCTCCCGCCCGCGCACGCCGCCTCGCACCCCATGGCCGGTCCCGGCTACGGAAAGCGGTCCGCACCCGATCAACACCGGCGCACCAACGACGACTTCGCCCACCTCCCTCCCCGCGAAGCCGCCATCGCCGCCTACGTCGACCGACTCCCCGACGGCGCCGACATCTCCGTCAAAACGCTGGCCAAGCACCTCCCGTACGGCCAGTGCGCCCTCCGCACCGCCCTCAACAACCTCCAGCGGGCCGGGCACTTGAGGCGGGGCCGGGAACATCTGGCCGACTCGGGCAGCCAACGCTGGATCACTCGATCGTGGTGGTCCCGTACCGCACGCGACGATGACTGGTGGTCGGCGTTCACGCGCGGCGCCGTACCGGAGCCGGAGCAGCCCCCGGACCGGGCCCGCCCCACCCGCACCCGCGCCCACATCCTCCTCGCCGCCCTCGGCCGCACCGCCCCCGTGCTGTCCCTCTCCCAGGCCGACTGCGCGGCCCTCGCTCCGCTGCTGACGGAGTGGTTCGCGCGAGGCGCCACCGACGAGTACGTATTCCAGGCCCTGACCAGCGGCCTGCCCTCCCCCGTCCACCACCCGGCCGCCCTGCTCCGCAAGCGCCTCGTCGACAAGCTCCCGCCCGAACCGGCCCCGTCACCCACTCGGCAGCCGCTCCGGATCCTGGAGTGCGCGAAGTGCCGCACGCCGGGCCGCCCGGAGGCGCTGCCGGGCGGCATCTGCGGCGCATGCCGTGGCGAACGCGCTCCGCGCAGCCACAACACGCCCCTGTCACCTCCCGAGGTCCACTCCCGCGTCGCCGAGATCCGTGGCGCGATGAACCAACACCGAGAGAGGACACCCGTATGACAGCTGGCGTTGTCGGTGCCGTATGCCACGCTGGATCGTATGAACCACTCCCAGCTCACCGCCCTGGGCCGTGCCCTTCGACTGCTCGGCGAGCACGGGGAGGCGCTGACCGCCAGTACGCCCGATGCCAAGCTGCACGAGGTCAAGGACGATCTCCGTCGTGCTCTCGACCTGCTGGAGGAGAGTGTCAGCGCGGCCGCGCCCAGCACCCGGTGTGCCGAGCATCCGCAGGGGCCCGTGGACGAGAGCGCCCCGGATCTGTGTCTGTTGTGCGAGACACGGCGGCGGGCCGCACGGCGGTCGGAGTTCTCGGGTGGGCCCCGGCCGGTGCACGGCGAGGCGGCCGTGGAGCCCTCGATGTCCCGTTACGGGGTGCGGGCCGACCGGCCGCAGCCCCAGCAGCGGTGGCTGCCGGAGGCGTGGAACGGCCGGGAGTGGGAGCTGTGCGGCACCCCCCGCCGCGACCGGCGCGAGGCCGAGCTGTACCTCAATGCCCAGCGCCGCGGGTCCCGGCCCGCCATGGCCTACCGGCTCGTCCACGAGTTCACCGACTACGAGGTGCTCCGGGTCTGGGGCACTCCCCTGCACGTGGACATCGAGCCCCTCGGCAACATCTGACCCGCGGCCCCGCCCGGATCAGTCGAGCAGCGGGGAGGGGGTGAACTCGTAGCCCTCCCAGAGCTTCCTGCTCCGCTCCTCCGGGTACGGCGTCACCGTTGGTGCCGTGTCCATGACCTGGGTGGGGCGGTCCTGGACGTCGAAGGCCGGCCAGCCCGGGTCTCCCGTCCTCGCGAACGCCGTCCACGCCGTGCGGAAACGGGTGGAGAGGGCCTCCGCCTCGGGGGTGACGCCCGTGCCCGCCCAGAGGAGGTTGGCGAGGTCCGCCTCGAACGTGCCGAAGAGCAGCGGGATGTCCAGGCCGTGGCAGGCGCCCAGCAGCCCGCCGTTGCCCGGGGCGCCCCAGGTCAGTTCGTACAGGTGCGCCCGGCCGCCGCCCGCGGTCTGTGCTTCCGCCAGGCGCAGCGACGGTATGCCGAAGAGCCAGTCGGTCTGTACCCGTTCGTACAGGTCACCCGCCGACGCCTCCGGGAAGGCCGCGCGGTAGGCCTGCACCCCCGTTTCGCCGCCCGGTGCGAACAGACGCAGGGCGCCGGTCGCCTGCTCCTCCGTGATCTTGCCGTACATCCCGCCCATGACCAGGAAGAGGCGATACTCGTCGCGGTTGTGGCCGACGAGGAGGTCCACGTCCCGGGCGGAGCCGGAGGCCAGCGCCTGCCAGGGGGTGGTGGGCAGCACCTCGCCGTCGACCACCGGGGAGAACGGTGTCACGGTCGGCGCGATCTGGCCCCAACGACCCATGTACTGGGGCATCTTGACGCCCAGCGCCTGCCCCACGTCCGGCAGCCGGCGCGGGTCGGTCGTCGCGAGGTCGGCCAGCGTGGGGCGCAGGCCGGCCTCCGCCGCGAGGGCCTGCGCGATGTCCGCGGCCAGTTCGGTGGAGAAGAACGTGCCCGGGACGCTCTGGGCGATCGCCCGCCGGAACAGGCCGCGCGCCCTCGGCATCGCCAGCAGCGAGGCCACCGACCCGCCGCCCGCCGACTCCCCGAAGACCGTCACCTGGTCGGGGTCGCCGCCGAAGGCCTCGATGTTCTCCCGCACCCACTCCAGCGCCGCCACCTGGTCAAGCAGGCCCCGGTTGGCGGGCGCCCCCTCGATCTGGGCGAAACCCTCCACGCCGACGCGGTAGTTGAGGGAGACCACGACCACGTCGCCGTCGCGGGCGATGTGCTGGGCGTCGTAGCCGGGGCTGCCGGAGTGGCCCAGTTTGTAGGCGCCGCCGTAGATCCACACCATCACCGGGCGGTGGGCGGCCGGGTCCGGGTCGGGTGTCCATACGTTCACCGTCAGCCAGTCGTCGCCCTCGGGTGCCTCCAGCACGCCCGTGCGCCCCTGGATGCCCAGGTCCTGCGGGGGCGGCGGGCCGAAGGCGTACGCCTCACGCGTCCCGTCCCACGCGCGTGCCGGGCGCGGCGCCGCGAACCTCGCCTCCCCCACCGGGGGTTCGGCGAACGGTATGCCCCGAAAAACCGCCAGCCCGTCCTCCCGCAACCCACGCACGGCACCGGCGCCGGTACGAACCACCGGCCCCTCGGTCAGGGGGGCCGGCTCCTGGGGCACACTCGTCGTCATGATCGCTCACTTTCGACAGCTGATGGCTGCCAGGTCTTCACGGTCGGTCAGTGATGGAACGTCCGACAGTTCGCGCGAGTGCCGAACACCCGTCACCCGGTCGGGTGAAAGCGGCCCCGGCTCGGGAGAAGCGGCGTTCGGCGACGAACGCCCTGGTCTCCGCCTCGTCGATCTCGTACACCGTCTCATGGGCCCGCGGATCCCGCGCGGCTCGTTCTTCGGAGCGGACATCCTGTCCTTGGTGCCGCGGGCCATGGGGTGATCATGACTGTCTCCGAGGACACCGGCGCCATGTGGGCCGCACTGCTGATGCTCTCGGGGCTGCCCGCGGTGGGGTACGCGCTCGTCACCCGGCTCACCGGGCGGGGTCGCAAGGGGGGCGCCCCCTGGCGGCCGGGGCAGGATCCGCTCGCCTTGGCCGGTGGGGGTGCGGCGGTCGCGGGCCAGGTGCCGGCCGCGGTCACCGTGGTCGAGGGCCGGGGCGGGCTGTCCACGCTGCTGTCGGCGGGGGTCGCCGGCGGCTGCTGCGCCGGCGCCCTCGTCTACGCGTACGACGCCGTCACGGGCGGAGCCGACCGTGACGCGCGGGTGCCGCGTTCCGCGCGCGGGCTCCGCCCCGCGCAGTTGCTGCTCCTGCCGTACGCGTTCGCCCTCGGGTTCTTCTGGCTGGTCGCCGGATGAACCCGAGGGCGAAGGGGGTGGGTCAGCTCAGGCTCTTCAGCGACGCCGCGTCGTACGCCTTCAGCTCGCCCGTGCGCCCGGCCAGCACCTTCGCCGCCCACTCAGGGTCCTGGAGGAGGGCGCGGCCGACGGCGACCATGTCGTACTCCTCGCGCTCCAGGCTGTCGAGGAGGTCCTCGATGCCCCGGACCGGGGAGCCCTCGCCCGCGAAGCCCTTGATGAAGTCGCCGTCGAGGCCGACCGAGCCGACGGTGATGGTCGGCTTCCCGGTGAGCTTCTTGGTCCAGCCGGCCAGGTTGAGGTCGGAGTCCTCGAACTCGGGAAGCCAGTAGCGCCGGGTGGAGGCGTGGAAGGCGTCGACACCGGCCGCCGCCAGCGGCGTGAGGATCGCCTCCAGCTCCTCCGGGGTCTCGGCGAGACGGGCGTCGTAGTTGTCCGACTTCCACTGCGAGTAGCGGAAGATCACCGGGAAGTCCGGGGAGACGGACGCACGTACGGCGGCCACGAGCTCCGCCGCGAACCTGGTACGGGCGACCGGGTCACCGCCGTAGGCGTCGGTACGGCGGTTGGTGCCCGCCCACAGGAACTGGTCGAGGAGGTAGCCGTGGGCGCCGTGCAGCTCGACCCCGTCGAAGCCGATGCGCTCGGCGGCGGCCGCGGCCTCGGCGAACGCCCGGATGACGTGGTCCAGGTCCTGCCGGCTCATCGCCTTGCCCTCGCCCTCGGTGCCGTCCAGACGGATGCCGGAGGGGCCGACGGCGGGGGCGTCCGCGAACGGCGGCTGGCCCTGCTTGCGCACCATGCCGATGTGCCACAGCTGCGGGACGATCGTGCCGCCGGCCGCGTGCACCCCCTCGGCGACCTTCGCCCAGCCCGCCAGCTGCTCCTCGCCGTGGAACCGCGGGATACGGCTGCTCTGCCCGGCCGAGTCATGCCCGACGTACGTACCCTCGGTGACGATCAGACCGACACCGGCGGCGGCCCGGCGGGCGTAGTAGGAGACCACGTCCTCGCCGGGGACACCGCCCGGGCTGAACTGGCGGGTCATCGGCGCCATCACGATCCGGTTGGGGACCGTGAGCCCGTTCAGGGCGATCGGACGGGAGAGGATCTCTGCCGCGCGGGAGGCGGAGGTGGTGGTGACGGTCACGTGGGGGGCTCCTCGTGAATAGGTCGTAGACCGGACGGTATGTGCACATGCATTGAGTGCACCCGTAGGTGAACGGTCGAGGCGACCCCCGCATTCCGCGATCCGGCGGCCGAGCCCTGTGATCCGCCGCCCGCCCCCAGCGCGTGCCTTGCTTCCGGACCGGCGAAAAGGCCCGAGGGCGGCACCCCCTGTCGAACAGGGGGTGCCGCCCTCGGTCAGGACGGGCGATCGACCAGGGGCCGATCAGAAGTCCATGTCACCGCCCGGCATGCCGCCCGGAGCGGCCGCGGCGGCCTTCTCCGGCTTGTCGGCGATGACGGCCTCGGTGGTGAGGAACAGCGCGGCGATGGAGGCCGCGTTCTGCAGGGCAGAGCGGGTCACCTTCGCCGGGTCGATGATGCCCTCGGCGATCATGTCGACGTACTCACCGGTCGCGGCGTTCAGACCGTGGCCGACCTGAAGGTTGCGCACCTTCTCGACGACGACGCCGCCCTCGAGACCACCGTTGATGGCGATCTGCTTGAGCGGGGCCTCCAGGGCGAGCTTCACGGCGTTGGCGCCGGTCGCCTCGTCACCCTCGAGCTCCAGCTTCTCGAACACCTGGGAGGCCTGCAGCAGGGCCACGCCACCACCGGCGACGATGCCCTCCTCGACGGCCGCCTTCGCGTTGCGCACGGCGTCCTCGATGCGGTGCTTGCGCTCCTTGAGCTCGACCTCGGTCGCGGCACCGGCCTTGATGACGGCGACGCCGCCGGCGAGCTTCGCCAGGCGCTCCTGGAGCTTCTCGCGGTCGTAGTCCGAGTCGGACTGCTCGATCTCGGCGCGGATCTGGTTGACCCGGCCCTGGACCTGCTCGGTGGAGCCGGCACCGTCGACGATGGTCGTCTCGTCCTTGGTGATGACCACCTTGCGGGCGCGGCCCAGCAGGTCGAGGGTCGTGTTCTCCAGCTTGAGACCGACCTCCTCGGAGATGACCTCGCCACCGGTGAGGATGGCGATGTCGTTCAGCATCGCCTTGCGGCGGTCGCCGAAGCCCGGGGCCTTGACCGCGACGGACTTGAAGGTGCCGCGGATCTTGTTGACGACCAGGGTCGACAGGGCCTCGCCCTCGACGTCCTCGGCGATGATCAGCAGCGGCTTGCCCGACTGCATGACCTTCTCCAGGAGCGGGAGCAGGTCCTTGACCGAGGAGATCTTGGAGTTGGCGATCAGGATGTACGGGTCGTCGAGGACGGCCTCCATACGCTCCATGTCGGTGGCGAAGTACGCCGAGATGTAGCCCTTGTCGAAGCGCATACCCTCGGTGAGCTCCAGCTCCAGACCGAAGGTCTGGGACTCCTCGACGGTGATGACGCCTTCCTTGCCGACCTTGTCCATGGCCTCGGCGATGAGCTCGCCGATCTGGGTGTCGGCGGCGGAGATGGAGGCCGTGGAGGCGATCTGCTCCTTGGTCTCGACGTCCTTCGCCTGCTCGAGCAGGGCACCGGAGACGGCCTCGACGGCCTTCTCGATACCGCGCTTCAGGGCCATCGGGTTGGCGCCGGCGGCGACGTTGCGCAGGCCTTCCTTGACCAGGGCCTGGGCGAGGACGGTCGCGGTGGTCGTACCGTCACCGGCGACGTCGTCCGTCTTCTTGGCGACTTCCTTGACCAGCTCGGCGCCGATCTTCTCGTACGGGTCCTCCAGCTCGATCTCCTTGGCGATGGACACACCATCGTTGGTGATCGTGGGGGCGCCCCACTTCTTCTCAAGGACGACGTTGCGGCCCTTGGGGCCGAGGGTGACCTTGACGGCGTCGGCGAGCTGGTTCATACCGCGCTCAAGGCCGCGCCGCGCCTCCTCGTCGAACGCGATGATCTTGGCCATGTGAAGTGGTCCCTCCAGGACTGGGGGTGAGTCTTCTTGGACCGCGCCCGCGCCCGCGACGGACGGCTCGCCGACCCGTGGGTTCCTTGCCCCACCCGGCCTGCGGGCCTCACCGACCCGGTCCATCTTTGTCACTCTCACCTTCAGAGTGCTAACGCCAATGATTAGCACTCGCCCATGCCGAGTGCAAGCGCCTCCCGAGACCGGGCCGCGCCCCGGCCCCTCACGGGCCGCGCCCGCGGGTGCGTCCGCGCGTGCGTCCGCAGGGGTGCGTCGTACGCTCGCCCCGGGCATGCCAAAGGGCTCGTAACCCATGACTCCCCATGGGATACGAGCCCTCCGGCAAAGAAAGAAGAACGACGCTGTCAGTCGGCGCGTGCTTCAGCTGGTCGCGAGCCGGACCATGTCCGCCTGCGGCCCCTTCTGGCCCTGCGAGATCTCGAAATCGACCCGCTGACCTTCCTCCAGGGTGCGGTAGCCGTCCATCTGAATCGCGCTGTAGTGGACGAAAACATCCGCACCACCGTCGACCGCGATGAAGCCGTACCCCTTCTCCGCGTTGAACCACTTGACGGTGCCCTGAGCCATGCCTAACTCCCCTATTACTGGCCCTTGCACAGATCCACACTTCGCGGATCCGGGTCAGACCTCACCCCCCACAGGTTGGGGGCGTGCGCCGGAACGCGTCGACCGCGGCTGAATGTATCTGTCCAACTGCCGTCTGCAACAGGTCAATCGGACGAGAATTCTGGACGGGAAGGGTCCGGAATGTAGCAAGAATTCGGCCGAATTCAGGGCAAGTCGGGCCCCATAAAAGCCGCAAAAGCCGCATATAACCCGCACACTTTGACTACTTCTGCGGGGTCAGCGGTATCGAATACGGGGCCCCCGACCCGGAGATCAGGACCGCGTTCCCCAACTGTACCGCGCTCAACCACACAGAATTGCCCCCTCCGCTTCACTCACGGAGGGGGCAATCGGATGAACAGTCGGTGATGGGTATTACCGAAGGTAATGTTCGGTCATACGGCCATCACGTCAGCCAGGTCAGCGGGGCCGCCGTGGCGGTCGCCGGGGTCAGCCGCCGGCGACGGCCGGGATGATGGAGACGCCGGCGCCGTCCGGAGTGGCCGTCTCCAGGCCCTGCTCGAACCGCACATCGTCGTCATTGACGTACACATTCACGAACCGGCGCAGCTTGCCCTGGTCGTCGAGAACGCGGGCGGCAATCCCGGTGTGGTTCTTCTCCAGGTCCGAGATGACCTCGCCGAGGGTGGCCCCTTCGGCACTGACCTCGGCCTGACCACCGGTGTAGGTGCGCAGGATGGTGGGAATGCGAACAGTGATACTCACGTGGAAACCTCCGATCGGGGGCAACGCCCTGGTTTTCTACGGCTGACTCAGGCGAGCCCGGCCTCACGGAAAGACTCGAGATTCGGGCGGATAGTCGCCGTGAGCCCGGTCCCCGCCACCGCGTCCAGCGTCTTCAGTCCATCACCCGTGTTGAGTACAACGACCGACTTCGCCGGGTCGATCAGCCCGTTCTCGATGAGCTTCTTGGTGACTCCGACCGTGACCCCGCCGGCGGTCTCGGCGAAGATGCCCTCGGTCCGCGCGAGCAGCTTGATCGCGTCGACGACCTGCTCGTCGGTGACGTCCTCCACCGCACCGCCGGTACGGCGCGCGATGTCGAGGACGTACGGCCCGTCGGCCGGGTTGCCGATGGCCAGCGACTTGGCGATGGTGTTCGGCTTCTGCGGCCGCACGACGTCATGGCCCGCCTTGTAGGCCACCGACACCGGCGAGCACCCCTCGGCCTGCGCACCGAAGATCTTGTACGGCTTGTCCTCGACGAGCCCGAGCTTGATCAGCTCCTGCAGACCCTTGTCGATCTTCGTGAGCTGCGAGCCGGAGGCGATCGGTACGACCAGCTGGTCCGGGATCCGCCAGCCGAGCTGCTCGCAGATCTCGTACGCCAGGGTCTTGGAGCCCTCCGCGTAGTACGGCCGCAGGTTGACGTTGACGAAGCCCCAGCCCTCGCCTGCCGAGTCGCCGATCAGCTCGGAGCAGAAACGGTTCACGTCGTCGTAGTTGCCCTCGATGCCGACGAGCTCGCCGCCGTAGATCGCGGCCATGACGATCTTGCCCTGCTCCAGGTCGTGCGGGATGAACACGCAGGAGCGGAAGCCGGCCCGGGCGGCGGCGGCACCGACCGCGCCGGCGAGGTTGCCGGTGGAGGAGCAGGAGAGCGTGGTGTAGCCGAAGGCGCGCGCGGCCTCGACGGCCTGGGCGACGACACGGTCCTTGAAGGAGTGCGTCGGGTTGCCGGAGTCGTCCTTGACGTACAGGCCGCCGGTGACGCCCAGTTCCCTGGCCAGGTTGTCGGCCTGGACGAGCTTGGTCCAGCCCGGGTTGATGTTCGGCTTGGTCGCCACGTCCGCGGGGACGGGCAGCAGCGGGGCGTAACGCCAGATGTTCGCGGGACCCGCCTCGATCCGCTTCCGCAGCTCCTCGGTGTCGTAGGCCGAGAAGTCGTACGCGATCTCGAGCGGGCCGAAACACTCCTCGCAGGCGAACACCGGGCCGAGCGGCACGCGGTGACCGCACTCGCGGCAGCTCAGGGCGGCGGCGGGCCCGAGGTCGACGGTCGTGGAGCCGGTGGTTGAACCGGTGGTGGTCGCAGCAGTCTGCACAGCCATGTGAGGCGAGGCCCTTTCTCCTCATCTTCCTCACGACGCATCTCGCCGTGAGACGGATTTGGCACCTTCCCTAGCCGGGAGCCTCGCGAGTGATCGACAGTGATCAGGGATCAGCCGTCAGCGATCCACGAGTAACCGACTGGAGGGTTGCCGGGGCTTCATCGGGCCGTATCCCTCTGCCCCTCTGGATGAGCGGTATGCGGTTGTCAACGGCCAATGACCCCACGACATGCGATGGTCATCGGCGTTGTTCAAGACTGTAACCGAAGGCCAGGACAGTTGAGATAGTCGTCCGAACCGCGAGATGGATCACACCTCGCAGTGTGATCGTGACAGTGAGGAGCCGCTGACTGTGCTGGAAGAAGTCGAGCGCTGGCTGGCCACCCGCTCCTGGTCCCTGAACGAACGCCCACTGCACCGGATACTCGCCGCCAAGCAGCGCACCGGTCAGTCCGTCTCCGTCGTGCTGCCCGCGCTCAACGAGGAGGAGACGGTCGGCGACATCGTCGCGATCATCCGTCATGACCTGATGCGGCAGGCGCCGCTCGTCGACGAGATCGTGGTCGTCGACTCCGGTTCCACCGACCGTACGGCGGCGGTGGCCGCGGCGGCCGGCGCCCGGGTCGTCCACCGCGACACGATCCTGCCGCGCATCCCCGCCGTCCCCGGCAAGGGCGAGGTCCTCTGGCGCTCCCTCCTGGTCACCACCGGGGACATCGTCTGCTTCGTCGACGCGGACCTGAGGGAGTTCTCCTCCGACTTCGTCTCCGGGATCGTCGGCCCGCTGCTGACCGATCCCGAGGTGGACCTGGTCAAGGCGATGTACGACCGCCCGCTCGCGGGCGCGGCCGGACAGGGCGGCCGGGTCACCGAACTGATGGCCCGCCCGCTGCTGAACATGCACTGGCCGCAGCTGGCCGGGTTCGTACAGCCCCTCGGCGGCGAGTACGCGGCCCGCCGCTCACTGCTCGAACAGCTCCCCTTCCCGGTCGGCTACGGCGTGGAACTGGGCATGCTGGTCGACGCCCTGCACCTGGTGGGCCTCGACGCCCTCGCCCAGGTCGACGTGGGGGTGCGCAAACACCGCCACCAGGACGGCCAGGCCCTCGGCCGGATGTCCGCCGCGATCTACCGCACCGCGCAGCTGCGGCTTGCCCGCGGGCATCTGATCCGCCCCGCCCTGACCCAGTTCGAACGGGGCGAGGACGGCTTCGAGCCGCGCACGTACTCCGTGGACACGGAGGAACGGCCACCGATGGCGGAGATCGCCGAGTACGCCGAGCGCCGGGTGGCGTGAGCGTGGCGTGACTTGGCCGTACGGCTGTATACGGTGGCGTGTCTGACGTAGCCGTACGTTTGAGCGTTTACGGGCCGGGCTAGGTTGAGGCGTATGGCTTCCACCGGCAGTGCTGAGGTGCTGGTCGCGTCGAACCGCGGCCCGGTTTCGTACGAGATGCGCGAAGGCGGTGCGCTGCACGCCAGACGCGGCGGCGGCGGACTCGTCTCGGGCCTGTCCGCCATCGGGACGGACGCGAACGCCGTCTGGGTGTGCGCGGCGCTGAGCGACGGGGACCGGGAGGCGGTACGGCGGGCCGAGAGCGGCCGGCTGCCGGCGCGGGACACCGGCGGGCAGCAGGTCCGGATGCTCGACATCGACGCGGACGTGTTCTCCGACGCGTACAACGGCATCGCGAACTCGGTGCTCTGGTTCGTCCACCACATGCTCTACCAGACCCCGCTGGAACCCCTCTTCGACGCGGAGTTCCGGCGGCAGTGGGGGTCGTACCAGGCCTACAACGAGGCGTTCGCCCAGGCCCTGGCGCAGGAGGCGGGCCAGGGTGCGGTGGTCGTCATCCAGGACTACCACCTGGCGCTGGCCCCGCGGATGCTGCGCCGGCTGCGGCCGGATCTCCGTATCGGCCATTTCTCCCACACCCCCTGGGCGCCGCCGGACTACTTCCGGCTGCTCCCCGACGACATCGCGGCGGAGCTGCTGAGCGGGATCCTGGGCGCCGATCACGCGGCGTTTCTGACCCGGCGGTGGGCGGACGCGTTCGTGGCCTGCTGCCATACGGTGCTGGGCCCGGGGATTCCGGCGGCCGGTGAGACCCGGATCGGGGTGCACGGGCTGGGGGCCGACGCGGACTTCCTGCGGAAGCGGTCGCACGAGCCCGACGTGGACGAGCGGATGCGGGCGTTGCGGGAGGAGATCGGGGAGGGCCGAAAGACCATCGTCCGGGTCGACCGGACCGAGCTGTCGAAGAACATCGTGCGGGGACTGCTGGCCTATCGGCAGCTGCTCGACGACCACCCCGAGTGGCGGGAGCGGGTGGTGCATGTCGCGTTCGCGTATCCGTCGCGGCAGGACCTCGCGGTGTACCGCGACTACACGGCCGAGGTGCAGCGGGTCGCGGAGGACATCAACTCGGCGTACGGGACGCCGGGTTGGACGCCGGTGGTGCTCCACGTCAAGGACGACTTCGCACGGTCGCTGGCGGCTTACCGGCTGGCCGACGTGGCACTGGTGAATCCGATCCGGGACGGCATGAACCTGGTCGCCAAGGAGATTCCGGTGGTGTCGGACGAGGGGTGCGTGCTGGTGCTCTCGCGGGAGGCGGGGGCGTACGAGGAGCTGGGCGAGGACGCGGTGGTGGTGAACCCGTACGACATCGGGGGGACGGCTCGGGCTCTGCATGAGGCGCTGAGTCTGCCGGCGGCCGAGCGGGTGGATCGGTGCAAGCGGTTGGCCGCGGCGGCTACGGCGTTGCCGCCTGCGCAGTGGTTTCTCGATCAGCTGGGGGCGCTGGGCGGGTGAGGTCTCGCCCCCACCGCGGGCCGGTGGGGCGAGGGCCTGTCTGACAATTCCCGTCGTCGCCCGGAGGGCGGCCTCGCGGCGTCAGGTGCGTGCTCTCGGCGTTGCCGGGCGTAGGCCCTCGTACTGGACGTACTCGGGTCTGCGCCCGGTGCGGTGAGTGGGGGTCATCCGCCGGACAGCCCCTGGTCGCGCAGTTCCGCGCTCCTTAGGGGGCGCTGTGGTGAGCCAGGTTCTCCAGTAGCCGTACTACTCCCTCCGGGCCGTCCACCACCAGGTCGGCTCGGTCCGCCAGCTCTGTGACCTCCGTGCTGCCGCTGCATACCAGCAGGCCCGGTACGCCCTCCGTGCGGAGCTTCTCCACGGCCGCGAAGGCCGGGATGTCGCCCAGGTCGTCGCCGGCGTAGAGGACCGCGCCCGCGCCGATCTCCCTCGCGTACTCGCTCAGCGCCACGCCCTTGTCCATGCCCGGGGGGCGGAGTTCCAGGACCAGGCGGCCCGGTTCGACGATCAGGCCGTTGCGGGTGGCCAGGTCGGTCAGGGGGGCGCGGAGGGACTCGAAGGTGGCCTGGGGGTCGTCGGCCCGGCGGGTGTGGACGGCCACGGCATGGCCCTTGTCCTCGATCCAGGTGCCCCGCGCCCCTACACCGTCGATGACGGCCGGGAGTTCGGCTCGGACGACGGCGATACCGGGGTGCGGTGGGGGCGCGGTGATCTCGCCCGTGGCCGCGTCCCAGCGTTCGGCGCCGTAGTGGCCGAGGACGACGAGGTGGTCCAGGCCGGGGACACCGGCGAAACCGCCGTAGCGGACGGCGATCTCGGCCGGGCGGCCGGTGATCACGGCGACGGCGGCCACCTTCGGGGCCAGGGCGGCCAGGGCCGGTACGGCGTCCGGGTGAGCCCGGGCCTGCTCGGGGTCGGCGACGATCGGCGCGAGGGTGCCGTCGAAGTCAAGTCCGACGAGGGCGGTGTGCGGCCGGGAGAGGAGAGCGGCAAGGCCGTCGCGACCGGCCGCGGTGCGAGGCGTCGGGAGGGGTTCCGTGATGTGGGTGCCCATACAGCCGACAGTATCCGAGTGCCCCGAAAGGGCGCGGGGCTGTGTCTACATGCGGCTCCGCCGCGTGGGCGCGCTCAACCCCCACCGGCCCGCAGATCCGCGTCAACCGCCGGCGGGGGTCGAAGGGGGCGCAGCCCCCTGGTGATGGGAACGGGCAGGGGCGGCGGGGGCGAGAACCTCCCTCACCCGGCCCCCTCAGCGCTCCGACCGCCGCGCCTCCCGTACTCTCCGCAGCCTGTTCACCGTCACCGGATCATGGGCCAGCGCGCGCTCGTCGTCGAGGAGGGCGTTGAGGAGCTGGTAGTAGCGCACCGGCGCCAGGTCCAGTTCCTCGCGGATCGCCCGTTCCTTGGCGCCGGGGCTCGGAAAGCCCCGGCGCTCCAGGGCGAGGATCGCCTGTTCGCGCGCGCCCAGTTCTTGCCGGTCCATGCGGAGAACCGTAACGCTCAGCCCGTCTTCGTACGGCTGTCGGCCGCCGTCGCCTCGGACTGGAGCCGGGTGAGAACGGCGGTCGGGTCGCCCGTCGGCGCGACCGCCGTGCCTATCTGCTTCTTGACGTCGGCGCTGACGGCGGCCCAGGAGGTCTTGCCGGCCGGGTACAGCTCGGAGGTCGGCAGCTGCTCCAGGAAGGGGAGCAGTTGCTTGTCCTGGCCCTGGGGGGAGTAGGTCATCGTCTGGGACGCCGACGTGGTGACCGGCAGCAGGCCGTACTCGCGGGAGAAGTCGAGGACGTTCTTCTCGCTGTAGACGTAGTCGAGGAAGTCGCCGACCTGGTTCGCGTGGCCGTTCTGCTTGAACGCCGCCATCCAGTCGGTGACGCCCATGGACGCGGTGGTGGTGCTCTGGCCGGCGCGGGCGGGCATCGGAACCGTGCCGAACTTCACGCCCTTCTTCTCGGCCTGCTTGATGAGCGTGGGGTGGCCGTTGAGCATGCCGACCTGGCCGTCGGCGAAGGCGGCGAACGCGGTCGCGCGGTTCAGCCTGCCGGGGGCCGTCGGACCGGTCAGGCCCTTGCCCACCAGCTCGTCCTTGAGCCAGGTGAAGGTGCCGATGTTCTGCGAGGAGTCGATCGTGTACGTGCCGACGTCGTCGGTGAAGCCGCTGCCGCCGCTGAGCAGCCACTGCATGGTCTCCGCCTGCGCCTCCTCGGGGCCGAGCGGCAGCGCGTACGGGTACTTCACGCCGTTCTCCTTGAGCGCCTTCGCGTCGGCCGCGAGCTCGCTCCAGGTGGTGGGCGGGGTGGTGATGCCGGCTTCGGAGAAGAGGGTCTTGTTGTAGAAGAGGACGCGCGTAGAGGCGGCGAAGGGTATGCCGTACTGCGCGTGGTTCCACTGGCCCGCCTCGGCGAGCTGGGAGGGGAAGTCGGCCTGGACCGGGATGGAGAGCAGCTCCCCGGCCTCGTACAGCTTGCCGGCGGCCGCGTAGTCGGCGTACGAGCCGATCTGGGCCAGGTCGGGTGCCTTGCCTTCGGCGACCATCTCCTTGACCTTGCGGTCGACGTCGTTCCACGAGTAGACGGTGACGTCGATCTTCACGTCGGAGTGCTTGGCCTCGTACGCCCTGGCCAGCTTGTCCCAGTACTTCTGGGAGCTGTTGGCGGCGGAGTCTCCGTAGTCGGCTGCGACGAGTCTGAGGGTGACGTCCGAGGAGCCCGTCGTCCCACAGCCACCGAGGACCGCCGTCATGCCCGTTGCGGACACCACCGCGATCATTCCTGCCCTACGCCGCCGCACGTGAACTACCCCTGTCTAACTGTCTCGCCGTTCAATATGTGGACCCATAAGGTCTACACCACGCAAGTGGACTAGACCTCTTGCGGGTCGGCGGGCCACACTGTTCCCGTGAGACATGTCATCGCCCTGGACGTGGGCGGCACCGGAATGAAGGCCGCGCTGGTCGGCCCGGACGGCGAGCTGCTCCACCAGGACCGCCGGGCGACCGGCCGCGCCCGCGGCCCCGAAGCCGTCGTCGCCGCCATCCTCGACTTCGCCGCCGACCTGCACGCGTACGGCGAGAAGCACTACGGCGAGGGCGCGGCCGCGCTCGGCCTCGCCGTACCCGGCATAGTCGACGAGCCGAACGGCATCGCCGTCTACGCGGCCAACCTCGGCTGGCGCGACGTACCCCTGCGCGCCCTCCTCGCCGACCGCCTCGGCATCCCGGTCGCCCTCGGCCACGACGTGCGCACCGGCGGTCTGGCGGAAGGCCGGCTCGGTGCGGGCAAGGGCGCGGACCGCTTCTTCTTCGTGGCGCTCGGCACGGGTATCGCGGGCGGCTTCGGCCTGGACGGCCGGGTGGAGTCGGGCGCGCACGGCTTCGCGGGCGAGATCGGCCACATCGTCGTACGGCCGCAGGGCGCGCCGTGTCCGTGCGGGCAGCACGGCTGCCTTGAGCGGTACGCGTCGGCGGCCGCGGTGAGCGAGGCGTGGGCGAAGGCCACCGGTGACCCCGACGCCGACGCGGCGGACTGCGCGAAGTCCGTCACGTCCGGCGACCCGAACGCCGTCCGGGTGTGGCGGGAGGCGGTGGCCGCCCTGGCCGACGGGCTCGTCACGGCCCTGACGCTGCTGGACCCGCGCGTCCTGATCATCGGCGGGGGTCTGGCGGAGGCGGGGGACGTGCTGTTCGAGCCGCTGAGGGAGGCGGTGCAGACCCGGGTGACCTTCCAGAAGCTGCCGGCCATCGTCCCGGCGGCACTGGGAGACACGGCGGGCTGTCTGGGCGCGGGGCTGCTGGCGCAGGACTTGTTGACTACGACGACACCGGAGGTAACCCCGTGACGGCTGCGAAAGAGCAGGACAACAGCGCCCCGCAAGGGGTGCTGGGCCGTGCTGAATCTGCGGCTACCGCCGCGCGGGGGCGACCAGCCACGAACCGCGCGCAGACCGGGTACGACGGCCTGGTCCTCGACGGCGCCCGGGTAGTCCTCCCCACCGGAGTTGTCCAAGATGGCCGACTCGCGGTCGAGGGCACGCGCATCGCCGCTCACGCCCCCGAGAACGCCCAGCTCATCGACGTCGCCGGTCACTACGTAATCCCGGGCTTCGTGGACATCCACAACCACGGCGGCGGCGGAGCCTCCTTCAGCTCGGGCACCGCGGAAGAGATCCTCACCGGCATCCACACGCACCGCGTGCACGGCACGACCACCCTGGTCGCCTCCACCGTCACCGACGACATGGACGTCCTCGTCCGCCAGGCCGGCCTCCTCTCGGAGCTCGCCGAGCAGGGGGAGATCGCCGGTATCCACTTCGAGGGCCCGTTCATCTCCCCGTGCCGCAAGGGCGCCCACTCCGAGGCGCTGCTGCGGGACCCGGACCCGGCGGAGGTCCGCAAGCTGGTCGACGCGGCGCGCGGCCACGCCAAGATGGTGACGCTCGCCACCGAACTCCCCGGCGGCATCGAGTCCGTACGGCTGCTCGCGGAACACGGCGTGATCGCCGCCGTCGGCCACACCGACGCGTCGTACGAGCAGACGGTCGAGGCGATCGACGCGGGCGCCACGGTCGCCACCCACCTCTTCAACGCGATGCCGCCGCTCGGTCACCGCGCCCCCGGCCCGATCGCCGCGCTCCTGGAGGACGAGCGGGTGACGGTCGAGCTGATCAACGACGGCACCCATCTCCACCCCGCCGCACTGCAGTTGGCCTTCCATCACGCGGGCGCCGACCGGGTCGCGTTCATCACGGACGCGATGGACGCGGCGGGCAGCGGTGACGGCCACTACCTCCTCGGCCCCCTGGAGGTCGAGGTCACCGACGGGGTCGCCCGGCTGGTGGACGGCGGTTCCATCGCCGGTTCCACGCTGACCCTGGACCGCGCGCTGCGGCGGGCGGTGACCATCGACCGGCTGCCCGTCGAGCACGCCGTCGCCGCCCTGTCCGCCAACCCGGCCCGGCTGCTGGGCCTCTACGACCGCGTCGGCTCCCTGGAGCCCGGCAAGGACGCCGACCTGCTCGTCCTGGACGCCGACTTCACGCTGAAGGGCGTGATGCGGCAGGGCGCGTGGGTGGTCGTACCCGAACTTCCGTCAACTGCCCTCCGCTGAAGCGGCCCGGCCCCGCCACCTTGACGCGATGGCGGGGCCGGGCCGCTGGTCAGCCCATCCGCCGGAACAGCTTCCGGATCCGCTGCTCCATGGCCTCGTCCAGTCAGTCGTGCGGTGCCGCGCCGTCGACCATGACCGCGCCCAGGGCACGCCCCGGATTCCGGCCGGCCCAGTGCGCCGCGACGACCGCCCCGTAGGGCCAGCCCACCACCACCGCCCGCTCCACACCCCTGGCCGCGAGAACGGCACCGCCCGGCCGAAGCCGGACCACGAGACGGCGACCTAGGCCGGTCGCCGTCTCTTTGGCATGATCGAGGCCCCCCATCGGACCGTACGAACATACGCGAGGGAGGTCGCCCGGTGATCCTCACGGTCACGCTGAACACCGCTCTCGACATCACCTACCGCGTCGGCACACTGCGCCCGCACGCCTCGCACCGCGTCTCGGACGTCACCGAACGGCCGGGCGGCAAGGGGGTGAACGTGGCCCGGGTGCTCGCCGCCCTCGGGCACGAGACGACGGCGACCGGCTTCGCGGGCGGCGCCACCGGGCGCGCGGTACGAGAGCGGCTCGCCGGGGTGCCGGGGGTGCGGGACGCGCTGCTGCCGGTCGCCGGACCGACCCGCCGCACGATCGCCGTCGTGGACGAACTGACCGGCGACACGACCCAGTTGAACGAGCCCGGCCCGCAGATATCTCCCGCCGAGTGGGGCACCTTCCTCGACCACTACGAGGAACTGCTGCCCGGCGCCTCGGCGGTGGCGCTGTGCGGGAGCCTGCCGCCGGGGGTACCGGTCGGGGCGTACGCGGGTCTGATAAAGAGCGCCCGGTCGGCCGGTGTCCCCGTCCTCCTCGACACCAGCGGCGAACCGCTGCGGCGCGGGGTGGCCGCCCGCCCGGACGTGGTCAAGCCGAACGCCGACGAACTGGCCGAACTCACCGGCTCCCACGAGCCGCTCCGCGCCACCCAGGACGCCCGACGGCGCGGCGCCCGGGCCGTGGTCGCCTCACTCGGCGCGGAGGGGTTGCTGGCGGTGACTCCGGAGGGCCGCTGGCGCGCAGTGCCCCCGGCGCCGGTGCGCGGCAACCCGACCGGCGCGGGCGACTCGGCGGTCGCCGGCCTGCTGTCGGGCCTGGTGGAACAACTCCCCTGGCCGGACCGCCTGTCCCGCGCGGTCGCCCTGTCGACGGCGACCGTACGGGCCCCGGCGGCGGGCGAGTTCGACCGGGCGGCCTACGAGAAGCTGCTCGACCGGGTCACGGTGACCGGCGGGACAACGGCCGCTTAGCCCTTGTTCGTGTGCTTGCCCTGCTTCACCCACAGCTGGTCCAGCAGGACGTCGCAGCTGTCCCCGCTCTGGCAGGACAGGGAGATCGTGTTGGTGCCCTTGGTGAGGGTGGGGTACGTGTAGCTGGTCGTCCAGGCGTTGGCCGGGTCGCTCTGGCCCGTGTAGTTATTCAGCGGGAACTTGCTGCCGAACACCTTGCCGTTGATGGACAGCGTCATGCTCTCGTCCTGTATCGCGCTGTAGTGCG
Organism: Streptomyces sp. NPDC111744; assembly: GCF_055634995.1. Lineage (NCBI taxonomy): Bacteria > Bacillati > Actinomycetota > Actinomycetes > Kitasatosporales > Streptomycetaceae > Streptomyces > Streptomyces sp. NPDC111744. Next base: position 233,642 of record NZ_JBVKCG010000008.1, read on the forward strand.
CAAAGACGGTGTAGATGCCATCCGACGGGATGCCGTTGACCGTCCAGGTGACGCCGGCACCGGTCTGGCTGAAGTTCGTGACGTAGACGCCGCCGTCGGCCTTGGCTCCCTTGACGTCCGAGGCCAGGCTCGCGCCGCCGTCCAGGTGGAGGGCCTTCGCGTCGACCGGCGGGATGTCGCCCGTCGCCGAGGCCGAGCTGGTGGTCGACGGGGACGGGGATGCGCTCTGGGACGTGGACGCGGACGCGGAGGCGCCGCCGCTCGCCTTGTTGTCGTCGCCGTTGCCGTTCATCATCGCGACGCTGATGCCTATGACGACCGCCGCGACCACCGCGATGGCGCCGATGAGGAGGCCCTTGGTGTTCGGGCCCCGGCCGCGGCCCGACGGCGGCATCTGCTGGCGGGTGGTCGGTGCGCCGCCCGGGAACGTCTCCGGGGCCTGGTAGGCGGCGGCCGGCGGCTGGCCGTAGCCGCCGGGCTGCTGCTGCGGGATGGTCTGGTTGCCGCCGTACTGCGGTGTTTGCTGCTGTCCGCCGTAGCTGCGTTCCCCTACCGAGCGCACTCTGCTGACCGCGTTCGGGTAGCCGTAACCACCGGAGCCGGACGGCGGCTGGGCTCCTCTGGCCTGGCCGTCGGCGTAGAGGTAGCCGAACGGGTCGTCGTCCTCGGGCGTGCTCGCGCCGTTGTCGCCGGGCGTCATCCCTTGGTACTCCTCAACAGGTGCGGGCGGATGCGGTACAGGTATTGAGAGTCGAGCCTACCCGGTCTGACTGAGCCAAACGGGTGACCCGGATCGCATCAGTGCGATGACCTGGGAATCATCCGGCACGGCGGTGCTGTTTGGGACGAGATCGTTTCTCTACGTACATCCGCTCGTCGGCGGATTTCAGGACTTCGTCCGCCGTCATGCCGCAGTGCGCCCATCCGATGCCGAAGCTGGCACCCACCCGGACGGCCCGGTCCTCGGCGCGGATCGGCTGGATGATCTCGTTGCGCAGGCGTACGGCGAGGTCCTGGGCGTCGGCCTTGCCGAGCCCGTCGGCGAGGATCACGAACTCGTCGCCGCCGAGACGGGCCACGGTGTCGCCGTCACGGACACCCCGGGAGAGCCTGCGGGCGACCTCGATGAGGACCGCGTCGCCCGCGTTGTGCCCGAACCGGTCGTTGATCGACTTGAAGCCGTCGAGGTCGCAGAAGAGCACCGCGAGCCCCTTGGCGCCGTCGTCGCGGCCCTCCTCGGGGGCGACGGTGTGCACATGGTGGTCGTAGCCGTCGTAGGACTGGGTCGACGCGGCGAAGTCGAAGCCGTGGCCGTTGGCGTCGTAGGCGGGGTGGCCGTAGGCCGCGTCCAGGGACTCCAGGCCGTCGGTGTCGGCGCGCCGGCAGAGCCGGGAGGCGAGGCGGGAGCGGAGCTCGGCGGAGTTCGGCAGCCCGGTGAGGGAGTCGTGGGAGGCGCGGTGGGCCAGCTGGAGCTCGCGGCGCTTGCGTTCCTCTATGTCCTCGACGTGGGTGAGGAGAAAGCGGGGTCCGTCGGCCGCGTCGGCGACGACGCTGTTGCGGAGCGAGACCCAGACGTACGTCCCGTCGCGGCGGCCGAGGCGGAGCTCGGCGCGGCCGCCCTCCGCCGAGGTGCGCAGCAGGGTACCGATGTCCTCGGGGTGGACCAGGTCGGAGAAGGAGTAGCGGCGCATCGCGGAGGCGGGGCGGCCCAGCAGGCGGCACAGGGCGTCGTTGGTGCGCAGTATTCGGCCGTGCTGATCGCCGCCCATCTCGGCTATCGCCATGCCGGAGGGCGCGTACTCGAAGGCCTGCCGGAAACTCTCCTCGCTGGCCCTGAGGGCCTGCTGGTCGCGCTCGAGCCTGACCAGTGCCCGCTGCATGTTCGCACGTAGACGCGCGTTGCTGATGGCGATCGCGGCCTGGAAGGCGTATATCTGCAGGGCCTCGCGGCCCCAGGCGCCGGGGTGCCGGCCGTTGCGCGGGCGGTCCACGGAGATCACGCCGAGCAACTCGCCGCAGGAGCTGCCCGATATGCCGGGCGTGTACATGGGGGCGAAGAGCCGGTCCGAGGGGTGCCACTCGTCCTCGAAACGGGGCGCGGGGCCGTCGGTGTACCACTGCGGGACATCGTCGTCGTCGAGGACCCAGCCCTCGGTGTGCGGTATGAAGACGAGGTCGCCCCACTTCTCGCCCATGCCCAGCCGCCGGTCCCATGAGTCACGGGAGCCGACCCGGCCGGTGATCAGGGCCTCGGCGGCGGAGTTGCCGGAGAGGGCCGCGACCACGAGATCGCCGTCGGGGCGTACGAGATTGACGCACGCCATCTCGTACCCGAGGGCGGTGATCACGCCGTCGGCGACGGTCTGCAGTGTGTCCGCCAGGCTGCGGGCCGTGTTCATGTCGGCCATGACCTGGTGCAGTTGTCGCAGGGACGCAAGACGGACGTAGGGTTCCGACTCGGTCTCCATGTTCGCCCTCCCCCCGAGACCTCGCAGCGAATCAAAGGGTCTGCTTCGGCGCTACTTTTCCCCGCCACTGAATCACAGCGCGCTGCCCACTCGGTACACAGGGTCAACAATTAATGCCCCTTGTGACTCAAGTCACAGGAGAACGTGAGCAATTGCGTGGAGTTTCTGCGTTTTGCCTGTGCGTTAACCGAACACAACCTTTGCGGCTGTGCGGACATGACGCACGTTACGGCCCTTCGCCCGTCCTTGGTCCTAGGACCCGGCTCGGGCCGATGGCCGATGCGGTCGCGCAGGGGCCGAGATTAGCGTTTCCGGCGTGCTGAAGACTCCTTCCCTCAACGCCGCAGAAGCCACCGGGCATGCTGTGGGGGTGAGCAACGAAACGTTCAAGGCGGCCATGGCCCGGCTGGCCGCGGGCGTGGTCCTGGTGACCGCGCAGGAGCCGTCGCTCGACCCGGACGACCCGCTGGCGCCGGTCGGCGAGGACGTCGGCATGACCGCCACCGCGTTCGTGTCGGTGTCGCTCGACCCGCCATTGGTGCTGGTCAGCCTGCGTGAGGGCTCCCGGATGGACGACCTGCTTGACGAACAGCCGCTGTGGGCGGTTTCCGTGCTCACCGAGAGCCAGCGCCATATCGCCGGACGCTTCGCGATGAAGGGCCGCATCAGCGACCGGCTGCTCTTCGAGGACATCCCGTACGTGCGCGGCGAGGTTTCCGGCGCCCCGCTCGTCGGTGGCGCCCTCGCGACGCTGGAGTGCCGCACCGAGCAGCGAGTGACGGCCGGGGACCACACTCTCGTGATCGGCCGCGTCCTCACCGCCGAACTGCCGAGCGCGGAAGGCGGTCCGCTGATGTATTTCCGGGGGCGGTACCGGCAGTTGGGATGAGACCGCACGGTCCGTACGGAAAATATTCCATGGGCGCAGCTGAACCTCCCGTCTAAAGTGCGCGGATGACCCCCCGGCCCCACCTCGAAGAAGTCGCCGCCGCCAATTTGGCGGCGGCACTCGCCATTCGCGTCCGCCCCGACCAGGAACACCACGTCGAGCCGGTCGCCCATTCCCTGGCCGAGGCATACGTCCATCCCCCCGGAGTCGCCTGGCCGCGCCTGATCGTCGACAGCGAAGAGAACCGACCGGTCGGCTTTCTGATGGCTTTCTTCGACATCGACTGGCGCGCCGACGGCACCCTGTTCCGCTCCGGCCTCTGGCGACTCAACATCGACGCCGGGGAGCAGGGGAAGGGCTACGGCCGGTTCGCGGTCGAGTCCGTGGCCGAGGAGATCCGTCGCCGGGGCGGCCAGGAGATGTACGTCACCTGGCATGCCGGCCCGGAGGGCCCCGAGGAGTTCTATCTGCGGCTGGGCTTCCGGAAGACCGGCGAGGTCAGCGGGGACCAGCCGGTGGGAGTGCTGGAGCTCTAGGAAGCGTCTGGGAAGCGCTCGGCAGGGGGCCGCTATGACCAGTCGCGGCCCGTCCGGCCCCGCTTGGTGTCCGACCGCTGCTTCTTCTCGCGCAGCCGGCGTTCGTTGATGCCGCGTGGGATGCGGGTCGGTGTGCGGGGCTTGGGCGGGGGTGCGGTGGCCTCCGCGAGGAGGGCGGCGAGGCGTACGGCGGCGGTCTCGCGGTTGCGCCACTGGGAGCGGTGCTCGGACGACCGTACGACGACCACGCCGTCGACGAGCCGCCCGGCCAGCCGCGTCAGTGCCCGCTCCTTCCACACCGGCGGCAGCGCCTGGGTGTTCGCGAGGTCGAAGCGCAGCTCCACCTGCGAGTCACTGGTGTTGACGTGCTGCCCACCGGGCCCGGACGACCGCGAGAAACGCCAGTTGAGCTCGGCCTCGGGGAGCGAGACGGAGCCTCTGATGACATACGGACCGGACATGCCGCCATGGTCGCGCGACTGACCGGCACACGTCACGCGAATTTCGTCCATCACCCGTTCGGCAAAGAAAGTAAAGAGAGCTGGAACCTTCGGTACCTCTCGTGGCGTTCATACAGGTAGCTGTAGCTTCAAGCCCGTACGCCGCACGGTCGTACGCACACGAGGGAAAGGACTCCCCGACCATGGCTGTAAGCCTGTCCAAGGGTGGCAACGTCTCGCTCACCAAGGAGGCTCCGGGCCTGACCGCCGTCACCGTGGGCCTCGGCTGGGACGTCCGCACGACCACCGGCACGGACTTCGACCTCGACGCCTCCGCGATCGCGGTCAACGGAGAGGGCAAGGTCTACTCCGACGGTCACTTCGTCTTCTTCAACAACAAGCAGACCCCGGACAACACGATCGTCCACACGGGCGACAACCGCACGGGTGAGGGCGCCGGCGACGACGAGGCGATCAACGTCAACCTGGCGGCCCTGCCGGCCGACATCGACAAGATCGTCTTCCCGGTCTCGATCTACGACGCGGAGACCCGCTCGCAGAACTTCGGCCAGGTCCGCAACGCCTACATCCGCATCGTCAACCAGGCCGGCGGCGCCGAGATCGCCCGCTACGACCTCTCCGAGGACGCCGCCACCGAGACCGCGATGGTCTTCGGCGAGCTGTACCGCAACGGCGCGGAGTGGAAGTTCCGCGCGGTGGGCCAGGGCTACGCGTCCGGCCTGGTCGGCATCGCCCAGGACTTCGGCGTCAACGTCTGACACACGCGGCACGCTGCGCTGTGCGGGAGCCCCCGGTGTAACGCCGGGGGCTCCGGCGCGGAATCAGCTCGCGGCCGCGTACGGCAGGAAGGCCGCCCAGGCAGCGGGGGCGAGGGCGAGCCGGGGGCCGGGGGTGGTGGGCGTGTGCGTGTACTTGGAGTCGCGGATTAGGAGGGGATCGACCCGAAGGGCGGCGACGTCACCCAAGGAACGAAACCGGGAGAAAGAACCCACCAAGCCCCTCTCCTCCCGCCCGTCGCGCAGCGTCACTCCCGCGAGTGAATATGCCCGACTCGGCTGGGCTTTGGGGCAGGTTGCGTGCCCTACGCTCAGCGCAACAACCGCAGAAAGACTGACTTCGTCTACGGCGAGGACGTGACGATCGGCGGCTGGACCATCGCGACGGACGGCCTGCCCCGCTACCCGCCTCCGGGTGAGTAGGGCCGGATAGGTTGCCCGCATGATCCTCGCCCCGCTCCCCCTCAGCCCCGACCACGACATCCCGGCCCCGCTCCTCACCGAGCTCACCGCCCTGTACGCCTCCGACCGGGAGTTCCAGGCGCTCAGCGGGGACTTTCCGGATCCGGACGACATCCGGCCGGAGCAGGTGGCCGGTGCGCTGGCCGACGAGTTGGCGAATCCGGACGTGGAGGTGCTGCTGGCGCGGGCCGAGGGGCTGCTGGTGGGGGTGGTGATCACGCTGGCCCGGCATCCTGATCCGGCCGATCCTGATCCGTGGATCGGACTGCTGATGGTCGACGCGCTGGCACGGGCGCGCGGGTACGGGCGGCGGATGGCGGAGGGCGTCGAGGAGAGGTTCCGGGCGGCGGGGCGGGACGCCCTACGGCTCGCCGTGCTGGAGAGGAATCCGAAGGGACTCGCCTTCTGGACGGCCCTCGGGTACGAGGTGATCGGTCATCGCCCGGATCGTCGGCTCGGGCGGCCGTGTGCGGTGCTGCGCAAGGAGCTGAGTAAACCGGAGGGTTGACCGGGCCTACGGCCGGGGCGGCTTGCCGTCGCCGTACAGCCAGGTCTTCCAGATGGGGGAGAAGTCCTTGCCGGGCGCCTTCTTCTCGACATACGCCGTGAACTCGGCGGTGTCCGCGTTGCCGTGCCGGTGAGCGGCGGCCCAGCCCTGGATGATGTCGTAGAACGTGTCGTCGCCGGTCTTCTGGCGGATCTTCTGCAGGACCATCGCGCCCCGGTCGTACACCGGCCGCTCCGAGATGTACGCGGCGCTCGGGGGATTCGCGGGCGGGAACCCCCAGAGGGACGCATCGTCCTCGGGGGTGGCATAGACCTTGGCGGAGGTCTGCTGGGCGCTCGGCCCGTCGTGGTCCTCGGCCCAGAGCCACTCGGCGTAGGTCGCGAAGCCCTCGTTGAGCCAGATGTCCCGCCAGGTCCTCGGGGTGACGGAGTCGCCGTACCACTGGTGGGCCAGTTCGTGGACGAGGGCCTCGGTGTCCGGGGCGCCGGGGAAGACGGGACGGGTCTGGGTCTCCAGGGCGTATCCGAAGTCCGCCGGGCGGTCGACGATCGCGCCGGTGGAGGAGAAGGGACAGGGGCCGAAGTTGTACTGCTCCCACTCCATGATCTCGGGGATCTTCGCCAGCACCGCCCGGCTCGCCTTCACCTGCGTCGGGTCCACGGCGACGTACACCGGCAGGCCGTCGTGGGTGGTGGAGCGGGTGACCGTGTAGTGGCCTACGGCGACCGTGGCGACATAGCTCGCCATCGGCTCGGCGGTGTGCCAGACAAAGGTGGTACGGCCGTTCTTCGTCGTCTCGCTCTTCAGCTCCCCGTTGGAGACGGCCTGGAGGCCCTTCGGGACGGTGACCGTGGTGTCGTACGACGCCTTGTCGGAGGGGTGGTGGTTGCCCGGGAACCAGGCCATGGACCCCACGGGCTCGCCCAGGCCGAGCGCGCCGTCGGCGGTGCGCAGCCAGCCCTCCGTCGAGCCGTCGGGGTCGGTGATCGTCTCCGGGTGGCCCGAGTAGCGCACGGTCGTGCTGAAGGTCTCCCCCTTCGCCAGGTCGTCGTGGGGGCGGACGGTCAGTTCCTGGCCGGCCCAGTTCCAGCGGGCCTCCTCGCCCTCGACGGTGACCTTGTCGACGTGCAGTCCCCGGAGGTCGAGGTCGAAGGCGGACAGGCCCTGGGTGGCCCGGGCGGTGATCGCGGCGGTGCCGGTGAGGCGGTGGGTGCCGGGGTCGTAGCCGATGTCCAGGGTGTAGTGGCTCACGTCGTAGCCGCCGTTGCCCGCCTTCGGGAAGTACGGGTCGCGTACGCCCGCGCCGCCCGGGGTGCCGTGCACCCCGCCATCGCACGCGGCCAGCGTGAGGCAGAGCAGGACCGACGGGATGACGAGCGCGGATCGGGGCACGCACATGATCGTAGGACGCCATGACACCATCGACGACGTGCTCGACATCGGCTACGCCCTCTCCAACCGCTTCCCGGACCCGCCCCAGACCGACTACCGGCGGGTGGACGTCCACGCGCTGCGCCACGACCTGTTCTGCGGGGACGTCTACCTCGCCGACACCAAGGCGGACCGGGAGCTGTCCACAGCCTGGGGATGGGTGCCGGTGCTCGACTTCGCGTGGGCGCTGTGCGACATCGTGGAGCGGATCGACCGCGACCCGGCAGGGTCCCGGGCCGCCCGGCCCCAGCACGCGGAACTCGACTTCACCGAGTCCACGGACCGCATGCTCTTCGAGCGCCGCTTCGGCTGGGTGGACGTCGAGGCCGACTGGATGCCCGCGGAGGAACCCCCGCTCACCTTCTCCCACGCCGAACTTCGCCGGGAATCAAGGGACTTCCTGCACGACCTGCTCGCCGACCTCACCGACATGCACGAGGGGCTGGCCGACAATCCGGCGATCTGGACCCTGCAGGCCCGCTTCCCCCGGGTCTCCTGACTTCCCGGGCGGCTGAACGACCCTCAAGTGTACGGACGTTGACCGCCTGACGAGGCAGGAGTGACAAGTGGGGCGGGAGTCGGCGGAAGGCGTTCCCGCTGTTCCGGCCGCCCGTACGTTGACTCCGTGCGGACGCAGCGACAGGCAGGCGACAGCGGAAAAGACGCCTCTCCCGAGGCCTCCCGGACACCGGTCATCGCCGGGCCCATCGGCTCCGGAAAGCCCGCCGGGCCCGTCGGCTCCGGAAGGCCTGCCGGGCCCGTCGGCTCCGGAAGGCCTGCCGGGCCCACGGAACACGCCCTGCTCGCCCTCCAGGGGAGCGCGGGGAACGCGGCCACCACGCGGGCGCTGCGGGAGGGTAAGGGGAAGGGTGCCTTCCGGCCGCCGGCGGCACGGAACCGGCCCACGCCGCCGCCCCGTATCGAGGAGGAACGCACCGATCCCGGGCTCGTGCTGCCGTCGTACCTCATGGAGTTCCAGGCCGCCGGGCTGTCCACGGCGTACGGGCTGACCGGGCACGAGTTCGTGGGCAACGCCGTGGCCGCCGTGGTCGGCCACGGCGACGGCCAGGTCGCCGCGGTCGCCGCCGACCTGGCCGGGCGCCCCGAGTCGTTCTACGGGCAGGGCCGCGCCTTCGCGGTCCAGGGCAGGAACGGCAAGGAGTGGTTCGACGTCACCGTCACCGTCTCCCGCGCCCGCGACGACCGGCCGCCGGTCTTCCATCCCAAGGACCTGCTCGCGAACACCGTGCCGGACCCGGACGGAGCGCCGCTCGCCGCGGTGGACGAGGCCGAGGGCAAGGACACCAAGGTCGACGTCCAGCACAACACCGCCGCGACCGTCGCGACCACCGCGAGCGGTGGGTCCGGCAAGGGCCTGGGCGGGATGGCCTTCGGGCTCGCGCCCGTCGTACCCGGGCTGTGGCTGGGCGGTGCCGGGCTGGCGAACGCGCAGCCCTGGCAGTCGTCGCGGGAGTCCCGCAGCCAGCGCAACCTGGCCGAACCGCGGGTGCTGCGCAGCGAGAAGGGCTCCGTCGAGGCGCCGCGCAACGTGCGGTACGGCGTACGGATCAAGAAGCACGGCGCCGCGAACGAGCAGACCTTCCGCGGCTCGGGCACCCTCACCCAGCGGGTGCCCACCGAACACCTCGTCCCGGCGGGCGCCCAGGCACCCGGCGCTCCGCAGCCCCTCCAGGCGGACACCGCCCGGCGCGTCTCGCTCGCCGACTCGATGGCCCCGGTCGCCGTGACGGACAGCGCGGCCCCGCACCAGGGCGGCGGCGGGCTCTTCGACGCGGTCGCCGGCGTCCTGCACCCCTCGCTCACCGCACCCGGCGCACCCGGCCGCGCCCGGCTCTACGAGGCGACCTCCGCGGCGACCGTCCTGGAGGACATGCCACGGCTGCTGCGCGACGGCGTCGTCGGCGAGGACCTGGCGGCCAAGGACGGCAGCAGCGTGGGCAGCTACCGCATGCACGCCGAGATCACCGGTATGTCGCCCGCCTGGGGTACCGGCGGGACCCAGCTGCGCACCCATCAGCAGACCCAGCACACGGTCACCGAGAGCGCGGGCAAGGGGCGCGCCGTCACGGGCGGCCTGGGTCCGGCCATCGGCGTCGGAGCGGCCGGGAACGCCGCCGTCGTCCGGGCCACGGCCATGCCGGTCGCGGCGGCCCGCAAGGCGCGGTTCACCGTGGCCGAGCAGACCGTGTCGAGCCGCCAGGGTGCGGAGGTGCGCGGCGACAAGGTGCTCTACCAGGGAACCGTTCAGTTCACCGTGGAGGGCACCGGCCCGCGTTCGGCCGGGATGGTCCTGCGTCCCGGGACCCGGGTCGCCCGGCACTCGATGCGGGTCTGGATGAGCCTGCGCGCCGACGAGGCACGGTCGCTCGGGCTGCCGCTGCCGCCCGGCACCGAGGCCAAGGAGTTCATCGAGAAGCCCAAGCGGACCGACGAGAACGGCAACGAGGTCGACGTCGAGCGGCACCTCCCCTTCGGCGCCATGGGCTCCAGCGTCACCCTCAGCCAGCTGGACACCGGCCCCATGGTCCGCGCCGTACAGGAGCTGTTCGCGACCGATCCCCGGCTGGCCGGCTATCTGCCCGCCTTCGGCACCGACGCGCGCGCCACGCCCCCGTCCAAGGAGGAGGCCGCCGACCAGCGGCGCAACCACCGCGAGCTGATGGCCGCCCTGTCCGAGACCAACCTGCGGGTCAACAAGGACCAGCTGACCTCGACCGGCATCCGGGTGCGGCTGCGCCGCAAGACCACGCTGCACGCGCACGACGTGCAGATCCGCGTCACAGGGCAGCTCCGCGAGACCGGCTACCTTGGCGACACCGACGACTGGCTGGTGCGCAGCCACTCCGGTGTCACCGGCAACACGCAGAGCGGACGCAGCAGTTCACGCTCGATCGGCGGTCTCGTGCTCGGGCAGGCCAGGATCCTGCCCGGCATCCTGACCGGCTCGGCCCGCTACGAGAAGCACCGCTCCGGCACCCGCCGCAACCAGGCCGGCCCCACCACCCGCACGGATGTCCTCACCAACGGCTCCGAGAAGGCCAGCACCTTCGGGGCGGCCCTGCGCCTCGACGTCGACGTCACCATGACCTCCCGGCAGCGCAAGCTCGGCCGGGCCCTCACCCCCGGCTCCCCGGGCCAGGACGCGCCCGAGCCGAAGCGGCTGGCCGGACTGCATCTGGACGAGCAGGACGTACGGCTGGTCACCCCCACGGAGTTCACCCTCGACGAGGAGGGCAGGCGGCGGCAGGACGCGGTGGGCGACCGGCGGCGGGCGCAGGCCCCGCGGCCCGAGCACGCCGTCACCGCCGAGGGCATCGGCGACCTGGCCACGCTCGTGCCCCGGCCGTCCGTCGGACAGCCGCTGCGGGACTGGCAGCTGGTGGAGACGGTCGGCGACGGACAGGCCGTCCGGGACCTCGCCTTCCAGCTGCTGTCCCGGGCCGCCGCCCGCAACAAGGGCGTACGCGAGGATCCGGCGCTGCAGACGGAGGGGCTCGCGCCGCGGCTGGCGATCGAGGAACGGTTCGGCCCGCAGGCCATCACGGCGTCGCTGCGGCAGGCCGCGTCCTCCGGGTGGGTGGTGAAGAACCTGCGCTATCCGCGGCGGCTCGCCGCGCTGAACGGGGCCGTGGGCACCCGGCTCACACTGACCAACCCGAAGTTCGTGCACCAGGGCGCGGGTCCCGGCACGGAGACCTTCGTGCTCGGCGGGCACCAGGCCGCCGGTCAGGAGGGGGAGGGCACCACCAGCACGTGGCAGTTCGGCGCCACCGGCTCGGAGAACGGCGCCGAGTGGCGCCTGGGCCAGGGTCTGTCCGGGAACCGCACCAGCAGCGAGGGCGACGCCCGCACCGCGGCCCTGTCCGGCACGGTCGAGCGCAACGCCCACACCCCGAAGAAGGCGCCGCTCTACCTGGTCCAGTGCGACCTGCTCGTCACCATGGTCGCCGAGGTCAAGGTCACCGGCGGCGGCCTCTACGTGGCGACGGACGCCCGCACCCTGCCGGCCGAGGCGGCGGTGTGGCTGACGGAGGCACAGCTGCCGGCGTCGATCCGCAGACAGCTGAAGCTCGACCCCGAACCGGCGCCGGCGGCGACGACGTCCCGGCCGGGGCAGCGACCGGCCGAGAGTTCCCGGGCGGGCGCCGAGCGCGAGGCCCGGGAGGGGACCCGCGCCACGGGTACGACGGACACGGCCGGGTCCACCACGTCCGCGGCGACGCGCACCGGCCCGTCCCCGTCCTTCGGCCGCTCGCTGCCCCTCGGTTTCGGCATGATCGAGAAACTGCCGAACTTCGTGCCGCTGCTGGCCCGGCTGCGTACCCGCCTCGCGGAGAGCGGGCAGCAGAGCCTGGCCGACGACCTGCTGCCCCGGCGGCAGCTGGCGGACCGCAACGACAACGTGCAACGGCTGCTGCGTGTCCTGGACCGCGACGGCAGCACCGGGCTGCTCTCCGGCGCCATGGACGGCGGGGTCACCGTCGAGCTGTTCGACGGCCGCAAGACCCCCTACTGGGCGGTGTTCAAGGTCAACCGCCTGGGCGAGGGCACCTACGACGGTGCTGCGGACGACGGCCGCGACCTGGAGTACATCACCGCGGCCGTCGCCCAGCAGGCCACCTCACACGACGAGGGCGTGACGACCGGCGCGGAGGGGATCTTCGCCGGCTCCGGCAAACCGGACGGCGGGGCCGGTCAGCTGAAGAGCATGGGCGGTGCGGCGGGACTCGGCGTCGGCTCGGGCGGCTCGCGGCGCTCCGGCGCGGTCGGCCGCGGCCAGCTCGGCATGAAGACGGTCGCGGAGGCGAAGACCGCGAAGTCGTCGAAGATGCGGGTGCCGATCGAGGCGACCCTCGAACTGCACCGCGGCGACCGCCGGCTGGCGCTGGTCTCCCTGGGCCGCCAGGCGCTGACCCACCGCGTCCTGGAGAAGGACCTCACCGCCCTCGGCCGGCTGACCGCGCCCCGCCACCAGCCGGTGGCACCCGCTCCCGGCCCGCAGGACGACCGCCCGGCCGCGCTCGGCAGCTGGCGCTCCGGGGGTGTGCGGCTGCCGATGGAGGCGCAGGTGAACGGTTTCCAAGGAGCCCCGCAGGTAAGGGAGCTGGTCAGCTCCGCGGTGCGGGAGGCGGGCGGCGGCGACCGCTTCCGGACCAAGGGCCAGGCCGCCGCGTACACCCTGAACGAGGCCGTCTCCACCGAGTGGCTGATCGCGTCGCTGCCGCTGCTGACCTCCGCCGGGGCCGAGCTGCCGCCGGTGCACGCCACGGGAGCGGCGGGCCAGGACCTGCGGGCTTCCCTGCACGCGCGGCTGCGGGACGGGCGGGTGCTGGGCGTCGGCGACAAGATGACCTTCGAGACGGTGGGGCAGAGCCACCTGGACGCGCCCCGGCCCACCCAGACGGACGGCCAGAGCTCGGCCGAGCACGGCAGGTCGGCGCGTGGCCTGGTGGGGGCGGGGCTGCTCAACGCCGACGAGTTCCGTCTCAACCAGCTGTTGGGCAACGCCGGTGGCTCCGGCGGCGCGGCCGACGCGGCGGTGAACGCGTCGGGTTCGATGCCGCTGCACAAGCCCAAGTTCGCGTCGGTCCTGGTGCAGTTCACGCTGGACGTGCGGGTGGTGGCGAGGGTGAGCAACCGTATGCGCTCCGGCCGTACCGGCACCGCCGTGCGGGAGCTGACCCTGCCCCGGCCGGTGGTGGTCCGCATGCCGGAACCGGCGGTCCGCCGCATGCTGGCCGAACAGCAGGCTCAACTCCGGGATCCGGACGACCATCTGGGCCTGAGAAGGGCGGCCGCGGCCGCGCCCCAGGACTGATCACCGCGGCCGGCCGGGCTCACCCCTCCACGCGGATCCCCAGCTGCCCCGCCAGCACCGGTGCCAGATCCAGCAGTTGGGACATGCTGATCACCGCCCCGGCCAGTCGCTCCACCCCGCTGGTGATCTCCAGGGACGCCGCGCCCCGCAGATCGACGTCCTTCATCGTCACCCCCCTGAAGTCGGCCTCCTTCAGGGTGCAGTCGATGAATTCCACCCGCTCCAGGACGGCGTCGCCGAAGTCCGGCTCCACCAGGACACAGCCCTCGAAGACCACGTCTCTGAGCTTGGCAGTGCGGAGGTTGAGGTAGTCGATCTTGCCGCCGCGGATCACCACACGCTCCAGGACGGAACCGTGCAGCTGGGTGCCGCCCAGGCGGGCGTCGACCAGCTCGACATCGCGCAGGGTCGCCTCGGAGAGGTTGGTGCCGACGCCCCTTGGCCCCGTGAGAACCGTGTCCAGCAGACGGGCGTGACGCAGCCCCGTCTCGTCGAAGGCACAGCCCGTCAGCGCGCAGTCCATGAAACGCGCGCCCGCCGCATCCTGTCCGACGAAGTCCGCCTCCCGGAACTCCAGCCCGTCGTAGTCCCCGTCCGGCTCCAGCTCCCCGCCACCCCAGGGCTCCAGCTCGGGCAGCCGCACCTCCGGCCGCCGCGCGCCCTTCACCTTGCCACCACCGGACCCACCGGCCCCTGTCCTCGCCATGCCCCCCATCTTGCAGGCAGCCACTGACAATCGCCCCGACCTGCGGAAACGGCCGGAAGCGGCCCGCATCGACGCCGAGAACCCAGGGGGCTGAGCCGGTGGGCCGCCGGCGAAGCCGCCGAAACACGGCGCCGCCGCCGCGCCCCCGTGACGGGGCCGGTCAGCTGACGGTGAAGCCGGTGTGGCACGACTTCGCCGCCGAGGACCCCATGGCGGAGCCGGTCAGCTGAGCAGTCTGCGGGCGATTTCCAGCTGGGCCGCGCCGGGGCGCCTGGCGTCCTCGATGGTCCAGACGGCGTTCTGCAGGACCCTGCCCAGGGTCCAGGCGCGGGACCGGGCCCGGTCCAGGCCGAGGATGTCCGTCAGGGCGTCGAAGCGCGGGCGCACCTCCTCGGCGTCGAAGCGGTTCCACAGCGCCGGGAAGAGCTCGAAGCCGGGGTCGCCCACGAGCGGTTTTGGGTCGATGGCGAGCCATGGTGCCCGGTCGGAGGCGAGGACGTTCTCGAAGTGGAGATCCCAGTGGAGGAGGCGGTCACCGGGTTCACCGGCGACCTCGCGCAGGGCCGCCGCGCAGTCCGTGAGCAGACGGCGTTCGGCGGGGTCGGGGTGGCGGGGCAGTGCCGCCGCGGCCCGTTCCACCAGCGTCTTCGCGATGTCGCCGAGGTGCCGCAGCCCGGCCGGGGCCTCGGTGGCCGTCAGCCGGGCCAGCAGACGGGCCACGACCTGGGTCGCCTCGCGGGAGTCGGGAAGGTCGGCGAGCCTCCGTCCCGCGTCGAGCCGTTCGAGCAGCAGGGTGCCGGTCTCGTCGTCGGAGTCGAGGAGCCGGACCGCGCCGTCCCCGTCCCAGGCCCGCAGCGCGACCGGCTCGCCGACGGTCTCCTCGTCGACGTCCTGGAGTTTCAGCACGGCCCGGGCGCCGTCGCCTGTTCGCAGTACGGGCAGGACCAGTGCGCAGCGGCCGTACATCGACGGGCCGTCCGGCCGTAGACCCCAGCCGTCCAGGAAGCGCTCGGCCCGGCCGGGGAGCGAGGCGACGAAGGCGCGGCCCCCCTCTCCGCCGTACCGCTCGTGCTGGGCGATCAGGGCCGCCGGAATGTCAATCACCCGCACGACGTTACGACCGTGCGTGAATCGCCTCATGCGAATTTTCGGGGGCCTCGGCGACAAGGCGTGGGCGTATGTCCGCAGCGCCCCCGGCACATACGTGTGGCTGGCGGTTCTCTTCGTGACGACTGTCGCGCTGCACCACATGTCAACGGAGTTCGAACAGCAGTTCCTGCGGCAGCGGTCCACCAACATCCACGAGCTGTCCGACAATCCGCTGCGCGTGCTGGTCGCCAGTGCGATGTGGATCGAGGGCGGGAACTGGGTGCCGTACGCCTTCCTCTACACCGTCTTCCACGCCCCGGCGGAACGGTGGCTCGGTACGGTCCGCTGGCTGGTGGTGTGCGTGGCCGCGCATGTGCTGGCCACCCTGATCAGCGAGGGTGCGCTGCTGAAGGGCATCCATGACGGCATCGCCCCGCACTCCGCGGTCAACACCATGGACATCGGGGTGAGTTACGCGCTGGCCGGGATGATGGCGGTGCTCGCGTACCGGATCGCGACGCCCTGGCGGTATCCGTACATCGCGGTCATTCTGCTCGTCTACGGGCTGCCGCTGACCGATTCGCCCACCTTCACCGACCTCGGACATTTCGTCGCCTCGCTGATCGGTCTCTCCTGCTATCCGCTGGTCAGAGGCCGCGGAAAAGCATGGAATCCGAAGGAGACACTGGCCGCCCTCAAGGGTTAACGTCCGGACATGAGCAGCTCGGCAAGCAGTGTCGTCAACGGCGGCATCTCCTTCTGGTACGCGAACGACGGCCTCCCGGCGGTACGGGAGCCGCTCGACGGGGACGCCACCGCGGATGTGGTGATCGTGGGCGGCGGGTACACGGGACTGTGGACCGCGTACTACCTGAAGAAGGCCGCCCCCTTCCTCCGTATCACGGTCCTGGAGCAGAAGTTCTGCGGCTACGGCGCCTCAGGGCGCAACGGCGGCTGGCTCTACAACGGCATCGCCGGCCGCGACCGGTACGCCGCGCTGCACGGCCACGAGGCCGCCGTACGGCTGCAGAAGGCCATGAACGACACCGTCGACGAGGTCGTGGCGGTCGCCGCGGCCGAGGGGATCGACGCCGACCTGCACAAGGGTGGGGTGCTCGAGGTGGCCACCGCTCCGGCGCAGTTGGCCCGGCTGAAGGCCTTCCACGAGCACGAGCTGTCGTACGGCGAGAAGGACCGCGTGCTGTACGGCGCCGGGGAGACCCGGGAGCGGATCCGTGTCGCGGACGCGGTGGGCTCGACCTGGACCCCGCACGGCGCCCGACTGCACCCGGTGAAGCTGGTGAAGGGGCTGGTGGCGGCCGTGGAGGCGCTGGGAGTGCGGATCCACGAATCGACGCCCGTGACCGAGATCCGGCCCAAGCACGCCGTCACGCCGTACGGCACGGTCCGCGCCCCGTACGTCCTGCGCTGTACCGAGGGTTTCACCGCGAACCTCAAGGGGCAGCGGCGCACCTGGCTGCCGATGAACTCCTCGATGATCGCCACCGAGCCGCTGACCGAGGAGCAGTGGGAGTCGGTGGGCTGGGCCGGGCTGGAGACCCTCGGCGACATGGCGCACGCCTATATGTACGCCCAGCGCACGGCCGACGGGCGGATCGCGCTCGGCGGGCGCGGGGTGCCGTACCGGTTCGGGTCGCGGACGGACAACGACGGGCGGACGCAGGCGGCGACGGTCGAGGCGTTGCGGGAGATCCTCGTGCGGTTCTTCCCGGCGCTCGCGGGGGTGGGGATCGAACACGCCTGGTCCGGGGTGCTCGGGGTGCCCCGGGACTGGTGCGCGACGGTCACCCTGGACCGTTCGACGGGGCTCGGCTGGGCGGGCGGGTACGTCGGCTCCGGCGTCGCCACCACCAACCTCGCGGGCCGGACGCTGCGGGACCTCGTCCAGCTCGACTCCGGGCAGGCCGGCCGCACCGACCTGACCGAGTTGCCGTGGGTGAACCACAAGGTCCGCAAGTGGGAGCCGGAGCCCTTCCGCTGGCTCGGCGTCCAGGGCATGTACGCCACCTATCGCGCCGCCGACCAGCGCGAACGGCTCCACCCGAGCAGCGAGTCGTCCCGGCTGGCCCGGGTCGCGGACCGGGTGGCCGGACGGCACTGACGCGCCTGACAGGACGGTACCGAGCAGGCGCCCCCGACCAGGGCGGTCAGCCGGACGGCAGACCGTGCCGGGGGGCTACGGCCGCGTCGGCCCTGGTGCGGACATAGGTCAGGTCGGCCAGCAGACCGGCAGAGGTCACGGTGCGGTGGCGGCGCGGCTTCACCAGGTGGCCGATCGGGAGGGCTCCGGTGTCCTCCCAGCGCAGCCAGCCGTCGGTGTCGATGTAGCTCCGGGTGCTGCCGGCGTTGTCCGGGTGCAGGCAGTAGGGAATGTCGAGGTAGCCGTTCCGGAAGGCGAGCAGCAGCGCCCGGGAGAGGTCCGGGTGCAGGTCGAGCACCGCTTCGACGAGTGCGGCGGCCTCCTGGTAGGTGCCGGTCGCGATCACCGAGTCCGCCGACGGGAGGACGGGCGGGGGCGCGGCCTCGGCCACGGCGCCCGCGTGCTCCAGGGCCTCGACGTTCTCCTGGACGGTGGGGATGCGCAGGGACTCCGCGGTCGTCTTGACGATGAGGCGCTCCGCTCCCGTGCCGACCGCCAGTTCAGCGGCCTGGGCGAGCAACTTCCGGGCCCCCTGCGGGGTTTGCGGGTAGACGCCCATGTAGGCGTAGACGACGACGTGCCATTCCTCGGTGGGCAGCAGGTCGGCGCAGAGCCGACGCAGGGCGGCGACGGCCTCGCGGTCCTGCGCGGCGGACGTCTGCTGCGCATAGCTGACGGACACGCTGCGCACTCCGTGCCGGACGAAGAACAGCGCCTCCAGCACGCTGATCGCCACGAGTTGGCTCGGCGGGCACAACTGGCCGAGCATGCAGCCGCCGAACGTCTCCAGGTGCGGCTCCAGTCCGGACTCCCGCAGCCCCGCGTACAGTTCGCAGGCGGCCGCCCACTCGGCCATCGATTCGGCGAGCGGTGTTCTGCCGTACGGCAGACAGTAGGAGATGGGGCCTCCCTCGCTGGCGTCCAGGCCCAGCTCCGCCAGGGTGCGGAAGATCCTGAGCGGGCGTGCGGAACCGTGCCTGACCTGTACCGGGAAGTCCTCGTCCCGGATACCGGCGAGGACCTGCCCGGTGACCGCGGCGGGGTGGCTGACGATCGGGTAGCCGTTGAGCGGGACACCGGCGCGCAGGGCACTCGCAGCCGCCTCCCACCGGCCGACGCGGGTGTGGGAGTCGAGCGTCACGGTACCCACGGTCCGCGCCCGCGCAGCCCGCGTCGCCGCGAGCCCGTCCCGCATGGCCCGCGGATCACCGAACCCCATCCGCGGCTGCACCACCAGTCGGCCGTGCCCCCCGTAGGCCCGCACAAACCCACCGAACCCGGCCCCACCGAGACGCCCGGCACTCACCGCGGACGGGGCCGTGGGGAGCACGGCCGGGGCGGGTCCCGCCGTCGCCGTGCCGGTCCGGGTCTCGGTCGGGACTGGACGCGAACGGGACGCGCCGGTCCGCTCGCCGGCCGGGACCGGGTCGTGCGGCGGGTTCGCGGGGTGGGCCGTCATGCGGGGACGCCGATCGTGGACTTGGTGGGGCGGCGGGGTTCGGGGGTGCGGTCGGCGGGGGTGTCCAGGACGCCGACGAAGCGCCGGAAGGCGGCCAGGGTCTCGGCGCCGTCCTCGAAGACCGCGTCGAAGCCGGCGGCCACGAGTTCCGCGGCGTGCGAGGTCGTGCCCCCGTCGACGCCGAGCTTTCCGCCGATCGCGATGGGCGTGGCGGCCAGCAGGTCGTCCGCTCTCAGCCGCCGGATGACACGCAGCCCGTCCTGGTAGCCGTGACCGTTGACGCTGCTGACGACCACCGCCGCCGGGCGGATGTCCCGGCACCGCTCCAGCAGCAGGTCGTCGGGCACGCACGGGCCGAGGTTCACGACGTGGTAGCCCAGTTCCTCCAGGAACAGTTGCAGGAAGACGAGGTTCCAGGTGTGGGAGTCGGAGGCCACGGTGGTGACGATGATCGTGGGGCGCCGCCGGTCGGGCCGGCCGGCCGGCACCGGGTCCCGGCCCGTCGCGCCCTCGTCGGGGTGTGCCGGCGCGTCAGTCATGCGGCGACCCCCCGCTCCGGTAGCTGCGGCTGCGTTCGATGCGGGAGACGGACACGATCTCGTCACCGTCGACCACCACCTCCACGGGCGAGGGCCGGCCGAGGAACATCAGCAGGCTCGACGTGGGTCCGTAGGCACCGGTGTTGGGAATGCGCACGAGATCGCCGGGGGCGAGGTCCGGCACCGTCACCTCGCGGCCCAGGACGTCGCCCGGCGTGCACAACGGGCCCACCAGGCTGGCCTGTTCGGTCGGCAGGCCGTTCTCCACCTCCACCGACACCGGCAGCAGCCGGCCGAGGCCCGACATACCCCCGAAGACGTTGATGCCGCCGTCGAGGATCACGAACTTCCGGCCGCGGCTGACCTTCACGTTGCTCACCGAGGCGATCAGGGTGCCGCTGTCGCCCACCAGGTAGCGCCCCGACTCGACGGCGATCCGCGGTCGGCCCTCCCGCCAGCCGGGGAAGCGCAGGTCCAGGTCGGCCGCGAGTTCCCCGGCCAGTTTCGGATACCTGGCCCGGTCGCCGGCCCGGCCGTAGGGGACGGAGAAGCCGCCGCCGATGTCCAGTACGCGCAGCGGCAGTTGCAGCTCGTCCTGGATCCGGGCGGCGGTTTCGACGGTGTGCCGCAGCTCCCCGATGAGGGCCTCCTCGTCGCGGGCGTTGCTCTGCGAGAAGAGGTGCAGCCCGGCGATCGAGGTCCCCGGGACGGCCTTCAGCGCGGCGGCGAGTCCGGGAAGGTCCTCGCTGTCGATGCCGAACTGGCTGGCCTTACCGGTCATCCGGACGCCGCTGGCGGCGCTGGCGGTGGCGCTGTTGATCCGCAGCAGGCAGTCGGCGACCACCCCGCTCCCGGCCGCCGCCTCGCCGATGTGCTCCAGGTCGGTGAGGGACTCGGCGGAGAACAGGCCCACGCCGCTGCCCACGGCCTCCCGCAGCTCTCCCGGGGTCTTGCCGGGACCGGTGTAGAGGATGTCACCGCCGGCGTAGCCGGCCTCCAGGGCGGTGGCCAGTTCACCGGTCGAGCTGATCTCCGCCCGGCAGCCGGGGCCGGGGCCCTCGCGCAGGGCCCGTACCAGTTCGGGGTGGGGGTTGGCCTTGAAGGCGTAGTAGACCTCGACGCCCTCGGGCAGCCAGCCGAACAGGTCACGGCGTGCGGCGCGCACGCGCGAGAGGTCGTAGACGTAGAGCGGGGTTCCGTACTGTTCGGCCAGCTCCTGGTGGGCCGCCCGGCCGGTCATCGCCGGGCCGCTTCGAGCAGTTGGGCCAGTTCCCGGCGGGCGTTCTTGCCGTGCGGCGTGAGCGGGAACTCGGACAGGACCCGGCATTCGGCGGGCATCTTGGCGACCTCCAGGCGTTGCATCAGTTCTCGGGTGACCGTGCGGGGACTCAGGTCGCTCTCCACGAACAGCGTCAGGTCGTGCCGGTCGTCCGGCGGCAGCGCCGCGGCGGCCCGCACCCCGGGGATGTCGAGCGCCGCGCTCTCGATCTCGACGGTGCTCATCCGGAAGCCCTTGCGCTTGAACATGTCGTCGCGGCGGCCCTGGAAGTACAGGTAGCCGTCCGCGTCGAGGCTGCCGTAGTCACCGGTGTGCAGGCGCAGTCCGCGGCCGGCCGGATCGGGCCGGAAACTGCGTGCGGTGGCCTCCGGGTTGCGCCAGTAACCGCTCATCACGTGCGGTCCGGTCACCACGATCTCGCCCGTCTCGCCGGGTGGCAGCGGCCGGCCCGCCTCGTCGAGGATGAGCACCTCGGTGCCGGGCAGCGGACGGCCGACGCTGTCCGGGCGTTCCAGCTCCTCCTCCGCGGGCATCACGGTGATCCGCTTGGCCTCGGTCTGCCCGTACTGGCGCACCACGCGCGCGCCGGGAAACAGGTCCCGCAGGGCGGTGATGGTGGCGGCGGGCAGGGCGGCGCCGGTGTTGGTGAACAGGCGCACCGGCGGCCGGTCGCCGGTGTCCCGGCGGGCCAGGCCGACGATCATGGAGGCCAGGGAGGGGACGATGGGCACCACGGTCACGCCCGTCTCGCGCATGCGGCGCAGCAGCGTGAAGTCGGACTCCCCGTCGGCGAGGACGATCTCGCAGCGGGCGATGCAGGTCATCAGGACCTTGTAGAGGCCGTAGTCCCAGGACATGGGGAACCGGCAGAACACGACGTCGTCCGCCCGGTAGCCGAGCGCGTGGACGAGGGCCTCGGCGGCGAACACCACCGCGGAGTGCGGGCAGACCACGGCCTTGGGGGCCGCAGTGCTGCCCGAGGTGTAGATGAGCGTCGCCACATCGGAGGGCGCGACGGGGACCGCCGCCGGCTCCGACCCGGCGATCGAAGCAGGCACAGCGGAGGCCGCCACCGGGCCCGCCGACACCTCCGACCCGGCGATCGAAGCAGGCACAGCGGAGGCCGCCACCGGGCCCGCCGACACCTCCGACCCGGCGATCGAAGCAGGCTCCGCTTCCGCCACATCGGAGGCCGCCAACAGCTGCCGGCCGGCCGTCGGAACGGGCTCCGCTTCCGGTGTCGTCCATACCTCCGTCACGTCGTGGACGGGTGCGGTGGTGACGGCTCGCAGGCGGGCCACGCCCGCCGTGTCCGTCAGGACGAGGGCCGGCTCGGCGTCGGCGGCGACGGAGCGCAGATGGAAGGGCTTCATCGCGGGGTTCACGGGCACGAAGACCGCACCGAGGCTCACGGTGCCGTAGAACATGGCGGCCAGGTGGCGGCTGCTGGGCAGCTGGACCAGCAGCCGGTCGCCGGGGCGCACCCCGCGGGCGGCCAGCCAGCCGGCGAACGCCCTGCTGTGGTGGGCGAGTTGGGCGTAGGTCCAGCTTCCGGTGGAGTCCCGTACGGCGGGCCGGTCGGGGGCGTCGGCCGCGGCCGCGTCGAGCAGACCGTGCACCAGACCGCGGGGTCCGGCGGCGTCGGCCGCCGCCTGCGGGATCACATGCGGATGGGTTGCCAATTCAGCTCTCCGATCTGCCTGTTCCGGCGGCGGTGCGCCGGGTTCGGGCGAAGACGCGCACCGCCGGGCCGCCGGGGGGCGGGGAGGGGGGTGGCGGGATGCGCAGTCAGCTCACCACCGGCTTCTGACAATCGGCTCACCTTCGGCTACCGACGCGCTAGCGAGGCTGGTCGGGGCCGTGCCCTGCCTCGTGACCAGCGCTTCGGTAGCCGTCGAGGACCGGATCGTTAGGACCGGCTGCTGTGCTGATGTCCGACGCCGGAGCCTGTAGAAAGGGCGTATCCCATGACAGCCACCGAAAGCGTTGTGGCGTGCATCGCCAGGCGGGTCGGTGACCAGCCGATGGACGAGGCCAGTGAACTGGTGGCGCTCGGCGTGGACTCCCTCCTCCTGCTGCGCGTCATCGCCGACCTCGCGGCCGACGAGACCCAGGAGATCGACCCGCACGCCCTCGCCGAGATCGTCACCGTCGGGGACCTCGCGGACTTCATCAGCCGGTGGAACAGCGGTGTCCTCCGGTAAACGCGACCAGAGCCGGCAGGAGCCGAAGATGGTGGAGTACGACGATTCGATACCGGTGACGGCATCGCAGCGCGATCTGCTGTTCGTCCAGGAGGCCGCCTCCCGCAAGGACCTCTACAACAACAGCTTCCGTATCGTCTTCGACGGCGCTGTGGAGGCCGGCCCCATGCGCTCGGCGCTGGAGCGGCTGGTACGGCTCCAGCCCGCGCTGCGCACGGAGTTCCGCATGGTCGACGGGGTGCCGCGGGCACGCCTGGCCGCGCCCGGCGAGGTCCCGCTGGAGCTCGTCCGGCACGAGGGTCCCGCCGCGGAGTGGGAGGCGTTCCTGCGCGCCCGCACCGAGGAGTTCGTCCGGCTGCCGCTCGACCTGGGCAGCGCGCCGCTGTGCCTGTTCCAGCTGGTGGCCGGCGCGGACGCGGGCGGTGACCGGACGGCCCTGCTGGCGACCGTGCACCACACGGTGAGCGACGGCGTGTCGGTACGGGTCCTGGTCGACGAGATCTGCGACGGGTACCGGCTGGCCGTCGGCCGGACGGCCGCGGACACGGTGCACGACGCCCGGCCCGAGGAGCGCGAGCGGTGGCTGGTGGCGGAACTGCGCGCGCAGCGCGAGGCCGCCGAGGCGGCGGAGGCCGCCGGCCCAGGACCTCCGCCAGGTAGGGCACGCCCTCGGTGTATCCGGTGCCGGTGCGCTCGCCGATCATCCGTGCGGCCAGGCGGTAGTGGGTCTGTTTCCAGCGCTGGTGCGTCGACTCCAGCCGGTCGGCCGCCGCCCTGAGCGCGGCGTCGCCGGCGGCGTCCAGACGGTGCTCGGCGATCAGGTCGTGCCAGGTCCCCTGGACGGTGGACTGTCCGCCGACGACTCGCTCACGCACCTCGGGTACGGAGGTGTAGGCGGGCGAGGCGAGCCGGGCCAGGTGCGGGGTGGAGCACAGCGACTCGAAGGTCTTGTAGCCGGCG
Organism: Streptomyces sp. NPDC111744; assembly: GCF_055634995.1. Lineage (NCBI taxonomy): Bacteria > Bacillati > Actinomycetota > Actinomycetes > Kitasatosporales > Streptomycetaceae > Streptomyces > Streptomyces sp. NPDC111744. The sequence goes on from NZ_JBVKCG010000008.1 coordinate 257,409, forward strand.
GACTGGATGGCGCTCGCCCCTTCGGTGAACTCCCTGAAGGTATGGAAGGCTTCGGGCCGCATGGTCGCCAGCAGGGAGAAGAGGGGCAGGGATTCCTTGAGGGTGTCGGCCACCGTGCCGACGTGGTCGGCGGCCTCCTGCGGCCGGCCGTCGGCGAGCCGCCGCACCGCCGTGGCCAGGGCGGCCGACATGAAGGTGAACGTCGCCTCGAAGGACTGCAGGGTGCGCAGGAACAGGTACTCGTCGTGCAGGACACACACCGGCTGGATGCTCGCCGAGAGCACCAGCGCCTGGTGCGGCGTGGCCGCCCGCAGGACGTCCGCGGCCAGCGGTCCGCCGGGGGTGCGTCCCGGTACGGCGGCCACCGCCGCGGCGTCCACGGTTCCGGGGGGCAGCACCCGCAGGGCGGCGGGCTCCATCACCCGTACCGCCAACCGCGTCCGCTTCCCCACCAGTTCGGGCTGCGGAGGCATGCCATGCGGTTCGGCCGGGGTGTCGCTCAGCGCCTGCTGCTCGAAGCGGATCAGGTCGGCGAGCAGAAGCAGCAGCATCTCGTCGCGTGCGCGGCGTGCCTCGCGCCAGTCGGCAGGAGCGGGCGGGGCCAGCAGTGAAAGGGCGGTGTAACTGGGGTAGTCGTAGCGGCTGTCGTGTTTGTCGAGGACGACGTCGAGGAATTCACGCAGAGTGGCGGGGCTGTCGTCCCGCCCGGCCGGGAACGGCAGTTTCGGCCGGGCGGTGAGGACATCGCGGATCTCGGCGAGCCGGTCCAGCAGTTCGGCGGACAGGAAGTGCTTGCCGACCGACCGCAGGTGGCCGAGAACGGCGGCGTAGGGGAATTCGGCCGCCTCGCCGGCGACCGCCCAGGTGTCCAACTGCTCGAGGACTGCGGCGACGGCCGGGGGTGTGACCGGCGGAAGGACCTGCAGAGCGGTGTCCGTGGAACTCATTGGGAAATCCAGGACGTCAATATGCTGCGTGCTTTCATCACCTGTTGCCAGAGGATGCGAGCGGGCATGGATGAGCCTTCTCTCGGTGACGACCGGCAGGGATCGGAGCCGTATGACGACGGCCGTTCGGGCTCCGCGGCATTTCGCCTTTCGTCACGGAACCGACCGCATCACGCTTCCGACGGAAATACTCCGCCGCTCGACCGAAACTCCCAAGTCACCGATATCCGGTCACGCCCACCCGGTCACGAAACCACGTGACTTGACCACGCCACACAGAGAAAAAGGAACTGACCCCACCCGAGGAGCCACAACCGCCTGCGACCTGCCGCTGCTGGAGGTGTCTCCACATGACCGGCTCGGCGTGTGGCTCGGCCTCGGATCGTGCGGCAGTCGGGGACGGAGAACCACGGGTTCACACCGTCGCCGCCGGCGAGCGTGCCTCGCCGGCGGTCACCAGGCTTGTCCAGTTCGGCTTCCGCCCCGGCCCGCGGCGGCGGGGCTCGCGGTGCGCTCTCGCCCGGCTCTCGGCTCTGAAGGGCAGAAGACCTCCGGTGGAGGAACCGCGCCGGCGGACTCCTCGGCACCCTCGCCGGGATTCACCGCCCTTGCGGCGACCAGCCCGCGGAACTTCGACCGCAGTCGAAACTACGAGCTCACGGGGCCCGCGGACTGGTCGCCCATGGCCATCGAGCCCCCTGTCGGATTCGAACCGACGACCTACGCATTACAAGTGCGTTGCTCTGGCCAGCTGAGCTAAGGAGGCCTGCACGTGGGCGTGCCGCTCACGTGCCAGTGCAGTGTACCCAGCCCCCAGGGGCTCCCCGTCGAAAATTTCCGCGAAGTTCACAGGCCTCCAGGTACTGACATACGGGGTGAACGCCGGGTACCGTCCTGAGCCAGTTCACTCACGTGGACTACACCACCACCTTCCTACAACGGATCGTCCGGCACGTTCCTGCCGGTAGAAGGGGGCCTCTGAGCCATGGCCACTGTCACGTTCGACAAGGCGACCCGGATCTACCCGGGGTCCACCAAGCCCGCCGTCGACGGCCTCGAGATCGCGATCGAGGACGGCGAGTTCCTCGTCCTGGTCGGCCCGTCGGGTTGCGGAAAGTCCACCTCGCTGCGGATGCTCGCGGGCCTGGAGGACGTCAACGCCGGCGCCATCCGCATCGGCGACCGCGACGTCACGCACCTGCCGCCCAAGGACCGGGACATCGCCATGGTGTTCCAGAACTACGCCCTGTACCCGCACATGACCGTCGCCGACAACATGGGCTTTGCGCTCAAGATCGCCGGCGTCAACAAGGCGGAGATCCGGCAGAAGGTCGAGGAGGCCGCGAAGATCCTCGACCTCACCGAGTACCTGGACCGCAAGCCGAAGGCCCTCTCCGGTGGTCAGCGCCAGCGTGTCGCGATGGGCCGCGCCATCGTCCGTGAGCCGCAGGTCTTCCTCATGGACGAGCCGCTGTCCAACCTGGACGCCAAGCTCCGTGTCTCGACCCGTACGCAGATCGCGTCCCTCCAGCGCCGCCTGGGCATCACCACCGTCTACGTCACCCACGACCAGGTCGAGGCCATGACGATGGGTGACCGGGTCGCCGTCCTCAAGGACGGTCTGCTCCAGCAGGTCGACTCCCCGCGCAACATGTACGACCGTCCGGCCAACCTCTTCGTCGCCGGCTTCATCGGCTCCCCCGCCATGAACCTGGTCGAGGTCCCGATCACCGACGGCGGCGTGAAGTTCGGCAACAGCGTGGTCCCGGTCAACCGTGAGGCGCTCCAGGCCGCCACCGACAAGGGTGACCGCACCGTGACCGTCGGTGTGCGTCCCGAGCACTTCGACATCGTCGAGCACAACAGCGAGGCCGCGTCCGCCCTCTCCAAGGACACCGAGGACGCCCCGGCGGGTCTCGCGGTCTCCGTGAACGTCGTCGAGGAGCTCGGCGCCGACGGCTACGTCTACGGCAGCGCCAAGGTCGGCGAGGACCTCAAGGACCTGGTCGTCCGCGTCAGCGGCCGCGCGGTCCCGGACAAGGGCGCCACGCTGCACGTCGTGCCGCGGCCGGGCGAGACCCACGTGTTCTCGACGTCCACGGGTGAGCGTCTCTCCGACTGAGCGATCAAACCGAGAAACCTCTGACCAGGGTGAACTTCGCCAGGTTGACGAAGAGGGCCCCGCAGCCTGCTGCGGGGCCCTTTCCGTTGCCCCGATTTACCCCGGCAAGCGGGTGATTTTCGAGCAGCGTGCGTCAACCCCATACCCGAAACAGGGCACTTCTACGTCCCTCGAACCGGTGACTAAATGTCGCCAAATCATTACCGCACGCTACCCTCACACGCGTGAAGCACTCCACCACCCCTCAGACGCGACGCGGCCATCGGGGCGGCCCTGCCCGCCGTATCGGCCGCACTCTCGCCCTCGTCCTGCCCGTCGTCCTGGTGCTCTCCGGGACCCTCGCCGTCACCCGCGTCAACTGGACGGGAAGCCCACGGAACTCGGTGCTCACCGCGACCGACGTGACCGACGCCGCCGTCTCCTCCAAGGCCGCCGCCCGGGCCCCACAGGACGTGCTGCGCGACCAGCTGATGAGCGAGCTCCAGGACAAGAACCCGGGCCAGGTCCTCACCCACCTCCAGCAGGCGGTCAACGGCCACCCGTCGCTGGCCCAGCACTGCTCGTCCATCGCCCGCGCGCTGGGCCGGGCCGCGGTGCGCATCTACGGCGCCTCGCGCGCCCAGTCGTACGCCCGCCCCGTCTGTGACACGTCCTTCGCGTCCGGCGTGCTGGCCGCACACAGCTGAGCACGGGTCGGTAAGACAGGTAACGGGACGTTAAGGGCCCCCTTGCGGCGGGAGGCCGACGCCGGGGCGCGTCGTACAGTTCGGGGCATGACCCATCCGAACGCCGCGTTGCGCCCCACTCAAGCCGTGGTCCTGGCCGGTGGCCAGGGCTCACGGCTTCGTCCGTACACCGACGACCGGCCCAAGCCGATGGTCGAGATCCCGGGTACGGGCACGCCGATCATCGGCCACCAGCTGACCTGGCTCGCCGAGGAGGGCGTCACGGACGTGGTGGTCTCCTGCGGCCACCTCGCCGAGGTCCTGCAGAAGTGGCTGGACTCGGCCGACCTGCCGGTCTCGGTCACGACGGTCGTCGAGAGCGAGCCGCTGGGCCGGGGCGGCGGCCTCAAGTACGCGGCCGCGCATCTGCCGCACACCGACCGGCCCTGGTACGCCACGAACGGCGACATCTGGACGCGGTTCTCGCTGCGCGACATGGCCGACTTCCACACGGAGCGGGACGCGGTGGCGACGCTCGCGCTGGCCCGGCCGCGGATCCCCTGGGGCGCGGTGCAGACGGACGGCTTCGGGCACATCACGGACTTCATCGAGGCACCGCCGTCGACGTTCGAGATCAACGCGGGTGTGTATGTCTTCTCCCCCGAGTTCGCCAAGATGCTTCCCGCGCGGGGAGACCACGAACGGACGACGTTCCCGCACCTCGCCCGGAGCCGGCAGCTGGCCGGGTTCACGATTCCGCAGGGGGCGTACTGGCGGGCGATCGACACGGCCAAGGACCTGACGGAGGCGGCGAAGGAACTGGCGGCACTCGGTCGCTGAGCCGGGCCGGCCGGGCCGGACCGGGCTTTCGGCTGTAGGTCCGTCGTGGCTTGTCGCGCAGTTCCCCGCGCCCCTTTGGGGCGCGGCGAGGCCCCGCACCTTTCGCAGGTGCGGGGCCTCAACCGTGTGCGCCGGCGTACTAGCCCAGCAGGCCGCCCACCAAGCCCGGCTGGCCCGAGGACGTCGAGCCGCCGCCGCTGCTTCCGCTGCCGGTGCCCGTGCCGCCCGTCGGGGACGAGCCGCCGCTCGTGGTGCCACCGGACGTGGGTCCCGCAGTCGTCGGCGCGGGAGCGGTGTGCCGGGGCGGGGCCTGGCCCGTCGTGCCCTGGGTCTGGCTGGGCGTCGTGGTGGTGGCGCCGCCGGTGGTGCGGCCGGCACCCGGGGTCGTCGCCGCCCCGGAGGGGCTGGCGCCGGCCGTGGCGCCCCCGGAGGGGGACGCGGGAGCCGACGGGGTCCTCGCGTGGTGCTTGGCCGTCTCGCCGGGCAGCGGGGAGCCGGGGAGGTTGTTGCGGGGTGCCTCGCCGGGACCGGGGACGACCACGCGGCTGGAGTCGCGGACCGCGCCGCCCAGCAGGGAGCCGACGAGGAGGGTGAGGCCGATGGTGACCGCCGTGATCAGGGCGCCGCGACGCAGTACGTAGCTGCGCAGCTCCCAGATGTCGGAGTGCGGTCCGAGGCGCCGCCAGGCGCTGCCCGCGAGGCGGCCGTCGACGGAGTAGACGGGGGCGCCGGCGATGATCAGCGGGGACCAGGCGGCGAGATAGATGATGTCGGGGGCGTCGTACGCCGGGACGGTCTTCCAGCTGACGGTGACGATGAGCGCGGCGGAGAGCAGGGCGCCGACGACCGCGGCCACCCGCTGCCAGCAGCCGAGCACGGTCAGGACGCCGACGATCACCTGGAAGAAGGCGATGACCAGGCCGGAGCCGACCGGGTGCTGGAGGGCGAACTGGCGCAGCGGCTCGGCGACGTCCCAGGGGTGCAGCGTGTTGAGCCAGGTGACCATGGAGCCGCGCTTGCCGCCGTCGAAGTAGACGGGGTCGCACAGCTTGCCCATGCCGGCGTAGATGGAGATGAAGCCGAGGAAGATCCGCAACGGGAGCAGGACCACGCCGAGGTTCATCCGGCGGCCGGGGTAGTAGGCGTGCCGGGCCGGGTCGTCGGCGTGCCGCCTGGTCGACGGCGGTTCCTGGAAGTCCTCGAACTCGTCGTCGGCGTAGGCCGGTTCGCCGTAGGGCGGTTCGTCGTAGGCAGGTTCGTCGTAGGCGCTGCCCGAGGTCCGCATGGGCGGCAGCAGCCGGGTCTCGCCCGAGGCGGGGGAGCGCGGATGGCCGACCATCGGGGTCTCTACGGTCTGTTCGACCTCGCCGTAGCCGTCGTCGACGCGCGGGATGACCTGGGTCGCGCCGGCCGGTTCGGCACGCTCCTCGCCGTGTCGGACGCTGCCGCCGCGGACGGCCTGGAGCAGCCGGTGGGCTCCGGTGTCGTCCGGCGCGGACTTGCCGCTCCAGACGACCGGGCGGCGACGGCCGGGCGCCGCCCCCGCCCTGCCACCCTTGCCGACGACCGGCATGCGCGCGGTGTCCTCGGTGGCGCTCAGGTGCCATGCGACCCGGGGGGATTGGGTACGCCGTGTCGATACGCCCAACTGCACGCGGAAACTCGCGTGGTTGACGATGACCTGCGCCGGATCGCTCGGCACCTTCACCATGCTCAGCGCGGGAGCGTCGTCGGGCCCGGAAGTGAATCCGGAGCGGAACCCCGGCGAGCGGTCCCCCGTGGGTGTGCGGGGTGTTCTGGTGTCCACACTCATCTAACCGAGTGACGTGGAGTTAGGACACTGCTTTGACCGCCCCGAAGTGTCCGGACCCCGTCAAGGATGGGCATGACGCCGGAATCACCCCGCACGGGCGAGGTTGCGGACGTTTGTTCAGCACCGGCGGCGCGCCGCCTCGTACCGCCGTCAGGCCCGTCGGCGAGCCGCCTCGTACAGCACGATCCCGGCCGCCACACCGGCGTTGAGCGACTCGGCGCCACCCGGCATCGGGATCCGCACCCGGAAGTCGCAGGTCTCGCCGACCAGCCGGGACAGGCCCTTGCCCTCGCTGCCCACGACGATGACGACGGGCCCGGAGAGCGCCTCCAGGTCACCGATCTCGTGCTCGCCATCGGCGGCCAGACCGACGACCACGATGCCGGCCTTCCGGTACGACTCCAGGGCCCGGGTGAGGTTCGTGGCGCGCGCCACCGGCGTACGGGCCGCCGCACCGGCCGACGTCTTCCAGGCGCCCGCCGTCATACCGGCCGCGCGCCGCTCGGGTACGACCACGCCATGTCCGCCGAAGGCGGAGACGGAGCGGACGACCGCGCCGAGGTTGCGCGGGTCGGTGACCCCGTCCAGGGCGACGATCAGCGGGTCCTCGCCGTCGTCGTACGCGGCCTGCGCCAGGTCCTCGGGGTGCGCGTACTCGTACGGCGGGACCTGGAGGACCAGGCCCTGGTGGTTGAGGCCGTTCGTCATACGGTCCAGCTCGGGGCGCGGCGCCTCCATGAGGTTGATGCCACCGCGCTCGGCGGCGAGCTGGAGGGCCTCGCGGACGCGCTCGTCGTTGTCGATGAACTGCTGGACATAGAGGGTGGAGGCCGGGACGCCCTCGCGCAGCGCCTCGACGACCGGGTTACGGCCGACGACCAGCTCGGAGGTGCCCTTGCCGCCCCGGCCGCGCGGCGCGGGACGGCGCAGCGTCTGCTTCGCCTTGGCGCCCGCGATGCGGTTCTTCTTGTGTCCCTTGCGCATCTCGGCGGGCGGGGTCGGCCCCTTGCCCTCCAGGCCCCGGCGCCGCTGGCCGCCACTGCCGACCTGCGCGCCCTTCTTGCCGGACATGCGGCGGTTGTTGGCTGCCATCAGTTACTCGTCTCCATGGACTGTGTCGTACATACGTCTTATGCAGTGTGCCGCCCGGGGGGCCGGGCGGCACAGTCGATCTTGGTGGGTCCGGCTACGACCTGAGGGTCCAGCGCGGGCCCTGCGGGCTGTCCTCGATGGCCAGACCGGACTGGTTCAGCTGGTCGCGGATGGCGTCGGCGGTGGCCCAGTCCTTGCGGCCGCGGGCGGACTCACGCTGGTCGAGGACCAGTCGTACGAGGCTGTCGACGACCCCGTGAAGGTCCTCGCCCTTCTCGGCCGCACCGGACCAGTGTGCGTCGAGCGGGTCCAGACCGAGGACGCCGAGCATCGCACGCACCTCGGCGAGCCGGGCGACGGCGGCTTCCTTGTCGTCGGCTGCCAGCGCGCTGTTGCCCTGCCGGACGGTGGTGTGCACGACGGCCAGCGCCTGCGGGACGCCCAGGTCGTCGTCCATCGCCTCGGCGAAGGCCGGCGGGACCTCGGGCGAGGGCTCCACCGCTCCCCCGGCCAGCTCCACCACACGCTGCACAAAGCCCTCGATCCGCGCGAACGCCGCCTCCGCCTCGCGCAGCGACTCCTCGCTGTACTCGATCATCGAGCGGTAGTGCGGGGTGCCGAGGTAGTAGCGCAGCACGATCGGGCGCCACGCCTTGACCATCTCGGAGACGAGGACCGAGTTCCCGAGGGACTTCGACATCTTCTCGCCGCTCATGGTGACCCAGGCGTTGTGCACCCAGTACTGGGCGAAGTCGTCGCCGTAGGCCTTGGCCTGGGCGATCTCGTTCTCGTGGTGCGGGAAGATCAGGTCGAGGCCGCCGCCGTGGATGTCGAAGGCCTCGCCGAGGTACTTGTGGGCCATCGCCGAGCACTCCAGGTGCCAGCCGGGCCGGCCGCGGCCCCACGGCGTCTCCCAGCTGGGCTCGCCCGGCTTCACGGCCTTCCACAGCGCGAAGTCCCGCTGGTCCCGCTTGCCGGTCTCGCCCTCGCCCTCCGGCTGGCGGAGGTTGTCCAGCTCCTGGTTGGAGAGCTGGAGGTAGTCCGGGTAGGAGCGCACGTCGAAGTAGACGTTGCCGTCGGCCTCGTACGCGTGCCCGCGCTCGATCAGTCCGCGCATCATCTCGATCATCTCCGGTACGTGCCCGGTCGCGCGGGGCTCGTACGTCGGCGGGAGGCAGCCGAGCGCGGTGTAACCGTCGTTGAACGCGCGCTCGTTCTCGTAGCCGATCGCCCACCAGGGACGGCCCTGGTCGGCGGACTTGGCGATGATCTTGTCGTCGATGTCCGTGACGTTCCGGATGAACGTCACGGAATAGCCGCGGTATTCGAACCAGCGGCGCATGATGTCGAAGTTGAGGCCGGAACGGATATGGCCGATGTGCGGTGCCGCCTGCACGGTGGCACCACAGAGGTAGATCGAGACACAGCCCGGGGCGAGCGGGGCGAAGTCACGGATCTGCCGGGCGTTGGTGTCGTACAGGCGAATGGTCACGAGACAAGGGTAGTGGGCCGACGGCAGTGGGTGGCACCGGTTGTGGAGGGCCGTCGCCGGGTGCCGGTGCACTGCGGCCGGCCGCGCCCCTCAGGTGGGACCGCTCACCCTTCTTTGACCACCAGGGCCGTTGCCACCGCCATAAGGCCCTCGCCCCTGCCCGGGAACCCCAGCCCGTCCGTCGTGGCCCCCGACACGGAAACCGGAGCCCCCGCCGCCGCCGACAGGAGCTTCTCCGCCTCGTCGCGGCGCTTGCCGATCTTCGGGCGCGCTCCTACGACCTGCACCGCGACGTTCCCGATCACGAATCCGGCGTCGCGGACGATCCGGGCCGCCTCCGTCAGCAGGGTCACGCCCGAAGCGCCGGACCATTCCGGGCGCCCGGTGCCGAAGTGCTGCCCGAGGTCCCCCAGGCCCGCCGCCGAGAACAGCGCGTTGCACGCCGCGTGCGCGACGACGTCCGCGTCCGAGTGACCGGCCAGGCCCGGGCCCTCGCCCTCCCACTTCAGGCCGGCGCACCACAGCTCGCGGCCCTCCTCGAAGGCATGGATGTCGGTGCCGACACCCACCCGCGGAAGCAGCGGCAGCTCAGAAGCCATCGTTGAGCCTCCTGCGGGCCAGGACCGCCTCGGCGAGGACCAGGTCGAGGGGGCGGGTGACCTTGAAGGCCTCCTCGTGGCCGGGGACGACCACGACCTGTTCGCCGAGTTGTTCGACCATGCTGGCGTCGTCGGTGACGTTGTCGGTGACCGTCTCATGCGCGCGGACCAGCGTCGTACGGTCGAAGCCCTGAGGGGTCTGGACCGCGCGCAGGCGGGCGCGCTGGGGGGTGGCGACGACCGGCTCGGGGTCACCCTGGACCGTCGCCGGCTCGACCTCCTTGACGGTGTCGGCGAGCGGAAGCGCGGGGACGACCGCGGGGGCGCCGTCGCGGACCGCCTGGATCACGGCGTCGACCGTGTCGACGGGGACCAGCGGGCGGGCCGCGTCGTGGACGAGGACGATGTCGTAGTCGGGGGGCAGTGCGTCCAGGCCGAGCTTGACCGACTCCTGCCGGGAGTCGCCGCCCGGGACGACGAGGAAGTCGGTGCGCTCGGGCAGCGCGTGCGCGTCGAGGAGGGACTTGACCTCGGGCGCGCCGTCGGACGGGGCCACGACGACGACCAGGGAGACCGCGCGGGAGGCGGCCAGTGCGCGCACGGCGTGGATGAGCATGGGCGTGCCGTTCAGCGCGCGAAGCGCCTTGGGGGCGCCCGGACCGAGCCGTACGCCCCGGCCGGCGGCGGGAATCACGGCGGCGGTACGCAGTTCCGTACGCGAAGAACGCGAATCGTCAGACATCGGTTCCTGTCAGGTTTGTGTGCGGGCCTGGCGTGGGTATGGCCTGGGAAGTGCCGGGCGCGACGCCTTGACCGGACCCTTCCGTGACACTGGTCGAGCCAGCAGCCCGGGCCCGGCACGCCTAGTATCGGGGGTTTCCGCCGGGGGCGGGATTCCGAATGCGCGAGTTCCGGGCACGGACATGCCGCAGCGCCCGGCGACAAATGTGTCATCGGGCACCGCGGCATTCAGTGTGCGGAGTTTCAGCGTGCCGAGCTGGACCGCGTCAGGACGCGAGGACCTCGTCGAGCAGGGCCTCGGCCTTGTCCTCGTTTGTGTTCTCCGCGAGGGCGAGCTCGCTCACCAGGATCTGGCGGGCCTTGGCGAGCATGCGCTTCTCACCGGCGGAGAGTCCGCGCTCGCGCTCACGACGCCACAGGTCACGCACGACTTCCGCGACCTTGATGACATCGCCGGAGGCGAGCTTCTCCAGGTTTGCCTTGTATCGACGGGACCAGTTCGTGGGCTCCTCGGCGTACGGCGCGCGCAGCACCTCGAAGACCCGGTCCAGCCCGTCCTGACCGACCACATCACGCACGCCGACGAACTCCGCATTGTCCGCTGGCACACGTACCGTCAGGTCACCTTGGGCGACCTTCAGCACCAAGTAGGTCTTGTCCACGCCTTTGATCTGGCGAGTTTCGATGGCCTCGATCAGCGCGGCCCCGTGATGGGGATAGACCACGGTGTCGCCAACCTTGAACGTCATGTGACAGGTACCCCTTCCGTGGCTATCCAGGGTAACACGGAAACCGGCGGTTCTGAATGGCGTTTTCGCAGGTCAGGGCATATCTCGGGGCTTGACAACAGCAACAGGAACGTGCTTCGCGAGCCGTCCGGAAGCAGGTATTCGCAGGTCGGAGCGGTTCTTCGGGGGAGGAGAAACGCGTACGTTACGCACCTCCGGACGCACGCCCAAGTGGCCGAACGTCCACATTTGTCCCGTTCCAAGCATACGACTTCCGCTACTCCGTTCGGCTGCCGGAGCCGGATCCGAGACGTTTCCGGAATTGATCACAGGTGTCCGACCGAACGGTATGTGATCAATTTTCCCGGCGGTCGCGCATTCCTTCACGGAAATTTTGCGCGCGGTGTGGCGAACGAGTTATGTGAATGCCTGACGAGCGCCCCACAAAGTGACCGAAGAGTCACTTGTGGAGCCCTGGGGTACCCCGGCCGGAGGGAAGCTCAAGGGAAGGGAGCGGCTTGGGGAGGGTCGGGTGCGGCCGCGGGGGAACGGCTCGGTAACCTAAGGCCGCTGACAGACCCTTAGGGCGGCTTTATCAGAGGGCCGCCCGTGCGTTCAAGGAGTTGCCGCCGCCGTGAGCAGCAGCCTTCGACGCGGCGCCCTCGCCGCCTCCGCCATCGCCTTCTCCGTCGCCTCGCTTGCCGCGTGCGGTGCCGGCAACGACTCCCAGACGCTGGAGATCAAGCCGGACAACGCCGCGACGAGTGTCGGCGACATCAAGATCCAGAACGCGACCGTGATCACCCAGCCCGACCTCACGTCGACCGGCCCGGCCGTGGTCTCCGCGACCATCTTCAACACCGGCACCCAGCCCGAGACGCTCCAGTCGATCGTCGTCGCCGGCACCAACAAGTCCGCCCAGCTGCACCCCACCAAGTCCCAGCCGCTGACCATCCCGGGCGGCGGCCGGCTGATCCTGGGCGGCAAGGGCAACGCCTCCGCGGTGCTGCCCAGCAGCCGCGACGCGGTCAAGGACGGCAACGCGCAGAAGGTCACGTTCACCTTCAGCAGGACTGGTGATGTGAGCCTGCGCGCGTTCGTCGTCCCCGCCGAGAGCTACTTCTCGGGCTGGGGCCCGAGCTCCGTCCCGTCGGCCTCGGCCTCGGCCTCCGCGTCCTCGTCCGCCTCCTCCTCGGCCTCCGCGTCCTCGTCCGCCTCCTCCTCGGCCTCCGGCTCCCCGGCGGCGGGCGCCACGGCGAGCGGCAGTGCCAAGCCGGGCAAGGGCAAGTCGTCCGGGAGCGCTTCGGCGACCCCGAGCGACTCGGCGTCGGCGTCGACGAACGCGGGCTGAGCGGTCGTACGGCCAACGCGAGAAGGGCGGTACCCCCTCGGGGGCCGCCCTTCTTCGTACGGTCGTCACACCAGGCCGGCGGTTTACGGCTCGAACTTGTACCCGAGACCACGAACCGTCACCAGGTACCGCGGGGCACCCGGGTCGGGCTCGAACACCGCCCTCGACGCACCCCTCGCACCGCTACGCGGGCTTCGGAGTGCTGCGCCGGACTCCGTCCGCCGGCTCCGGACAATCTCGGTCTACGGCTCGAACTTGTACCCGAGACCACGAACCGTCACCAGGTACCGCGGGGCACCCGGGTCCGGCTCGATCTTGGCGCGCAGGCGCTTGACGTGGACGTCGAGGGTCTTGGTGTCACCGACGTAGTCGGCACCCCAGACCCGGTCGATGAGCTGCATACGGGTGAGGACGCGCCCTGCGTTGCGCAGGAGCATCTCCAGCAGGTCGAACTCCTTGAGGGGGAGGTCGACCTTGGAGCCGGAGACCGTCACCACGTGGCGGTCGACGTCCATGCGGACCGGGCCGGCCTCGAGCGCGGCCGGGGTGACCTCCTCCGGCTCCCCGCGACGGCGCAGGACGGCCCGGATACGGGCGACCAGCTCGCGGGAGGAGAAGGGCTTGGTCACGTAGTCGTCGGCTCCTATTTCGAGCCCGACAACCTTGTCGATCTCGCTGTCCTTGGCCGTCACCATGATGACGGGGACATTGGACCGGCCGCGCAGCTGGCGGCAGACCTCGGTGCCGGGCAGGCCGGGCAGCATCAGGTCGAGGAGGACGAGGTCGGCGCCGTTGCGCTCGAACTCGTCGAGGCCGTCGGGGCCCGTGGCCGCCACGGCGACCTCGAAGCCCTCCTTGCGGAGCATGTACGACAGGGCGTCGGAGAAGGACTCCTCGTCCTCGACGACGAGCACTCGGGTCACGGAAGGACCTCCGGGGCGGGAAGCGGTTCGTACGGGGATGACTCGGTGGTACCGGCCTCGTCTTCGAGGTCGGGGTCGGGGTGCTGCGAGGCGCGGTCGCGAGCCGCGCCCGCCTCCGGCAACCTGAGGGTGAACGTGGAGCCCTGACCTTCGGCGCTCCACACCGTGACCTCCCCGCCGTGCGAGGCGACCACGTGTTTGACGATGGCGAGACCGAGACCGGTACCGCCGGTGGCCCGTGAGCGGGCCGGGTCGACGCGGTAGAAGCGCTCGAAGATGCGCTCCTTGTCCTTGTCGGTGATGCCGATGCCCTGGTCGGTCACGGCAAGTTCGATCATTTCGCCGCCAGGTGCGCCGACCCGGCGGGCTGCTATCCCGACCCGGGTGCGGGCCGGGGAGTAGTTGACGGCGTTCTCGACCAGGTTGCCGAGGGCGGCGGCCAGCTGGCCGCGGTTGCCCCAGACGTGCAGGTCGGCGGTGCCGCCGGCGGCCATGGTGATCTGCTTGGTGCCGGCCTGGTGGCGGCACCGGTCGATCGCCTCGGCGACGAGTTCGTCCACCCGGACGGGCTCGGCGTCCTCCAGCGGATCGTCGTTCTGCACTCTCGACAGATCGATGAGCTCCTGGACCAGGTTGGTCAGGCGCGTGGCCTCGATCTGCATACGACCGGCGAAGCGCTCCACCGCCTCCGGATCCTCCGAGGCGTCCATGACGGCCTCGGAGAGGAGGGAGAGTGCGCCGACCGGGGTCTTGAGCTCGTGGCTGACATTCGCCACGAAGTCGCGTCGTACCGCCTCGATCCTACGGGCCTCGGTGAGGTCCTCGACCAGGAGCAGTACCAGCCGGGAGCCGAGGGGCGCCACCCGGGCGGAGACGGCGAGCGCCTCCCCGCGTCCGGTGCCACGGCGCGGCAGGTCCAGTTCGACCTGCCGTATCTCGCCGTCCCTTCTCGTGTCCCGGGCCATGTGGAGCATCGGCTCGATGGCGAGTTTGCCCCCGCGGACCAGTCCGAGGGCGTACGCCGCCGAGCTCGCCTTGACGACGATGTCGCCCTCGTCGAGGACGACCGCGGAGGAGCGCAGCACGCTCAGTACGGTGTCCACGCCGGGGGGCAGCACGGGGTCGGTGTGCAGGGAAGTCCTGGTCGGTCGCTTCTGGTCGCGTTCGCTCCAGCGGAACGCCAGCATGGCGATGACACCGGTAAGCACCCCGGCGATCGCTGCCGCTGCGGCGACCGCCGCGTTCACGTCCATGCAAACAGGTTAAGCAGGGGGTACGACATCCCCACAGTCCGCGAGGTGTCAGCTCGAACACTCGTCGCCCAGAGTTCACCTTGGAGCCAGTATTGGTTCATTTGCGGTGGCAGAAACGGACGCGCGGGAACCAGAACATGGGAGCGTGGGGTTCGCAGCTGGTTTCGGCCACGGGCCCCGGCCCCCGGAGCCCTGGAACACACGCACGAGAGGGAACCCTGATGCGGGACGCGTACCACGAGGAACTCGACTCGATCGGCGACAGCCTGGTCGACATGGCCAGGCTGGTCGGATCGGCGATCGGGCGCGCCACGACGGCGATCCTCGACGCCGACCTCAAGCTGGCCGAAAGTGTCATCGAAGCCGACCAGAAGGTGGACGAGCTCCACCACGACCTGGAGGCCCGGGCGATAGCCCTGCTGGCCCGCCAGCAGCCGGTGGCGACCGATCTGCGGATCGTCGTCACCTCGCTGCGGATGTCCGCCGACCTGGAGCGCTCCGGCGACCTGGCCCAGCACGTCGCCAAACTGGCCCGGCTGCGCTACCCGGAGCGGGCGGTCCCCTACGACCTGCACGCGACCATCCTGGAGATGGGCCAGCTCGCGCAGCGCCTGATGGCCAAGGCCGCCGAGGTCATCATCACCAAGGACGTCGACCTGGCGATGCAGCTGGAGCAGGACGACGACGAGATGGACCTGCTGCACCGCACCCTCTTCCAGCACCTGCTGGACGACAAGTGGCAGCACGGCATCGAGACCGCGGTCGACGTGACGCTGCTCGGCCGCTACTACGAGCGGTACGCCGACCACGCGGTGGCCGTCGCCAAGCGCGTCGTCTTCCTGGTCACGGGCGAGCACGCGGACGACCTCCAGCCCGACATCCAGCCCGACATCCAGCCGGTGACGGGCGCCGAGGGGGCCTGACTCCGCCGGGTGAGCTCGACCTCGCGAGGTAGTGCAGAGCGGGCGCGCGGGCGCCACTGTGCGCCGTTGATGCGCCCGGCGGAACAGGTATGGAATGGACGTGGAATGGGCAAATGCACCACGCCCTACCTCTAGGGACCCCTAGGAGGGATCCATGGCCGAATCCCCCAGCACCACGCCCGACCCCACCCAGCAGCGCGAGACCGAGCAGTCCGTCGAGATCAAGAACCTCCTGGTCATCGGCGCATGCGGCTGCGGCTCCGGCTGCGGCTGCGGCTGCCAGTCGGGCAGCCCCTGCCAGTGCGGCTGAGCGCACACCCGACGTACGGCCAAGGGCCCTCGACTTCGGTCGGGGGCCCTTGGGGCATGTGGAGGGCACCGCGCGAGGCGGCACGGGCGGGCGCAACATGGAGAGGAAGGGGAGACAGGAGGTGCTTGTCATGCCCCAGTTCATGGACGTACACCACGGGATGAAGGGCCTCACCGCCGACCAGCTCAAGGAGGCCCACGAGGCCGACCTCGCCGTCGAGAAGGACGAGGGCGTCCACTTCGAACGAGCCTGGGCCGACCCTGCCTCCGGCGAGGTCTACTGCCTCTCCGAGGCACCCTCGGCCGAGGCGGTCCAGCGCGTCCACGAACGCGCGGGCCATCCGGCGGACGAGATCCACGCGGTACCGCTGTCGATCTGGTGACGCCGATACCACCGGCCTCCCGACCGGCCTCCCGACCGGGCTGACGGCCGGGAGGCCGTAACCGGCGCGCGTTCGGTCAGCGGGCGGGCAGGCCGGCGAGCCAGTCGAGGAGCAACCGGTTGATCTCGTCCGGCCGTTCCTGCTGGATCCAGTGCCCACAGCCGTCGAGGAGATGGGACGAGACCAGGCCGGGAAGGGTGACCGGGTAGGCCTCGATCGCGTCGGCCAGCCAGGTCGTGGAGGCGTCGAGGCTGCCGCCGGCGAACAGGGACGGCTGGGTGATCGGAGCACCGTCGTAGGCGGCGAGATCCTCCCAGTCGCGGTCCATGTTCCGGTACCGGTTGAGCGCACCGGTGAGTCCGGTGCGCTCGAACTCCCCGGCGTAGACGTCGAGATCCTGCTCACCGAGCCAGGCGGGCAGCCGGCCGACGGGAAACCGATCCCTGAGGGTGCCCCCTACGCCGACGAAGTGGGGGTCGGGAGCGCCGGGCCCAGGCATGGTGTCGCCGGAGAAGGCGGCGTAGAACCCCGCGAGCCACCCCCGTACATCAGGCTCGATCTCGCCCTCGGCCCGACCCGACTCCTGAAAGTACGAGACATAGAACTCCTCGTCCCCGCCACTCATCCGAGCGAAGACGTCACTGGGCCGCGGCCCGCCACGCGGGGCGTACGGCACACTCAGCAGCCCGACGGCCCGGAAGACCTCGGGCCTGAGCAACGCGGAGTTCGCGGCGATGGTGGCACCCCAGTCATGGCCGACGACCACGGCCGACTCCTCGCCGAGCGCACGCACGACGAAGACGTTGTCCTCGACGAGTTCGCCCATCCGGTAGGCGTCCGGCGAGACCGGCTTGCCGGAACGCCCGTACCCCCGCACATCGATGGCGACGGCCCGATATCCCGCCGCGGCGAGCACCGGCAACTGATGCCGCCAGGAGTACCAGCCCTCGGGGAACCCGTGCACGAGCAGCACGAGCGGCCCGGCCCCCTGCTCGACCAGATGAACCCTCCGCCCGCCACCGGAAACAACCCGATGCGTACCCTCCATGAGCCCTCCTGGGTCTCGGCCTCGTAGTCTCACCACGGATCATGCGAGCACCCACACCAGGACCACGACCGCATTTGCCGATCCGGCAACCCAGAAAAGACGATCCTCCTCGGCCTCATGAGCTTGCTTCCGCGAACACCTGGGCTACCCACGACATGACAGCGCTCACGGAGGAGCGCAGGCTGGGAGGAGTTGGAAGTACGGCGTTCGTAGGGTGCTGGGAGACGAAAGGTCGCTCATGCCGCAATCCATGCGCGCGCTCGTAGCCGGAGAGGTCGGCGAGCCGAACGACGTCCTGCGGCTGGAAACCCGGCCTGTTCCCACGCCGGAAGCCGGCCAGGTGTTGCTCCGTGTGAAGGCGACTCCGATTCACGCCAGCGACCTGCACGTGTTGCGTGGTCGCTACGGTTTCTCCCCCCGGTTCCCCACGGCCGGCGGCCACATGGAGTGCGTGGGCCGTATCGAGGCCCTGGGCCCGGATACCGAGGGACTGGAGATCGGCGAGCGTGTGGTGGCCGTCGCTGTCCCGGCCGTACCCGGGCCGCGTGTGGACGGCACCTGGCAGGAATACCTCGTTGCCGACACACACAGGCTTCTGCCGGTCCCCGACCGTCTGAGCGACTCCAGCGCCTGCCAACTCGCCGTCAACCCGTTGACCGCGCTGCTCCTGGTGACCCGCGAACTCGACGTACAGCCGGGGGAATGGCTGTTGCAGACGGCCGCGGGCTCCACCGTCGGCCGTCTCGTCATTCAGCTGGCCGGGCATCTGGGTATGCGCACCATCAATGTCGTGCGGCGGCGCGCTGCCGTG
Source organism: Streptomyces sp. NPDC111744 (assembly GCF_055634995.1). Taxonomy (NCBI): domain Bacteria; kingdom Bacillati; phylum Actinomycetota; class Actinomycetes; order Kitasatosporales; family Streptomycetaceae; genus Streptomyces; species Streptomyces sp. NPDC111744. The sequence goes on from NZ_JBVKCG010000008.1 coordinate 275,449, forward strand.
GACGAGATCAAAGCGCTCGGTGGCGACGAGGTCATCTGCACCGAGGACGAGGATCTGGTGCAGCGTGTGGCCGAGATCGCAGGACCGGCCGGCGTGCGCAAGGCCGCCGACTGTGTCGCGGGCGAGGTGGGTGCCAAGGTGTCCCAGGCATTGGCTCCGGGAGGAGAGGTCGTGGTCTACGGCGCGCTCTCCACCCATCGGCAGACCGACCCGGCGGCGCTGACGATCCCACTGTCCGCGCGCTCAATCATCTACGAGACCAAAGTGGTCCGTGGCTTCTGGCTGAACCGCTGGTTCGGCACCACCTCGCCCTCGGAGGCGCTGCACGCGCTGTCCGAGGTTCGCGGCCTTGTCGCTGACGAGGTGCTGAGCATCCCCCAAGGCCAGCCGTTCCCCCTCGAACGCTTCACCGAAGCCATCTCGTTCGCCGAAACACCCGCACACGGCGCCAAACCGCTCTTCGTCTTCGACGAGTAGTCGCACACACCGCCGACCCGTGGCCCCGGACGGTCCGGAGACCCCCGGCCATGGGGCACATGAACCGTGTCAGCCAGCGGCGCCAGTCCGCCACTGGGCAGTGACGCACCCCTCTTCCATGTCCCACCACTCCTTGGCCACACCGTGGTCGAGCAGCCTTTGCACCTCGCGGAGTTCGGCGGTGGGCGGGACGTCGGACCACCTCGCCAACGATGCGACATGGCGGTTGATGGCTCGTACCCTGATCAACCGGCCGACGGTCCAGAGACGGCCCCAGCACAGCATCAAGGCCCCTACCAGGCACGAAAGCCCTGGTAGGAGCCTGATCACGGAACCTACTTCTTCTTGCCCTGGTTTTTGACCGCCTCGATCGCTGCCGCCGCGGCCTCCGGGTCGAGGTACTTGCCGCCCGGGGTGATCGGCTTGAAGTCGGCGTCCAGCTCGTAGTAGAGGGGGATGCCCGTCGGGATGTTCAGGGACGCGATGTCGGCGTCCGAGATGCCGTCGAGGTGCTTGACCAGGGCGCGCAGGCTGTTGCCGTGGGCGGCGACCAGGACCGTGCGGCCGGTCAGGAGGTCGGGGACGATGCCGTCGTACCAGTACGGGAGCATGCGGACGACGACGTCCTTGAGGCACTCCGTGCGGGGGCGCAGCTCCGGGGGGATCGTCGCGTAGCGGGGGTCCGCGGCCTGGGAGTACTCGGAGTCGTCCGACAGCGGGGGCGGCGGGGTGTCGTACGAGCGGCGCCAGAGCATGAACTGCTCCTCGCCGAACTCGGCCAGCGTCGCCGCCTTGTCCTTGCCCTGGAGCGCGCCGTAGTGGCGCTCGTTCAGGCGCCAGGTGCGGTGGACCGGGATCCAGTGGCGGTCGGCCGCTTCGAGGGCGAGCTGTGCGGTGCGGATCGCTCGCTTCTGGAGGGAGGTGTGGACAACGTCCGGGAGCAGGTCGGCGTCCTTCAGGAGCTCACCGCCGCGGACTGCCTCCTTCTCGCCCTTCTCGTTGAGGTTGACGTCCACCCAGCCGGTGAACAGGTTCTTCGCGTTCCACTCGCTCTCGCCGTGGCGGAGGAGGATCAGCTTGTACGGTGCGTCGGCCATGGGTCAGAGCGTAATCCACGTGTTCGGGGCAGGGGGCCGGCGCCCGGAGGGCGTCCCAGACGTCGGACAGTTGACTGCTTTTGTTAATTGAGTGGCTCAGGTGAGCGAGGCAAAAGTAAGGTCCACTCATTCCTTGCGTCACTTACGCCTTGCTCTGGGGGAGCCATGTCGTCCGTCGCCCTGCGGCGCGCTGTCCGGGAGACCGTCTCCGGTCTGCCCCGTGAGTTCTGGTGGCTGTGGACCAGCACCCTCGTCAACCGGCTGGGCTCCTTCGTCGCCACGTACATGGCCCTGTATCTGACGCTGGACCGGGGGTACAGCGCCTCGTACGCCGGGCTTGTCGCCTCACTGCACGGCCTGGGCGGGGTGGTCTCCGCCCTGGGCGGCGGGGTGATGGCCGACCGGCTGGGGCGGCGGCCGACGCTGCTGCTCGCCCAGGGCTCCACGGCGGGGGCCGTCGCACTGCTCGGCTTCGTGCACGACCCCGTCGCCATCGCCGCCGTCGCCTTCCTCGTCGGCATGGCCTCCAACGCCTCCCGGCCGGCCGTGCAGGCGATGATGGCCGACATCGTGCGGCCGGAGGACCGGGTGCGCGCCTTCTCGTTGAACTACTGGGCCATCAACCTCGGGTTCGCCGTGTCCTCCATGGGGGCCGGGTTCATCGCCGAGGTCAGCTACCGCGCCGGGTTTCTGATCGAGGGCGGGATGACCGCCGTCTGTGCCGTCCTCGTCTTCCTCAAGCTGCCCGAGTCGCGACCTGAGCCAGCTTCGAACAGGGCTGACAGGGACGGCGAGGTCAGCCTCGGGACCGTGGTGCGTGACGGGCGGTACATGGCCGTCGTCGGGCTGTCCTTCCTCGTCGCCCTGGTCTTCCAGCAGGGGTCCGTCGGGCTGCCGGTGGCGATGGGCAGGGCCGGGTTCTCGCCCGCCGACTACGGCATGGCCATCGCGGTGAACGGGGTACTGATCGTCGTACTCCAGATTCCTGTCACCCGGGTCATCGAGCACCGTGACCCGCGGTCCCTGCTCGTCGTCTCCTCCCTCCTCGCGGGGTACGGCTTCGGGCTCACCGCCTTCGCCGGGTCCGTGGGCGTCTTCGCACTCACCGTGTGCGTGTGGACGCTCGCCGAGATCGTCAACGCGCCGACCCAGACCGGGCTGGTGGTGCGGCTCTCGCCGGTCCACGGACGGGGGCGCTATCAGGGCATGTACACGCTGTCCTGGTCCGCCGCCGCGCTCATCGCGCCGCTGATGTCCGGTGTCGTCATCGACCGGTTCGGGGCGCGGTGGTTGTGGGGGACGTGCGCGGTCGTGGGGACGGCGGCGGCCCTCGGGTACGGCCTCCTCATGCGGCGGCTGCCGGAAGGGCGCGCCTCGGTCACGAAGGCGGCTACGGGCGCCGAGGCCGAGGTACGTACGGCCTGATCCGTGGGTTCCCGCTCGGCCCGAGTACCTTCACGGCCCAGGGCGAGTACATACACGGCCCAGGGCGAGAACGTACACGGCCCAGGGCGAGAACCGGTGCGGCCGCCCGCGGGGCACCTGTCCCCCGAGACAGAGACAGGCACCCGCGGCGGGCAAGCGGGCGTCAGTTCCTGCAGCCCGTCACCACAACGGGGCTTCCCGCGCAGTTCGTCGGGATGTTGCGGGTGATGGTCGAGTCGATGACCGTGAACTGGTTGGTCGTGAAGACGCCTCCGGGGGCCGTCGTGGAGGCGTTGTCGCGGACGTGGCTGTGGTCGAGGGTGACCTTTCCGGCGTCGTTGTAGATGCCGCCGGCCTGGGAAACGCCGTTGCCGTTCGCGCTCTTGCGGAGGACCTCGCTGCCTTTCAGAACGAGCACGGCGGCGGTCGTGGCGTTGTAGATGCCGCCCCCGTGGCCCGCCATGCCTCCGACCACGTTGCCGCTGACCTCTGTGTCCTCCAGCCTCAGGCTCGACAGGTTCTGGATCCCGCCGCCCTGGACGCCGGCGGTCGTGTTGTTCGTGATCTTGCTTTCGCTGAATTCCAGCGATGCGGTGCCGCTGCCGGTGACGCCACCACCTCTGCTGGCCGACGTGTTGCGCCTGATCACGCTCGCGTGCACGAAGGCGTTGCCGGCGTCCTGGTAGAGAGCACCGCCGGCGGCCCGGGCGTGGTTGCGGCTGAACTCGGAGTCGTCCACGCTCAGCGTTCCCCCGCTGTACAACCCACCGCCGTTGGCGGCGTTGTTGAACGCCAGCCAGCCGCGTCGTACGACCGCCGTGGCGCCCGGTGACACCGCCACACCGCCACCGCTGTTCGAGGAGGTGTTGTCGATCACGTCGACGCCGACCAGCGTGAGCCTGCCGCCGGAGTCGACCAGAATGCCCCCGCCGTCGCCGCTGGTGTTCCCACCACGGACGGTGAGGTCCTCCAGGCGGAGGTTACCGCCCGAGTTGACATGGAAGATCCGGAACAGGGCGGTCCCGATCCCGTCACGAACGATCGTCGCGCCGTTGCCCCGGATCTTGAGGCTCTGGTCGATGGTCGGCAGACCCTCACCGCTGCCGAGGGCAGAGGTCAGATGGTACGTACAGTCACGGGAGAGGGAGAGTGTCTCGCCCGGTGACGCCGCGCTGACGGCAGTGGTCAGCGCCGTCGTGCTGCAGGGAACCTGGGTCACGTCATCCTGGCCCCCAGCGCTCGCCGGTCCGCCCGCCACACCCGTGACGACGACCGCCGCCACCGCTGCCATGCTGCTGAATCTGATGAGTCGCATGACAGTCAGATGCTTCGTTCGCCAGGCAATGGGGCGGGCGGGATGATCGGATCACCCGGTCACGCCACGCGATTCCTCCTAGCGGCCCAGTCCGCCGGTCGCCCTACCGGCCCAGTCCGCCGATCCTCCGCCGGTCCGCACGGATCGGTCCTCACGGATGCATCCGCGCCCCCTTCAGCACCTTGTCCACCCCGTTCCGCGGCCCGTACACCGAAAGCCCCACCAGGTCCAGCTCCGCCGTCGGCACGGCACGCACCGCCGCGCGGTTGTCGCGGTCGTTGCCGGTCGAGAACAGATCCGCCGTGAAGACCGCCCGGGGCAGGGCCCGGCTCAGCGCCCGCTCGTGTGCCGCCTTCAACGTCTCCTTCGTCCCCTCGAAGACCAGCACCGGCTGCCGGAACATCGGCAGGTACGCCACCCCGTCGGCGTCCTCGTACGGCTCTCCGACCACCTCGGGGACCGTCGCGCCCAGGCCGCTGACCAGGAACGCGGTGACATTGAGGCGCTGCCAGGGCTCCAGGTCGTCCCGGAGCAGTACGGCGATCTTGGTGTCGAAGCGGACATCGGGGCGGACGTCGGAAGGGATGGGTTCAGTGCTCATGCCGTGAGACTGCCGATCGTCGTACGGCCTCGTCTTGTACGTTCTTTGCATGGCCGCCCGGCAGCACCTCACGGAGGAAGTCACCGCCTGGCGCCCCCGTGTCCCGGGCGTCACCGAGGTCTTCCACGCGCACTTCACCGAGTACGCCTATCCGATGCACGTCCATGACGCCTGGACGCTGCTCATCGTGGACGACGGCGCCGTACGGTACGACCTCGAACGGCATGAGCACGGCACGCCGGGCGACACCGTGTCGCTGCTGCCGCCGCATGTGCCGCACAACGGCTCCCCCGCCACCGCTGACGGCTTCCGCAAGCGTGTGGTGTACCTGGACGAGACGCTCCTCGGGGACGAGCTCATCGGCGCGGCCGTCGAAGGACCCGACCTGCGGGATCCGCTGCTGCGGCGGCGCGTCGGCCGGCTGCACGCCTCCCTCGCCCGCCCCGGCGACGAACTGGAGGCCGAGAGCCGGCTCACCCTCATCGGCGAGCGGCTGCGCGGCCTGCTCCGCCCCCGGCTCGTGGCAGCACCGAGGCCCCCCGATCCGGTCCTCGCCGGCGCCCTGCGCGAGCTCCTCGACGAGCGGGTCGGCGAGGGGCTCGCCCTGGACGAGGCCGCACGGCTGCTGCACGCACACCCCGCCCACCTGGTACGCGCGTTCAGCGGCGCTTACGGCATCGCCCCGCACCAGTACCTGATGTCCCGCCGGGTGGGCCGCGCCCGCCGGCTGCTGCTCGACGGTGTCCCGCCCGGCGAGACGGCCACCGTCACCGGCTTCTACGACCAGGCCCATCTCACCCGGCACTTCAAGAAGCTCGTGGGGGTGACCCCCGGGCGTTACCGGGGCAGCGCGCGCTGAGCCTCGTACAGGTTCCGGGGCCGCACCGCGTCCCATGTGCCGTACAGCTCAAGGCGGGAGTGCAGGTCGCCGGTGAAGTCCGGTACGTCGACCTGGTCGAAGTCGGTCACCTCGTTCAGTCCGACCGTCGCGGACCAGGGGGCGAGGCCGTCCAGCCTCATCAGGCCCGCGCGGCCGTTGGTGACGCGCACGTTCCAGTGCGTGAAGCGTGCCCCGAACAGCGGCCCCGCGTTGGCGTCGCCGCCGTGGCGGCCGTTGTTGTTCACCGTGATGTCGGTGCGGACGTTGCCGAAGGGCAGACCGCGGTGGGAGTCGAAGGTGCCCATCTGCATCTCGCCGCGCGACCACACGTTGTACGACGACAGACCCTCGACGTTGATGCCGTGGAGCTGGGTGTCGGACGGGGCCGGGACCGTGCGCTGTTCGACGGTGAAGTCCTCGATCAGGTTGTCGTGCGAGCCCTCGCGGCAGAAGTAGGGGTGGTGCTCGCCCCGGCCGCCGACCCGGGTGCGGCGCAGGGTGCAGGCGGAGGCGGCGACCAGGCCGAAGCCGTTGTCGACGTTGCGGACCGTGACGTCGTCCACCCAGCAGTCGTACGCGCACTGCAGGACGACCCCGTTGTAGCCCTTGTCGAGGAGGTGCGTGGACTGCGGGGTCTCGACCACGTCCAGGGTGAGCCCCTCGACTCCGGAGCCGGTCAGTTCACGGACGTGAGTGGTGAACAGCGGGTTCCATTCGGGGCGCAGGTCGACCGGGAGCGGGCGCTCCAGCGTCACCCGCCGGCCGTGCACGGCCGTGATGCGGACCGGCCATTCGTAGGGGACGTAGGACAGCAGCTTGGTCTTGTCCTCCCAGTAGTACGCGGCCGGGCCGGGGCCGCCGCCCGACATGTGCTGGAGGAGGGTGTGGGCGGTGTCGTCGCAGACGCGCAGGAGGACCAGGCGGCCGGGGCGCAGCCGGGAGGGGTCGGTGACGGTGACCGTCCAGTCGCCCCGGCGGGCGGATGCGACGGGGGTCAACTGCTCCCACTCGTCACGTTTGTTGCCGGTCCAGCCCTCGAACGGCCAGTCCCGCGCCTCGATCGCGGCGACCAGGGAGTCCCAACGGGCCTTCGGCGCCAGCCAGATCAGGCCGCCCGCCCAGGACCACGCCGACTTCGTGCCGCCGTAACGGGAGCCGTACGGACCGATCAGCTCGGTGAGGTTCTTCGTCGCGTACAGCGTGGTACGGCCGCTGCCGGCGCCGCGCAGCACCACGTTGTCGTAGGCGAGATGGACCAGGCCGTCGATGCGGAAGGTGCCGGGCGGGATGGCGACCGTGCCACCGCCGGCCCTGGCGGCAGCGGCGATGGCACGGTTGATCGCGGGGGCGCAGTCGGTGACGCCGTCGGCCACCGCGCCGTACGCGCGGACGTCGGCCACCACGGGAAGGCGGCGGATCCGCGCCGCTCCGGCCCGGCCGACGTACGGGATCAGCGGGTGGGTGAAGGGGGTGCGGACGAACTCCCGCCACAGAGACGGGACTTCCGCGCCCGGTGCGCCCGATGGCTGGGCGGTGGAGCCCGCTGCGTGGGCGGTGGGGCCCGCCACGGCGGTCGCGGCGACCGCCGTGGCGCCGGCGAGGAGGCTCCGTCTTGTCATGCCGTGGTGCGCGGTGCTCATTCCGTACGTCCTTCCCATGGCGGATTTTCATGGTTGTGAACGACGTTCATATGTGCGTCGGCCGTGAGCATGCCACGACACCCAGTCACGTCGTAAGAGTCGTGCAGGGGTCAATCAGGTCTGGGCCTGGAGTCAGTCAGCAGAGCGTTCGATCAGATGGGTGAACGCGTCCAGATTTCGGGTCGACTCGCCCCGGGACACCCGCCACGCGTACTCCTTGCGGATCGCGGCGGCGAAGCCCAGCTCCAGCAGGGTGTTGAAGGCGCCGTCCGCGGCCTCCAGGACCTGGCCGAGCAGGCGGTCGATCTCGGCGGGGGTGACGGAGGCGAGCGGGAGCCTGGCGGTGACGTAGACGTCGCCGAGGCGGTCGACGGCGTAACTCACGCTGTACAGCTTCAGGTTGCGCTCAAGGAGCCAGCGGTGGACGGCCGGTTCGTTCTCGTCGGGGTGCCGGATGACGAAGGCGTTGAGCGAGAGGGAGTGGCGGCCGACGAGGAGGGAGACCGTCGTCTTCAGCTTGCGGGTTCCGGGGAGCTGTACGACGTAGTTGCCGGGCCCGGGGCTCTCCCACTCCACGTCGGCGTCCTTCAGGGCACCTACGATGACCTGTGCGGCCTTGTCCACATCACCCATGGGCCGAGCGTACGCGACGGCGGTGGGACTGGGTCGCGGCCATGTAGACGTCGGCGGTGGCGGCGGCCGCGGTGTCCCAGCCGAACGACCGGGCGTGCCGGGCGGCGGCGTTGCCGAAACGGTCCACCAGCGAGGGGTCGTCGGCGAAACGGCCCAGCACGCGCGCGTAGTCGGCGGGATCGTGACCCCGCACCAGGAAGCCCGTCTCGCCGTCCCGTACGGCCACGGGCAGACCTCCGACCGAGGCGGCGAGTACGGGGGTGCCGGCCGCCTGTGCCTCTACCGCCACCAGGCCGAAGGACTCGCTGTAGGACGGCATGACCAGCACGGAGGCCGCCCGGAACCAGTCCGCCAGCTGCTCCTGGCCGACCGGCGGCCGGAACCGGACGACGTCCGCCACACCGAGCCGCGCGGCCAGCTTCTGCAGCCCCTCCGGCTTGGCGAGGCCGCTGCCGCTGGGGCCGCCGACGATCGGTACGACGATCCGCGAGCGCAGCTCGGGCCGCTCGTCGAGGAGGACGGCCACGGCCCTGAGCAGTACGTCGGGGGCCTTCAGGGGCTGGATGCGGCCGGCGAAGAGCGGGATCAGCGCGTCCTGCGGGAGGTCCAGGCGGGCGCGGGCGGCCGCGCGGCCGTCGGCGGGGCGGAAGCGTTCGAGGTTCACACCGGGGTGGACGACGGCGACCTTGGCGGGGTCGGCGCAGTAGTGGCGTACGAGTTCGTCGGCCTCTTCGGAGGTGTTCGCGATGAGGCGGTCGGCCGCGGACACGATCTGGGTCTCGCCGATCACCCGGGCGGCGGGCTCGGGGGTGTCGCCGTCGGCCAAGCTGGCGTTCTTGACCTTGGCCATGGTGTGCATCGCGTGCACGAGGGGGACGCCCCAGCGCTGGGCGGCGAGCCAGCCGACGTGGCCGGAGAGCCAGTAGTGCGAGTGGACGAGGTCGTAGTAGCCGGGGCGGTGGCCGGCCCAGGCCTGCATCACACCGTGCGTGAAGGCGCACAGCTGGGCCGGGAGGTCCTCCTTGGCGAGGCCCTCGTAGGGGCCGGCGTCGACGTGCCGGACGAGGACACCGGGGGCGAGTTCGACGGTTGGCGGGAGGCCGCCGGAGGTGGCCCGGGTGAAGATCTCGACGTCGATGTTGATCGCGGCGAGGCGCTGCGCCAGCTCGACGATGTAGACGTTCATGCCGCCGGCATCGCCGGTGCCGGGCTGGTGGAGCGGTGAGGTGTGCACGGAGAGCATGGCGACGCGGCGCGGGCGGCGGCTGCGGAGAAGCCGGGCAGCAGCCGACGGGGAGCGGCGCCCGAGCCTGCTGACGTACTGGCTCACGTGGCGGTCCTCCTTGGTGCGGGCATGCCGGTGGGAGGGCGTGCGGTTCCCTCTGGGAGTGCAACGCGGAGGGGTGGATTCCCATTCCGGGGGGTGGGGTTTTTACCGGAGCATTACCTGTGGTCGCTCAACCGTTCGGGAGGGAGAGGCGTGGGGTGGTCCGCTGGTGGACACAGTCCCGCGCCTGCCCCTCACGAGGCGCTTTACTCTCGTAGGCATGAATGCCCGCGCCGCTGCCCGCCCCGTGGGAACGGTGACGCGCGGGACCACCAACCCCAACCGGCTGCGCCGCATGGACCGGTGGATCGCCGCCACGCACGGTGCCGCGCTGCGTCGCACCGTTGACCCCGTGGCTGTCGACCTGGGTTACGGCGCCGCTCCCTGGACCGCCGTCGAACTGCTCGGGCGGCTGCGTACCGTCGCGCCGCGCGCGCGTGTCGTCGGGATCGAGATCGAGCCCGACCGGGTCGCCGCCGCGAAGCCGTACGAGCGCGCAGGGCTCGCCTTCCGGCACGGCGGGTTCGAGATCCCGCTCCCCGGGCGGCCGTTGCTCATTCGCGCGGCCAATGTGCTGCGGCAGTACGACGAGAGCGAGGTCGCCGCCGTCTGGGCGCGGCTGTGTGCACGGCTCGCGCCCGGAGGGCTGCTGGTCGAGGGGACCTGCGACGAGATCGGGCGGCGGCATGTGTGGGTCGCGCTCGGGCCCGAGGGGCCCCGGACGGTGACGTTCGCGACCCGGCTCGGCTCCCTGGAACGGCCGTCGGACCTCGCCGAACGGCTGCCCAAGGCGCTGATCCACCGCAATGTGCCGGGCGAGCCGGTGCACGCGTTCCTGCGGGACTTCGACCGCGCCTGGGCGGCCGCCGTGCCCTACGCCTCGTACGGCGCCCGGCAGCGGTGGATCCGGGCGGTGCGGGATCTGACCGGCGACTGGCCGGTGACGGACTCGGTGGCGCGCTGGCGGCAGGGGGAAGTGACGGTGACCTGGGAGGCGTTGGCGCCCTCGGCCTGAGGGCGGCGGGTCCGGGAACGATCCCGGTGAGTCGTTCGTCACAAAGGCGGGGAGATCGTCATGCTCGGGGGGAAACCGGGGAGGAATCCACCTGCCGTTACCTCTGTCGGTTTGCGGCGTGACATGGCACGATCCACCCCGAGTTGCAGGTTGCTGACGGTTAATCAGTTTGGGGGGCGGGTCATGGGACCGGACAAGTACGGCGTCCGGCCGGGCGGGCGTCGCGGGATCCTGACAGCGGCCGTGACCGTGGTCTGCGCGGTGACTGTCGCCGTGACCGTACTGGCCGCGCCCGGCACGGCGTTCGCGGCACCGAGCCCCACACCCTCCCCGAGCGGGTCCCCCAGCGCCTCCGTGACTCTCCCGCCGGACAAGGACCTTGAGGCCGTACGGGAGAAACTGGACGATCTCTACCATGATGCGGCCGTCGCCACCGACGCGTACAACGCCGCCGAGGAAGCCGCCGCGAAACAGTCCGCCGAGATCGTCGACCTGGCCAAGAAGATCGTCAGGGGGCAGCAGAAGCTCGACGGGCTGAAGGCGCGGGCGGGCCGGGCGGCAGCCGCCCAGTACCGCACCGGCGGGCTGCCGGACAGCGCCAAGCTGCTGCTGAGCGACAACCCCTCGCAGTTCCTGGACGGGGCCGGGCGGGTGCTCCAGGGCGAGCGGGCCACCAAGGGCCTGATCAGGGAACTGACCCGGACCCAGCAGGACTTGAAGCAGTACGCGGCGGACGCGGCCGACCAGTGGAACAGACTGGAGGCCGGCCGCAGGGCGAAGGCCGCCGCGAAGAAGAAGATCACGCAGCGGATCGCCGCCGCCGAGAAGCTCCAGTCGACGCTGGAGAAGAAGCAGAAGGAGCGGCTCGCCGAGCTGGAGCGGGAGGCCGCCTACCAGGCGCAGACCGCCTGGCTGGGCACCGGGATACTCGACGAGATCCACGGCAAGGCGTCCGCGGCGGGCAAGAAGGCGGTCGCCTTCGCCACCGCCCAGATCGGCAAGCCGTACGTGTGGGGCGCGGAGGGCCCGGACTCGTACGACTGCTCCGGACTGACCTCGCAGGCCTGGGCGAGCGCGGGGCAGCCGATCCCGCGCACCTCGCAGGAGCAGTGGAAACAGCTCAGGCACATCGACGTCAAGGACATGCGCCCCGGCGACCTGATCATCTATTTCGACGACGCCAGCCATGTCGCCATGTACATCGGCGACGGCGCGATCATCCAAGCCCCGCGCCCGGGGCGGACGGTGTCGATCGGCGGCGCCGGGACGATGCCGATTCTCGGCGTGGTACGGCCGGACGCCTGACCATTCCCTCCGAGCGCCCCCTTTGCCTGTGATGTCCCTTTCGTGAGCTGCGTCATGTGACCCAGTGCACGCCAACGCCCGCTGAAACCCGGGCACCACGTGACCTTCGTCATCCCCGCCGGACGGCCGTTCTGTCCAACTGCGTTACGGCGCGCGGCATATGCCAACGGCTCGAGCCAGAGCGACGCGGCTCACACCATTCCGCTGCGGTGGCCAGTACCGCTATGGTCCCCGTCGGGTGGGTCGAGGTCCCTCGCCCCGCCATGCCCTCGGGGGGAGGGAAGGAACCCAACACGATGCCCGTACCCGTACCGCGGCAGAGAGCGATCCCGGCCGTGGAGAGTGGTCAGGCGCCGGTCGCCATGCCCGCACAGGGCGGCGGCCCCCTCAAGGAAGAGGTCAACCGCACGGAAGCCGTCGCCCCGAACAGCGGCGGCACCACTCTCACCATGCTGCTGATCGAGGACGATCCGTCCGGTTCGCCGGTCCTGCCCGAGTTGCGGGACGCCTCCGGCAACTCGATCCGCGTCCGCACCGCCCGCAACCTCACCGAGGCCGAGCGACTGCTGACCGACGACGTCCACTGCATCCTGCTGGACCTGGCGCTGCCGGCGCCGGGCCGCGCCGACGACGACGCCGACGAGCTCGCCGTGCTCAAGCACGTGCTCAAGCTCGCGCCCCGGCACGCCGTGCTCGCGCTCACCGCTTCCGATGACGCCGAGCGCGGCGCCGAGGCCGTGCGCGTCGGCGCGCAGGACTACCTCTTCCGGGACGAACTGGACGGCCGACTGCTGAGCCGCGCCATCCGCTACGCCGTCGAGCGCAAGCGTTCCCTCACGGTCGAGCGCAAGCTCGCGGAGGGACGGATGCGGGCGCAGGAGAACCGCCGCCTCGAGCGGGGCCTGCTGCCCACGCCGCTCCTGGACGGCTCCTCGTTGCGCTTCGCCGCGCGCTACCGCCCCGGCCGCTCCCGCGCGCTGCTCGGCGGTGACTTCTACGACACCGTGCGCACGCCCGACGGGACCGTGCACGCGATGATCGGCGACGTCTGCGGCCACGGCCCGGACGAGGCCGCGCTCGGAGTGGAGCTGCGGATAGCCTGGCGTGCGCTGACCCTGGCGGGGCTGTGCGGCGACGAGCTGCTGGGCACGCTGCAGGAGGTGCTGGAGCACGAGCGGTCCGACGAGGAGATCTTCGCGACGCTCTGCACGGTCGACATAGCGCCGGACGGGCGCCGGGCCGGGCTGTGCCTGGCCGGCCATCCGGCACCGCTGATCGCCCGGCCCGGGCGGCCGGCGGAGCTGCTGCCGTACGAAAACAACGGGCCGGCGCTGGGGCTGCTGCGGGGTGCCCGCTGGCCGCGGATGCAGGTGGAGCTGGGCGCCGAGTGGAGCCTGATGCTCTACACGGACGGGCTGATCGAGGGCCGCGTGGGCTCGGGCGGGGAGCGGCTCGGTCAGGAGGGGATGGTCGAGATGGTGCGGCGGCAGCTGGCCGAGGGGCTGAGCGGGGAGGCGTTGCTGCGGGCGGCGGTGAACGAGGTGCGGCAGCTCAATGGTGGCGAGCTGACGGATGACGTGGCGGTTGTGCTGCTGGACCGGGAGCGGGTGGTCTGAGCGGCAGCCCGCAGCGGGGGGCCTGAGCGGCAGCCCGCAGCGGGGGGCCTGATCGGCTGCCCGCGGTGGGGGTGCTGTCGTAGGCCGTCGAAGGGTGCGTTGTGGCTGGTCGCGCAGTTCCCCGCGCCCCTTTGGGGCGCGTCGCACTGGGCGAGTGCCTCAGCGGGCGCCCTCAGCGGGTGCGCGCCGCCCTCGCGAGGTCACCGGCCGCCGTTGTACGGGCCGTACGGGCCGTCGCTGCTGCTGCCTCCGCCGCGGCGACCGAAGCGGCCTCCTGAGACCTGCCTGAGGGCCGGGCGGACGTCGACGAAGAAGACGATCGTGGCAACCAGGCCCGCCAGCTGGAGGAAGAGCATGGGCACCAGGAGGTTCACCACGACCGTGATGCCGAGGATGATCAGCCAGAACCCCTTGTTCTGCTTGCCGGCGGCCCGGTAGGCATCGTCCCGGAAGAGCACGGCCATGACCAGCGCCACCACGGCGAGGACCAGCATGGCGAGGTAGAGCAGGCCCAGGAAACTCGAGAAGCCCTGCATCAGCACAACGTCCACCACCCGTTTCGGCTTGTTCCGACGCGGCCACCGTACCCGCTGGGGTTACCGCTACACCGATAACGGGCCGGACACCCGAGGAGTGCCCGGCCCGCGTGTCCCGTCGCGGTGCCCGTTACTTGGCCGGCGGGGTGGTCTTCCTGACCGGTGTGGCCTTGCGGGGCGCCGGGGCCTTCTTGGCGTTGGCGACCTTGGCGTTGGCGACCGGGGCCTTCTTCATCGCGGCCGGCTTGGCCTCGGCGGCCTTCGGCTGCTCCGCCTTCTTCTCCTCGCCCTTGACCTCGACCGGCTCGGGCTTGCCCTCGACGGCGATGGCCAGCTCCTCGATCTCGTCGGCGGCCTCGCCACGCCAGGTCTTCACGGCCTGCTCGCCGTGCTCGGCGACCTTCTCGTAGGTCTCGCGGGCCTTGACGGCGTACTCGGCGGCCACGCCGACCTGGCGCAGGGCGAAGTCCTGGGCGGACTCGCCGAGCTTCTTGAGGTCGCCGTCGAGGGAGACGATGAAGTCGTTTACCTTGGCCTGGAGGCTGGCCTGGGCCTCCTTGGCCTTGGCGCCGGCCTCCTTGGCGCGGCTGGCGGCCTTCTCCTGCACGGCCTTCGGGTCGGCCTTGCGGACGGCCTCGATACGGGCCGGGGCCTCGGTGCGCAGCTGCTCGACCAGGCCGGGGACCTTCCTGGCCTGCTGGAGGGCGAGGTCGGCGGTGCCGGCGGCGAAGTAGAGCGGAGTCGGGTCGCTGAGGGTCTTGCGCAGGTCGTCGGTGATGGCCATGGTGATGGTCCTCCCGGATTCACGTTCGGCTGAGGGTTTTGTGGTCCGCGGCGCGGCGGTCGGCGCGCTTGGCCGGCTCATCCGGCCGTCCGCCGCGGATCGGTCTCGCTGTCGGCGTCGCTGCCGGTGTCACTGCCGTCGCCCGCCATGCCGCCGGCCTCGCTGCCGGTGGCACTCGTGCTCTCCTCGCCCGACCCGAAGCCGTTCTCTTTCCGGAACGACTCGTAGATCTGGAGCAGCACCTGCTTCTGCCGCTCGTCGAGGGTGGGGTCGGCGAGGATGACCCCACGGGTCTCGACCTCGTTCAGATCCCGCTCGGCGTCGAGGATGCCGGCGCGGACGTACAGCGTCTCGGCGGAGATCCGCAGGGCCTTGGCGACCTGCTGGAGCACCTCCGCGCTCGGCTTGCGCAGCCCGCGCTCGATTTGGCTCAGGTACGGATTGGACACCCCGGCGGCATCGGCGAGCTGCCTGAGCGACAGCTGCGCGTTGCGCCGCTGTTCGCGCAGATACTCACCGAGATTGCCGACGTTGAGCGATGCCATGTCTCCACCCTGCCCCACCCTCGCTAACAATTGCAAGCACCCGCTTGCAAAAGTGTCTCGCATCAAACCCGGACGGCCGAGTGAGCCTGAGCACGATTGGTGTCGTATTTGCACGACAACTGTCGTCATCCGCGTCCGGTCTCCCAGTGCAGATGCTCTTGGGGCGGCCTCTGCGGGTCGCCGAGAAGCAGCGTTGTCGGTGGGCTCCGCCAGGGTGTGCGTCGTGGATGAATTGGTGGAGCGTGTCGACGGTCAAGATCGCGTGCTGGGGGTGGTCAGCCGTCGGGAGGCCATCCGGGAGGGTTGGCTGCATCGGATCGCCGTGACGGTGTGTCGTGATGATCGTGGCCGGATCCTCGTCCACCGACGGTCGGAGGAGGTGTCGCGCTTCCCCGGGCTCTATGAGGTCGAGGTCGGTGGCGCCGCAAATGTCGGCGAGTCCTATGAACAGGCCGCCGCGCGGGAGCTGGCCGAAGAGCTGGGCATTCATGCGCTGCCGCGCCTGCTGTTCACGTTCATCAACCGCAGCGGTTTGAGCCCTCACTGGCTCGGCGTGCACGAAGCCGTGGTGCCGGACGCCGTGGTCCCCGATCCCGATGAGGTCGCCTGGCATGGCTGGCTGACCGAGCCGGAGCTCGGCTCGGCAATGTTGGAGTGGCGCTTCACCCCCGACAGCCACGAAGCCTTCAGCCGGTATCTCGCGTTCCGGAGCGCGCAGTCCTGACCTCTCTCGCCTCTTGGGCCGGGATGCCTGCTTGCGGCCAACGCGCCTTGTGAAAGGGGGTGTTCGCCAGGCCGTGTTCGTGTGCAAGAACCCGGACTGCGGCTGGTCGGGCAACGCCGACCACAATGCAGCCCGGAACGTCTTACACCTGTACCGGATGGGCCTCGCGCCCATCCCGGCTGCCGGGAGGGCAGTCGTCAGGCGCGCGAAGCGCGTCAAACCCGCTGCCGCAAGGTAAGCAGGAATCTCCCGGCTTCAGCCGGGAGAGCACTTCAAGTCCAGGAAGAGGAGCATCGGGGACAGGACCCCTCAGAACGGCAGCGGCCTCGTGTGCACCACGTCCAGCCTCGACACCGCGCGGGTCAGCACCACGTACAGCCGGTGCAGCCCGCGTTCCTCACCCTCCGCCACCGCCGCCGGTTCCACCGCGACCACATGGTCGTACTCCAGGCCCTTGACCAGGCTCGCCGGGACCACGGCCACCCTCGCGCCGAGCTGGTCCGGGTCCGCCGGGTCGATCCCCGCGGCGGTGAGGGCGGCGCGTACGCCGGCCACCTGCGTGTCCGCCGCCACGACGCCGACCGACCCCTCTCGGGCCAGGGCCTGCCGTACCGCGGTGACCGTGGCGGCGTGCACGTCCTGCGCCGGCCGGATGGTCAGGTCTCCGTCGGCGCGGTAGGACCTGGCCGGCGGCACGTCCGTGCCCAGGCGCTCGAGCAGCCGGTTCGTCAGGTCCACGACCGCCGCCGGGACACGGAACCCGGTGGTGAGCGGGACGACCGTGGCGTCCGGCTTGCCCAGGTGGCGCAGTACGGCGTCCCAGCTCCGCATCGACCAGGGCGTGGTGGCCTGGGCCAGGTCACCGAGGACGGTGAGGGAGCCGAAGACGGCCCGGCGGGCGATCGCCCGGCACTCCATGGGAGAGAGGTCCTGGGCCTCGTCGACGACGACATGGCCGTAGCCCTCGGGGTGTTCGACGAGCCCCGCGATCTCGTCGAGGAGGATGAGGTCGGCCGGTGACCAGCGGGCGGACTTGTACGAGCGCGGCGGCCGCGGCCAGCGCAGGGCCTGCTGTTCGTCGGGGCCGAGGAGCCCCTCGGCCGCGCGCGCCAGCACCTCGCCGTCCGTGAGGAGTCCGGCCAGCACCTCCTCGGGGCGCACCTTCGGCCAGACGGTGTCGAGGCAGGCGCTCATCGCCCGCGACCGTTCGAGGCGGCGGGTCCAGGCGGCCGGCTGCGGGCCGGCCCGCCGTTCCGCCTGGAGCTGTACGGCCCGCATCGCCCGCCCCCGCACCCGTTCGCGCCCGACGGCGTACGGCGGTTCCTCGCGCCGTACCGCCGCGACGATCCGAGTCAGCGCGGCGGCGGACACCCGCCAGGTGTAGGTCCCGTCGGAGAGGGACAGGGGGCGGACGGCCTCGGTGGACACATGGGCGTACAGGGCGCGGCGCAGGACCTCGGCCATCCGGGGGTCGTGCTTGAGCGCGGCGGCCCGGGCGGAGTCGGTGCCGGTGGCCGGGTGGCGGGCGATCTCGTCGTGGAGGGTGGTCTGACGTACGCCCGTCTCGCCCAGGGCCGGCAGCACCTCGGAGACGTAGGAGAGGAAGGTGCGGTTGGGGCCGAGGATCAGCAGGCCGGAGCGGCGGATGCGCTGGGGATGGGTGTACAGGAGGTAGGCGGCGCGGTGCAGGCCGACGGCGGTCTTCCCGGTGCCCGGGGCGCCCTGGACGCAGACGGAGGCGGTGAGGTCGGCGCGTACCAGGTCGTCCTGGTCGGGCTGGATGGTGGCGGCGATGTCCCGCATGGGGCCGACGCGGGGCCGTTCGATCTCCTGGGCGAGGAGGGTGCCGGGGCCGGACTCGCCCGCGGTCAGCCGCTCGTCCTCCCAGCCGGTGAGGTCGGCGGAGTCGCCGCGGCTGCCCGGGGCCCAGCCGAACCGGCGCCGTACCGCGACGCCCTGCGGTTCGTCGGGCCCAGCCTGGTAGAAGGCGCGGGAGACGGGGGCCCGCCAGTCGACGACCAGGGGCGGGGCGGTCGGCTCCTCGCTGATCCGCATTCGGCCGATGCGGTAGCTCTGCCCGGCGTGCTCGCCGGAGTCGAAGTCCAGCTTGCCGAAGAACAGCGGGCCCCGGGGCAGCTCGCGCATCTCCTTGGCCCGGCTGCGCAGCCGGTAGCCGAGGACTTCGGCGTCCGCGCCGGAGGCGGAGACGTCCTCGCCGGTGACGACATGCTCGGCGGCGCCTTCGACCATACGGGCGAGGGCGGCTCGGCAGGTGTCGTGGTAGGCGCGTTCGCGGTCGAGTTCCTGCTGCATGGGAGCAGCGTAGACGAAAAAACGTGACCGAGTTAAATTTTTAACCAGGGAGGTCGGCGAGCGCCCGCTCCAGCCGGTCGAAGGCCCGCTCAGCCGCCTGTACCGCGTCCGCCCGCACCTCCTCGACCCGCTCCCCGGCCGCGATCCGCCGCCAGTTGTCCTGCGCGAGGATTCGCTGTACGGCGATGATCTGGCCGGCGGCCAGCCGGGCGTCCAGGGTGCCGCCGAGGGCCTCGGCGAGCGCGGCCTCGGACCGCTCCAGATAGGTGTGCTGGCGGCCGACGAGGGTGGCGGTGCTGTTGAGGAGGGTGTGGAAGGCGAGGACCTGGGGGTGGTCGTTGAGCCCGGTGATCGGGTCGTTGCGCCGCAGCCCGTCGAGGAAGTGCTGCCGCAGCACGCGGACGGGTGAGTCCGCCCCGGTGACCAGCCGCGCGGCCTCCGTCTCGTGGTCGGCGATCCGGTGCAGGACCAGGTCCTCCTTGACCGGGAAGTACCGGAACAGCGTCGGCTTGGAGATACCGGCCGCGGCCGCCACCTCCGCGACCGACACCGCGTCGAACCCCTTCGCCAGGAACAGCCGTACGGCGATGTCCGACACGTCCTCGTACATCCGCCGCTTCTTGCGCGCGCGCAGACCCGTCTCACCCATGGAACCGAGCCTACGCAGCGGGCGTCAGGCGAGGGCGCGGGTGAGGTAGGGGTTGGCCCGGTGGCGGACCGTGAGCCCCAGGGAGGCGGTGGCCGCGGCCAGGGTCATGGTGTACGTGTCCACGGCACGGCGCACGTTCGGCGCGTCCAGGCCCGCGCCGGTGACCAGGCGGTCCAGGTCGACGTAGGCCGAGCGGACGATCTCGGTCCACCGGTACACGCGCCAGTCACGCTGCCAGTCCACGGTGAACCTGTCGGGCAGCAGGCGCTCCCAGCGGCGGAACATCCGGTCCCGGATCTCCGGCCGGGTCGGCGTCAGATGCATGTGCCGGACCAGGTCGTACAGCGGGTCGCCGACCAGGGCCATCTCCCAGTCGATGATGGTCAGGGCGAGCGCGTCGTCGCGGCGGACCAGGTTCCAGGGGTTGAGGTCGCCGTGCAGCAGGGCGGGCGCTCGGGAACTGACCCGGTGCCGGCCGAGGATCTCGCGCAGCCGGGCGGCGTCGGGCAGGCCGAGGAAGCGGGCCAGTTGCTGGGACTCCTTGGGGAGTCCGGCGACGAGGACGAAGAGCTGGTCGCTGAGCCACTCGTAGAAGTACGGCTGACACGCGACCGGGTCGACCTCGGTGTAGTCGACCTGAGTGAGCTCGACCAGCTGGTCGACGAGCCGGTCGGCCTCGTGCGGGAGGAGGCCGTTCACGGGGTGGTCGGGTCTGCGGTCGATGTCGGCCGGACCCTCGTAGGTGTGGATGGCGAAGCGGTCCCGGGAGTGCGCGAAGAGGTAGTGGGAGTGGCTCTCCCCGAGGGCCAGGACCCGGGGCGCGGCCACCCGCGCGCGGGAACGCTCGATCGCTCGCAGCACCGCGTGCTCGCTGAGGTAGCTGCGCTCACGGCGCAGCACGTGGGGCACCTTGCGGCGGACCACCACGGGACGTTCGATGCCCGGCACCCGGATCACCGAGTTGAGGTGCGCGGTGCCCTTGAACACCTGGCGGGCCGTTGCCGCACCTTCGAGGAGCAGGGCGTCGGACACCGCGTGGTACGGGAAGTCGGGGTGCTCCGGGACCCGCCGGTCCGGCTTCCACTCGATGACACCGGTGATCCGGCCGCGCCGGGTACCGTCGGCGGCCGGGGACGTCGCCCAGCGGGCGAGGATCCGCTCGATCTCCCGGTCGCCGGGCACCGTGCGCAGCCGCAGCGGTTCGGCACCCGCCGTCAGCGCGCGGCGGACGGCCGCGGTCGCCCGGTCCAGGCTCTGCTGGTCGAGTGACGCCTCCAGGGACTGCGCGGCCCGCATCACGTCGGGGTAGACGGACTGCGCCCGCTCGAAGTCCACGTAGTGCCGTAGGTCCTTGGCCGTCCCGTGCACGGCGGCGGGCCGTACCGCCTGCATGGCCGCGGCCCACGCGTCGACGGCCTCGTCCCACTGGTGGTCCGGGTACCGCATCCGGACCAGGTGGGTGGCGAGGTCGTGCAGGGGGTCGCCGTAGCTCGCCAGCTCCCAGTCGACGCAGATGAGGGGCGCGGGACCGTCGTACGACATGATCAGGTTGTCGCGGTGCAGATCGGCGTGGAGCAGGCTGTACGGACGCCGGGCCATCCAGGGCACCCGGTCCGCGAACCGGAGCAGGGCGTCCTCGGGAATGCCCAGGGCCGCGAACAGCCCCCCGAACGCGGGCCAGTTGGCCTCGCGGATCTGGATGTCGGCCATCCGGGCCAGGGTCCGCAGGAACCCCTGGCTGTCCGCATGGTTCCGGGGCCAGATCGACGGCAGCGGCGGCAGCGCGGCGCCACGGACCTGGGTCATCTGGGCGAACAGCTCCACCAGGTCCTTCAGCAGCAGGTGATCCACCGGCTTGTCGTCCGGGCAGACGGCGGAGAGCGGAACTCCTTCCACATAGCTGTGGATGGTGAAGCGGTTCCCCTCGAACAGGCACGCCGGAACGTTGGGCAGCACGCCCTGGATCGCCCGCAGGATCGCGGCCTCGTTCTGCCAGGTCCTGATCACCACGGGCAGCGCGTCGGACCTGCGGACTCTGACGGTCACGGCGGTACCGGGCTCGCGGCCCAGGTGCCGGGCCATCGGCTCGGTCAGCGGCAGGACGTAGTTCTGGTTGTGGAAGCCGCTGCTCGCCCGCCCCCGGGTCGCCGCGTCCCGCAGAAACGCGTCGTACTCGTCGGCGGGCAGAGGTCTGCCGGTGTCTCCCCCGCTCACGAGGTCAGGGGGGACAGGCGGTACACCCACTGGCCGCTCCGGGGTCGTGCGCGCGAGATCGCGAGGAATGGGGCAGGGAAACGGTAATGCCAGATGACGCGCGACACGACTGGAGGCCCGGCCGAGTGACCCCGTCGGGTGGTGGGCACTCGTCTGCCGGTCTGCGGTCGGCCCAGGCCGGCTCTTTCGCCGTACCTCGACACACGCGCACTGATACGCGTGAACCCGAGCTGTTGCTCAGACGGTTGGCCGCATGCTAGCGCACGGCGGCCCGGGGTCAGACGGCGAGCAGGTCCCACACCGAGTTGAACCACCTGGTCGTGTTGGCGACGAAGACCGAACCGGGTGACTTCGGGTCCGAGTCGCTGACATGGTGGGTGAGGGTGGCGCCGAAGCCCAGGACGTCCACGGCCTCCACCTCCGTCCCGTCCGCCAGGATCACCGTCCGCAGGATCGGCTCGTAGAAGCCGTGCAGCACCTCGTCGTGGTTGATGACATACAGCTTGAAGGTCGGGGTGAGGTCGGCGCGGCGGACCTCCAGCCGTACGTCCGGCACCAGGTTCTCGGTGTGGAGCTGGTCGAGGACCGTGCGCAGGGACGTGGTGTGGGCCTCGGTGATGGCGCGCAGCCGGGCCGGCAGGCGCGGGTCTTCCTTGTTGTCCTTCGCCCGGGGATACGGCATGTTCTGCGTCTCGGCCGGTAGCAGCATCCGCAGGTGGATCCGCCGGGGCGAGATGTCGCCGGCCCGGATCCGCTCGGCCTGGATACGGATGTGGGCGTCCAGGCTCTCCGAGGTCAGGGTGGAGATGTCCAGGGTGACGTCGTCCCGCTCGAATGCCTCGCCGATCAGCGGCCCCAGCGTCATCGGGTGGTGCCGGGACCGGCTGGCCCGGGGTGCCGAGGACTGTATGTGCTGCCGCATGACGACCTTGGAGCGCTTGCCCCGGCCGCCTTCGATCCATCCCTCGCTGCCCAGTTCGCGCAGGGCCCGCTGCACGGTGTCACGGGAGACGCCGAACTCCTGCGCGAGCGTCTCCTGGGACGGCAGGAAGGAGTCCAGCGGATAGCCGCCGTCGGAGAGCCGGACCCGGAGCTCCTCCGAGACCCGCTGGAACGCGCCGCCGTCTTTCGTCCGCTTGGTCACATGCCGTAGGTACCTCGTGCGGGTCACCGACAAACAACTTCCAGTCATACAACCGGCCAGTCACCTTCCGGGTTACTGGATCTAGTTGCCTGGGCATCCCTGCAATAAGCAGTCAACTTCTCAGTCAACTCGGCAACTTGAGAGGTTGACTGACGGCTGCGGGGCCAAGGGGGGTGGAAGGCCATGACCATCCAGATACTCGGGATCGCCGTACAGATCGACGACCTGAGTCAACTGGCCTTCTGGACAACGGGTGTACTGGCGTCCCTGGTTGCATGGATCCGCAGACGCCGGCAGCAGGCCCGCGAACGGGCGGCTAGTCCCGCAGTATCGCCAGCAGAGGCTTCAGCGAGCCCACGACGCACGCCGCCCCGGCCTCGGTCAAAAGCTTGGCTTTCCGTTCGTTACGCGCGTAGCCCAGGAACGGCACCCCGGCCCTGCGGGCCGCCTCGAGGTCCGAGGGGGAGTCGCCGATCATCAGGGCCGCGTCGGGGGCGGCGCCCATCGCGTTGAGGGCGCGGTTGAGGCAGTGCGGGTCGGGCTTGAGGTGCTGGAGTTCCTCGGTGCGGCCGTAGATGTGCGGGTGGAAGCAGGAGATGAGCTCGCGCTCCTCCAGATAGGCGCGAACCACCCGCGGGGAGTTGTTGCTGGTGATCGCCATGCGGGCGCCGCGCGCCCGCCAGGTCTGTATGAGGATGTCCGCGTACGCCGTGGGCATCGCGGTCGCCGTGGCCCTCAGCTCCTCCTTGGTGAGACGTTCCTCCAACTCGGCGACCAGGTCACTGCCACGGTGCCGACGGTCCACCGCGCGCAGCACGAGATGCGGGTCGAGGGAGTCGCGCTCGGTGTCGGTCACCAGGCCGCGCAGGCCCCGGCCGGCCAGCCACTGCACCAGGTCGTCGGCCACCCGCGCCGCCGAGTGGCCCGCGAACAGGCGGCAGATCGGTCCGTCGAAGTCCCACAGGACCACTCGGGCACGAGTGATCAGATCCCGTAGCCTCTCGGTCTCGTGCGCCGTCTCTTCCGTCACCGGTTCCGTCTGCGTCGTATCAGAAGTCACTAGGAGAGTGTCAGGTCCGTGGTGATGGTTTCCCAGAGGGCGTCGAACCACTTCTGCGATTGCTCCACGAACGCGGCGTCCCGGTGACCTGCCCGCTTCTCGAAGGAGAAGAGCAGGGACTCGGAACCGACGGCGTCGTACATGTCCAGCGGTCCGCTGTCGGTGAGCTCCTCGCGGCGCGTGACCATGTAGTACCCGAACAGCGCCTCCGCGCCGTTGAGCAGATACAGCTTGGCCGGCGGGGTGAACGGCAGGGCCCGGAAGGTGACGCTCACGTCGATCTTGTGGGTGGAGCGCAGGGACTGGAGGTTGTAGCGGAGGACCTGGCCCTGGGCGTTGCGCATCTCGAGCCAGCGGCGGTGCACCACGTCGTCGTTGCCCTCGACCGGAACCGGGAAGGCGAGGTTGATGTCGCGGCCGGGGAGCAGCACGCGGACGTCGATGCTCTCGGGGCGGATCCGGCCCTCGTGGATCAGGCGCAGAGGCTCGGCGAGCGCCGGCAGCAGGCTCTGGGCGGTGAGGCACGCGGCGTCGATACGGACGTGCGGGGCGGCGAACGCCTCCGTCATACGGGGGCCGAGGCCGACCATCGTGGGCTGGGGCTCGTCATGGGGCCGTGGGCCCGGCTCGGCGATGCGGGGTGGACTGCCCTTGCTGACGTTGCTGAGAAGACCGTCGTCCTGCAGCGCCCGCACGGCCTGGCGTACGGTACCCCGTTCCACGCCGAACTCCTCGGCCAACTCGGCCTGCGTGGGCAGCCGGTCGCCCGCCTTGAGGTCGCCCTTGCGGATGCGTTCCCGCAGGGTGTCGGCGATCTCCCGGGGCGTGAGCCTGCTTGCGCCGTTCACTGCCACGTTCTCCTGAGTCACGACCAAACGCTACAACTCCAAGTTATTTGGCGGGAGTTGTTTGAAAGTTGTTTATAAGTCTCAACCAACTGGGGACAACTTAAGCATAGTTGGTAACCAACTTGGTTGAGTTGGTGGAAGCTTTGCTTCCCGACGATGGGGGAACCGCCATGCCTGCCGCCCTCGCACTTCTCTCCGCCGCCTTCGTCTTCGGCTTCGAACAGATCATCCAGTCCAGGTACGGTGCCACTGGCATTATCGGTCTGCTCCTGCTCACCGTGGGAATCAAGGCCAAGAGCCCGGCGGTCAGCTCCGTCGGCGCGGTCCTGCTCGCCCTGCTGCTCACCGGTCCCGCGCTGTGAGGAACACCTCGGTGAGGACCAACAGGACTAAGCCGTCAGCTGCAACTCCGAACTGATCGTCTCCCACAGGGCGTTGAACCACAGCGTGGACTGCTCCACGAACGTGGTGTCCCGCAGCCCCGCGCCCTGCTCGAACGCGAAGAGCATCGACCGCGTGCCCTCGGCGTCGTACGTCTGCAGGTGCTCGTGGCCGATCTCCCGCTCGTGGCGCCCCAGCGTGTAGTACGCGAACAACGCCTCCACCCCGTTGAGCAGGTACAGCTTGACCGGCGGGGTGAACGGCAGGGCCCGGAAGGTGACCCGCACGTCGATGCCGTGGGTGGCGCGCAGTGCCAGCAGGTTGTGCCGGAGCACCTGGCCCTGGGCGTTGCGCTGGGCCAGCCAGCGGTTGTGCACCGCGTCCTCGGCCGAGGCGTCCAGCGCCGTCGGGAACGCGAGGTCGATGTTCCGGCTCGGCAGCAGCACCCGGACGTCGATCTTGGCCGGTTCCAGGCGCCCCGCGTGGATGAGCCGGAGCGGTTCGCCGAGCGCGAGGTTGAGGGAGACCGAGGTCAGACAGAGCGCGTCGATCTCCACCTGCGGGGCCGCGAAGGCCACCTCTATCCGTGAGGCGAGGGCCACCGTGGTGGGCTGGGGCTCGGCCTCCCGGCCCACGGCGAGCCGCAACGGGCCCGGATCAGGGGCGACCGTCGCCGGCGCGCCCTTCGATACGTTGGTGAGAAGGTGCTCCGACTGAAGGATGCGCAGCGCCTGCCGTACGGCCCCCCGCTCGACACCGAACTCGTCGGCCAGCTTGGCCTGTGTGGGCATGCGCTGGCCCGGCCGCAGCACCCCTGACCTGATCCGGGTGCGCAGCGCGTCGGCCACCGCGTGGTGTGACGCCTGAGGCCGATGTGACCTCTCCCGTCCATTGGCGGAGGCGTGTTCCGCGTCCACGGACAAACAGTACAACTTCCCGCCATCTTTCGGCAGTTCACGGGAAGGTGGTTATGAGTCGCTTCCAAGCGGAGATAAGTAGAGTGGAGTTGGCCACCAACTTCTGCAAGATGGTCACACTTCCCCGGCGGTTGGCCGACAGGGTTCCCTTCCGGAGGGGAGCCGGGAGCCCGGTCAACCAGGGCGGCCGCCGAGGCGCGCACGACCACCGCACAGCACCTGAGCACAGTCACAACTGAACACCGACAACTGAATACCCACCAACTGAACACAGGCAGATCCGCACAGCCACAACTTCACAGCTCGCTACGGATGAGCACATCTGGACAAGGTGATTCAGGCACCGCCGCCGGAAGGAAGGGAGACCATCTCAGAAGATGTCCGGGCACCAAGGACGCCCGGACGTGCGCAACAGGGCGTCGGCCTTCCGGACGGCGCCCACTCGCGCTTCCTGGACCCGGCCGAGGGCGTGCAACCGCGCCACGGACTGGTCACCGAGCCAGACACTGGCCAACTCGGCGATGTCCAGGGTGATTTCAGGGGCGTCGGTGGTCGGGACGCAGGACGTCTGCGCGGGGGAGGTGTCCAGCCGGAACCGCCCGCCGGCCAGCCCCTGCCGGTCCACCACCTCAAGCACCAGCGACCCCGCCGTCTCGTACGTCCGCGCCTGAAGAGCCCGTACGACGTCCAGGATCCGCACCCACAGCCAGTCCGCCTGCGTGACGATCCGCGCGGCGCGCGGGTCGGGCAGGTAGTACGGCAGCAGGTCGTCCGGCGACCGCCAGCCGCTCTTCACCCTGGTGATCCAGTCGATCGAGCACAGGTAGTGCCACAGGGCGCGCTCGGCCGCCGGCGTGGCGCCGAGCAGCCAGTTCACGGTGGCCGTGTCGTCCGGCTGCTTACCGTGCCAGGTGTCGTCCACCTCGTACGCCACCAGCCCCTCGACCTCGCCGTCCGCCGACCGGTACACCGCGTGGAACGGCTCCTTCCAGTCGGTCTCGAAGCGGACCGCGCCGGTGCGCAGCTGCCACCACAGCTCACTGCGGCTGACCGCGCCGGGCGTGCCGCGGCGGATGCGCTCGTGCAGGTCGGGGCCGAGCTTGCGGACGTCGTCGCCGTCGACGAGGTCGATCCGGCCGCCGTCCTCGGGGCCCGACCAGCGGGAGCCCAGACCCGTGCGCCCGACCTCGACCGTCCACTCCGTCAGCGTGGTCGCCGGACCGAAGCCGTAGCGGCCGTAGATCGGGTACTCGGCGGCGATCAGGGTCGCGACCACGTCTCCGCGCTCCTTCGCCGCGGCGAGGTCCTGGCTCATCATGCGGGTGAGCAGGCCGCGGCGGCGGTGGGTGGCGGTGACCGTGACGTTGGAGATGGCGTCGGCGGGGACGCTCGCCCCGCCGACGGTGGTCAGCTCCTGAGCGAAGGAGCGGAACGTTGCCACGCAGCGGGGGCCGTCGAAGGCGCCGAGGAGTCTGCCCGGCACGAACTGCCTGCGGCGGGCTTCGAGTTGGTCTGCCGTGAGGGTGGGCTGTCGCAGGAAACCGGTGTCCAGGGCCCGGTGCCAGTCTGCCAGCTCGGGTTCGGTTATGGGGCGGACTTCGACGGCGTCGGTCATGACAGCACGGTAGGTGCTTGACGGGGGTGGTGCCGATTTATTTTTGGGCGCGGGTGCGTGGGGGCCGGTCGCGCCCACGCGGCGGTGACCGCACGTCGATACAGCCCCGCGCCCCTGAAGGGGCGCTTCAGCCTTATGTCAGCAGATCGTCGACCTGGGCTTCGCCCTCCCGGTATCTGCGGGCGATCTCCCCGCTCGAATCGTCCGCCGTCCGCTGCAGGCCCTGCCTCCGTCGCGACACTGCCTGCTCGTACCGCACCAGCCTGCCCATCGCCGTCGTAAGTTCCGTGTCCGTGCGGGCCTCCAGGTCGGACAGCTCGACCTCGGCCAGCATGTCGGCGGCCAGGCGGCCGTACTCCTCGTTGTGCGGGGTGCCCAGAGTGACATGGCGGGCCGAGGAGCGGTGGCGGGCCGGGCCGTCGGTCAGGATCTCCGGGAGGCGGTCCACGACGGCGGCCGCGCCTGCCGGGGAGCGGCGGGCCAGTTCCGCTCGCAGGATGTCGATACGGCCCTGGAGCAGTCGTCGTACATAGCTGAGGTCGGCCTCGTCGCGCTGCGCGTCCCGGCGCAGGACGCGCAGTTCGGGCAGGCTCAGGCAGGTCAGGTCGTGCTCAGGCGGCTCCGCGGGCAGTGGGATGCCCTCGCCGCGTTGTGCGGGCGGCCGGGGCAGGCTCTGCGCGCTCTGCGTGCCCTGCGTCTTCAGTCGCCCGGTGCTCGGTGTGCTCATACGCCTCTACCGTCCCCTCGACCGGCGTGTGGAAGCATGGTGCCACCCCAAGTGGCCACAATGTGACCGAGTGCCCCCGAACGGCCCTAGATATGGGCTTAAGGATCAATAATGGACCCCCTGCGGGGGCGGTCGGGGCACCGGGCATGATGGTCCGCATGCGAGCGGTGGTTCAGCGGGTGGACGGCGCCAGTGTCGTCGTGGACGGCGAGACGGTCGGCGCGATCGAGGGCGAGGGCCTGTGTGTGCTCGTGGGCGTGACCCACGACGACACGAAGGAGAAGGCGGCCCAACTCGCCCGGAAACTGTGGTCGATCCGGATGCTGGCCGAGGAGAGGTCGTGCAGTGACATCGATGCGCCGTTGCTGGTGATCAGCCAGTTCACGCTGTACGGCGATGCGCGCAAGGGTCGGCGGCCGACATGGAACGCGGCGGCGCCCGGCGATGTCGCCGAGCCGCTGGTGGACGAGGTGGTGGCGCAGTTGCGGGCCCTGGGGGCGACCGTGGCGACCGGGCGGTTCGGGGCGCAGATGCGCGTGTCGCTGACCAACGACGGGCCGTTCACCGTGCTGCTGGAGATGTGAGCAGCTCCCGGCAGTCGCGGGCCAGGCCCGCCATGCCGAGTTCCTCCGCCGCGCCGAGCGCGGTCCTGGCCAGCTCTTGGGCGGTGGCGCGGGCGGCCGGGGAGCCGGTGCGCAGCCGGGCGCGGGCCTCGTCGAGGCGGAGCCGGGCCATCTGGGCCGGACAGCGCTGCGCGAGGCATACGGCACGACCCAGGTGCCCGAGGGCCGTCTCCGGTTCGCCCACGACCAGGGCGAGCAACGCGCTGAAGCGGGCGGCGGGCCCCAGCAGGACGGTGGGCCGGCCGGCCAGGACCAGTTCGTCGCCGTGCGCGTCGAGGAGGGCGCGCAGCGGTGGGACGTACGCGGACAGTTCGCTACCGCGGTCCGTGCGCTCCGCCAGTTCGGCGCAGACCCGGACGACGGCGTAGGCGCGGGCCTGCTCGTCGCCGCCGGCGGCCTCGTAGGCGGCCTGGTAGTGCCGGCCCGCCTCGTACATCTCGCCGAGGAGGTGGCGGGTGTCGCCGCGCCGGATGTGCTGGTCGAACCTGGCGCCGTAGCCACTGGGGCTCGGCCGGGCGGGCGGAGCCGGGCGGTCCGGGCGCGGCCGCCGTACGGGCTGGTCGCCCCTGTCCCGTCTCCCGTCGCGTCTCGTGCTGTTCGGGTACGGGCGGCAGCAGGGCGAGCAGGGCGCCGTCGGCCCGCAGCGCGGCGTCGTAGCGCTCGGCCAGCAGGCCAGCTCGGCGAGGGAGAGTTCGGCGGCCTCCCGGCGCACGCGCAGCGCCTCGGCGAACTCCTCCTGCGGTGTCAAGGCGCCTCCCCCCGAGGGCACGCCGCTCAACGGGTCGAACACGTGCACACCGTGTTCAAGTGGTCGCCCGACGTTGCCAATTATGGGGTGTCAACGGCATATCCGCAGGGTGCTTCCGGGATCCTCGGGATCCCGGGTTCCTACGGTTCGACGATCACTTCCTGTGCCGCCGCCGTGTCGCCCGCGACCAGCCGGGCGTCCAGCGGGATGTTGCGCTTGACCAGTGCCAGGGCCACCGGACCCAGTTCGTGGTGGCGTGCCGACGTGGTCACGAAGCCGACCCGGCGGCCTTCCTCGCCGTCGTCCGCCAGCCGGATCTCCGTGCCGTGCGGCGGCAGGTGCACCTCGCTGCCGTCCAGGTGGAGGAAGACCAGGCGGCGGGGCGGCTTACCGAGGTTCTGCACCCGGGCCACGGTCTCCTGGCCCCGGTAGCAGCCCTTCTGCAGATGCACCGCCGTGCCGATCCAGCCCAGCTCGTGCGGGATGGTGCGGTGGTCGGTCTCGAAGCCGAGCCGGGGTTGGTGGTGCTCCACCCGGAGGGCCTCGTACGCCAGGAGCCCGGCGGCGGGGCCCGCCTTCTCCGCGTACGACTCCAGTTCGGCGCGGGGCAGGAAGAGATCACGGCCGTACGCCGTCTCGCGTACGACGGCACCGTCCGGGGGCTCGGCGATCGAGCCGGCGGGCAGGTGCACGACCGCGAAGTCGCCCGTGCGGTCGGCGACTTCCACCCGGTAGAAGAACTTCATCGACTCCAGGTAGGCGATCAGCGCCTCGGAGGTGCCGGGCTCCACATGGGCCCAGACCGTCGTACCGTCGTCGACCAGGTACAGCGCGTGCTCGATGTGGCCGTGCGCGGAGAGGACCAGCGCTTCGGTGGCCTCGCCGACGGGCAGCTCGCTGACGTGCTGGGTGAGCAGGAGGTGAAGCCAGCCGAGACGGTCCTCGCCGGTGACGGTGACGACACCGCGGTGCGAGAGATCCACGAAACCGGCGCCGTCGGCGAGGGCGCGCTGCTCCCGGAACAGGTCGCCGTAGTGGGCGGCGACGCCTTCGTCCACGCCCTCGGCGGGCACGGCGCCGGGCAGGGTCAGCAAGGGGCTCTTCATATGCGTAAGCCTACGACTCGGTAATTGAAGTCTGGACGGCTGCGGCGTTGGTTCTCTTGCGCGCGCAGTCCTCGCAGCGGCCGAAGATCGCGAAGTGCTTCATGTCGGTCTCGAAGCCGAACTCCCGCCGCAGCTTCGCGGTGAACTCCGCGGCCACCGCCACATCCGCCTCGATCACGTTCTCGCAGTCGCGGCAGACCAGGTGGATGTGGTGGTGCCGGTCGGCGAGGTGGTACGTCGGCGCCCCGTGCCCGAGGTGGGCATGGCTGACCAGCCCCAGCTCCTCCAGGAGCTCCAGGGTCCGGTAGACCGTCGAGATGTTGACCCCCGACGCGGTCTTCCTCACCTCACCGAGGATGTCGTCGGGGGTCGCGTGCTCCAGGGTGTCCACGGCTTCGAGCACGAGTTGCCGCTGCGGCGTCAGCCGGTAGCCGCGCTGCCTGAGGTCACTCTTCCAGTCGGTGCTCACCACACCGAAAGTCTAGAACTACTCGGCGGCGACTACTTGAAGAAGGCGATGCCGTCGTCCGGCATATCGGCGGGGAGGGCCTTGGCCCAGCGCTCGACGTCCTCCGGGGTGACGACCTTCTTCAGGTGGGCGGACATGTACGGACGCAGCTCGACCTCGGGGGTCTGCTTCTCCCCCACCCACATCAGGTCGCTCTTGACGTAGCCGTACAGGCGCTTGCCACCGGTGTACGGGGCGGAGGAGGCGGTGCGGGCCACGGCGTCCGTGACCAGGTCGATCTGCGGCTTCTGGTCGGCCATCTCGCCGTACCAGATCTCGATCACGCCGTCGTCGCGGGTCATCGTGACCTCGACCTTGCGGTGGGCGTCGATGCGCCAGAAGCCGTGCTCGGTCTCCAGCGGGCGGACCTTGTTCCCGTCGTTGTCCAGCACCCAGGTCTGGGAGTGGTACTCCAGGAAGTCACGCCCGTCGTGAGTGAAGGTGACCTCCTGGCCGAAGTTGCACTTCTCCGAGCCCGGGAAGTCG
This sequence comes from Streptomyces sp. NPDC111744, assembly GCF_055634995.1. NCBI lineage: Bacteria > Bacillati > Actinomycetota > Actinomycetes > Kitasatosporales > Streptomycetaceae > Streptomyces > Streptomyces sp. NPDC111744. Next base: position 306,708 of record NZ_JBVKCG010000008.1, read on the forward strand.
TGGACGCCCGCGCCGGCCCAGCTGCCCAGCAGGAAGGCGAGCGGTACCAGGTCCTTGTGCAGGTCGGACGGAATCTCGATCATGACGGCGGTTCCTAGAGGGTGTGGATCAGCGCTGGCCCTGGTAAAGCTTCTTCACGGTCAGCCCGGCGAAGGCGATGACGCCGACGCAGACCAGGACCAGCAGGGTTTCGAAGAAGATCTCCACGGGTGCTCCTTGAGCGAGGGTTGGCGTACGTACAAGAGCCGGGCCCCAGCTTACGCGGCCGGGGCCCGGGGCTCTTGGCGAGGTGTGCCCGGGTGGGGTCAGGCCAGCGGCTCGCTCTGCAGGGTGACCGTCGGTCGAGTTCGTACTGGTCGCCGTCGCGCAGTGCGTAGGCCGGCGACGAGTAGCTCATGGGCTGGTGATTGCGCAGTTGTGCGCGACGGACGGCTGGGAGAGGGGCGGCAGGACGGTGGGCTCGCGATCGGCCTGCACGAGGTAGCCGACGCAGGTGCCGGCGACGACGCCGAGTACGGCGGCGGTGGCGATCAGTACGCCGGTACGGCGGCGTCTTCCCGGTCTGTCGGGTGGTGTCTCTGGCGGTGTTTCCGGCGCGTCCAACGGGTCCGCCTGGGGAAACAGGAGCGCGGAGCCGTGCTTCTCGACGAGGCCCGCGGGCTCCTCGACCGGGCCGACAGGCTGCGCGTACGGGTCGCCACGGCGGCGGGTGCCACCACGCTCACCGTCGGCCTCCTCGGCGACAGCACGGACCCCGGCGTGCGCCGGCTGGCCCGCGCCTATCGCGAACGCCACCCCGGCGTCGGGATCCGGATCCGCGAGACCGACCTCACCGACCCCACCTGCGGACTGCACGCCGGGCTCGTGGACATCGCTCTGACCCGCGCGCCCTTCGACGAAACGGGCTTGATGGTAAGGGAGTTGCGGGCCGACCCGGTGGGTGCGCTGCTCCGCGCCGACGATCCGCTGGCCCGGCGGGAGAGCCTGACGCTGGCCGACCTCGCCGACCGGCGGTGGTTCCGGTTCCCGGAGGGCACGGACGGCCGCTGGCAGTCGTACTGGAACGGCGGGACGGTGCGGGAGGGGCCGGTGGTGCGAGCGGTCCAGGAGTGCCGGCAGGCGGTGCTGTGGAACGGCACGGTGGGCATGACGATGACCGACCACGAGCCGGGCGCCGGGCTCGTGACGGTGCCGGTCGTGGACATGCGGCCGAGCCGGGTGGTGGTGGCGTGGCGGGAGGGCGACACGAGCCCTCTGCTCCGCTCGTTCGTCCGGACAGCGACCGCCGCGTACCGCTCCGCGTGAGGGGGCCTGTCCCGGCGTAAGCGACGGTAGCCAGAATGGTATACCGTGCGGCATACTCGCGGCATGACGGATACCACAGTCAAGATCGACAACGCCACCAGAGACATACTGCGAGAGCTGGCAGACACACAGGGGCTCTCCATCAAGGAGTACCTCGCCCGGTTGGCTGTGGAGCAGCAGCGCGAGCGAGCCCTCGCCACGGCGACCGCCGCCTTCCGCCGCGTGATCAACGAACCCGGCATCCAGGAGGCCTTCGACGCCGAGTTCGGCGGGCTCCCGCCCGTCACCGAAGACACCGGACAGGTGGCCTGACCCTTGGAACTGCACGTCGACTACCGGTGGTTCCTGGATCGCCAGGAAGACATCCTCCACCGCGACCTCACCGTCAACGACCTCTCCATCCTCGTCGGCATGGCGGCTCGCCACCGTGTCAACACCCCACGCCTCGATCACTCCGACCCGGACGCGTACTGGCGGGCCGCGACGTTTCTCGAAGAGATCGTTCTGCTGCGCCCGCTTCCCGCCCGCAACGAGCTGTTCGGATACGGCGTCGCAGTCGCCTACCTGGAAGCCTCCGGGAAACGCGTGGAGACGAAGTTCGAACTGTGGCGCGACCTCATCCATGATATTCGCGCACTACGGCTCGATTCGTACGGCATCGCCGAGCGGCTCCGATCCTGGCGAGCGAGCTGATCAGCCGACAGCGAGGCGACCTCGATGCGGCGCTGATGCCAGGGGGGTAACCCCCACTCCGATCCTGGGGTGCGCCGGATCGCGCCCCAGGAGGGGCAAACCTAGCGTTCAGTCATGATTTCGACTGCGCGAAAGCACCTCGCCATGGCACTCGGTGTCGCTGCTCTGCTCTCCACCGCGACGACCACCGCCACCGCCTCCCCGGTGGGGCGGTTACAGCGGGACACCGACGCGATCCACGCTCTCGGTATCAGCGGTGTGCAGGCCCGCGTGATCGCGCCCGACGGCCGGCAGTCGGTCGCCACCAGCGGCACCGCCGACCTGGACACCGGCCGCCCGGTCGCCGCCGACGGCTACTTCCGCATGGCCAGCACGGCCAAGACGCTGGTCGCCACCGTGGTCCTCCAGCTGGAGGCCGAGGGCAGGCTGTCCCTGGACGACACGGTCGACCACTGGCTGCCGGGAGTCGTCCAGGGGAACGGCAACGACGGCCGCCGGATCACCGTCCGCCAGCTGCTCCAGCACACCAGCGGCATCCACGACGACCTGCCCGGTTACACCACGCCGGAGGAGTACTACCAGCAGCGCCACGACGTCTACGGCCCCGGGCAACTCGTCGCCCGCGCCATGGCCCACGCACCGGACTTCCGGCCCGGCAAGGGCTGGGCGTACTCCAACACCGGATACGTCCTGCTCGCCCTGGTCATCCAGAAGGCCACCGGCCACCCCGCCCACCAGGAGATCGAGGACCGCGTCCTGCGCCCGCTCGGCCTCGACCGGACCCGCTGGCTGGGCACCTCGCCCACCCTCCCCAGGCCTCACGCCCAGGCCTACCAGTACTTCGGCCCCGGCTCCCGGGTGGACGTCACCGACCAGATCCCGGTGGACCCCGAGAACCTCTCCTGGGTCACGACCACCCACGACGAGAACCGCCTCCTCCGCGCACTGCTCTCCGGCCGCCTCCTCCCGGCACGCCAACTGGCCGAGATGAAGCGGACGGTCCCCGTGAACGCCGAGGTCCAGCAGCTGTGGCCCGGCGGCCGGTACGGGCTCGGCCTGGTCGAACGACCCCTGAGCTGCGGCGGAAGCTACTGGAGCCACGAGGGCGGGGACGGCGGCTACATCACCCTCAACGGCGTCACCGAGGACGGCAGGCGCAGCGCGGTGGTCTCCATGTCCGAGGCACGCAGCGACACCCCGGAGCACATCCTGGCCCAGGAGAACGCGGCGAGCCTGCTGATCGACCACGCGTTGTGCGACGGCCGGGCGACGAACGTCAGTGCGGCAGCTGGATCGTGACGTTGAGGCGATGGCTCATCAGCGTCAGGTGCTCCAACTGCCCCTGCCACTCGTCGGGTTCCTGGAGTGACGTGCGCAGCACGGCTTCGGAGAGAAGCGCGCGGAACTGGGGGCAGTCGTCCCGTAGCAGCGCCTCGCGTCGCCCCATCCGAGCCTCGACCTGCGCTCCCAGTTCGTCGCCCTTGAGCCCGCCCTGCCTGAGCAACTCCGTGGCGTACTCGGGAGTTTGCAGCAGGCCCGGAAGGAGGCTCGGCGAGTACTGCCACATACTCACCGCATCGGCCTCCAGCGTCATGTAGTGCCGATACCGTTCCCGGAACTGCGTGGGATCCGCCATCGCCAGCTCCCGTAAGCTCACCCCCTTGTCCGCCCTCAACAACCGCAACTCCTCCGCGAACCGTTGCCTGGGCTCCTGACTACGCTCCGTCACCACCCGCCTCTGCGGCACCGCACCCCTCCCTGGTACGCCATGGAATTTGTGGAATTAGCGCCGCCAGACGGGGAAGAACCGCTCGCCATCGGCGTGCCGACGCCACCTCCGGGCCATGCTCGTAGCAGCCTCGATACCCAGAGTAGTCCAACTCACGCATTTCGTATAGATGTTGGACGAAAGGAGCAAATACCATGGAGCCCGGAACCTTGTTCTACGACACCGCCACCGACCAGGTCGGCGAGTACCGGGACCAGTCGGGGCGGTACGCGATGCTGCGTCCCGTCGGCGGCGGCAGGGAGTGGCAGGCCGACCCGGCGGCGCTACGGCCCGCTACGGACAGAGAGCGGATCAGCGCCGGCGTACGCGCCGCGAACGACCGCAGTACGTGGTCCGTGCCGCCGTCCCCCGACGACCTGAGCCGCCCGCCCCGGCCGGTCCCCGGCTGCGCCGAGTGCGCGGATCTCGGCGACCGCCGTGAGACGGCCCTGGCCGTCCACGACCACAGCGCGGCCACTGACGCGAACGTGCTGCTGCGCCTGCACCAGCGCACGGAGCACCAGCCATGACCCGCCCGCCGGAGTACGCGGCGCGGTGTGTGTCAGGGAGGTGCGGGCACACCCAGGAGACCCGGCACACGAGGTGTGAGACCCGGCACACGAGGTGTCGCCGGATATTCTCGGACTACGCGGGGCTGACACCGGCGTAGGCGGGCGCAGGCCGGGATTACCCTGCACGCATGGCGAAGAAGCTCGTGATCAAGGTGACGGCCGGGGCGGACGCCCCGGAGCGGTGCTCGCAGGCGTTCACGGTGGCGGCGGTGGCCGTGGCCAGTGGCGTCGAGGTGTCGATGTGGCTGACCGGTGAGTCCTCGTGGTTCGCGTTGCCGGGGCGGGCAGCCGAGTTCGAGTTGCCGCATGCCGCTCCGCTGCCGGACCTGGTCGACTCGATCCTGGCGGGTGGCACGCTCACGCTCTGTACGCAGTGCGCGGCACGCCGGGACATCACGGAGAAGGACGTCATCGAGGGCGTACGGATCGCGGGTGCGCAGGTCTTCGTGCAGGAGGCGCTGGCGGACGGGGCGCAGGCGCTCGTGTACTAGACCGCGCCTCAGGGGCGCGGGGATCCCGCCTCGTCGTAGCACTGCCGGGCCGTCTCGACGTGGTCGAGGTGGGCGTCGGCCCACTCGGCGAGGTGGGCGAAGAGCGGGGCGAGAGTGCTGCCGAGGTCGCTGATCTCGTACTCGACGCGCGGCGGCACCTCGGGGTGGTACGTGCGTACCACCAGGCCGTCGCGCTCCAGCTGGCGCAGCCGCTGGGTGAGCACCTTCGGCGTGATGCCCTTGATACGGCGCTCCAGCTGGACGAACCGCTGGCGGCCGAAGGTGTGCAGCGACCAGAGGACCGGTGTGGTCCACCGGCTGAACACGATGTCCACGACCGGGGAGACCGGGCAGGCCAGCTCGGGGTCGGACAGGGCGTCGGGCGCCGGTCGTGATGTCTCGGTCGCCATGAGCCACACCCCTCTGAGGTAGTCACTTTCCTCTAGGTACCTACTATACCGGCACTGTTAGCGTCGCTGTCATCGCGGAAGACCACCGGAAAATACGGGAGTTGAGCATGATCGTGGTGACGGGTGCGACCGGGAACGTGGGCCGGTCGCTGGTGGCGGCGCTGGCGGAGGCCGGGGAGCGTGTGACGGCGGTGTCGCGGGGGATCGCCCCCGTGGACCTGCCGAGCGGTGCCGTCCATGTGCGCGCCGATCTGGCCGAGCCGGCGACTCTGCGGCCCGCGCTCGACGGTGCCGACGCGCTGTTCCTGCACGACGGCGGCACGGGCGGACACGGGCTCGACGCGCGGGCCGTGCTGGCGGTGGCCGTGGACGCCGGGGTGGGGCGGGTGGTGCTGCTCTCCTCGCAGGGTGTGGTGACCAGGCCGGAGTCGCCCTCGCACGGCGGAGCGATGCGGGTGATCGAGGACGCCGTGCGCGGGTCGGGGCCGGCCTGGACGGTCCTCAGGGCCGGCGGCTTCGCGTCCAACGCCTACGCCTGGGCCGAGTCGGTACGCGCCGAGCGGATCGTCGCCGCGCCGTTCGGTGACGTCGGGATCCCGGTGGTCGATCCGGCGGACATCGCGGAGGTCGCCGCCGTGGCCCTGCGCAAGGACGAACACAGGGGCCGGGTATACGAGTTGACCGGGCCGGCGCTCGTCACGCCCCGGCAGCAGGCGGCGGCCATCGGCAAGGCCCTCGGCGAGGCGGTGCGGTTCGTGGAGCTGACCCGGGCCGAGGCGTACGCGCGGATGACCGCGTTCATGCCGGAGCCGGTGGTGGAGACGACGCTAGCCGTCCTCGGCGAGCCCAACGCCGGCGAGCTGCGGCTCAGCCCGGACATCGAGGGCGTTCTCGGGCGTCCGCCCCGGACCTTCGCCGAGTGGGCCCGGCGCAACGTCCAGGCGTTCCGATAGGAGCCGGGGACGTCAGGGGTCAGGACCGGGGGCGCTTCTTCCCGTCCAGCTCGTCCCACCACTCGTCGGACTTGGGGTCGCCGGAGGGGTCGTCCCACCAGCGGTCGTCGGGACCCCTCCGGTTCGCGACCATCGCCGCCACGGGCGGGATCACCATGGCCACCACGCACATCCCCACGGCGGCGGGGACGGACCAGATGCGTACGACTCCCCAGGCCAGGACGAAGAGACCGATGCAGATCCCCATCATGACGAAGTACACGCGACGACGCCGTGCCAGCATGCATCCAGGGTAGGTCCGGTGTCCGGACACGGCGAAGGGCCGCACCTCAGGTCTTCGACCCGCGAGGTGCGGCCCTTGCGCTTGCCTGTCGGTCAGACCGCGATCGCGACCTCGGCCAGGCCGCCCTGCTGGGCGACGACCGTGCGGTCGGCGGTGGCGCCGGGGACGAGGGCACGGACGGTCCAGGTGCCCTCCGCCGCGTAGAAGCGGAACTGTCCGGTGGCGGAGGTGGGGACCTCCGCGGTGAACTCGCCGGTCGAGTCCAGGAGGCGGACGTAGCCCGTCACCGGCTCGCCGTCGCGGGTCACCTGACCCTGGATCGTGGTCTCACCGGGCTTGATCGTCGAGGCGTCCGGGCCGCCGGCCTTCGCTCCACACATGTCGTACTCCTGTTGAGGTCTTGAAAGGTCGGTCTGGGGACTTGCTTGTTCTTACTTGTTGGCGCCGAGCTCGATCGGGACGCCGACGAGGCTGCCGTACTCGGTCCACGAGCCGTCGTAGTTCTTGACGTTCTCGACACCGAGCAGCTCGTGCAGGACGAACCAGGTCAGCGCCGAGCGCTCGCCGATACGGCAGTAGGCGATGGTGTCCCTGGCGAGGTCCACCTGCTCCTCGGCGTAGAGCTCCTTGAGCTCGTCGTCCGACTTGAAGGTGCCGTCGTCGTTGGCGTTCTTCGACCACGGGATGTTGCGGGCGGTCGGGATGTGGCCCGGGCGCTGCGACTGCTCCTGCGGCAGGTGGGCCGGGGCGAGCAGCTTGCCGGAGAACTCGTCGGGCGAACGCACGTCGACCAGGTTCTGCGCGCCGATCGCGGCGACGACGTCGTCACGGAAGGCGCGGATGGCGGTGTTCTGCGGCTTGGCCGTGTAGGTGGTCTCGGGGCGCTCCGGGACCTCCTCGACCAGCTCGCGGGCGTCCAGCTCCCACTTCTTGCGGCCGCCGTCGAGGAGCTTGACGTTCTCGTGGCCGTAGAGCTTGAAGTACCAGTAGGCGTAGGACGCGAACCAGTTGTTGTTGCCGCCGTACAGGATCACCAGCGTGTCGTTGGCGATGCCCTTCGCCGACAGGAGCTTCTCGAAGCCCTCCTGGTCGATGAAGTCGCGGCGGACCGGGTCCTGCAGGTCCTTGGTCCAGTCGATGCGGATCGCGTTGCGGATGTGGTTCTTCTCGTAGGCGGACGTGTCCTCGTCCACCTCCACGATCGCGATGTTCGGGTCGTCCAGGTGGTCCTGGACCCAGTCGGCGTCGACCAGGACGTCGCTGCGGCTCATGCTCTTTCTCCTCCGGGGCAGTTGCGGCGGGGCGTGCGAGTGCGGATGGGTGCGCGCAGGCGCGCACGGAGGCCCTCGGCGTGGGAGGGCAGGGGGGATGCGGAGGCAGGGGCCTCCGCCGTCAGAAGGGGCGACAGAGCATGGCGGCCACGCGGCACAGGTCGACTGCCCGCCGCTTCGTGAGATCCGCCTGACGCTTCATGGGCTCGATCGTAGGGACGGATGACCGGGCATGTCACCGGCATGTCGCATGATGAGACGCGATCGTCCGGATTATGGGATGAGGTGAGGGCGCGAGGCGTGATCGGGCCGCGGCCGCCCCGCTGCGGCCGTCGGCGCATCTACGGTACGGACGGCGCCGTCTCGACTACTGGACGGAGCCCGTCGGCCGTCCCGGCCGCCGGAACCGGCCCTCTCGGCCGTCTCGCCCGATGGACCGGGTCCCCTCGGCCGCCGCCGTGGCGCCTTCTACCCCGCCAGCCTGACGTTCGAACCCTTCACCCCGATCTCCACACCGTCCGCCGCCGCCTGCACCTTGTCCAGCTGGATACCGCCGGGGAGCCGGCTGATCGCCTGCTGGAAGTCGGCGGCCTCCCGGAACCGGTCCTCGACGAGGTTGACCCCGGCGAGCTTGGGGAGGTTGTCGGCGTGGACCTGCACGGTGTTGTCCTTGACGGTGACCGTGCTGAGAACGGGGACCTTCTGGTGGGCGTTGACGCCGGGGACGGTGACGTCGACGGTGACCTTGATCTTGCCGTTGCCGCCGTCGGCGAGACCGACGACCTTGCCGGTGAAGCCGAGGCCGAGGTCGGTGGGCTGGGCGTTCACGTTCTTCAGCAACTCGCTGTAGGAGACGAGCGCGGTGCCGGTGGCTGTCTGCGCGGTGGCGGCGGAGCTGTAGCCGCCGGTGAAGGTGACGCCCTTCATGTCGGCCTTCAGGTCCTCGATACGGATCGTCTTGCCGGCGGTGCCGGTGGTGGCGTCGTACTCCTTGACGCCGACCACCACGTCGTCCAGCGTGCCGCCGGCGACCTGGGTGAGGAACGGGAAGCCCTTGATGGAGACGTCAGGGGTGCTCGCGAGGTCTTCCGTCGTCTTCAGCTTGTCGGCGGCCTGGCCCTCGGCGAAGTGCACGGCGACGCGGTCGACGACCACGAAGAGCACGCCGAGGATGACGACGACGATCAGGAATATTCGCAGGGCGCGCATGTGATGGGTTCCCCCGGGTCGACGGGTCGGCGATTCGGCTGTGCATGCTGTGGACGCTGTGCACGTCGGTGATCTCACGCTAGCCCCGAGGGAGCGGTCCCACCCGGGATTGTCGACCACCTGTGACAGTGGTGGCGGGCCCACGCCCTTGACGGGGCGCCGGCATCAGCGCCCCAGGATCCACACCGCCGGTGCCGCCGCGGCCAGCGGCAGCGCCACGCCCGCCGTGAAGTGGACGAACTTCGACGGGTAGTCGTAGCTCGCCGCCCGGTGCCCGGCCAGCGCGCACACCGCGGCCCCCGCTCCGATCAGCGCGCCCTTGGCGCCCACCCCGGTCATACCGCCCACCGCGATGCCCGCCCCGGCCGCGGCCAGCACCGACACGATCACCGACGCCACCGTCGGCAGGGGCAGCGCCCGTGCCACCACCGCCACCGCGACCGCCGCCGCGCCCACCGACGCCGCGTCCGGGTCCGCGCCCAGGAAGCCCGTCGCGATGATCGCCAGTGCGGAGGAGGCGACCGTTGCCATCAGGCCGTACATACGGGTGTCGGGGTCCGCGTGCGAGCGGAGCTGGAGGACCAGGGACAGCAGGACCCAGATGCCCAGCGGGCCGAGGATCGCCGCCGGGGCCTGGTCGCGGCCCGCCACCAGTACCGCCGCGTCCGCCGCCAGCGCGCCCAGGAAGGCGAGGGCGATGCCCTGCCGGGCGGGCCACATGCCGTTCAGCCGGAACCAGCCCGCCGCCGTCACCGCCTGGAGGATCACCAGGGGGACCACCAGGGCGTACGACGACACCGGGGCCGCCACCGCCAGCAGCAGACCCAGCAGGCCGGTCAGCAGGGCCGGCTGCATCCCCGGCTCGATGATCGGCGAGCGGCCTTCGAGGCGGGCCCGCTGCGCGTCGGTGATGCGCGCGTTGCCTGCGAGGGTGGCGGGACCGTAGCCGGTGCCGGGCTCAGCGGGGCCGGGGGCAGGCGCGGGGGCCGGGGGCGGGGTGTGCGTCGGCTGCGGTGCCTGCTGCGGCTGCTGTCCGTACATCGGCTGCTGCTGTGACGATGCGTACGGCTGCGGGGGCTGCGGCTGCTGGGGCTGCTGGGGCTGCTGGGGCATGTACGCCGTCTCCCCGGCCGGCGCCTGCGGCTGCGCCGCCTGCACGGGCGCTTGCGTCTGCGTCTCCCAGGTCTGCCCCTGCCACTGCTGCGTGGCGTACTGCTGCTCCTCGTAGCCCCACTGCGGCTGGGCGGGGGGCTGCTGGTACGGGTCGTAGCCCTCGTACGGCTGGTTGGTCATAGGTCTCGCTCACCCTCCTGCGAACGGCGGGAGCACCTCGACCGTGCCGCCCTCGGCCAGCCGTACCGTCTCATGCTCGCGCGTCCCCACGGGGTCACCGTCGATGAGGAAGGAGCATCGCCGCAGGACGCGCGCGAGTTCCCCGGGGTGTCGCATGCGTGCCGCGTCCAGCGCCTCGGCGAGGGTGTCCGCGTCGTACGGCTCCTCGGCGATCCCGGCCGCGGCCTTCGCGGCGGCCCAGTAGCGCACCGTGACCTTGGGCATCAGGTTCCTCAAGAGACTCAGTAAGAAAGAACAATCGGTCGGCTGGGTAACTGTGTGGCTGTTGTACAGGCTCAGGCTAGCCCGCCCGGGAGGCCGCCCAGTCGCCGATCCTGGCCAGCAGCCGGTCGTCCGCCGCGTGTTCGGCGTGGCCCATGCCGGGCTCCAGCCAGACCTCGGCGGCGTCACCGGCGGCGGCCGCCAGCATCCGGGGGTGGTCGACCGGGAAGTAGCCGTCGCTGTCGCCGTGCACGATCAGCAGCGGAGTGGGGGCGATCTTCGGCACCGCCTCCACCGGGGACAGCGGCACCGGGTCCCAGTCGCGGTGGTGGATTCGGGTGCGGAAGCCGTAGCGGCCGACCAGACGCCCCTCGGGTCTGGTGACCAGCCAGTGGACCCGGCGCATGGGTGCGGTGCCCCGGTAGTACCAGCGGGCGGGGGACGACACGGAGACCACCGCGTCCACCCCGGCGTTCAGCGCCGCGTGCCGCAGCACCACCGAGCCGCCCATCGAGAAGCCGACGGTCACCACGCGGGAGTGCCCGAGGTGGCGCGCCCAGCGCACCGCCGCCACCAGGTCGAGGACCTCGCGGTCGCCGACGGTGGTGCGGCCGCCGGAGCGGCCGTGGCCCCGGAAGGAGAAGCTGACCACCGGCGCGTAACGCCGCAGGGCGGTCACCACCCGTCGTACGTGTGGCCGGTCCACGTCGCCCGTGAAACCGTGGGCCATGACGAACACCAGATCACGGGAGGGTGGACGGGAGCCGTCGTATACAACGGAGGCGGGATCGTATACGGAATCGATGGAAACCCCGTCGTCCGTGCGCAGAAACGTCCGCATAGAGGCGTTTCTGGTCGTCTCATATGTCGGACGAACGGCGGAACGTGCCACATGACCTGCCGGACCGATGCTCATGTGGGCTATTCTGCTGGGCAGAGGACTCGGGCAGCGCCGCCACCGGGTCCTTTTGTGCTTTCGGAAGCGTTGTATACGAAGCGGGAAACTCCAAGTGACCGCGGGTGTATGGAGCATCGGGAGCGCAGCGCAGTGTCATTGCACACAGTCCTCGCAGGGACCGAGGAGGAACCAGACGTATGAGTTCTCTGCTGCTCCTGACCAACGCCCTCCAGCCGTCGACGGAGGTGCTGCCGGCCCTCGGCCTGCTCCTGCACAACGTGCGGGTCGCCCCGGCCGAAGGCCCCGCCCTCGTCGACACCCCGGGTGCCGACATCATCCTGATCGACGGCCGCCGCGACCTCCCGCAGGTCCGCAGCCTCTGCCAGCTGCTGCGGTCGACCGGCCCCGGCTGCCCGCTGATCCTGGTCGTCACCGAGGGCGGGCTCGCCGCCGTCACCGCCGACTGGGGCATCGACGACGTACTCCTCGACACCGCCGGCCCGGCGGAGGTCGAGGCACGGCTGCGGCTCGCCATGGGCCGCCAGCAGATCGTCAACGACGACTCCCCCATGGAGATCCGCAACGGCGACCTCTCTGTCGACGAGGCGACGTACAGCGCGAAACTCAAGGGACGGGTCCTCGACCTCACCTTCAAGGAGTTCGAGCTCCTCAAGTACCTGGCCCAGCACCCCGGCCGGGTGTTCACTCGTGCACAGCTGCTCCAGGAGGTCTGGGGGTACGACTACTTCGGCGGCACCCGGACCGTCGACGTACACGTACGGCGGCTGCGCGCCAAGCTCGGCGTGGAACACGAGTCCTTGATCGGGACCGTCCGGAACGTCGGTTATCGATTCGTTACCCCTGAGAAGGGCGAGCGGGGCGAGCGGGTCAGCGACGAGGCCAGGGCGCGTGCGGAGGGTCCAAAGCCGGAGGATGCGGACGCTTCGGCGGCCCTGGACGCGGTCGAGGTACCGACGGAGGCGTAGTGGTGGTCCGGGCGCGGCATGACCGTCGCCCGGACAGGGCATTGCTTACGCAAGCGAAGCTTCGAAACGCCCTGCCCAGAGCGGGTCCATCCGCGTAGACTCCGCGCGTGGCCAAGGTGACTCGGGATGATGTGGCGCGGCTGGCGGGAACTTCGACCGCCGTGGTCAGTTATGTCATCAACAACGGACCCCGGCCGGTCGCACCGGCCACGCGCGAGCGTGTCCTCGCCGCGATCAAGGAACTGGGGTACCGGCCCGACCGGGTCGCCCAGGCGATGGCATCCCGGCGCACGGACCTCGTAGGCCTGATCATCCCGGACGCCCGTCAGCCCTTCTTCGGCGAGATGGCGCACGCGGTGGAACAGGCCGCGTCCGAGCGCGGAAAGATGGTGCTGGTCGGCAACACCGACTACGTCGGCGAGCGCGAGGTCCACTACCTGCGCGCGTTCCTGGGGATGCGGGTCTCGGGCCTCATCCTCGTCTCGCACGCGCTGAACGACCTGGCCGCCGCCGAGATCGACGCCTGGGACGCCCGGGTGGTGCTGCTGCACGAGCGGCCGGAGGCGATCGACGACGTGGCGGTGGTGACGGACGACCTGGGCGGCGCCCAGCTCGCCGTCCGGCACCTGCTGGAGCACGGCTACGAGTACGTGGCCTGTATGGGCGGTACGGCGGACACCCCGGCCGTCGGCGACCCGGTCTCCGACCACGTCGAGGGCTGGAAGCGGGCCATGGAGGAGGCGGGCCTGACCACGGAGGGCCGGTTGTTCGAGGCGCCGTACAACCGGTACGACGCGTACCGGGTGGCCCTGGAGGTGCTGGCCGGCCCCGACCGGCCGCCGGCGTTCTTCTGCTCCACCGACGACCAGGCGATCGGCCTGCTGCGGGCGGCCCGCGAGCTGCGCATCGACGTGCCGGGGGAGCTGGCGGTGGCCGGCTTCGACGACATCAAGGAAGCGGCACTGGCGGACCCGCCGCTGACAACGATCGCATCGGACCGGCCGGCGATGGCGCGAGCGGCGGTGGACCTGGTGCTGGACGACGGGCTGCGGGTGGCGGGGTCGCGGCGGGAGCGGTTGAAGACGTTTCCCTCGCGGTTGGTGGTCCGGGGCTCCTGCGGGTGCGGGTAGCTCTGCGAGCGCGGGTGCGGGCTGCGCCCCTGAAAGGGCGCTCGCCGTGGCGCCCTGCTTCTAGGGGCGCGGGGAACTGCGCGACCAGCCCCCAGCGGCCCGCAGCCGCACCCACAGGCCCCACAGGCCCCACAGGAAACCCTTCATGAACGGTTTCTGAGAACCCCGCTCAGCCTGCGAGAAGGTTCCTTATATCGGGCAAACACGCTTCTCGCGGCGTTCTCAGCGGGCCCTCAGGAAGCTCTCATGGTCACGGGACAAGCTACTTGTCATGACCGAGAGCCTCCGCCGCAGCGGCGAGTACGAGAACCCCCAGGGTCCCCAGGGTGACGCCTACCAGGGCGCGTACCCCCAGCAGCAGCACGCCTCCGCCCCCGTGAACCCGGAGTGGCCGCCCCCGCCGGCCCACCAGCCGACGCGGCAGGCCGCTCAGCCGGTCACCGTGGAGCCGCAGACCGCGCTGCTCCCGGAGTACGCGGCGGCGCCGCCGCAGCACACGGCGGAGCACCCGGAGCACTCGGCCCACGCGAAGCAGAAGCGCACCCGGGGCCCGATAGCCCTCCTCGCCGCGGTCGCGATCGTGGCGGCGGCCGTCGGCGGCGGCACCGCGTACGCCTTCCAGGAGCTGACCAGCAAGTACGACGTCGTCTCCAGCAGCACCACCACCAACGTGGTGCCCTCCAGCAAGAAGGGCAACGTCGCCGCGATCGCCGCCGCCGTCAGCCCGAGCGTCGTAGAGGTCAACGCGACCCTCAGCAGCGGCACCTCCACCGGCTCCGGTGTGGTCATCACCAGCGACGGCGAGATCGTCACCAACAACCACGTGATCTCCGGCGCCCAGTCGATCAAGGTCACGACCAGCAACGGCAAGTCGTACACCGCGAAGGTCGTCGGCACCGACAGCTCCAAGGACCTCGCCCTTCTCAAACTTCAGAACGCCTCCGGCCTCAAGCCCGCGACCCTCGGCAACTCCGACGGCGTCCAGGTCGGTGACTCGGTCGTGGCGATCGGCTCCCCCGAGGGCCTGACCGGCACCGTCACCAGCGGCATCGTCTCCGCGCTCAACCGGGACGTCACCGTCTCCACCGACGAGGGCCAGCAGCAGCAACAGCAGGGCGGCGGCGGCAACGGCCGGTGGCCGTTCTCCTTCGGCGGTCAGCAGTTCAACGGCGACACGGGCTCGTCGACCACGACCTACAAGGCGATCCAGACCGACGCCTCGCTGAACCCCGGCAACTCCGGCGGCGCGCTGATCGACGCCGGCGGCAACATCGTCGGTATCAACTCGGCGATGTACTCGGCCAGTTCGGCCTCCTCGTCGTCCTCCTCGGACGCGGGCAGCGTCGGCCTCGGCTTCGCCATCCCGATCAACACCGTCAAGTCCGACCTGGCCAAGCTGCGGGCGGGCTCCACCAGCTGAACCACCGGTACCAAGAGCAAGGGAGTACGTCATGAACAAGGTCATGAACAAGGTCATGAAGCAGGTCCCGCAGGTCTCGAAGGTCTCGCACGCGACGGCCGCCGACGGTCCGGCCGGCCTCACCCTGGCCCTTGCCGTGGCGTACGAGCTCCACGCGCCGACCGAGGCGGCGGTGGCCCCGGCCGTGCGCGCCCCGGAGATCGTGCCGGCCCCGGAGCTGATGGGACTGCGCATGTCCGCGGCCCGCCCGCACCAGCGCAAGGTGCCCCTGAGCCGGATGACCCTGGTGCGCGGCTAGGGGCTTACCACCCCACCGGCGTGCATACCCGACAGCCCGGAAACATGCGAGGCTGAGAGGCGTCCTATCCACGAACCACCGCACCCCGATCCATCACACCCCGAGGAACCGCGAGCGATGAGCCCCGCCGAAGGCGACCGTGACCCCCAGCGCATTCTGATCGTCGACGACGAGCCGGCCGTACGCGAAGCCCTCCAGCGCAGCCTGGCCTTCGACGGGTACGAGACCGAGGTCGCCGTCGACGGGGCGGACGCGCTGGAGAAGGCCACGGCCTACAAGCCGGACCTGATCGTCCTCGACATCCAGATGCCGCGGATGGACGGCATGACCGCCGCCCGCCGGATCCGCGGGGCGGGCGACACGACCCCGATCCTGATGCTGACGGCCCGCGACACGGTCGGCGACCGCGTCACCGGCCTCGACGCCGGGGCGGACGACTACCTGGTCAAGCCCTTCGAACTCGACGAACTCTTCGCCCGCATCCGTGCCCTGCTGCGCCGCAGCTCCTACACGGGCACGGTGGGCGACGGGGGCCAGGACGACGAGGCACTCACCTTCGCCGACCTGCGCATGGACCTGGCGACCCGCGAGGTCACCCGGGCCGGCCGGCAGGTGGAGCTGACCCGCACGGAGTTCACGCTCCTGGAGATGTTCCTGGCCCACCCGCGCCAGGTCCTCACCCGCGAGCAGATCCTCAAGGCGGTCTGGGGCTTCGACTTCGAGCCCTCCTCGAACTCCCTCGACGTCTACGTCATGTACCTCCGCCGCAAGACCGAGGCCGGCGGCGAGCCCCGCCTCGTCCACACCGTGCGCGGCGTCGGGTACGTCCTGCGCCAGGGCGGCGCGGAGTGAACAGGCTCGCCCGCCGCTTCCGCAACCTCCCGATCCGCGCCCGCCTGTCGATGCTGGTCGCGGCGGCGGTGGCGTTCGCGGTGGCGGCGGTGTCGGTGACGTGCTGGTTCATCGTGCAGGGGAAGCTGTACGACGAGATCAACGCCGACCTGAAGTCGAGCATCCCCCGGGCGATGCCGGCCGCGCAGGTCCAGACTGCGCTGACGAGTTGCTCCCAGACTCCGACCGGAGGCCTCGGCTTCGGCGGGCGTTTCAAGGGTTACACCCAGCTGGTCAAGTCCGACGGCAGTGCCTGTCTGCTGGATGGTTCTACGACCCTGGTGAAGGTCAGCGGAAGCGACAAGTCGTTCGCGGCGAATCCGGATCCCAACAAGGCGATTCTGCGCAACGGCACCGACAAAGACGGCAACTCCGTACGCATCCTCACGACTGCCGTCATCATCAACACCGGTGACTTCGACTCCAAGGGAATGGTCCAGGACACCGCCCTGATGATCGCCATACCTCTCAAAGGCACCGAGTCGACCCTCAACGAACTGGCCCTGCTCCTCCTCCTCGTGTCCGGCGTCGGAGTCCTCGGCGCCGGAGTCGCGGGCCTCGCGGTCGCCCGGGCCGGCCTGCGCCCCGTCGACGAACTGACCGAGGCCGTCGAACATGTCGCCCGCACCGAGGACCTGAGCATCCGCATCCCGGTGGAGGAGGAGGCCGACGACGAGATCGCCCGCCTGTCCCGCTCCTTCAACAGCATGACCACGTCCCTGGCCAACTCCCGGGAGCTCCAACAGCAGCTCATCGCCGACGCCGGTCACGAACTCCGCACTCCGCTCACCTCCCTCCGCACGAACGTCGAACTCCTCACCCGGAGTGAAGAGACGGGCCGACCGATCCCCCCGGCGGACCGCAAGGCGCTGCTCGACTCGGTGAAGGCGCAGATGACGGAGCTGGCGGCGCTGATCGGTGACCTCCAGGAGCTGTCCCGCTCGGAGGGCCAGCGCGGTGAACGCGTACAGGTGGTGGCCCTTCAGGACACGGTCGAGGCGGCCCTGCGCCGCGCCCGCCTGCGCGGCCCGGAGCTGACGATCACGGCGGACGTCCAGCCGTGGTTCGTCCGGGCGGAGCCCTCCGCCCTGGAGCGGGCGATCGTCAACATCCTCGACAACGCGGTGAAGTTCAGCCCGGAGAGCGGCACGATCGACGTCGCCCTGGACCGCGGCGTCCTGACGGTCCGCGACCACGGACCCGGCATCGCCGAGCACGAACTCCCGCACGTCTTCGACCGCTTCTGGCGCTCCCCGAGCGCGCGGGCCCTGCCGGGCTCGGGGCTGGGCCTGTCCATCGTGGCCCGCACGGTCCAGCAGGCGGGCGGCGAGGTCACTCTGGCCCGCGCGAACGGCGGCGGGACCGTGGCGACGGTACGACTGCCGGGGGCGCCGACGGCTCCTCCCGAGGCGGTGTAGGAAGTTCGGGAGGTTCGGTTTCAGGCCTCACGCGAGGGCGTGAGGCCCGCCTCCCCTTTGACCTGCTCCACGAACACCGACCAGGACGCGGCCGAGATGAGCAACGGGCGGCCCGCCGGGCTCTTGCTGTCCCGGACGGGGACTATGCCGGGGTGGCCGTCGGCGACCTCGACGCAGTCGTTGGCTCCCCCTTCGCTGTAGCTCGACTTGCGCCAGACTGCGGTGCGGAGGTCGGGGGTTCGTGTCATGATCTCTGCTCCTCCAGTACGTCCCTGGTGAACGTGAGCGAGTCCGACGGGGACAGCGCCAGGTCGCGGAGCCGATCGTAGGACAGTCGTTGCCGCAGGACCTCGTCCGGATCTTCGATCAGACGGCTGCAACCATTGCCCTCCTTGTAGGCAACGGCGCTTCCGTCCCGCTGCCAGAGCAGCGTCAGCGACCCGGTCATATGGTGGTGCGCTCCCGCCGAGAACGGCAGCACCTGGAGCGTCACGTTGGGCCACTGCGCGGCGGTCTGTAGATGCAGCAACTGGTCCTGCCATGCCTTGCCCCTGGCGGCGGGCCGCCGGAGTGCGAACTCGTCCATGATGATCCGGACTTCGGGCTCGGGCTTCTGCTTCAGGAGGTACTGCCGCCCGAGACGAGCCGCCACCTGCTCCTCGACCGCCTCGTCGCCGTCAGCCGTTGTCTGCGCCCCAGACAACACCCCTCGGGCGAAGTCCTCGGTCTGCAGAAGCCCTGGAATCCCCGGCGAGAACAGCCACATGATCCGCGCCGTCGCCTCCAGCGCCATGAACTCCTTGTACTGGTCCTTGAACGCATCCAGCCGCGCCGCCTTCCAGTGACTCAACAGCAGGTCACCGGTGCCGTAATACCCGTCCAGGTCCTCCATGACCGTCACCTTGGACAGCCGCTCCCCGGACTCCAACCGGCTCAGATAGCTCTTCTCGTACCCGGTGTCCTCGGCCAACTGCCCCAGTGACTTCCCGGCCTTCTCCCGCAGAACCCTCAGCGTCTGCCCCAGCATCGCCCGCCCGGAAACCGGCTCCGCGTCAACCCGTTCGCCCACGTCACCCCTCCCCGTTGTCTGGCACCCCAGACAACACCGAACCTCTTCCGCAGCGTACGCCGAGCCTGTGACGATCGAGGCACGAACGGTAATCACCGCTCGTCAGACCCCTGCCCCGATAGACCCCCGCGACCGATGCTGCTCGGTCGGGGGGCGTGGCCGACGCTGCGAAGGAGCGCCGACGTGCGCGAACGTATCGCCAGATTCTGCGAGTTGCTACTGCTGGCAGTCTCGCGGGCGTTGTCGCCCTCACGGGGCCGCGGCGGCACCGCCCCCTCCCAACTCCACTCCTCCGCCAGCTCGTCGGCCGTATCCCCTGGCCGCCCCGTCGACGTATGGCCCTTCGAACCCCGCACCCACCTCGTGCGTCCGTACCTCCTCACCCCGGAAGAACTCCGCGAGCGGAGGCTGCAACACCAGCAGCGACGGGACCCGCGGCTCGCTGTGTACGGCATCGATGCCGACCTGCGCCGGCTCCACGGAGTGGAGGTCTCAGCGTGACCGCGACCGAGCCGCCGACGACCGGCAACCTCCGTCTGTTGCCCTGGACCACGCCTGAAGGCAAACCCTGCTACCTGAGCACCGACAGCGACCACAGCATGCTCGCCCGACTCGCCGACGACGTCGAGGCGGCCCAGCTCTCCTCCGGGGAGCAGGTCCTGGTGGGAGCGAGGGCCGTGCTGGCCGACCCCAAGGCGGGTGAGGTGGCCGTGCGCTTCGCGCTCACCCGGGCGACGGAATCCCTGGGAGACGCGATCCGTGTCGCCGTCAGCCGTGGCGAGCGCATCCCGGGGAGCGAACTGTGACCATCGGCGTCACCCCGCGACCGGCCCCGTCCTCCGGAAATCGACGCAATCGACGCCCAAAGCGCTCTGCGGTGGATCGCTGGAGGAGCTCGAAAGACGACTCGGCCTTGCCCCGTTCGGGCCGCGCACCACCAGCAGCCGGGACAACAGTCGGGCAGTCATCATGTACCTGCGGCGGAAACTGGAGAGCCGCGGCGAACCGCGGCTCATCCACACCGTGCGCGGGACGGGGTACACGCTCATAGCGCCCCTACCACCTGAGGATCATCGTCTCGTCCGGAACCGGCGCCGGTTCCGCCGCGATCGCCTCCGGGAGGGGGTGGGCGAGGCCGGCGTACGCGCCGTTGCGGGCGAGCAGTTCCGCGTGCGTGCCGGACTCGACCAGGCGGCCGCGGTCGACGACCAGGATGCGGTCGGCGTCGGGGGCGAGGGTGAGGTCGTGCGTGATCATGATGGTCGTACGGCCCGCCATCAGCCTGCGCAGCGGGGCCACCACCTGGCGGGCGGCGATCGCGTCGAGGCCCGCCGTCGGCTCGTCGAGGACGAGGACCGGGGCGGCACGCAGCATCGCGCGGGCGATGGCGATCCGCTGGAGCTGACCGCCGGAGAGGGCTGCCGTGCCGGGGGCGATGTGGGTGTCGTAGCCCTCGGGGAGGGCGGCGATGAAGTCGTGGGCGGCGGCGTCCCGGGCCGCCTGCTCGATCTCGGTGTCCGTCGCGCCCGGCCGTCCGCACCCGATGTTCTCGCGGACCGTGCCGTTGAGGATCAGCGTCTGCTGTGGGAGCAGGGCCACGTTCTCCCGGAGGAACTCAAGGGGTACGTCCGTGAGCGGGACGCCGTCCAGGCAGATCACGCCGGCCGAGGGGTCGTAGAAGCGGGTGAGGAGCTTGGAGAGGGTGGACTTGCCGGCGCCGCTCCTGCCCGTGACCAGGACCAGTTCGCCGGGGCCGGCCGCGAAGTCGACGTCTCTCAGGGAGGCCCGGCGGGACTCGGGGTAGCGGAAGGAGACGTTGTGGAAGCTGACCCAGCCGCGCACCGGCCAGGGGCCGACCGGCCGGTCGGGGTCGGTGACGGCGGGCTCGGCGTCCAGGATCTCGCCGATGCGCTCCGCGCCCGCGGTGGCCGCGGTGAGGGTGAGGCCGAGCTGGCCGAGGTTGCGGATCGGCGGGTAGAGGTAGCCGAGGAAGGCGGCGAAGGCGAGCAGCTGGCCGAGGGTCATCCGGCCGGCGGAGATCTCCCAGACGCCCAGGCCGATCACGGACAGCACACAGAGGGTTTCGACGACCTCGACGAACTGCGCGTACATCTCGCTGAGCCGTGCCCCGCGCACGCTCGCCCGCATCCAGGCGCGGGCCTCGACGTCGAGGCGCTTCTCCTCGTCCCGGCGGCGGTTGTACGCCTGGGTGAGGACGACGTTGCCGAGGGACTCCTCGACCACGGAGGTGATCGCGCCGTCGGCGACCCGTTCGTCCTGGGAGGCCGTCTTGATCCGGCCGGAGAAGCGGCGGGCGGCGAGCAGGAACAGGGGCGCGAGGACGAAGGTGGCCAGCGCCAGGTCCCAGCGCAGCCAGAAGGCGGCGGCCGCGTAGAAGACGGCGGAGAACGCGGCGGCGACGGTGCCGACGACACCCGAGACGACCATCTGCTCGATGGCCTCGACGTCACCGGTGAGGCGCTCCACCAGGTCGCCCTGGCGGTGCCGCTGGAAGAAGTGCGGGGGCAGGTCCTGGACGTGCCGGAAGACCTTGGCGCGCAGCCGCAGCACGAATCGCTCGGCGGTCCAGGTGGCCAGTGAGTTGCCGCAGTAGCCGACGAACGCGCCGAGTGCGGCCACGCCCAGCCAGGCGGCGGCCGGGCCCCAGAAGGCGGAGAGCGAACCGGCCGCCAGGGCGTTGTCGGTGAGGTTGGCGAAGAGCAGGATCGCGGCGGTCTCGGCGAGCGCGGACACCACCACGCAGGCGATGATCGCGCCGAGCCACCTGCGGTCGCCGCGGGTCAGCGGCCAGAAGCGGCGGAAGGCCACCCGGGCTTCTCTCATGGTCGACAACTCCCTTCTTTCATCTGTCTGGACATGCCGAGGCGGGGCCACCGGTGCGACCACGCTCAACCGGTGACCCCGCCTCGCCACGTGGCTCAGCCCTTGTCGATGGGGCGGCGCTTCGGGGCCGGCTTCTTCGGCGCGGGCTTCTTCGGGGCCGGAGCGGGCTTGTGGTTCTTCCTGACCGGGGCGATCTTGTGGAAGCTCATGGTGCTGTACCTCTCTGTCGGGGCCTCTGTCGTGGCCTCTGTCGTGGTTCTGCAACAGTTCCTCTACCGCTCTGCTGCAACGACCTGTGAATTGATTTGAATTACTTCTGTGAATTCTTTGTCAGTGCTGGTCGCCGACCGGGCGGCGCTTCGGCGCCGGCTTCTTCGGCGCGGGCTTCTTCGGGGCCGGAGCGGGCTTGTGGTTCTTCCTGACCGGGGCGATCTTGTGGAAGCTCATGGTTATTCCTCTCCTTGACGCTGACGGTTTACCGGTGGCCCACGGGGCGCTTGGGCTGGGGCTTCTTCGGCGTCTTCTTCTTCGGCGCCGGCTTCGGGGCGGGCTTCTCCGCCTTCTTCACCGGAACGATCTTGTGGAAGCTCATCTTCTTCTCCTTCGTTCTGTCGTCCGCGCCGTTCGCTTTCGACATGGAAAACATTACGTGATCCGCGAGCCGAAGAAAGCCATTTTCACTTAGACCTCGATGAATTGCGGCTGAGAGTAATTCTCAGGAGCAACGGGGAACCAAACGGCACCTCACACAGGTTTTATAAAAGGTCCGGACTCCGCTCGCATGGAACCCCGACGGGCCTGTCGAGAAGTCGCCCACTTTGTCCGCCCGGCCCCGTACCCTCGTACGCATGACCAGCGACGACACCGCACGGCCACCCATGTACTCCCGCTCCATCGACACCTACTTCGCGCTCACCCCGGACCAGGCCGAGGCCGTGCTGGGGCTGCTGGCGGAGGCGGCCCGGGCCGACGGCCAGCAACCGGTGTCAGAGCAAGGCCGTATCCAGATCCGCGGCGGCGCCCGCGAGGGCGTCTCCCATCTGCTGCTCAGCGTCGGCGCCGAACTCGTCGGCTACGCCCAGCTGGAGGACACCGACCCGGTGGAGGCGCCGGCCGCCGAACTCGTCGTCCACCCCGCCCACCGGGGCCACGGCCACGGCCGCGCCCTCGGCTCCGCCCTCCTCGCGGCCTCCGGCAAGCGGCTGCGCGTCTGGGCCCACGGCGGCCACCCGGCGGCCCGTCATCTCGCCCAGGTCCTCGGCCTCACCCTGTTCCGCGAACTCAGGCAGATGCGCCGCCCGTTGACGGACCTGGACCTGCCCGACCCGAAACTCCCCGAGGGGGTGACGGTCCGCACCTTCGTCCCCGGCCAGGACGACACGGCCTGGCTCGCCGTGAACGCGGCCGCCTTCGCCCACCACCCCGAACAGGGCTCCCTCACCCAGCGCGACCTGGACGACCGCAAGTCCCAGCCCTGGTTCGACCCGGCCGGCTTCTTCCTGGCGGAGCGAGCCGGTGACCTGCTCGGCTTCCACTGGACGAAGGTCCACGACCAGGAACGCCTCGGCGAGGTCTACGTCCTCGGCGTCTCCCCCGCCGCCCAGGGCGGCGGCCTCGGCAAGTCCCTCACCACCATCGGCCTGCGCCACCTGTCCGACCGGGGCCTGCCGACGGCGATGCTCTACGTCGACGCCGACAACACGGCGGCGGTGGCGGTGTACGAGCGGCTGGGCTTCGTGACCCACGAGACGGACCTGATGTACCGGACGGAGACGTGAGCGAGCGGCGGAACGCGTCCCGCCGTCCCGTCAGCGCCCGAGGCGGTCCCGGCGTCTGACGCGCTGTCTGCGGATGACGGCGTAGGAGATCCTGCCGACGAGGATGGCGCCGAGCACGAGGTAGGGCACCCCGAGGACGGACGGGGCATCGCGGACCAGCGCGGCGACGAGGACCAGGACGACGAAGGCCGCCGAGAGCCAGGGCGTCGCCCGGTCGGCCGGCCCTCCGTCGCGGAAGGGGTTGTCCATGTCCGGCTCCTCGTTCGCCTCGGCACGTGTCGCCTCCGTCCTGCCCGCGTCAGCCCTCCCCGCAGTCGTCCGCCCCCTTCGGAACCGTCACCCCCAGCAGCCGCGCCGCCTCCCCGGTCGTCGTCCGCGCCGATGTCAGTTCCGCCCAGTGGGACTTCACCCGGGCCGCGACCGTGTCGTGCGGTGCGCGGAGCAGTTCTCGTACGACCTCCGTCTGCTGGGCCGTGACCCCGAGGCTGCCGCCGTCCGGGGTGAGGACTGCGGCCGGACCTGTGAGGCTGTCGTCGATGCGGAGGTGACGGAAGGTGGCCTCCGGGGTGGGGTCGGTGGCCAGGGCCAGCCACATCGTCGTCACCACCCGGGCGTCGCACATCTCCACCGAGGCCTGCTCGTTGCCCGCCACCAGGACCCTGGCGACCCCGACCGCGAACTCGGGGACCCGGTTGCCACCCCACTGGGTGCCGACCGTGACCGTGCCCCGGGTGCGGCTGTCGGGGAGGGTGGCGTCCGTGGTCAGGTCGGAGATCTCCTCGATGCGCTGGCGGATGGTGAGACGGGTTGTCGCCGCCTCGCCGCCCGCCTCGGACCGCACCCGGTGGACCACTCCCGCCCAGTCGACCGTCCAGCCCTGCCAGTCGGGGTACGCGCAGTACCGGGAGCCGTCGCGCTCGACGCACACCTGGAACCTCTGCGGGCTGTCCGCCTCCGCCTTGCGCGCGGCCCGCAACGCGGCGGACCCGCCCGGCGTCTGCCCGGCCGCGCCTGCCACCGTCGCCGCCAGGGCCAGGGCGGTCACCGCCTTCAGCGCGCGCGTCCGGCCGCCCGCCACCAGCACCGCGGCGCCCGCCACCAGCGCCGTCAGACCGGTCAGGTACAGCGCGTGCCAGCCCGCCGGGCGGCCCAGCAACTCGCCCGGGACCGGGGTGCCGCCGTTCTCCGGCACCGTCGGCCAGAGCCACTGGACGCCGTGCGCGCCGCTGGTGATGCCGCCGAGGAGGCTGAAGACGACCGCCAGGGCGATCACGAACAGCAGCGGGGTCGCCGGGTACGGCAGGACGCGGGCCAGCAGGACGCCGACCGCCCCGGAAAGCAGCACCGTCAGCGGGGCGACGGCCAGTTCGGCGAGCGAGCCGTGGCCTACCGCGCCGGGCCGCAGCGCCGCCCAGGTGAACTGGGCGCCCACCACCAGAGCCACGCCGGCGGCGAACGGCACCACCGACAGGGCGTGCGCCAGCGTGCGGCGCGGCGGCGACATGACCAGCACCGAGAACTGCTCCTCAAGACCGCGCCGCCGGTTAAGCAGGGTGGCCCGGTTCACGCACACCAGCAGGGCGATGCAGAGCGGCACCGGGGCGCCCTGGGTGGCCCGGTCGACGTCGTGGAGGACGGGATACGCGTCCATGCCCTCGTCCCGGCCGAACAACTCGTACCCGGTGTAGGCGAGATAGAGGAGAAAGAACAACAGCACGGGTATCTGCAGCGCCAGTTGGCGGGTCTCGAAGGCCGCGAGGGCCAGGACGGACGCGGTACGGCGGTCGCGACCACGCCCTACCGGCGTCTCCGGCACCTCCGGCACCTCCGGCTTCACCAGTGTCGTCGTCATGCGGCCGGCACCTCCGTGTGGTCGTCGTCGAGGACCAGCAAGTAGCCATCCTCCAGGGTCGGTTCGAGCAGGTCGGCCCCGGTCGGCGGGTCGCCCACGTTGCGGTAGGTGCCCGTGCCGGTGCGCCAGCCCGCCCGGGCGGCCGGGGCGCGTTCCGTACTGCTCCACACCCGGCCCTGCGCCCGCGCCGTCAGCTCGGCGGGCGTGCCGTCGAAGCGGACCCGGCCGCCCGCCAGGACGATCACGTGATGGCAGAGCATCGCCACGTCCTCGGTCTGGTGGGTGGAGAGCAGCACCGTGCGGCCCTCCCCCGCCTCCGCGATCAACTCCCGGAACCGCATGCGCTGTTCGGGGTCCAGGTGGACGGTCGGCTCGTCCAGGACCAGGAAGCCGGGGTCCCCGACGAGGGCCGCGGCCAGGGCGACCCGCTGGCGCATGCCGCCGGACAGCCGCTTGATGCGCTTGCCGCGTACGTCCGCGAGCCCGACCCGGTCCAGGACGCGCCGCACCTCCCGGTGGCGTTCGGCCCGGCCGGTCAGCTCCTTGAGCACGGCCACATAGTCGACGTACTCGAAGACCGTGAAGTCCGGGTGGAATGCGGGGGTCTGCGGGAGGTAGCCGAGCGTGCGGCGGACGGCGAGGCGGCCCGCCGGGGTCGACGGGTCCTCGCCGCGGACCGTGAAGCCGCCGCTGTCGGGCGGTACGGCCGTGGCCAGGACCTTCAGCAGGGTCGTCTTTCCGGCGCCGTTCGGGCCCAGCAGGCCCGTCACGCCGTCCGTCAGACGCAGCAGGACGCCGTCCAGGGCCCGGGTGCCGCCGCAGCGCACGGTGAGGCCTGCGGCGGAGACAGTGGTGGTCAACTCGATCTCCAGAGAAGGGTTCAGTAGGGCTTGGCGTCGAAGCGGTCCCGCGCCCGGTGCAGCAGGAAGGTCGCCAGCGCGGCCAGCGCCGCCGCCACCGACTGGCCCAGCACCGTGAACGCGACCGGTCTGTCCGCGGGGTGCCGCACCGCCACCACCATCAGCAGCGTCCAGGCGCCGCCGACCAGGCCGGGGCCGAGCAGCGGGCCCAGCCGGGCGGAGAGCGCCAGTCCGGCCGCGGTGAGCGCGAGGGCGGGCAGCAGCCAGCCGAAGGCGAGCAGGCCGTACGCCGGAAGGGCCAGCACGGCAAGGCAGTTGAGCCCGAGCGAGGCGGTCAGCGCGGCCACCGTACGGATCATCAGCAGCCGGAAGCCGTGCGTCGGAGCGACCGCGGCGATCTCGTACGTGGGGTCGAGGACCGGTCCGTACGACAGTGCCACCGCGGCGAGCGGGAGGAGCGGGGCCAGGGCCAGGAACAGGGCCGGGGTGTCCACCGCGCGCACCACGACCACCGTCGCCGCCAGCACGAACGCCACCGACGCCAGCCAGGAGCGGCGCAGCACCGGGGTCGCGGTGAGCAGGCGTGCGGTGTGCTCGCCGACGCCCACCCTCATCAGAAGCCGTTCGCCCCGTCCCGGCCGGGGCGCGTACAGTTCGGCGTCCAGGCGGTCCCAGCCGGCGTCCAGCGCGACCGGGTCACAGACCGCGGCGAGCACCGAACGGCACTCCGCGCAGGAGCCGACGTGGGTGTCGGCCGACCACAGCAGCGGCGCCGCCAACTCGCCGCGCACGTAGGCCCGTAGATCCTCCTCGGCAACATGCCAGGTCATGCCAACTCCTCCCGCAACTGCTTGCGCGCCCGCATCGCCCGTGTCTTGACCGTCCCCGGCGGGATGCCGAGCAGGACCGCCGCCTCCCGGGTGGTCAGCCCGTCGATCACCGTCGCCTGGAGCACCGCCCGCAGCTCCGGCGAGAGCCGGACCAGGGCCCCGGCGAGGTCCCCGTGCTCCACCCCCGCGAGCACGCGTTCCTCCGCCGAGGCCTCGTCCCGGTGCCGCAGCCGCGCCAGCGCCTGCCGCAGCCGGCCCCGGGCCCCGTCGCCGCGCAGCGCGTCGACCAGCCGCCGCGAACCGATCCGCCAGAGCCACCCGGCCGCGTCACCCTCCTCGTGGTAGCGGGCGCTGCCCCGCCACACCGCGAGGAACGTCTCCTGTACGACGTCGTCGACGATCGCCGGATCGGCGCACCGGCCGCGCAGCCGCGCGGTCAGCCACGGCGCGTATCGCCGGTACAGCTCCTCGAAGGCGCGCCGGTCCGAGTCCGCCGCGATCGCCCGCAGCAGCTCCCCGTCGCTTCTCGTTCCGCTCACGTCTCCTCATCGCACGAGCCCGGCCGAGCGGTTCACGGGTTCCGGGGCGGGTCCGGAATTCTTCGGCCTTGACTTTCCGAACCATCTTGCACCACCCTTTCACTACTCAATTAGTGAAAGGGTGGTTGTACGAGTGGTCGAGTACCGCATCGACCGGCGCTCCGGCGTCGCCACCTACGTCCAGATCGTCCAGCAGACCAAGCAGGCGCTCCGGCTCGGTCACATACAGCCGGGAGACAAGCTGCCCACCGCACGTGAGGTGGTCGAGGCCACCGCGATCAACCCCAACACCGTGCTCAAGGCCTACCGGGAGCTGGAGCGGGAGGGTCTGGTCGAGGCCCGGCGCGGCCTCGGCACGTTCGTGAAACGCGCCCTGAGCACCGCCCCGGCCGAGTCCCCCCTGCACGGGGAGCTGGACGACTGGGCCGTCCGGGCCCGTGAGTCCGGCCTGGACCGGGACGACGTGGCCGCACTGTTCACCGCCGTACTCGAAGAGCACTTCGCCGTGCAGGAGAAGCACTTCCAAGGAGAGACTTCATGACCGACACCGCGATAGCGGCCTCGGAGCTCGGCAAGCGGTTCGGCCGGCGTGGGGGCTGGGCCCTGCGCGACTGCGCCTTCCGGCTCCCCGCCGGGCGGGTGTGTGCCGTCGTGGGCCCCAACGGGGCGGGCAAGTCCACGCTTCTCGCCCTCGCCGCCGGTCTGCTGGGCCCGACCGAGGGCGAGCTGACCGTCCTCGGCGCCACTCCGGCCGAGGCGCGCGGCCGGGTCGGTTACGTCGCCCAGGACAAGCCGCTGTATCCGCAGCTCACGGTCGCCGAGACGCTCCGGATGGGCGCCGACCTCAACCCGGAGCGCTGGGACGCGGCCGCCGCCGAGCACGTCGTGGCCGGCGGCGACCTGGACCCGAAGACCCGTGTCCGCGCTCTTTCCGGCGGCCAGCGCACCCGCGTCGCGCTCGCCCTCGCGCTCGGCAAGCGGCCTGAACTGCTGCTTCTGGACGAGCCCATGGCCGACCTCGACCCGCTGGCCCGGCACGAGCTGATGGGCCTGCTGATGGTGCAGGCCGCCCAGCACGGCACCACCATCGCGATGTCCTCGCACGTGGTCGCCGAACTGGAGGACTCCTGCGACCATCTGCTGCTGATCGGCGGCGGACGGGTCCGGCTGGCCGGCGAGATCGACGACCTGCTGGCCGCCCACACCCGGGTCGACGCCACCGCCGACGCCGACCTCGGCCCGCACACCGTCGTGGAGTCCCGGACCACCGGCCGCCGGCTCAGCGCCCTGGTCCGCCCGGCGGGCCCGCTGCCCGCAGACTGGCGCACCGGCGCCCCCTCCCTGGAGGAACTGGTGCTCGCCCATCTCCGCAACCCCGAGGCCCCGGCCCTGACGGCAGTGGAGGCCGCCGTATGACCACCATGGCCATCACCGCGGGAAGCCCGCGTCTGACCCGCTGGCTGCTGCGGCTGCACCGCCCCGCGCTGTACGTCTGGACGGGCCTGGTCCTCGCCGGCGCCATCCTGCTCCTCCTCCTGCACGGCCCGCTGGCCGACGCGGCGGCCGACGGCTGGCGCCAGTACAACGCCTGCACGGACTGGCAGAAGTGTTCGTACGACCAGAGCGCGATCCTGCGCTACAAGGACTGGTACGACTACGCCACCCTGACCGTGGCCGCGGTCCCCTTCCTGGCGGCCGCGTGGGCGGGCGGCGCGTTCGGCAAGGAGCTGGAGTCCGGCACCGCCAAGCTGGCCTGGACCCAGTCCAGCACCCCCGTGCGCTGGCTGGCCGTCCGGCTCGCGGCACCGGCCGCCGCCGTCGCCGCCGGGACCGCGCTGCTGGTCTGGCTGCACCACTTGGCCTGGGCCGCGGGCATCGGTCGTATCCACAGCGCCAAGCAGTGGTATGACATCTGGACCTTCCACACCAACGGCCCCACCCTCGTCGCCCTGGCCCTGTGCGGGCTGGCGGCGGGCGCGCTGGCCGGCCTGCTGTCCCGCCGCACCCTGCCCGCCCTGGGCCTCGGTCTGCTGGTCACCGGCGCCATCTGGACCGCCGCCCAGCTGCTCATGCCCCACCTGTGGCCGACGAGGACCAGCACCGGAAAGGCCTACTTCGCCCTTCCCAACAGCTCCTGGACGGTGCGGTCGGGCAGGAATGTCGGCGGCTCCTACGACGCCTACGGCGACTACCACCCCGCCTCGCACTACTGGCCCCTCCAGCTGACCACCTCGGCCCTGCTCCTCGCCGTGGCGGCCCTGCTGACCGTGGGCTGCTTCCTGGCCCTGCGCCACCTGACCGGAAAGACGACCGCCCGATGACCGCCCTGTCCGCCGCCCCAGGGTCCGCCCACCGCTCCCTGCTCCGGCTGCACCGCCCCGCGCTGCTCGTCTGGACCGCGTTCGTGCCGGCGGCGCTGGGCGGGCTGCTCTGGCTGCACCTTTCCAGGGTGCCCACCGAGCGTTCCTGCCTCGGCTTCCACTTCTCCACCCAGGGCGACCTCCCTGTCTGCGACTACTCCGCGTTCACGGACGCCAACAACGTCTTCAACTTCCTCGGCGAGGCCCTCAGCTACTCCGGTGTCGCCGTCGCCGCCTGGGCGGGCGCCGCGCTGATCGGCCGCGAGCTGGAGTCCGGCACCGCCAAGCTGGCCTGGACGCAGTCGGTCTCCCCGGCCCGCTGGCTGGCCGGCAAGCTGATCACGGCCGCCGTACCGCTGCTCGCCGGGGGCGGGCTGCTGGCGCTGGCCTTCGGCTGGGTGTGGGCCGCGGACAAGGACGCCCTGGTCACCAACTGGACCTGGGACCGCGTGTTCATCCCGGGCGGCCCGGTGCTGCCCGCCCTGCTGCTGCTCGGTCTCGCCGTCGGCGCGCTCGCCGGGATCGCCCTGCGCAGCACCCTGCCGGCGCTGGCCGTGGCCGCCGCCGTGACCCTGGTGATCAGGCTGTATCTGCGCGTGGCGTGGAAACCTCTGCAGGGCCCCCTGCACGGCTTCTGGGCCGTCCACCTCTCGGCTACCGCCATGGTGCTCGCCCTTGCCGCGGCGGCCACCGCCGGCGCGTTCTCCCTCTTGCGCCACCGGACCCGCTGAGGGGCCGTCGGACCCGTGCGCCCCACGCAGCGGAAGGGCGCACGGGCTCCGTGGGAAGGACGTGCACGAACGTCGCTTTCGTGGTCCCGAAGGCCGCCACGGCTGATCTTCGACGTCCGCGAGCCTCCCGCAGCTATCCCATACGCCATGTCTTCGTAACCATTGGTTCAGACTGGCTTGCGACGCTCAGTCAATGAAGCCCGCCGTGCCAGAGCCTTCGCCGCCCCCGCAGGGGTTCGCGGGAAACGGGGTCGTTCAACTCCCTCCCGCCCGTTCCGACGCGCCTGTCACGCCCGGTGCGCGGAACAATGGGGTCATGAGTCAGCAGAACGCCCAGGCAGAGGTCCAGCACACACAGCCGTCCGTAGGCTCCATAGCCGCGCACCGCCCGCACACCGTCGCCGCCGCGGTCTCCGACCTGGAACCCGACATCGATGCCGACCTCGACGCGTACGAGGAGTCACCGTACGACGGGCCCCAGCTGCCCCAGGGGCGCTTCCTCGACCGGGAGCGCAGCTGGCTCGCGTTCAACGAGCGGGTGCTCGAGCTCGCCGAGGACCCGAACACGCCCCTGCTGGAGCGGGCGAACTTCCTGGCGATCTTCGCCAGCAACCTGGACGAGTTCTTCATGGTCCGGGTGGCCGGCCTGAAGCGCCGTATCGCCACCGGCGTGGCCACTCGGTCCGCCTCCGGGCTGCAGCCCCGCGAGGTGCTGGAGATGATCTGGGCCCGCTCCCGTGAGCTGATGGCCCGGCACGCCGCCTGCTACCACGAGGACATCGCCCCCTCGCTCGCGGAGGAGGGCATCCACCTGGTCCGCTGGGCGGAGCTGACCGAGAAGGAGCAGGCGCGGCTCTTCACGCTCTTCCGGCACCAGATCTTCCCGGTCCTGACCCCGCTGGCGGTCGACCCGGCGCACCCCTTCCCGTACATCTCCGGCCTCTCCCTGAACCTGGCCGTGGTCGTACGCAACCCGGTCAGCGCCCACAAGCACTTCGCCCGGGTCAAGGTGCCGCCGTCGCTGTCCCGCTTCCTGGAGAGCAGCCCGGGCCGCTACGTACCCATCGAGGACGTCATCGGCGCCCATCTGGAGGAGCTGTTCCCGGGCATGGAGGTCGTGGAGCACCACGCCTTCCGCCTCACCCGGAACGAGGACCTGGAGGTCGAGGAGGACGACGCCGAGAACCTGCTCCAGGCCCTGGAGAAGGAGCTCATGCGGCGCCGCTTCGGGCCGCCGGTGCGCCTGGAGGTCGAGGAGTCCATCGACCGCGAGGTCCTCGACCTGCTGGTCCGCGAGCTGAAGATCAGCGAGGCCGAGGTCTACCCGCTGCCCGGCCCGCTGGACCTCACCGGTCTGTTCCGCATCCACAGCCTGGACCGGCCGGAGCTGAAGTACCCCAAGTTCATCGCGGGCACCCACCGCGACCTGGCCGAGGTCGAGTCGGCGTCCGCGCCCGACATCTTCGCGGCGCTGCGCGAGCGGGACGTCCTGCTGCACCACCCGTACGACAGCTTCTCGACGTCCGTACAGGCCTTCATCGAGCAGGCCGCCGACGACCCGGACGTCCTCGCGATCAAGCAGACCCTGTACCGGACCTCCGGCGACTCCCCGATCGTCAACGCGCTCATCGACGCCGCCGAGGCCGGCAAGCAGGTCCTCGTCCTGGTCGAGATCAAGGCCCGCTTCGACGAGCACGCCAACATCAAGTGGGCCAAGCGCCTGGAAGAGGCCGGCTGCCATGTCGTCTACGGCCTGGTCGGGCTGAAGACCCACTGCAAGCTGTCCCTGGTGGTCCGCCAGGAGGGCGAGACGCTACGGCGCTACTGCCATGTCGGCACGGGCAACTACCACCCGAAGACGGCCCGGCTGTACGAGGACCTCGGTCTGCTCACCGCCGACCCGCAGGTCGGCGCGGACCTGTCCGACCTGTTCAACCGCCTCTCCGGCTACTCCCGCCGGGAGACGTACCGCCGCCTGCTGGTGGCCCCCAAGTCGCTGCGCGACGGACTGATCGCGCGGATCAACAAGGAAGTACAGCACCACCGGGCCGGCCGTCCCGCGTTCATCCGCATCAAGGTCAACTCGATGGTCGACGAGGCGATCATCGACGCCCTGTACCGCGCGTCCATGGCGGGCGTGCCGGTCGACATCTGGGTCCGCGGTATCTGCGCGATCCGGCCGGGCGTCATGGGCCTGTCGGAGAACGTCCGGGTCCGTTCGATCCTCGGCCGCTTCCTGGAACACTCCCGGGTCTTCGCCTTCGGCAACGGCGGCGAGCCCGAGGTGTGGATAGGCAGCGCCGACATGATGCACCGCAACCTCGACCGCCGGATAGAGGCGTTGGTCCGGGTCACCGACCCGGCTCATCGAGCCGCGCTCAACCGGCTCCTCGAAACCGGTATGTCCGACTCCACCTCCTCCTGGCATCTGGGGCCGGACGGCGAATGGACCCGGCACGCGACCGACGCGGACGGACAGCCCCTGCGCAACATCCAGGAGATGCTCATAGACGCCCGGAGGCGCCGGCGTGGCACAGCAACACCTTGAACCGACGGACCCCACCGCCCGGGTGGTAGCCGGGGACGCCCTCGCGGGCTACCTGCGCACCCAGGCCACGGAGTTCCTCCGCGCGCTGCGCCTGCACCGGGAGACCGGGACGGCGAGCGGGACGGAGGAGTCCGTCGGCGCGGCCCGCGCGCTGCGCCGCTCGGCCCGGCGCATCAGCGGGAGCCTGCACACCTTCCGCCCCCTGCTCGAGACCGACTGGTCGGAGGAGATCCGCCCCGAACTGGCCTGGCTGTCGGGCACGCTGGGACTTGAGCACGCCTACGAGGCACGGCTGGAGCGCCTGTTGCTGGCACTCCACCGGCTCTCGGGCTCGACGACCCTGCCGAGCCAGGCCACTTCGGAGTCCGCGACCGAGCGCGGCAACCTCACCGTGGGCGCTGCCAAGGCGGGCGCCCTCCTGGACCGCCAGCTCACCCTCGCCCGCACCCGGGCACACTCCACGGCCCTCCAGGCGCTCGGCTCCTCCCGCTTCCACGCGGTCGCCGACAAGGTCGCGGTCCTGGCCAGCGAGGTCCCGCTCACGGCGGCGGCCCCCACGACGGACCTGCGCCCCCTCGCCTCGGCGGCCGAGGAACGCCTCACCGACGCCATCGCGGCCCTCCCCCTGGTCACCGCCGGCCACCCCTACAACGCGGAGGCCCTGGTCCACGGCCTGTCCCCGGACCCGTCCCCGCATCCCCAGGACGGCCCCTGGCACCAGGTCCGCCTGCTGCTGCGCCTGCACCGCTACGCCCGCGAGGTGCTGTGCGGCGAGGGCGCGCCGGTGGACGTACGGCTGCTCTCGGCCGGCCAGGCCCTGAACCGGCACCGCGACGCCTCGGAAGCGGCGGCGGCGGCCGCGGCGGCGGCCCGCACCCCGCGCATCGCCCCGGCGACGGCCTACGCCCTCGGCGTCCTCCACGCCGACCAGCGCCACGAGGTGGAGGCGGCCCGGTTCGCCTTCCAGCAGGCGTGGCAGAAACAGCGGCTGGAGGCGCTGTGAACGACACCCCGGTCCTGGCGGCCGGCTGCGTCCTGTGGCGCCGCTCACCGGTGGGCGGAGAGCTGGAGGTCTGCCTGATCCACCGCCCCAAGTACGACGACTGGTCCCACCCCAAGGGCAAGCTCAAGCGCGGCGAGGACGCGGCGACGGCCGCACTGCGCGAGGTCGAGGAGGAGACCGGCTACACAGCCCACCTCGGCAATGAACTCTCCACGGTCCGCTACTACGCCAACGGCCGCCCCAAGGAGGTCCGTTACTGGGCCGCGGAAGCGGGAGAGGGCCACTTCACCCCGAACCACGAGGTGGACAGAATCCTGTGGCTGCGCCCGGCCGAGGCACGGCAGCGACTTACTCAGCCGAGAGATGCCGAGCTGGTGGACGAACTACTGGCCTCGCTGCACAAGACCCAGTGAAAGAGGGCAGGACCGCGGCTAACCCCTCCGCTCTGTGCCCTGACCCATCCGTCCGCGCAAGGCTTCTCGCCCGCCGCGCCGGCCCCCGCCACCCACACGTACACCGCGCGTAACAGAACGCCCCGTGCTCAACCAGGCTCGTACGGTGGTCCTCTCCTTGCAAGCCCCGCTCGGAACCGTGTTTCTCCGCCACCCTGACAACGTTACCCAGCCCCGGTAAAGAGCCGGCATGCGTGACGGCCCCACCCACCCCTCGTTAACCGGAACGACAGGGGCCCGTGACGGACGTACCGGCTGGGGGTAGGCAGGCGATGGATCGGCGGCAGCACAGGCGCGCTGGAAAGACGGCCGTCACCGTAGGGCTCGTGGTCGGCCTCGGCGCATGCGCCACCGGCTGCGGCGGCGCCACCGCCGAAGGCGCCGGCGGCGGCCCCGGCGACAACTCGGTCACCGTGCTGAAGCGCGCGGCGGACACCCTGCGCGGCGCCGCCACCTCCAGGGCGACGACGTCGATGGAGATGGCGACCGGCGGCACCCGGGTCACCATCCGCGGCAAGGGCCTCTACGACTACCGCAACCAGCTCGGCGAACTCACGGTCGTGCTCCCGCAGGACCCCGCCGGTACCCCCGAGCACCGCCCGATCACCGAGCTCCTCGCCCCCGGCGCGCTGTTCATGAAGAACAGGGGCGCCGGGGTGCCCGCCGACAAATGGGTCCGCGTGGAGACCGCGAGCCTCTCCGACGGCAACCTGGTCACCGGCGGCGCGACCGACCCGTTCGCCGCGGCCGAACTGCTGCTCGGCACCCGCACCGCGACCTACCTGGGGAAGACCGAGGTCGCCGGGGCCGAGGTCCGGCACTACCGGGGCACCGCCGACCTCGCGGCCGCAGCCCGCGCGGCCTCCGCCGGCAACCGGCCGGCCCTCGCCGCCGCGGCGAAAGGGTTCGCCACGGCCGAGGTTCCGTTCGACGCGTACCTCGACGACCAGGGCCGTATCCGCAAACTGCGGCAGCGGTTCAGCTTCGTCAACGACAGCAGCAAGGGCACGGTCGCGGTCGCCTCGACGACCCTGCTGTACGACTTCGGCACTCCGGTGGACGTAAAGTTGCCGCGTCCTCAGGACATCTACGCGGGGCGGATCGCCGAAAACCAGCCAGCGCACTAGTCCCGGATCGGCTCTGTACAACCTGTGAACTAGCCCGTCCGTGCCATGCGCGTTGTGTAGACCGCTCCCTACTCTAGGAATTCGGTGACGGCAGAGAAGAGGTGATGCACGTGGCTCCGGTCGGCGGTACGGCAGTTCAGGACCACGTGGCCCTCGCCGAGATCGA
This sequence comes from Streptomyces sp. NPDC111744, assembly GCF_055634995.1. Lineage (NCBI taxonomy): Bacteria > Bacillati > Actinomycetota > Actinomycetes > Kitasatosporales > Streptomycetaceae > Streptomyces > Streptomyces sp. NPDC111744. Next base: position 342,417 of record NZ_JBVKCG010000008.1, read on the forward strand.
GCTGTGCGGAGAACTGATCATCGCGGCGTCGGCCGCCGAGGAACGACTCAGCCTGGAGAGCATCGACGAGGTGCTGAGAGTGGCCGAGGAGCGCGAGGACGGCTGACTTCGGTCAGGTCCGCAGCAGCCGGGCGATGGCCTGGGTCGCCTCTTCCACCTTCGCGTCGATCTCCGTCCCGCCCTTGACGGCAGCGTCCGCGACGCAGTGCCGCAGGTGTTCCTCAAGCAGTTGCAGGGCGAAGGACTGCAGGGCCTTGGTGGAGGCGGAGACCTGGGTGAGTATGTCGATACAGTAGGTGTCCTCGTCGACCATGCGCTGCAGGCCGCGAATCTGGCCCTCGATCCGGCGCAGCCGTTTGAGGTGTTCGTCCTTCTGTTTGTGGTAGCCGTGCGTAGTCGCCGGAGCCCCGTTCCCGGAGGGCTTCGTCGCGCCGGCCTCGGTGGTCGTCATCGCGTCCTCCGCATTGCCGATACATATACCCCTGGTGGGTATATGGTAACGAACTTTGCTGGGTATAGGGCCCCTCGGGACGCCCCCGTACTGATCACGATGCCCGATGGGCGACACTGGAGGGCGGCCCATTAGCCGTGGCCGGATGATGCGCCTAGCATCAGCCTGACCGAAACCCATGCATACCGAGGACCCCAAGTGCGCTTTCGTCTGACCCCCAGGGAGACGAGCTTCTACGACATGTTCGCCGCGTCCGCGGACAACATCGTCACGGGCTCCAAACTCCTGATGGAACTGCTCGGGGCGGACGCGTCCGCCCGGGCCGAGATCGCAGAGCGTATGCGGGCAGCGGAACACGCGGGCGACGACGCCACGCACGCGATCTTCCACCAGCTGAACTCCTCGTTCATCACGCCCTTCGACCGCGAGGACATCTACTCCCTCGCGTCCTCCCTCGACGACATCATGGACTTCATGGAGGAGGCCGTCGACCTGGTCGTCCTCTACAACATCGAGGAGCTGCCGAAGGGCGTCGAGCAGCAGATCGAGGTGCTGGCGCGGGCCGCCGACCTGACGGCCGAGGCGATGCCCCACCTGCGGACGCTGGACAACCTCACCGAGTACTGGATCGAGGTCAACCGCCTGGAGAACCAGGCCGACCAGATCCACCGCAAGCTGCTCGCCCACCTCTTCAACGGCAAGTACGACGCGATCGAGGTGCTGAAGCTCAAGCAGATCGTGGACGTCCTGGAAGAGGCGGCGGACGCGTTCGAGCACGTGGCGAACACGGTGGAGACCATCGCCGTCAAGGAGTCCTGAGGCGTCGATGGACACCTTCGCGCTCATCGCGACCATCCTGGTCGCACTCTTCTTCACCTACACGAACGGCTTCCACGACTCGGCGAACGCGATCGCGACCTCGGTATCGACGCGGGCGCTCACCCCCCGGGCGGCGCTCGCCATGGCCACGGTGATGAACCTGGCCGGCGCGTTCCTCGGCAACGAGGTCGCCAAGACGGTCAGCGAGGGCCTGATCCGGACACCCACGGGCTCGACGGGAATGGGCATCCTCTTCGCCGCACTCGTCGGCGCGATCGTCTGGAACCTCGTCACCTGGTACTTCGGCCTGCCCTCCTCGTCCTCCCACGCCCTGTTCGGCGGCCTGGTGGGCGCGGCCCTGGCCGGCGGCACGCAGGTTCTCTGGAACGGCGTCGTCGACAAGATCATCATCCCGATGTTCCTGTCGCCGGTAGTCGGCCTGGTCCTCGGCTACCTGGTGATGACGGCCATCATGTGGCTCTTCCGCCGGGCCAACCCGCACAAGGCGAAGCAGGGCTTCCGCATAGCGCAGACCGTCTCCGCGGCCGGCATGGCCCTCGGGCACGGCCTCCAGGACGCGCAGAAGACGATGGGCGTCGTCTTCATGGCACTGGTGATTTCCGGCCATGCGACGTACGGCGACTCCATCCCGGTCTGGGTCAAGATCATCTGTGCCGTGATGCTCTCCCTCGGCACCTACGCCGGCGGCTGGCGCATCATGCGCACACTGGGCCGCAAGATCATCGAGCTGGACCCCCCGCAGGGCTTCGCGGCCGAGGCGACGGGGGCCTCGATCATGTTCACCACGGCGTTCCTCTTCAAGGCGCCGATCTCCACGACCCACGTCATCACCTCGGCCATCATGGGCGTCGGCGCGACGAAGCGCTTGAACGCGGTCCGCTGGGGCGTGGCCAAGAACATCGTCCTGGGCTGGTTCATCACGATGCCGGCGGCGGCCCTGGTGGCAGCGGCGGCCTACGGCCTCGTGGACCTGGCGTTCCTGTAGCCACGCAACACGTGACCGGTGAGGCCGCGATGACTCTGCGAGCAGGAACGATTCACCTCATGGCCGGCAACGGCCTCGGGGACTTCGTTGCCGCGGCGATGGCGCGGCGGCCGGGCACGGCGGAGCGGGTGTCGACCGTCGTGCTCGTCGGCGACGAGGGCCGGGCCGTGCACGAGCCGGCCGGCGGCGCGGACGGCGTCGTACGCCTCACCCCCCGCCCTGCTCCAAACCCTCTCCCAGGACCTGGACTGGGTCCGGGCGGCGTACCCCGCCCGTCGAGCTGGTGCTGCTGGACCGGGAGGTGCCGACCGCGGCCGCCCTCGACGTGCTGACCGCGCTCCGGCGGGAGTACGGCGACCCGGGTGTCGAGGTCCTGTCGGTCGGCGGACCGTTCCGGTGCTCCTGCGGGGCGGCGGTGCGGTTGCTGCCTCCGGGCCCCGCCGGGGACGCCGTGCAGGCGCTGCTCGCGCCGCTGGGCCACTTCACCGTCTGTCTCGTGGGCTCCGGCGACGGCTCCCCCGGGTCGGCCGCGGACTACTGGACGTTCGTGTCCGGGCTGACCTCTGCGGAGGGGACGACGGTCGCCGAGGGCGTCGCCCGGGAGTTCGCCACCTGTGTCGTGCACGACTGCTCGGACGCCCTGGCCCTGGTCTGCGCGGGGGCGCTGGGCTTCGAGGGGGGCGTGGGGACCTTTCCCGACGGGGAGATCGCGCGGGTGGACGGGAGTGCGGCCTCGGTGGTCCGGTTCGCGGCAGCGGACGAGCCGCCGGCGCTTGCGCCGCATGTGTGCGCCGCCGGCCCGGCAGCCGGGCGGGCGCACCCGGGCACGGCCGGCGGCAGGCCTGACGCGGTGACCTGGCGCCGGCCGGCGCAGACCATGGGGCTGACCGGCCCACAGGCGGCCGCACAGGCCATGGACAAGCCGCTGAGCTCGGGCCAGGAACCGGCCGCTTCCCCCGTCCACAGGGCGTGAACCCCGCACCGACGGACACACAGACGGGCCCGCCCCCGGGAGCCAGGGGCGGGCCCTTTTGCACCTCGCGGTGGCACCGCCATGCAGCACCGCGAGGGGTCGATTCCGGCTTAGCCGAAGCGGCCGGAGATGTAGTCCTCGGTGGCCTGGACCGAGGGGTTGGAGAAGATGCGCTCCGTGTCGTCGATCTCGATCAGCCGGCCGGGCTGACCGACGGCGGAGAGGTTGAAGAAGGCGGTGCGGTCGGAGACACGCGCGGCCTGCTGCATGTTGTGCGTCACGATGACGATCGTGAAGCGCTCCTTGAGCTCACCGATCAGGTCCTCGATGGCGAGGGTGGAGATCGGGTCGAGCGCGGAGCAGGGCTCGTCCATGAGCAGCACCTTCGGCTCGACCGCGATCGCGCGGGCGATGCACAGACGCTGCTGCTGACCACCGGAGAGGCCGGAGCCCGGCCTGTTCAGGCGGTCCTTGACCTCGTTCCAGAGGTTCGCACCCTTGAGCGACTTCTCGACGATGTCGTCGAGCTGGCTCTTCTTGTAGTTGCCGTTCAGCCTCAGACCCGCGGCCACGTTGTCGAAGATCGACATCGTGGGGAACGGGTTCGGACGCTGGAACACCATGCCGATCTCGCGGCGCACCGACACGGGGTCGATACCGGCGCCGTAGAGGTTCTCGTCGTCGAGGAGGACCTTGCCCTCGACGCGGCCGCCGGGGGTGACCTCGTGCATGCGGTTGAGCGTGCGCAGGAACGTCGACTTGCCACAGCCGGAGGGGCCGATGAACGCCGTGACGGTGCGCGGCTCGATGTTCATCGAGATGTCCTCGATGGCCTTGTGAGAGCCGTAGTAGGCGGTGAGCCCGCTTACGTCGATTCGCTTGGACATTACTTCTTCACTTCCAGACAGTCGGTCGCTGTAAGGCCGCGTCAGCGACCGGTCTTGGGGGCCTTCCAGCGGGCGATGCCGCGGGCCACCAGGTTCAGGATCATCACGAAGGCGATCAGCGTGAGCGACGCTGCCCAGGCACGGTCGTACGCGGCGTTGGCACCCGCGCTGTTCGCGTACTGCTGGTAGATGAACAGCGGCAGCGACGACTGTGCACCCTCGAAGGGGTTGTTGTTGATGAACGGGTTGCCGAACACCAGCAGCAGCACCGGGGCGGTCTCACCCGCGATACGGGCAATGGCCAGCATGACACCGGTGGTGATACCGCCGATGGAGGTCGGCAGGACCACCTTCAGGATCGTGCGCCACTTCGGCACGCCGAGGGCCAGCGAGGCCTCGCGCAGCTCGTTGGGGACGAGCTTGAGCATCTCCTCGGTGGAGCGGACCACGACCGGCATCATCAGGATGGCCAGGGCCAGCGATCCGGCGAAACCGAAGGGCTGCATGTCGAAGATCAGCATGAGGCTGAGGATGAACAGACCCGCGACGATCGACGGGATACCGGTCATCACGTCGACGAAGAAGGTGACCGCCTTGGCGAGCCGGCCGCGGCCGTACTCGACGAGGTAGATCGCGGTGAGGATGCCGATCGGGGCACCGATGACGGTGGCGAGACCGACCTGCTCCAGCGAGCCGATGATCGCGGCGTAGGCGCCGCCGCCGGCCTCGGAGTCGGCGACCACGCCCATGGAGTGGCTGAGGAAGTAGACGTCCAGGACCTTCACACCGCGGGAGATGGTCACCCAGATCAGGGAGACCAGCGGGATCACGGCGACGATGAAGGCGACCCAGACCAGGGAGGTCGCGATCCGGTCCTTCGCCTGCCGGCGGCCCTCGACCTTGGCGGCGATGCCGTAGGTGCCGAGGACATAGAGAAGGGCCGCGATCAGACCCCACTGGATCTTGCTGTCCAGGCCGCCGACGAGGCCGATGACCACGCCGAGGACGATGGACCCGCCGATGATGGCGTAGGGGGACCACTTGGGGAGGGTGGCGCCTTGCAGGCTGCTGGGGCGCTTGACTGCTGCGGTGCTCATGCGTTGGCCCCCGAGTACTCCGCGCGGCGGGTGATGATCACGCGGGCCGCGCCGTTGACCAGCAGGGTGATGACGAACAGGACGAGACCGGACGCGATCAGCGCGTCACGGCCGTCGGGGGTCGCCTCGCTGAACTTGCTGGCGATGTTCTGGGCGAAGGTGCCGCCGCCCGGGTTGAGCAGGCTGGCGTGGATCTGGAAGTCCGGGGAGAGCACGGTGGCGACTGCCATCGTCTCGCCGAGCGCGCGGCCGAGGCCGAGCATCGAGGCGGAGATCACGCCGGAGCGGCCGAAGGGCAGCACCGACATGCGGATGACCTCCCAGCGCGTGGCGCCGAGGGCGAGTGCCGCTTCCTCGTGCATCTGCGGGACCTGGCGGAAGACCTCGCGGCTCACGTTGGTGATGATCGGCAGGATCATGATCGCGAGCAGGATGCCGACGGTCAGCATCGAGCGCGGCGCGCCGCCGTCCCAGGAGAAGATCCCGGTCCAGCCGAAGTACCTGTCGAGCCAGCCGAACAGGCCGTTCATGTGCGGTACGAGGACCAACGCGCCCCACAGGCCGTACACGATGGACGGCACCGCGGCGAGCAGGTCGATCACATAGCCGATGGTGCCGCCGAGCCTGCGCGGCGAGTAGTGCGTGATGAACAGCGCGATGGCGACGGCGATCGGGACGGCGATGGCCATGGCGATGATCGAGGAGACGACCGTGCCGAAAGCCAGGACCGCGATACCGAAGGTCGGCGGGATGAGGTTGGTGTTCCACTCGAAGGTGGTGAGGAAGTTGCCGTGGTCGCGGCTGATCGCGAGGGCGGCACGGTAGGTGAGGAAGACCACGATCGCGGCCATGATCACCAGCAGCAGGATGCCGGACCCACGGGAGAGGCCGAGGAAGACCCGGTCACCGGCGCGGGTGGCACCGCGGGCGTTGCGCTTCTGCTCGGCCGTGCTGGGCTGTGGGGTGGGGGGAGATGCGTCTGTTGTCTGTGTAGATATGTCCATCGGGTTCTCCGGTCTGCGGAGCCGCCTTGGGGAGCGGCTCGGAGGAGCCGTACACCCCAGCTGCTCGAGGGGCATACGGCTCCGGGCGGCGGTGCACCGGACGGTGCGGCCGGGCTCCTTCCGGAACTCGGCCGCACTCGCGGATCTTTAGCTGAGGCCCTCGATGGTGGTGCGGACCTTGGTGATGATGTCGGCGGGAACAGGGGCGTAGTCGATCGTGGAAAGGACCTTCTGGCCGTCCTCGCTGGCGATGTAGCGCAGGAACGCCTTGGTCGCCGGGAGGGTGTCGGCCTTGTTGCCCTTGTCGCAGACGATCTCGTACGTGACCAGGGTCATCGGGTAGGCACCCTCGGCCTTGGTCTTGTAGTCCAGCTGCAGCGCCAGGTCCTTGCCGGTGCCGACGACCTTGGCGGCCGCGATGTCGGCGGTGGCGGACTCGGTGGACGGGGCGACCGGCTTGCTGGCACCCGTGTCGATCGAGACGGCCTTGACGCCGTCCGAGACGTAGGAGAGCTCGAAGTAGCCGATGGCGCCGGAGGTCTGCTTGACCTGCTGGGCGACACCCGCGGACTGCGGAGCGGACTGGCCGCCCTTGGCCTGCCAGGCCTTACCGCCGGAGTACTTCCAGTTGGACGGGGTGGCGGCGATCAGGTACTTGGTGAAGTTGTCCGTCGTACCCGACTCGTCCGAGCGGTGGAACGCCTGGATCTTGAGGTCGGGGAGCTTCGCGCTGGGGTTCAGCTTCTTGATCGCCGCGTCGTTCCACTTGGTGATCTTGCTGTCGAAGATCTTGGCGATCGTCGGCGCGTCCAGAACCAGGTTGTCGACACCCGGGACGTTGTAACCGAGGGCGATCGGGCCGCCGACCATCGGGAGGTCGATGCCCTGGCCGCCGGAGCAGATCTTCTTGGAGGCGGTGACCTCTTCCGGCTTCAGCGCGGAGTCGGAACCGGCGAAGGCGACCTGGCCCTGCGTGAAGGCGGTCACACCGGCGCCGGAGCCGGAGCCCTTGTAGTTGATCTGCACACCGCAGGCCTGGGAGAAGTTCTTCACCCAGGCGTCGATCGCGTTCTTCTGCGCGGAGGAGCCATCCGCGAGCAGCTGACCCTTGGCGTTGTCACACTTGATCGAGCTGCTGCTGGAGGCCGTGGCCGACGCGCTGTTGGAGCCGCTGGCGCCGTTGTCGTTCGAGCCGCACGCCGTAAGGGCCAGGGCGCCGGAGACAGCGACAGCACCGAGAGACAGGGCGCGCAGCCGATTCTTGCGCTGAAGCTTCACTTTCGGGAGTTCCTTCCAGGGGCGCCACCTTCGGCGGCGTGCGAAGTATTCGTGAAGGGGTGAGGGCCTCCTGACTGGGCATTTATGACCGCTCACCACATCGGGTAGGGCCGAAATTAGGCAGAACAGGTGAAGCCGCCGATGGCCATCGGTAAACGGAGGGTGAACCCCTGCCGTCAACCCGGTTAGGTCACGGAACGCTTACGGTGCGGGCACATACAGGTTCCAACCGCCGGGATACACGAACACGGTTTCGACGTTCGCCATCACAGCCGTTACGACGTCACAGCGTTCGTTACACCGGATGGGAACCCGTGTGCGACGGACGCCGTCTCGTCCCACGAAAGTCGACGAAAGGCACGGGCATGGAACGGCGTACCTTCATATCGGGCGGAGCGGCCACCCTCGCGGCGACCGCACTGACGGGGTGCAGCTCCGGCACCGCCACCGCCTCCCACACAACCGGCGCGCCACTCGCGTCCACATCCTCTCGTACGGCGCTGAAGACCACCAGCGCAGCGGCCGCGGCCAACTGGACCGCCCTGGCCCACGCCCTGGACGGCACCCTGGTCCGTCCCGCCGACGCGAGCTGGAAGACGGCCCACCAGCTCTACAACACCCGCTTCGACGGACTGAAGCCGTCGGCGGTGGCTTACGTGGCCCACGCGGACGACATCCGCACCACACTGTCGTACGCCCAGGCCCATGGACTGAAGATCGCGATCCGCAACGGCGGCCACTCCTACGCGGGCTACTCCTCGGGCGACGGCCGCCTGATCCTCGACGTCTCCAAGCTCAACCGCATCCGGGTCAGCGGCGGCACGGCGGTCGTCGGCGCCGGCTCCAAACTGATCGACGTCTACCGCGGCCTCGCGGCCAAGGGCGTGACCATCCCGGCGGGCTCCTGCCCCACGGTCGGCGTCTCCGGCCTGGTCCTTGGCGGCGGCCACGGGGTCGCGTCCCGCGCGTACGGCCTGACCTGCGACAGCCTCACCCAGGCGACGCTGATCACGGCGGACGGCACACAGGTGGTCGCCAACGCGACGACGAACAAGGACCTCTTCTGGGCGCTGCGCGGAGCCGGCAACGGCAACTTCGGCGTCGTGACGGAGCTGCAGTTCAGGACCCACCCCACCCCGCAGGCCGTGACGGCGTACCTGACCTGGCCCTGGTCGAAGGCGGCGCAGGTCCTCAAGGCCTGGCAGGAGTGGGGCCCCTCCCAGCCGGACGAGATCTGGTCCTCCCTCCACCTGGAGGGCTCCGGCGGCACGCCGCGCATCTCGGTGGCCTGCTTCTCGATGGGCACGTACGGCGAACTCCAGAACGCGGTGGACGCCCTCGCCCACAAGGCGGGCGCCAACGCCTCCTCCGTCTCGCTGCGCCGCCACGGCTACGAGGAGGCGATGGAGATCTACGCCGGCTGCTCCTCCTTCTCCGCCCAGGCCCAGTGCCACCTCCCCGGCTCCACGCCGGGCCGCTCCACGTCGGGCAGGCTCGGCCGCGAGACGTACGCGGCCCGCTCCGACTTCTTCGACCGCTCGCTCTCCACGGCCGGCATCCAGACGGCCCTGAAGCAGATCAGCTCGGTCCGCGGCGGCGCCGGCAGCATCGCCTTCACGGCGCTCGGCGGCGCGGTCAACCGGGTCGCCCCGACGGCGACGGCGTTCGTGCACCGCCGGTCGCGGATGCTGGCGCAGTACATAGTGTCGTGGGGAGCGGGCGCCTCCGGCGGCTTGGGCCAGACGTGGCTGAACGGGGCGCACACGGCGATGAAGCCGTACGCCTCCGGTGCGGCGTACCAGAACTACACCGACCCGACGCTGACCGACTGGAAGAAGGCGTACTACGGGGACGCGGCGACACGCCTCGGGACGGTGAAGAAGCAGTACGACCCGGCGCGGTTCTTTTCGTACCCGCAGGGGTTGTGAGAGTTCTTCGGCCGCGGGTGCGTGGGGGCTGATCGCGCCCACGCGCCGGTAGCCGCACATCGATACAGCCCCGCGCCCCTTACGGGGCACGTCGTAGCTGCACCTATGCCGCCAGGTCCCGTTCCTCCGACTCCACCGGAGGGCGGGCCCCCGGTACCAGCCCCACCGTCGCCGAACGCCTCCGCACGATCCAGCCCACCCTCGGCGACCCCTCCACCGCCTTCGTCACGGGCGTCAGCAGCGCCGTGGCCAGCGGGGACAGCAGAAGCACGACGGCCGTACCCAGCGCGAAGCCGCCCACCACGTCCGTCGGGTAGTGCACCCCCATGTACACCCGGCAGAACCCCTCCACCAGCGCCAGCCCTATCCCCGCCAGCCCGAACTTACGGTTCGCGACGAAGAGTCCGACCCCCAGGGCCATGGTGATCGTCGCGTGGTCGCTCACGAACGAGTAGCCGGTCTTGCCGGAGACCAGGACGTCGAGCCCCTGGTGGGTGAGGAACGGCCGGGGACGCTCGACGAACCCGCGGATGGGAACGTTCACGAGGACGGCGATCGCGGCGGCGAGCGGTGTCCACACCAGCGCGGCGATGGTGGACGCGGCGTCCTCGTCCCCACGGCGCCGCACGGACCACCAGCACCACACCACCAGCAGCACCATCGCGACCAGCAGCCCGTACTCCCCGACGAACTCCATGCCGCGGTCGAACCAGTGCGGTGCGTCCTTGGCCAGGCCGTTGATGTCGTAGAGCAGGTCGACGTCGGGGTTGGATCCGGATTCGGCGAGTACAGCCATCGTGCGTGCGGCCCCTTCGTCGTCGTCCCGGACGCACCTCGTGTGCGCCGCTCGCTGCCACCCCCGTGGTCGGCTACGTCAACAGGAACGCACGGCCTACGTCCCTACGTTCCACCATCCACCGAATGATCACGCAGACGTTATCGAAGAGAGACACAAAGCCCCAGCTCAGGGGGTGGGTTATACGCTCCGTTCACACCGTGGTGGGCAGCGCTTTCGCGCCATCCTCGGTTACCCGGGTGGCCCCGAAGTAGTCGGCGCCGTCGATGGGGTCGAACCGGATGACCGCCCCCGTGTACGGCGCGTCGATCATGTACCCGCCCCCCACGTAGATCCCCACGTGGTGGATGGCCCGGGAGTTGGAGAGGTCGGTGGAGAAGAAGACCAGGTCCCCCGGCAGCAGCTCGTTCCGCGACGGGTGCGGCCCGGCGTTGTACTGGTCGTTGGCGACGCGCGGCAGGGTGATCCCCACACTCGCGTACGCGGCCTTCGTCAGCCCGGAGCAGTCGAACCGGCCGCCGTCCTGAACTGTGCCGTTACCGCCCCAGAGGTAGGGGGTGCCGAGCTTGTTCTGGGCGTACTCGATGGCACCGGCGGCCTGCTTGGTCGGGGAGAGCCGGCTGACGGGCGCGGCGAAGCTGTCCTCGAGGGTGGTGATCGTCTTGACGTAGTTCTGGGTCTCCTTGTACGGCGGCACACCCTTGTACTTGATGACCGCGTACGCCCCCGCGTTGTAGGCGGCGAGCATGTTCTCGGAGATGTTGCCGGGGACGTCCTTGACGTACGAGGCGAGTTGGCAGTCGTAGGAGGCGGCCGACGGAATCGCGTCATTCGGGTCCCAGACGTCGCGGACCCCGTCACCGTTGCCGTCGATTCCGTGGGTGGCCCAGGTCCCCGGGATGAACTGAGCTATCCCCTGCGCGGCCGCAGCGCTCTGCGCCGTCGGGTTGAACCCGCTCTCCTGATAGAGCTGCGCGGCAAGGAGGGCAGGATTGATCGCGGGGCACAGATTGCCCCACTTCTGCACGATGGTGGAGTAGGCGGCCGGCACGGCTCCCTTGGCGAGTGCCCTGGTGGCACCGCCCGCGCCGTTGAGCAGGTTCCCGGCGACGACGTACACCCCGACGACGAGCAGCATGACGAAGCTCAGCCCGAGCCCGACCGCCGCGCCACCGATCACCCATACTTTCCGCACGCCCCAACCCTCCCCCATGCCAGGGCTGTTCAACGCCATTTCGGCCGAGAGTGGCGCTATTTCACAGCAGGACGGCGCACATGACGCCGTCTCAGCCGCCTACGGCGTCCTTGTACAGCTCGGCGGCCTCGGTCCCGAGCACCACGCTGTACGACGTATCGGCGGTCGACCCCCCTTGCTCATGCCCGCCCAGCACCCCGACCACGTCATGGTCCCCGTTCACCCAGGGACTCCCGCTGGTGCCCCCCGTGAACTCAGGGCAGTTGATGCGCTGTTGCGTGGCACTGTGGGCGACGGGCTTGTTGGTGCAACTGATGGGCACCTCACGCGATTCGGGATACCCGGTGACGGTGACGGCGGTGGCCCCGGTGGCCATACCGGTGACGAACCGGTTGGCCCCGGTCACGTCCTCGACCCGCTTGCCGCCCCGCTCGTCCACGACGGCGAAGGCGATATCACTGTCCTCGTCCTGCCCATGCGCCCACCCGTCGGGCAGATACCGCCGCCCCACCTTCCACGCCCCGTACGGCGCCTGCCCGTCCCGGTACCCCGGCACGAAGACGAGCCCCGTGACGTCGTCCCCGTCGACGCAGTGCGCGGCGCTGACGATCAGATCCCGCTGCGGGCTGTGTACGACCGAGGCGGTGCAGAAGTGGTTGCCGGCCAGGCTCCCGGCCTTGTCGGCGCTGAACAGCGCCCCGACCCTCGCGCTCTCCGCGGTCGTACCGACCATCGCGGTCACCCCGAACGGCCCGGGGCCGTCATCGGCGGCCGCCACGGAGGCGGAGGTGGCGGCGACCACGACCGCCACGCCGAGCGCGACACGGCGCGAAACGCGCGAAACGGAAGAGATGCGTGAGGTGCGCTTCATCAGGCCCCACTGTGTCTCACAAAGGTGAGAAACGGTTCCCGACTTCACTGAGTTTTTTGTCTGTGAGCCGCCCGGCGACCTCTGCGGTTCGCCGTACACCGGAAAGCCGTCGGTAGCGACCTCGATCCCCAATGGCTCGGGCAACGGCACGGTCTCGCCGTACTTCCCGGACAGCATGTCCTGGTAGGCACCGTTGTCGGGGCGGATGTGCAACGCCCAGGTCCCGTGCCGGGGATCGACGACGAGGAGGACTGGGACCCGGGCGACGGCGTACCAGTCGGCCTTGTCACGGATCTCGCGGGACTTCTCGGACGCGGAGATCACCTCGACGGCAGGCGCGGTGTCCTCGGGGGCGGCGAGCCAGTCGTCGTCCTCCGTCCACTCCATGGGCAGGACGATCAGATCGGGGGTCACACAGTCGTCCGGGTCGTCGGGGAGAGCGTCGACGACACCTCGAAGGCTCCCAACCCTTCCGGCAGCACTCCGTCGATCCGGCGGCGGATCTGACAGACCACGCCCGCGTGCTTCCCACGCGGCGTCGGGGACATCCCGAGCTTTCCTCCCACGGTCCGCACGCGCAGACCCGTCGCTTCCTCGGTCCTCTCGGCGACTTCGCGGAGGTTCCCCGGGCGGGGGCGCGGTCCGGACCAGGCGTCCGATGACACAGCCATGGCTCGCTGCCTCCGTCCCTCCGGCTCGGTCACGTCTCCGGCTGCGCGAGCGGGTTCGGTGGGAGGTCCGACATCCCGCTCGACTTCGCATTCCAGCCCACGCTACTGGGCACCCTCACCGCGCGCAGTCCGGCCGACTGGTCCACGGTCCGACGCCAGACCGTCTGTGTCGTCAGTCTCGACGGGCTCGACGCCGTCGCCCGTATCGACGATGCCCTGCGCGCGGTCCTCGACCTGTGACCTCGACGCCCCACTCAGAACGTCGTCGTCATCCCCCCGTCCACCGCGATCGTCTGCCCCGTGATGAAGGACGCCGCGTCGCTCGCCAGGAAGACCACGATGCCCGCGATCTCGGCCGGGCGGCCCCAGCGGCCCAGTGCCGTGCGGGTCCGCAGCCATCGCCCCCACTCCGGGTCCTGCGCCAGCTCCGCGTTGACGTCCGTCGCGAACGTGCCGGGTGCCACCGAGTTCACCGTTGTGCCGCTGGGGCCGAGATCGGCCGCCAGCGCCCGGGTCAGACCGTCGAGGCCCGCCTTCGCCGCGGCGTAGGCGACGTCCCCCGTGCGGCCCAACTGGCCGACGACCGACGAGACGTTGATGACGCGGCCCGGGGTGCCACGTGCGGCCAGGCCTCGGGCCACCGTCTGGCTCAGCGCGTACGCCGAGGTCAGGTGAACGTCGAGCAGCGCGGACAGCTCGTCCGGGGTCATCTCGTGGACCCCGCGCCGGTCGCGGTGGCCCACGTTGTTGACCAGGATGTCGATCGCACCGAGAGCGGTCACCGCATCCTCGGCCGCCTCGCGGTCGGTCACGTCGAAGGCCGCGCCCACCGCGTCGAAACCGTTGTCGCGGAGAGCCCCGGCCGCCACCTCCAGCGTCACCGGGTCCCGGCCGTTGAGGATCACCCGCGCGCCGGCGCCCGCCAGCCCCCGGGCCATCTCCAGCCCAAGCCCGCGCACGGAGCCGGTCACCAGGGCCGTACGCCCGTCGAGCGCGAAGTCCACGCCACCGCTCATCCGGCCACCTCCCGGAGAACCGTCGAATCCGCTCACCGTATCCGGCGGGCCGCCACGGCCTGTCGGGCGTCCGGGTGCTGGGCGGCGGTCACACGGCCTCGACCCCGAGCGGCCACATCACCCCCGTCATCTCCTCCGACAGCGTCCACAGCCGGCGGGCCGCCACCGGGTCGCTCGCCGCCGCGCTACGCCCCGCCAGCGCCGGTGCGCCCCGCAGCTCGCCGAAACCGCTCGGGCCGACATAACTGGCACCGGGCAGATCCTGGGTCGCCGCGTACAGCGTGGGCAGCGTGCCCCCGCGGTCGTCCTGGGCGACGAGCAGGTTGCCCAGGCGCATGCCGAGCCGGGCGAGCGGGTTGGCGGTGTGGCTCTGGAGGTTGGTGGCCGCGTAGCCGGGGTGGGCGGCCAGCGCGCGGACCGGGGAGCCGGCCTCCGTCAGACGGCGCTGGAGTTCCAGGGTGAACAGGAGGTTCGCCAGCTTGGACTGGGCGTAGGCGCGGGTCGGCTGGTAGGTGCCGCGCAGGTTGACGTCGGCGAAGTGGATCACGCCGTCGCCGCCGCGGTGCAGCCCGGAGGAGACCGTCACCACCCGGTCCGTGAGGTACGGCAGCAGCAGGTTCGTCAGCGCGAAGTGGCCCAGGTGGTTCGTGCCGAACTGCATCTCGAAGCCGTCCTTGGTGGACAGCTCCGGCAGCATCATCACGCCCGCGTTGTTGATCAGGAGGTCCAGCGGGCGGTCCCAGCCCGCCGCGAACTCCCGTACCGAGGCCAGGTCCGCCAGATCCAGGCGGCGCACCTCCGTGCTGCCGTTCACCCGCGCGGCGGCCGCGCGCCCGCGCTCCGGGTCCCGTACCGCGAACACCACATGCGCGCCGGACCGGGCCAGCGCGTCCGCGGCGGTGAAGCCGATGCCGCTGTTGGCACCGGTGACCACGGCCGTACGACCGGCGAGGTCGGGGAGATCGGACGCGTTCCACGTCCCGGTTTTCGTGCCTGTCTTCTCAGCCATGCCCGCCAAAGTAGACGTCGCCAACAATGATGTCAATGACAACAAAGCTGGCATCGCCAACATCCGGGTTACGATGATCCCCATGCCGCAAAGCCGCCCCTACCACCACGGAGACCTGCGCGCCGCCCTGCTCACCAGCGCCGAGCGCACCCTGCGCGAGAAGGGTGCCGCCGCGCTCTCCCTGCGCGAACTGGCCCGCGACATCGGCGTCAGCCACGCCGCACCCGGCCGGCACTTCAAGGACAAGCAGGCCCTGCTGGACGCGCTCGCGCTCAGCGGGTTCGACCGGCTGAACCGGAGCCTGGCCGCGGCCGCCGTACCCGACGCCCCCCTCGAGACCCGCGTCACCGCGCTCGCCCGGGCCTATCTCACCTTCACCATCGAGAACCCCGAGCTGCTGGAGCTGATGTACGCCCGCAAGCACGACCCGGACATCGACAGCCGACTCGCCGACGCGGTCGAGCTCTCCATGGGTTCCTTCGTCCGGCTGGTCGCCGAAGCCCAGCAGCGCGGCGAGATCGTCGAGGGCGACCCGGAGCACCTCACCCTGGTCGCCGCGTCCGCCGTCCACGGCCTGGCCACCCTGGTCGCCAACGGCGCACTCCCGGCGGCCGAGGCGCTGGCCGGACTGGACGAACACGTCCACCTCCTGCTGCACGGCCTCAAGCCCCGCTGACGCCGGCTCAGCCGTCCGCATCCAAGGCCCGGTACGCCCGATCAACGCGCATTGAGGCCCCACTCGGCCACGCCTCGGGTCAACCGGACCCCAATTTCCGGCCATCCGGGCCCCAATGATCAGTAAGCCCCGGCCGCCCCTCGGTAACGCAGGAGTCAGGATTCCGAAACCCGTCTTGTTGTCGCGTACCCAACAAGGCGATGGTCGTCGCGGGCCGCCGCCCCCACCGGCAACCACACCGGTGGCTCCCCACTCGCAGGCCTCTGTCCCCCTCTTCCAGGAGGCTGTACGTTGCGTACGACCACCCCCACCACCCCCCACATACGCGGCAGATGGCGCCGCGTCGGCTCGGCGGCCGCGGCCACCGCCGCGCTGCTCGTCGCCGGTTTCGGCACCGCGGCGCACGCCACCGCGGCCACCGCCACCACGACCCACAAGGTCAGCGCCAAGGCCATCGCCGCTCAGGTCGCCAAGGCCCATGTGCAGTACGAGAAGGCCGGCTGCGGCGCCACCCCGAAGAAGGGCTTTGCCGCCTGCGACGCCCTGCGGGTCACCGGCGGCACCACCGCATTCATGGAGAAGCAGGCCGCGCTCAAGGGCGTGACCCCGAAGGCCGTCAAGCCGAACGCCGCGTCCGACTCCCCCACCGGATACGGCCCTTCGGACCTCCAGTCGGCCTACGGTCTGACCTCCGCCGCCTCCTCGAACGGCTCGGGCGAGACCGTCGCCATCGTCGACGCCTACGACGACCCGAACGCCGAGTCCGACCTCGCGACCTACCGGTCGTACTACGGCCTGTCGGACTGCACCACCGACAACGGCTGCTTCAAGAAGGTCTCCCAGACCGGCTCGACGACCTCCCTCCCCTCCGCCGACAGCGGCTGGGCCGGTGAGATCTCGCTCGACCTCGACATGGTCAGCGCGACCTGCCCGAACTGCAACATCCTGCTCGTCGAGGCCAAGTCGGCCTCCGACGCCAACCTGGGCACCGCGGTGAACGAGGCCGTCAAGCTGGGCGCCAAGTTCGTGTCCAACAGCTACGGCGGCTCAGAGTCGTCGTCGGACACGTCGTACGACACCTCGTACTACAAGCACGCGGGCGTGGCCATCACCGCGAGCGCCGGTGACAGCGGCTACGGCGCCGAGTACCCGGCCGCCTCCCGGTATGTGACCGCCGTCGGCGGCACCGCTCTCAAGACGTCCTCCAACAGCCGCGGCTGGACGGAGAGCGTCTGGAACACCAGCTCCACCGAGGGCACCGGCTCCGGCTGCTCCGCCTACGACGCCAAGCCGACCTGGCAGACCGACACCGGCTGCACCCAGCGCATGATCGCCGACGTCTCGGCGGTCGCCGACCCGGCCACCGGAGTCTCCGTCTACGACTCCTACGGCGCCGACGGCACCGGCTGGAACACCTACGGCGGCACCAGCGCCTCCTCGCCGATCATCGCCTCGGTCTACGCCCTGGCCGGCACCCCGGGCAGCAGCGACTACCCGGCCCAGTACCCGTACGCCGCGGCCGGCACCTCGGCCCTGAACGACGTGACGAGCGGCAGCAACGGCTCCTGCACCACGTCGTACTTCTGCACCGCCACGACCGGCTACGACGGCCCGACCGGCTGGGGCACCCCCGAAGGAACCGACGCCTTCACCGGCTAGGTCCCGGCAGAACCTCCCCGTCGGGTCACGGGGAGCCGCCACCGTGAGGGGGACGTGGGGTTCCTCTCGGCGGCACGGAAAGGGAAACGGGTCACGGCAGCCGGCCGTGACCCGTTTTTCGCAGCTTGAGCAACTCGTAACACCTAAGCAAGTCCCGTGAACAGCCTGTGTGTTGAGTCAAGCGTCCGCCACCCGCAGGACAACGGGCGGCCATCGAAGGGCCACGCGAACGCCCCGTTCGGCAATACGGAAGTCATGATTCCCGTAGCCCCTTGTTGTCGCGTACTCAACAAAGGATTCTCTTCGCGGGCCGCGGCCCGATCGCCGGGGAACCCGTACCGGCGGTCAACCGCACCAGCTCGCACCCGCACCGCCCCTGTTCCAACCCCGTACCGGAACTCAGGAGGCTGCACGCATGCGTTCCACTCCCCCCAACAGACCGTCCATACGCGGTGGCTGGCGCCGCATCGGCACAGCGGCAGCGGCCACGGCCGCGCTGCTGCTCACCGGATTCGGCACCGCCGTCCAGGCCGACGCGGCACCTTCCGTCTCCTCCGCCAAGGTGACCTACACCGCGACCCCCTGTGCCACCCCCAAGCACAAGGGTGAACTCGCCTGCAACTCCTACCGCGTCACCGGCGGTCTCACCGCCTACCAGAAGCAGCAGGCCGCGAAGACCGGCATCACCCCCAAGGCCGCCGACGCGTCCACCCCCTCCGGCTACAGCCCGACCAACCTCCGGTCGGCCTACGGCCTGACCTCCGCCGCCGCCTCCAACGGCTCGGGCGAGACCATCGCGATCGTCGACGCGTACAACGACCCGAACGCCGAGTCCGACCTCGCGACCTACCGCTCGTACTACGGCCTCTCCGCCTGCACCACGGCCAACGGCTGCTTCAAGAAGGTCAGCCAGACGGGCTCGACGACCTCGCTGCCCACGTCCGACGCCGGCTGGTCCGAGGAGATCTCCCTCGATCTCGACATGGCCTCCGCGATCTGCCCGAACTGCAAGATCCTGCTCGTCGAGGCGACCAGCGCCACCATGGCCAACCTGGGCAAGTCGGTGAACGAGGCGGTCACCCTGGGCGCGAAGTTCGTGTCCAACAGCTACGGCGGCTCCGAGTCCTCCTCGGACACCTCGTACGACTCCTCGTACTTCAACCACACCGGTGTCGCCATCACCGTGAGCGCGGGTGACAGCGGCTACGGCGCCGAGTACCCGGCCGCCTCCAAGTACGTGACCTCGGTCGGCGGCACCAAGCTGTCGACGTCCTCCACCACTCGTGGCTGGACCGAGACCGTCTGGAACACCAGTTCCACCGAGGGCACCGGATCCGGCTGCTCCGCCTACGACGCCAAGCCGACCTGGCAGACCGACACCGGCTGCACCAAGCGCATGATCTCGGACGTCTCCGCGGTGGCCGACCCGGCGACCGGCGTCTCCGTCTACGACTCCTACGGGGTCACCGCCGGCTGGTACACCTTCGGCGGCACCAGCGTCTCCGCGCCGATCATCGCCGGTGTCTACGCCCTGGCCGGCACCCCGTCCAGCGGCTCCTACCCGGCGAAGTTCCCGTACAGCTACGCGGGCACCTCGTCCCTCAACGACGTGACGAGCGGCAGCAACGGCACCTGCACCACGTCGTACTTCTGCACCGCCACGACCGGCTACGACGGCCCGACCGGCTGGGGCACCCCGGAGGGCGTCACGGCCTTCGCGGGCTGAGCACTCCTGATCCGTCCTCAGAAAGCCTGTGGGCCCCGGCCGATGCCGGGGCCCACAGGCCGTTTCCGTATGAGTACCGTGAGAACATCGTCTCGACCCGTCACCCGACCAGCCGCCACAGAACGTGCCAGGTCGCGAAGGGGGTCAACGACGGAACCACACGACAGGTTCCGCTCAGGCCTCATTGCCCGGCGTGACCTGCCGTGATACACAGAGTGACCGTACGGGCCATTCGTACGAAACCCGCCAATCGATGACGTCAAGTCGACATACTCCGGCGACGTTTTCGGCGAGAATGAGGCGTGACCTCTGCACCCGGCAGGGGCGAACGGAACTATGCACCAGGGGCGGTGACTTACGTGTTCTATGCGGCCGACAAGGGAGACATCAACACCATCATCGGCGGGATCGCTCCGGACTGGGGCCCCTTCGGCAGCCTGGGCAACGAGGCGAAGACGATGATCCAGGTGGTCATGGCCGTCGCCATCCTGCTCTGCCTCGGCATCGCCGTCTGGGGCGCCGCCAAACAGCGCATCGGCGCCACGGCTCTCCGCGACACCTTCAGTGCCGAACAGGGCAAGGGCCTCATCATCGCCGGACTGACCGGAGTCTTCATCATCGGCTCACTCGGCACCCTGTTCACGATCGTGTACGGCATGGCCGTCTAGCCAATCTGCACCTCCCTTTCCCCCGCTCCGAGGTTGCGTTTCCCTGATGTCGAGTCACCACACCGCGCCCGCGCGGGAACCAGCACGGCTACCGTCGTACTGCTACGCGTTCCGGTACGACGTGGAGGGGGAGTACGCGGCATGAGCCTCGGAGACGAGCCCGGCTACCCGGATACGGGCCACACCCGCACCCACCTGCCCGAGAGCGACCCGTACGGCGGCGCCTCCCGCCGCGGCGGCCGCTCCTCCTCCAGAAGCCTGGTCACTGTCGTCGGCGTGGTCGTCCTCCTCATCGCGGCCATCGCCTTCGCGAACAGGGGCGGGGACGGCAGCTCGTCGTCGGCAACGGGCGACGCGAGTGGCAGCGGGGGCGGGCCGACGACCTCGTCAACAGCGGCGAGCGGCACAAAGCCGGTGGAGACGAAGAGCAACGAGGGAATCCCCACCGGGTTCGCGCACACTTCGCAGGGGGCGCAGAGCGCGGCGGCGAACTACGCGACGGTGCTCGGCTCCGACGCCATGTTCAACACCGTCGAACGGCATGCGATCGTGCAGACCATCGCCGATCCCGCCACCAGGAACAACCTGCAGTCCGGATTCGACTCCGACTACTCCGCCGACTTCCTCAAGAAGGCCGGCCTCACCACCGACGGCACCGCGCCCACGGGCAGCACGTTCGTCAGCCGCACACTCCCGGTCGGCACCAAGGCCACCTCGTACAGCGACAGCGCGGCCACCGTCGAGGTCTGGTGCAACGGCCTGTTCGGCATCGCGGGCACCACCTCGACCAACCCCGTGACCAGCAACTGGTTCACCGTCACGATGAAGCTCAACTGGAGCGGTGGTGACTGGAAGGTCCTGGAATCCAGCCAGAAAACCGGCCCCACCCCGGTCACCGGTGACAACCCTGTCTCCGGGTCCGACGAGATCAGCAAGGTGGTCCAGGAGTTCGGAGGGTTCACCTATGCCCGCTAGCCAGCACCGCGCACTCAGGCTCACCGCCCTGGTGGCCACCGTACAGGCCTCCGCCGTCATCCTGGCCACTCGCGCCTTCGCGGCTCCCACCCCGAGCGCCTCACCTTCCGCGAGCCCCTCTCCCACGGAGAGCGGCGGCAACTGCGCCGGAATGACCGGTCCCTCCCTGCAGCTCTGCGAGAGCGGCTCCGGCGGCAGCAGCGGAGGCGGCTCCACCACCAACCCCCTCACCTCCACCCTCGACCCCCTCTCCTCCCTCGCCCAGGGCTGCGCCAAGGCCGCCTCCTGGACCGTCGACAAGCTCAGCGGCGCCGTGAAGGAGACCGCCAACGTCGACTTCACCAACCAGAAGTTCCTCCAGCAGTACGCCGTCGTCTTCGCCGCGTCGACGATCCTCACGCTCCTCCTGTGGCTGCTGGCCGTGGCCAAGCGGGCCGTACGCGGGGTCCCCCTCAGCACCGCCATCTCCGAAGCCATCGGCTTCCTCTGGCTGACAGTGCTGGCGTCCGCCTTCACGCCCCTGATCCTCTACACCGTCGTATCGGCCACCGACGGCGTCTCCGACGTCCTCGCGAAGACCACCGGCAACCAGACGGACACGTTCTTCGGCACCTTCTCCGGCGCCCTCAACAAGGGCGGAGACATCGGCGGCGGTCCGATCATGCTGATCGTCGTCTCCCTGGTCAGCATCCTCGCCGCCGGAGTGCTGTGGCTGGAGCTCGTCATCCGGGCCGCCCTGCTCTACGTCGGCGCCCTCCTCGGCACCGTCGTCTACGCCGGTCTCGTCGACAAGAACCTGTGGGGCCACGTCCGGCGCTGGGCCGGCATCATGATCGCCGTCATCCTCGTCAAGCCGGTCATCGTGATAGTGCTCGGCCTCGCCGGCGCCCTGTCCTCCGACGGCGGCCCCGACGCCTTCTCCGCCGTCGTCTCCGGCCTCGCCATCATCCTGCTCGCCATCTTCGCCAGCGCGATGATTTACCGCTTCGTCCCCGGCTTCGGCGACGAGATCGCGGCCGGCCGCAGCAACCGCATCATGCAGGGCGCCGAGAGCAAGGCCGCCGCCGTCATCAGCAGCCCCGCCAACCTGGTCGCCCAGGGCATCAGAACGCACAGCGCCCGCGCCGACAACAACGGCGGCGGGGGCGGCGGTTCCGCCTCCTCCGGTGCCCGCCCGTCCAACCCGGCCTCGGGCGGCGTCGCCGCGCACAGCACGCGCACCCCGAACAGTGGTGGCGGCGGAACTGTCCCCTCCGCCGCACCCGCACCCCGCGCGCCCAGTCCGGTGAACACCCCGCACGCAGGCAACACCCGCAACAACAGCTCGGGAGGTGAAGGGCGTTGACGACCGAGTCCCATCTGTCCCATCCGGTCACGCCCCGCCGTACGTATCTGATCGGCCGCGCCCGGCCGAACGCGATCGTCGGCCGGAACCGTGAGTCCGGCGAGATCGTGCTGATCATCGCGGGCGCGTTCCTCGGCATGATGTGCGGGCTCCTCGTCCCGGTCCTGTCCCTGCGGATCGTGCTGCTCATGGGCTTCCCGCTGCTCGCACTGGCGGCGGTCTACGTGCCGTACAAGCGCCGTACTTTCTACAAGTGGTTCGAGATCAACCGCAGTTACAAGCGCACCCTGCGCAGCGGCACGGTCTACCGTTCCACGGCCGCCGAGGCCGGCACCCGGATCGACGGCCGTGAGGTCGAGATCGGGCCCCCGCCCGGCATCGGCCGTATCTCCTGGCTCGCCGCCCCGTTCGGCCCGGACGAGATCGCCGTACTCCTCCACGCCGACCGCAAGACGGTCACCGCCGCCATCGAGATCGAGGGCCCCGGCGTCGGCCTGCGCGACTCCGAGGACCAGGAAGCCCTCGTCGACCGCTTCGGCACCCTCCTCAAGCACGTGGCCAACGGCGACGGCTTCGTCACCCGCCTCCAGATGCTCGCCCGCACCCTCCCCGCCGACCCCGACGCCCACGCCAAGGACGTCGCCCAGCGCGGCAACGACAAGGCCCCGGAGTGGCTGTCCCGCTCCTACGACCAGCTCCAGTCCATGGTGTCCACCAGCAGCGAGCAGCACCGCGCCTACCTCGTCGCCTGTATGCACTACTCCCGCGAACTGGCCGCCGAGGCCCAGGCGATGGCCCGCGCCGCCCGCCCCCAGGGCGGCCGCAAGCTGGACCGCGACGCCGGTCTGGCGGTCGTCATGGCCCGCGAGCTCACCGACATCTGCTCCCGCCTCCAGGAGGCGGACATCCGCGTCCGCCAGCCGCTCGGTCAGGGCCGGCTCTCCTCCCTGATCCACTCCATGTACGACCCGGACCACCCCATCGACCACATCCAGGCGATGACCCAGCGCAACGCCTGGCCGGCCGAACTGGACGCCATGGAGCCGACGTTCCTCCAGGCGAAGACCCGCGAGTCGAGCACCCGCGCGCCCTGGTGCCACGCCACGGCCTGGGTGAAGGAGTGGCCGATGACCCCCGTCGGCGTCAACTTCCTCGCGCCCCTCCTCGTCCACACCCCGGACGTCATCCGCACGGTGGCTGTGACGATGGACCTCGAACCCACCGAGGTCGCCATCGAGCGCATGCTCACGGAGAAGACCAACGACGAGGCCGAGGCGTCCCGCGCCGCCAAGATGAACCGGACCGTGGACCCGCGCGACGTCGCCGCCCACAACCGCATCGACCAGCGCGGCGAGGACCTGGCCAGCGGCGCGGCCGGCGTCAACCTGGTCGGCTACATCACCGTCTCCTCCCGCACCCCGGAAGCCCTCAACCGCGACAAGCGCACCATAAGGGCGTCCGCCGGAAAGTCGTACCTCAAACTGGAGTGGTGCGACCGTGAGCACCACCGCGCCTTCGTGAACACACTTCCCTTCGCCACCGGAATCCGAAGGTAGAGGCTGATGCGCTGATGAGGGACCCGCTGTCCGTCCTCACCGAAGCCTTCACGTCCTTCCTGTTCGGGAAGGTCGAGACGACCCGCTCCCCGGTCCGCACCTCCACCGGCCAGGCCCAGGCCGTCTACCTCCCCACGGCCGCCCCCGGCCTGGGCGACTCGGGCGTGATCATCGGCCGCGAGGTGTACTCCGGAAAGGGCTACATCTACGACCCGTTCCAGCTCTACGGCCAGCAGCTCCCCGCCCCGCACTGGCTGGTCCTCGGCGAGTCCGGCAACGGCAAGTCGGCCCTGGAGAAGACCTACGTCCTACGGCAGCTGCGCTTTCGCGACCGCCAGGTCGTCGTCCTGGACGCCCAGGGCGAGGACGGCGTCGGCGAATGGAACCTCATCGCGGAGGAGCTGGGGATAACACCCATCCGGCTCGACCCGACGGCGGCCCTGAACCACGGCATCCGGCTGAACCCGCTGGACCCGTCCATCACCACCACCGGCCAGCTGGCGCTGCTCCGCACCATCATCGAAGTCGCGATGGGCCACGGCCTCGACGAACGCTCGGGCTTCGCCCTGAAGGTCGCCCACTCGTACGTCAACGAGACGATCCTCGACCGCCAGCCGGTCCTGATGGACATCGTCGAGCAGCTACGGCACCCCGAGCCGGAGTCCGCGGAGGCGATGAACGTCGCCATAGACGACGTACGAGCCTGGGGCCTGGACGTCGCCCTGGTCCTGGACCGCCTGGTCGACGGCGACCTGCGCGGCATGTTCGACGGCCCCACGACGGTGGGCATCGACCTCGACGCCCCCCTCATCGTCTTCGACCTCTCCCACATCGACCGCAACTCCATCGCCATGCCCATCCTGATGGCGATCGTCGGCGTGTGGCTGGAGCACACCTGGATCCGCCCGGACAGGAAGAAGCGCATCTTCCTGGTCGAAGAGGCCTGGCACATCATCAACAGCCCCTTCGTCGCCCAGCTCTTCCAGCGCCTGCTGAAGTTCGGCCGACGGCTCGGCCTCTCCTTCGTCGCGGTCGTCCACCACCTCTCCGACGTCGTCGACGGCGCGGCGGCGAAGGAGGCGGCGGCGATCCTGAAGATGGCGTCGACAAGGACGATCTACGCCCAGAAGGCGGACGAGGCCAGGGCGACGGGCCGGGTACTCGGCCTCCCCCGCTGGGCGGTGGAAATCATCCCCACCCTCACCCCCGGCATCGCCGTCTGGGACGTCAACGGCAATGTCCAGGTGGTCAAACACCTGGTCACCGAGACGGAACGCCCACTCGTCTTCACGGACCGCGCGATGACCGAGTCGTCCGCCGACCAGCTCGCCACCGCCGACGACGCCCTGCGCGCCGCCGAACTGGAGGCGGAGCAGCGGGCGGCGGCCTTCGTCGAGCAACACCTCGGCGACTCGGAATCCACGGTGGCGTAGGGAGGACCCGATCGTGAGACCGGACCCCCGGCAGGAACGCGAACAGCAGGGCGGCGGCATCCCCGACGGCCTGCTGATCGCGATACTCGCGTTCCTGCTCGGCATCACGGTACTGGTGTGGACGGCGACAGGCCTGGCTGCCTGGTTCTCCCACGGCACCTGGCCGTCGACCGTCAATCTCTCCCACACTCCGCTCGCGATGCGCCACCTCATCGGCGAACCGCACGACATCACCGGTGCCTGGCCGGACACACCGGCGGCGCACCTGTCCGGGTGGGGGCTGTTCTGGGGCCTGTTCATCGGCCAGCTGATGATCCTGACCGTCCTCACCGTGTTCGTGATGGGGACGGTGGCGAGATGGCGCGCGGGCAGGAAGAGACAGGCGACGGAGCCACACAGGGCGGCGACGGCTCCGTTTCCGGAGCCACGTGCAGAACCGGAGCCGAGCAGGACACCCACCGCACCGGAGCCGGCCGTCCCGGAAACAGGGATCGAACACACGGACGGCGATCAAACCAGCACGGCCCCCAACGGGTTCTACGGCCCCCCCTCTTCGAACGGTGACCGGATGGACGGATGGGCGGGGTGGGCGAAAATCCACATCGCGCCCAGGGATACCCGCCACGCCACCGCAACCCAGGCCATACAGGACGCAGCCGGCCCCGCCCTCATCGTCACCTCGAACCCAGCCCTCTGGTCCGACACCAAGGACGCCCGAGCCAAACTGGGCCCAGTCCTCCTCTACGACCCGAACCACCTCTGCGACACCCCGGCCCGCTTCCACTGGTCGCCCACGGCCAACTGCGAGGACAAGCAGACCGCGATCCTGTGCGCCCAGGCACTCCTCACCCCCGTGAAACCCACCGCCAAGATCGACCAGGCGGTCACCGACACGGCCGAAACGCTCCTGCGCAGCTACCTCCACGCCGCCGCCCTGGAGAACCGCACGATCCGCCATGTCCACCGCTGGGCACAGGGCACGGGCGTCCAGGACGCCGTACGAACCCTCCGCACCCACCCGAAGGCGGCCCCCGGCGCCGCCGGCGAACTCGAAGCCGCGCTCACCTCCCACCCCGAACGCCGGGACATCGCCCAGGAGTTGACTGCCCGGGCACTCGCCGCCCTCTTCACGGTCAACGTCCGCGAGGCCTGCACACCCAACCGATCCGATGCACTCGCCCTGGATTCCTTCGTGGCCGAAGGGGGCACGCTTTATGTGGTCGGTGAATCCATCGAGGACCCCAGGACCAACCCCGGCGCGATGCCCCTCCTGACGGCCCTTGTCTCAAGCGTGGTCGAGCGCGGCCGGCGCATGGCCGAACGGTCATCCTCCGGTCGGCTCGACCCACCACTGACCCTGGTCCTGGACGACGTGGCGGCCGTGGCCCCGCTCCCCCAGCTCCCCGACCTCCTCACCACCGGCACCGAGCAGGGCCTGCCGACCCTCGCCCTGCTCCGCTCCCACGAACAGGCCCGCTCCCGCTGGCCACACCGGGAACTGCCGGTCTAGGCAGATGCCGGGGACGGCCACTCCAGAACGAACTCCACCTCGTTCTGCACCTCGTCCTTGAAGAACGGCACGAGTACACCGCTCGGCACGAACCCCGCCTTGCGGTACGCCCCCTGCGCCCGCACGTTCTCCTCGTGCACCAGCAGCCGCACCCGCTCGGCGCCCCGCTCCCGCGCCCATGCCACACCGGCGTCGAACAGCGCCTTGATCAGCCCGCTCCCACGGTGCTCGGGACGCACGAACACCCCGACGACGTGTCCCTGCCGCCGCTCGACCGGAGCCCCGGCCCAGTCCGTCGACCCCGCCTCCTCGATGAGCACGGTCAGACTCCCGGCCCACACCCCGTCCGCCGCCTCGGCGATGAACTGCCGCGCACCACTGGGCTCCTCGGCCGACCGCGCGGCCCGCTCCTGGTAGAACGAGTCCGGCCGGGCGACGGCGTCCTCGTAGGTCTCCAGAAACGCGATCCCCGCAACCGGGTCCCGCAACGCGACGAGCCTCAGCCGCTTCACGGCCTCCCACTCATCGGCCCGTATCGCTCGAACAACGTAATCACCGCTGGTCATCGCACGCATACGGCCACGGTAGCCGCCACCAACCGCCCCGTTCACCTCGTTTACGACGCTCGCCCAAGGCCCCGTTGTCAGTGCCTGCGCCTACCGTGGACGCCATGACGACTCTGCAGAACCGCCCGAACACCGCCCTGCTGATCGTGGACGTGCAGAACGGGGTGGTGGACAGCTCCCACAACCGCGACGAGGTCATCGCCAACATCAACTCCCTGATTACCAAGGCCCGTTCCGAGGCGGTTCCGGTGATCTGGATCCAGCACTCCAGCGACGAACTGAAGCCGGACAGCGCCCCTTGGCAGTACGTCCCGGAACTGACCCGCGAGGAAGCCACCGAGCCCCTCGTCCACAAGCGCTACGGCGACTCCTTCGAGGACACCGAGCTGGAGTCCGTCCTGGCCGAACACGGCGTGGGGCGCGTGGTGGTCACCGGCGCCCAGACCGACGCCTGCATCCGCTCCACCCTGCACGGCGCGATGGTCCGCGGTTACGACGCCACGCTGGTCGGCGACGCCCACACCACGGAGGACCTCACCGCGTACGGCGCGCCGGCCCCGGAACAGGTCATCGCGCACACGAACCTCTACTGGCAGTGGCAGGAGGCCCCCGGCCGAAAGGGCGGCACGGTCGACACAGCGGACGTGACGTTCTAGCCGGACAATGCCCATAAACGCGAAAGAGCCCCACACCGTGAGGTGTGGGGCCCTTTCTCAATATTTGTTCGGCGGTGTCCTACTCTCCCACAGGGTCCCCCCTGCAGTACCATCGGCGCTGTAAGGCTTAGCTTCCGGGTTCGGAATGTAACCGGGCGT
>NZ_JBVKCG010000009.1:0-354033 GCF_055634995.1 Streptomyces sp. NPDC111744
TGCGGCCGGTCCTCGGTCCCCTCGGAGCGCGGGAAGAACTCGTACCAGGAGCCGAAAAGGGCCCGCTCGCGCTCGACGAGCAGCGGCAGCGGCTCGGACGCGGTCACCAACTCCCGCAGCGGATACCGGGCCAGGACCTTGTCCACCTCGGGCGTGAGGGCGGCGGCCAGGCGCCAGGGGGCGGGCCGTTCCTCGTCGCGCAGGGCGGCCGCGGCGGCCAGCAGGACCTCCCGCTTTCTGGACTTCGGGACACCGGCGGCGGCCCGTTCGTAGAGCCGCGCGCCCTCCTCCAGGACCAGACCGGTGTCGATCGCCGCCGGGATCTTGATCTGGGCGTGGTGGCGCCAGGTGGTGACCGGATCTCCCCAGGCCTCGACCTGATAGGTCCAACGGCCCGGTTTCCCGTCGACGGTGACGGTGGCGCCCCAGCGGTCGGTGCCACGTACCAGCTCCCGCATCGGGGTCCAGGGGCCCGGACGGCCCTTGGGGTCCTTCAGTACGACATTGGCGGCCACGGCGTCATGGCCCTCGCGGAAGACGGTGGCGGTGACCTCGAACGACTCCCCGGTCACCGCTTTGGCGGGCCGGCGCCCCTGCTGGACCAGGGGACGGACGTCGAGGACGGGTATGCGGCCGACGGCGGTGGCCTCGTCCGCGGGGGGTGTGGCGCCGGGTGAGGTGCGCTGTGTCGGAGGTGCTGACGACTGGTGCGTGGCGGGCATGACCGCTCCTGTCCGCGGCGACGTGGGTGTGGGCGGATGGGTGGTGGGGAGGTGGGTCCTGCGGCTGTATCCGAGGGTGTACTTGAGGGTCTACCTGTGCGGGGTATCAGCGTTGTGTCCATGGGGTGTACCGGAGGAGCCTTCCCACCCTATTCGGGTGGGCAATCCGGCACTTTGTTAACTACTCGGCCGTATGTCTACGCACACAACCGGCCCCGTTCTGTACGAACGGGGCCGGTTGGCGTGTTCGCATGGGAGAAAACGCTTTACGATTTCGGCACCCGGAGGAGTCGGTTGGGTGACCCGGGCCCCGCACTGGACACCTTCCCGCTCGCCGCCCCCGCAATCAGGGCCCTGGCGACCTGGGCCGGGGCGGCCTTCGGGTGACCGGCGAGATAGAGCGCGGCGGCGCCCGCCACATGCGGTGATGCCATCGACGTACCGGAGTAGGTGGCCGTACCGGTGTCGCTCCGGTACGAGTCCGAGGTGATCGCCACGCCCGGGGCGAACAGGTCGACGGCGGAACCGAAGTTGGAGAACCCCGCGCGGGTGTCGGTCCGGTCGGTGGCGCCGACGGTGAGGGCCTGCGGTACGTCGGCCGGTGAGGAGCGGGCGGCCGGGAGGCCGCCGTTGCCGGCCGCGACCGTGTAGGTCACCCCGGACGTGATCGAGTTCCGTACCGCGGTGTCGAGTTGGGCGTTGCGTGAACCGCCCAGACTGAGGTTGGCGACCGCCGGCTTGCGGGCGTGTGTGGTGACCCAGTCGATACCGGCGATGACCTGGGCTGTCGTGCCCGACCCCGTGTTGTCCATGACGCGTACGGAGACGACCTTCGCCTTCTTGGCGACGCCGTACCGGGTCCCGGCGATGGTGCCGGCGACATGTGTCCCGTGCCCGTTGCCGTCGCCGGCGGATCTGTCGTTCCCGACGAAGTCCCAGCCGTAGCTCGCTCGGCCGCCGAAGTCGCGGTTGCTGATCCGGATGCCGGTGTCGATCACGTAGACGGTGACACCCGCGCCCCCCGACTGCGGCCAGGTGTACGCCCTGTCGAGCGGCAGACCCGCCTGGTCGACGCGGTCCAGGCCCCAGGACGGCGGGTTCGTCTGGGTGCGGTCGAGCCGCACCCGGCTGTCCTGGACGACGGAGGCGACCCGCGAGTCCGCGGCGAGCCGCCGGGCCTGGCCGGCGCTTGCCTGGACGGCGTATCCGTTCAGCACACTGCCGTAAGTATGGCTTATTTTCGCCCCATAGCGGGTGGCGACGCCCTTCCCGGCCGCCGACGCCCCCTTGATCCCCTCTTTCAAGGTCACCAGATAGCTTCCACCGACCGAGCCCGGTCGGCCGGCGCCGAGTACGGTCCCCTCCGGTACGGCGTGCGCGGGCAGGGTGGCCGACGACAGCACTGCGGCCGTGACGACCGCGGTCAAGCCCCCCACCAGACGCGGACACCGGGTGATCGTCCGTGACATGGCTGTGAGTTCCCCCTCCTCAGCTCAGGGGGGCAGCGTCTCGTGCGGGACCGGGTCCCACAAGGAGGCGTGACGTATCCCGGGGTCTGGGCCGGAGCTCCCGCAACGGCCCCCTCGACACCGGTACCGTCTGAGGGACGCCGAGCCGCACACCGCCGTACGGCTCTCACCACGAACGCGTGGAGTGGAATGTGAAGGCGATCCGTCGGTTCACCGTCCGTCCCGTTCTCCCCGACCCCCTCCGTCCCCTCAGCGACCTGGCCCGAAATCTGCGCTGGTCCTGGCACACCGAGACACGTGACCTCTTCCAGTCCGTCGACCCCGAGCGCTGGGCCGCCTCGGAGGGCGATCCGGTGCGGCTGCTGGGCAGTGTGCCGCCGGCGCGGCTCGCCGAGCTGGCCGGTGACCGCCGGTTCCTGCGCCGGCTGACGGCGGCCGCCGACGACCTCAACGACTACATGACCGGCGACCGCTGGTACCAGTCCCAGCCGCAGGCCGCCGAACTCCCGGCGGCCGTCGCCTACTTCTCGCCCGAGTTCGGCATCACGGCCGCCCTGCCGCAGTACTCCGGCGGCCTCGGCATCCTGGCCGGCGACCACCTCAAGTCGGCCAGTGACCTCGGCGTACCGCTGATCGGCGTCGGCCTCCTGTACCGGCACGGGTACTTCCGGCAGACCCTGTCCCGGGACGGCTGGCAGCAGGAGCACTATCCCGTCCTCGACCCGAACGAACTCCCCGTGGTGCCGCTGAAGGACGCCGACGGCACCCCGGCGCATGTCTCCCTCGCCCTGCCCGGCGGCCGGCTGCTGCGCGCCCGGATCTGGCTGGCCCAGGTCGGCCGGGTGCCGCTGCTGATGCTGGACTCGGACGTGGAGGAGAACGACCTCGGCGAACGCGGGGTCACCGACCGGCTCTACGGCGGCGGCAGTGAGCACCGGCTGCTCCAGGAGATGCTGCTGGGAATAGGGGGTGTGCGCGCCGTACGGACGTACTGCCGGCTGACCGGCCACCCCGAGCCGGAGGTCTTCCACACCAACGAGGGCCACGCGGGCTTTTTGGGCCTGGAGCGGATCGCCGAGCTCTGTGCCCGGGGGCTGGACTTCGACTCCGCGCTGGAGGCGGTGCGGGCCGGCACCGTCTTCACCACCCACACCCCCGTCCCGGCCGGTATCGACCGCTTCGACCGTGAGTTGGTCGCCCACCACTTCGGCCCCGACGCCGAACTGCCCGGGATCGAGGTGGAGCACATCCTGCGCCTCGGGATGGAGACCTACCCCGGCGGCGAACCCAACCTCTTCAACATGGCCGTGATGGGGCTGCGGCTCGCCCAGCGCGCCAACGGGGTCTCGCTGCTGCACGGCAACGTCAGCAGGGAGATGTTCTCCGGGCTGTGGCCGGGATTCGATCCCGACGAGGTGCCGATCACCTCCGTGACGAACGGGGTGCACGCCCCGACCTGGGTGGCGCCCGAGGTGGTGCGGCTGGGGGCGAGGCAGCTCGGTGACCGCCGCACCGAGGAGGCACTGACCGTCGGTGGCACCGAGCGCTGGGACGCGGTCGCCGACGTCAGCGACCAGGAGATCTGGGACCTGCGCCGGAATCTGCGGGAGCAGCTGGTTCTTGAGGTGCGGGAGCGGCTGCGCGCCTCCTGGCGGCAACGGGGTGCCGGGACCGCCGAGCTGGGCTGGATCGAGCACGCCCTCGACCCCGACGTGCTGACCATCGGTTTCGCCCGGCGCGTCCCGTCGTACAAGCGGCTCACGCTCATGCTGCGCGACCGCGACCGGCTGATGGACCTGCTGCTGCACTCGGAGCGGCCGATCCAGGTCGTGGTGGCCGGAAAGGCGCACCCGGCGGACGACGGCGGCAAGCGCCTGGTCCAGGAGCTGGTCCGGTTCGCCGACGATCCGCGCGTCCGCCATCGCATCGTCTTCCTCCCCGACTACGGCATGGCGATGGCGCAGAAGCTGCTGCCCGGCTGCGACATCTGGCTGAACAACCCGCTGCGCCCGCTGGAGGCGTGCGGGACCAGCGGGATGAAGTCGGCGCTGAACGGCGGCCTCAACCTCTCGGTCCTGGACGGCTGGTGGGACGAGTGGTTCCAGCCGGACTTCGGCTGGGCGATCCCGACGGCGGACGGAGCGGGTACGGACCCGGAGCGCCGCGACGACATCGAGGCGGCGGCGCTGTACGACCTCCTCGAACAGCGCGTCACCCCCCGCTTCTACGAGCGCGGCCAGAGCGGGTTCCCGGACCGCTGGATCGAGATGGTCCGCCAGACGCTCACCCTTCTGGGCCCGAAGGTGCTGGCGGGCCGTATGGTCCGGGAGTACGTCGAACGGCTCTACACGCCCGCGGCGCACGCCCATCGCTCGATGAGCGCCGACACGGCCCGCGAACTGTCAGCCTGGAAGGGCAGGGTGCGGGCCGCCTGGCACGGGGTGTCGGTCGACCATGTGGCGACCGCCGCGGCCACGGCCACCGCCGAACTGGGCACCACCCTCGCCCTGCGCGTCCGCGTCCGCCTGGGCGACCTCGGGCCCGACGACGTCGAGGTCCAGGCGGTCTCCGGCCGGGTCGACTCCGAGGACCGCATCACGGACGCGACGACGGTGCCGCTGAAGCCGACCGGAGGCCCGGACCTGGAGGGCCACTGGACCTACGAGGGCCCCCTGGCCCTGGACCGTACGGGGCCCTACGGCTACACGGTCCGCATCCTCCCCGCCCACCGCCTGCTGGCCTCCGGCGCGGAACTGGGCCTGGTGACGGCTCCTTCGGAGGGGGCGGCGGACGGGGCGGGGGTGCTGATGCGGTAGCCGGCGAGACGCCGGGGCGGGGCGGTCGCGCGGCTGCCCCGCCCCGGTTGGGGCGGTGACGTAGCCGCTCAGCCCTGGTCGTCGTACGGCGCGCACAGCCTCCGCAGTACCGCCCCGCAGCGGCGGGCGTACGCGTGCTGCAGTCCCCGGGTCGCCGGGCCGCCCGCGCGGGCGTACCACTTGGCGGCCTTGCTGAAGGCCGCGACCGTCAGCCAGACCGTGCCGTCGCCGGTGCGGGTGACCAGGAAGGCCTCCTCGCCGCACTCCGGATGGCCGGCGAGGGTGCCGTAGGCCCAGCCCGCCCGGCGGGACTCCTCCTGCGTCCAGACGATCCGGCAGGGGGCCTTGACGAGGCCGGCGAGCGTGACGGTGACGTCCACGCCGGGGGCCGCGCGGTCGGCGGAGGTCTCGATACCCACGCCCAGGGCGCGGTGGAGTTCCCAGGTGAGGACCGCTTCGGCGGCCCTGTGGAAGACCTCCGCGCCCTCGCCTATGCGCGTGCGCACATGGAGCGGGTGGAAGCCGGGCGGGCAGGCGGCGAGATCCTCGCGGGTCGCGCCGACCGCCTCGTACGTGAAGGACATGGGAGAGAGCGTAGGGCGGACCCCGAGGATGCCTTCGTCCCGGGGTCCGCCCGTACCGCTGCTACCGGGTCACCCGGTGACGTTGACCGCCGTCCAGGCCGCCGCCACCGCGTTGTACTCGGTGCTGCCGGAGCCGTACAGGGCGGCCGCCGCCGAGAGCGTGCCGGTGCGTGCCGACTTGTAGTTGGTGGTCGACGTGAAGTACGTCGTCAGCGCCTTGTACCAGATCTGCAGCGCCTTGGCGCGGCCGATGCCGGTGACCGTGGAGCCGTTGTAGGTGGGGGAGTTGTACGAGACACCGTTGATCGTCTTCGCGCCGCTGCCCTCGGACAGCAGGTAGAAGAAGTGGTTCGCGACGCCCGACGAGTAGTGCACGTCGAGGTTGCCGACCGAGGAGGACCAGTAGTTGGCGGAGCCGCCGTCCTTGCTGGGCTGGTCCATGTAGCGCAGCGGGGTGCCGTCGCCGTTGATGTCGATCTTCTCGCCGATGAGGTAGTCGCCGGGGTCGGACGCGTTGGCCGCGTAGAACTCCACACCCGTGCCGAAGATGTCCGAGGTGGCCTCGTTCAGGCCGCCGGACTCGCCCGAGTAGTTCAGGCCCGCTGTGTTGGCGGTGACGCCGTGGCTCATCTCGTGGCCGGCCACGTCGAGCGAGGTCAGCGGGTGGGTGTTGCCGGAGCCGTCGCCGTAGGTCATGCAGAAGCAGCTGTCGTCCCAGAACGCGTTGACGTAGGAGCTGCCGTAGTGGACGCGGGAGTAGGCGCCGACGCCGTTGTTCTTGATGCCGCTGCGGCCGAAGGTGTTCTTGTAGAAGTCCCAGGTCTCCTGCGCGCCGTAGGCGGCGTCGGCGGCCGCCGTCTGGTCGGTGGTGGAGCTGGAGGCGGCGCCGGTGCCCCAGACGTTGTCCGCGTCGGTGAACAGGGTGCCGGTGCCGGACGTCTTGTGCGCCAGGTTGTACGTCTTGTGGCTGCCGCGCGTGGCGTCGGTCAGGTTGTACGTCGAGCCCGACAGGGTGGTGTCGAGGCTGACGGTGCCCGAGTACAGCGTCTTGCCGGTGCCGGTGGCGTTCTCGATGCCCTGGTACTCGAAGAGCTTCTTGCCGGTGGCGGCGTCGGTGATGACGTGCAGCTGGTTGGGGGTGCCGTCGTCCTGGAAGCCGCC
Organism: Streptomyces sp. NPDC111744; assembly: GCF_055634995.1. Taxonomy (NCBI): domain Bacteria; kingdom Bacillati; phylum Actinomycetota; class Actinomycetes; order Kitasatosporales; family Streptomycetaceae; genus Streptomyces; species Streptomyces sp. NPDC111744. Next base: position 6,753 of record NZ_JBVKCG010000009.1, read on the forward strand.
GACGATCGTCTCGTAGGCGAGGACGGGGGTGCCGGAGCCCGCCCAGATGACCTTGCGGGCGCCGTCCGCGGCGGACTTGGTGGAGCCCAGCGTCTTGGCGGCGCTGAGCGCCGACTTCTCGGCCTTGGCGGTGCTGATCTGCGGCTTGAGGGAGGCCACCTTGATGGCCGTCCTCGTCGCCTTGGTGACGCCCTCGGTCTTGCCGGCCCTGGAGGTGTGCACGACCAGGTCGCCGCCGAGGACCGGGAGACCGGCGTAGGTGCGCTCGTAGCGCGTGTGGACGGTGCCGTCGGCGTCCTTCACGACGTCCTTGACGACCAGCTTCTCCTTGGCGCCGAGGCCTATCTGCTGCGCGGTCTCGGCGACGTCCGCCTGCGCCTTCTGGATGAGGGCGGTGCGGGCCGAGTTGGAGAGCAGGGTGGGGGCGGCGGCCAACGGCTGCTTGTCGGCGGCGGAGGCGTTGGCGGTCAGACCCGTGGTCAGCAGGGCGCCGGCGGCGACAGCGGTGGCGATGGCCAGAGTGGTGCGCTGGTGACGCGCGTAGAGGGGGCTCACTCAAGCTCCTTCAGGGTGTGGGGAGCCCGGGGCGGTGTGGGGTTACCGAACCCGGCTGTGGGGTTGTGAAGTTGCTGTGCTGTGCGACGGGTGAGGGAAGAGTGACATCCAGGTCGCGTACATGTCAGGACCCTGAAGTGATGTTGGCCGAAAAGCAGATGCTCGGTGAATGTTGCGGACATGTGAACCGGGCGCCGCCCGAGGGAGTCGAACCCCCGGACGGCGCCCGTCGCTCACGCCCGTGTCCTGCGGTTTACGGGAAGGTCAGCTTCCACCCGTTGATCGTCCCGACGTCCTGCGCGGCCTGGTCCTGGACCTTCAGCTGCCAGGTCCCGTTGGCCGATTCCGCCGAGGCGTTCACCGTGTAGGTGTCCGTCACGTTGTCCGCGGAGTCGGACGAGCTGAAGTTCTTCAGGCGGTACGACGTCCCGGACGGCCCGACGAGGTCGACCACCAGGTCACCGCGCCAGGTGTGGCTGATATTGGGCGTCACCTGGAGGTTGGTCGGCGCGTTCCCGGTCCGGCCGGAGACCGTGATCGACGAGGTGACCGCCGGCCCGTTGTCCGGGATCGACACGGCTGTGGTGCTCTCGTACGAGGTGCCCGTACCGCCGCCACCGCCCGAGCGGGAGCCGACCGCGACAGCCGCCCAGGCGTCCTGCACCGCCTTGTACTCGGTGCTCGTGGTGCCGTACAGCTCACCCGCCGCCGCGAGGGTGCCGGTGCGGGCGGCGGCGTAGTTGGTCGTCGAGGTGAACTTGGTGGTGAGGGCGCGGTACCAGATCTGCAGCGCCTTGTCCCGGCCGATGCCGGTGACCGGAAGGCCGTCCGCCGTCGGCGAGTTGTAGCTGACGCCGTTGACGACCTTGGCGCCGCTGCCCTCGCTCAGCAGGTAGAAGAAGTGGTTCGCGGGGCCGGACGAGTAGTGCACGTCGAGGCCGCCGAGCCCCGAGTACCAGCTGTCCTTGGACGCGCCGTCCTTGCTCGGCTGGTCCATGTAGCGCAGCGGGGTGCCGTCGCCGTTGATGTTGATCTTCTCGCCGATGAGGTAGTCGCCGACGTCGGAGGAGTTGTTGGCGTAGAACTCGACTCCCGTGCCCATGATGTCGGAGGTGGCCTCGTTCAGGCCGCCGGACTCACCGCTGTAGTTGAGACCCGCGGTGTTCGAGGTGACACCGTGGCTCATCTCGTGGCCGGCCACGTCGAGCGAGGTCAGCGGGTCCGCGTTGCCGGAGCCGTCGCCGTAGGTCATGCAGAAGCAGCTGTCGTCCCAGAACGCGTTCACGTACGCGTTGCCGTAGTGGACGCGGGAGTAGGCGCCGACGCCGTTGTTCTTGATGCCGCTGCGGCCGAAGGTGTTCTTGTAGAAGTCCCAGGTCTCCGCGGCCCCGTAGTGCGCGTCGGCGCCCGCGGTGGCGGCGTTCGACGTGGTGCCGTTGCCCCAGGTGTTGCTCGACTGCGAGAACAGCGTGCCGGTGCCCGAGGTGCCGTGGTTCAGGTTGTACGTCTTGTGGCCGCCGCGGTCGCCGTCGGTCAGGTTGTACGTCGAACCCGACTGGGTCGTCGTCAGCGAGACCGTCCCGCTGTACTGGGTGTTGCCGGTGCCGGTGGCGTTCTCGATGCCCTGGTACTCGAAGAGCTTCTTGCCGGTGGCGGCGTCGGTGATGACGTGCAGCTGGTTGGGGGTGCCGTCGTCCTGGAAGCCGCCGACGATCGTCTCGTAGGCGAGGACGGGGGTGCCGGAGCCGGCCCAGATGACCTTGCGGGCGCCGTCGGCGGCCGACTTCGTGGAGCCGAGGGCCTTGGCGCGGGAGACGGCCTGCTTCTCGGCGCTCGCCGCGCTGACGGCCGGGCTGAGGTCGGCGACCTTGAGCGTTGCGTTGTTCGCCTTGATGACGCGCTCGGGGGCGCCCGACTTGGCGGTGTCGACGATCAGGTCGCCGCCGAGGACCGGGAGACCGGCGTAGGTGCGCTCGTAGCGGGTGTGGACCGTGCCGTCGGCGTCCTTCACGACGTCCTTGACGACCAGCTTCTCCTGCGCGCCGAGGCCTATCTCCTTGGCGGTGGCGGCCTTCTCGGCGGTCGCGTCGCGCAGCAGCTCCGCGCGCTGCGAGGGCGAGAGCTTGACGGCCACGTGGGCCGGGTTGGCCCGGCCGGCCTGCGGCGCGGCCGGGGTGGCACTGGCCGCGCCCGACTGGACGGCCGCGGCGATCAGGGCGGTGACGCCTGCGAGGGCTACTACTGCGGTGCGGTGGGGGGTGCGCCTGCGAGAGGAACTGCTTCTCAACACTGACTCCTTCTGCGTGGCCGCGGGTCACACGGCCAGGGGAGATCCGGAGGGCGGGTGGGCCGTCCGGGCAGAACATGCGGAACAGGCGGAACGCGGAACCATGTACGCGTGCAGTGCCGGACCCGGCAGCGACAGGGTGATTCTGTGGGGTTGCTGGGGGTCGGCCGTGGGAAGAGTGGCACCAGAAAACGCGGTCTGTCAGGACCGCGTCAGGAATTTGGCCGGAAAAGGTTCGTTGACCGGATGTTCATGTTCGGTATGCGGATCGTTCGGTAAGTGACCGGATCTCAGGGAGCCTTGTCGCCGTGCCAGGTCGCCCAGAGCGCCGCGTACGCCCCGCCCGCCGACACCAGCTCCTCGTGGGTGCCGACTTCGGTGAGCAGGCCGTCCTCCATCACGGCCACCCGGTCGGCGTCGTGCGCGGTGTGCAGCCGGTGGGCGATGGCGATGACCGTACGGCCCTCCAGTACGGCGGCCAGGGCGCGCTCGGCATGCCGGGCGGTCGCCGGGTCGAGGAGCGCCGTCGCCTCGTCCAGGATCAGCGTGTGCGGGTCCGCCAGCACCACCCGGGCGAGCGCGAGTTGCTGCGCCTGCGAGCCGTCCGTGGCACAACCGCCCGCGCCCAGCGGGGTGTCTAGGCCGTCGGGAAGGCCGCGGACCCAGCCGTCGGCGCCGACGGCCGTCAGAGCCGTCCACAGGTCGGCGTCGCCCGCGCCCGGTTCGGCGATCAGCAGGTTGTCCCGGACCGTGCCGAGGAAGACATGGTGTTCCTGGGTGACCAGGACGACCTGGCGGCGCAGCAGCTCCGGTTCCAGCCCGGCGATCGGCACCCCGCCCACGGTCACCGTGCCCGACCCGGGTGCGTCGACGCCCGCCAGCAGCCGGCTCAGCGTCGTCTTCCCGGCGCCGGACGGCCCGACCACCGCGAGCCGCTCCCCGGGCCGCACCGTGAGATCCACCCCGCGCAGCACCTCGCCGCCGCGCTCATAGGCGTACCGCACTCCACGCACATCGATCCGGTCGTCCGCCGGCGTCGGCGCCCCGCCGTCCGCCTCCGCCCGCGGCGCCTGCGCCAGCCCCTCCACCCGGGCGAACGAGGCACTGCTCGACTGGAGTTGCTCCACCCGTATCAGGATCTGGTCCAGCGGTTCCGTGAACTGCTTCAGATACAGCGCCGCCGACACCACCACGCCGATACCGACATGCAGCAGCCCGCCGACCAGCAGCACCCCGGCCACCGGCACGGAGTACGACACCTCGACGGCCGGGAAGAACACGGTCCGCAGATACAGCGTGTAGAAACGGGTCTTCCGGTTGGCCTCCAGCGCGTCCCGGCTCGCCGCGATCCGCTGTTCCTGGAGCCGGAACGCCTCCACCGTGCGCGCGCCCGCCACCGTCGCCGTGACGATCTCCGCGACCCCGGAAGTCGTCGAGCCCTCCGCGAGATAGCCGTCCCGGGCCCGGCGCAGATACCAGCGCAGGGCGATCCAGATCGGGGTCAGCCCGAGTATCCCGAACACACCGAGCAGCGGATCCAGTACGAACACCGCGCTCATCACGAACAGCGCCTGCACCGTGTTGACCAGCAGATCGGGTCCGATGTCCCGCAGCGTGGTGCCGACGGCGCTCACGTCGGAGGTGCCGCGCGCGGTCAGATCCCCGGTGCCTGCGCGCTCCACGACCGACGCGGGCAGCGCGAGCGCCCGGTCCACGAACTCCTCGCGCACCCGGGCCAGGGTCCGTTCGCCGAAGCGGTGGCCGACGTAGCGGGCGGAGCGGGCTAGCAGCAGCTGGGCGAGGGAGCAGACCAGGATCCACAGGGCGAGGCGGTCCACGGCGCCGACGCCCCGGCCGGCCCGCACCTCGTCCACGATCCGGCCCACCAGCCACGGGCCGGCCAGGCCGGTGCCGGCGGCGAGCGCGTTCAGCAGCAGCGCGGCGGAGAAGGCCGCGCGGTCGGCCCGCACCAGGCGGAGCAGGGCCCGGCGTACGTCGGCCCGTCCTGCGACGGGGAGTTGGCTCGTGCTCGTCGTCACCGGATGACCTCCTCCTCCGAGTCCCGGGCCACCAGGGCGCGGTAGCCGGGCTCGTCCTCCAGCAGACCCTCGTGGGTGCCGGTCGCCGCGACCTTGCCGTCGACCAGGTAGATCACCTCGTCGGCGCGGGCCAGCATCAGGGGGGAGGTGGTCGTGAGGAGGGTGGTGCGGCCGGCGCGGGCGGTGCGCAGGCGCTCCGCTACGAGGGACTCCGTGTGGGCGTCCAGGGCGGAGGTGGGTTCTACGGCGAGGAGGATCTCGGGGTCGGTGAGGAGGGCGCGGGCCAGGCGGATGCGTTGGCGTTGGCCGCCGGAGAGGTTGCGGGCCTGGGCGGTGATTTCGGAGCCGAGGCCGTTCGGGAGGGCCTGGAGGATGTCGGTGGCCGCGGCTGCGTGGAGGGCTTGGGTGATGTGCGCGTGAGGGGGCGCGGCCGGAGGTTGAGCGGCGGGTGCGGGTGCGTGGGGGCTTGTCGCGCCCACGCGGCGGTGGCCGCACATTTGATACCGCCCCGGGCCCCCTTGGGGCGCGTCTGCGCTCCCGGCGATGGCATCGCCCAGGGGGCCTGCGAAGAAGTCGGCCTCGTTGTCCGCCACCAGGACGCGGGAGCGGACCTCCCGTAGGGGGACGGCGTCCAGTCGAGTCTCTCCCCAGATCACGTTCGATCGGATGTAGCGGCCCAAGCGGTCGATCACCGTGGCTGTTTCTGTGGGGCTGGCGCCTACCAGGGCGTGCAGGCGGCCCGGGCGGACCCGTACGCCCGACTCCGGGTCGTGCAGTACGGCGGGGGCGGCGGGGGCCGGTTGGGTGCCCTCGTCCGGCTCCGGGGCCAGGTGCAGCAGTCGTACCACCCTGCGTGCGGCCACCACGCCCCGGCTGAGCTGGTAGCCCATGTCCAGGAAGAACGCCACCGGGCCGACCAGGACGGCGACATAGCCGTACACCGAGACAAGCTGACCCACCGTGATCTCCCCGCGGGCGGCCATCCGGGCCGCGATCCAGGTCACCACCGCCAGGTACACCGTGGGCAGGCCGACGCCCAGCGCCTGGACCCAGCTGGCGACCGCGCCCACCCGGTAGCCCTGGGCGCGCAGATGCTGCGAGTCCTTGCGGTAGGCGTCCGCGAACAGGCCCTTGCCGCCCAGCCCGTTGAGGACGCGGAGGCCGCCCGCGAGGTCGCCGATGCGGGCCGTGAGGACGCTCTGGCGTTCCCGGTACTCGCTCTCCCTGCCCTGGAGCCGCCGGGCCAGCGGGCCCGCGAGCAACGCCACCACCGGCACCCCGAGCAGGACCACACCGGTCAGCAGGGGCGAGATCGGCACCAGGAGGCCGGCCACCACCGCGTACACCACGACCGCGCCCACCCCGGGGCCGACGACGGTCAGCGCCTGGGCGATGGTCTGCACGTCACCGACGCCGATCGTGACGACCTCACCGGCTCCCACCCGCCGGGGCAGCGCGGCACCGAGCCGTACCGCGTGCCCGACGACCACCTTGACCGTGCGGTAGTAGGCGTCCATGCGCACCCGGGTCATCGTGCGGTGGCGCATGATGCTGATCCACGCGTTGACCGCCCCGAGGACGAAGATCGCTGCCGTCCATCCGGCCAGCACCGTCATGCGGCCCGGCACCAGCCCGTCGTCGACGGCCCGCGCCATCATGTACGGCGTTCCGGCCATCAGCGTCAGCCAGGCACTGCCCAGCATCGCCCCGGCGAGCGAGCGGCCCGGCTGGCGGCGCACCAGCCACCACAGGTAGTACCAGCCGCCGCGTGTGTCGGGCGTGCCCGGATCCTCGTACGCGTCGATCACCCTGCGCCCCCGTTCTCCTACGCCAGACTGTCCCGCCATGCCCGGTGCAGATCCGCGAACCGGCCCGTTCCCGCGATGAGTTCGGCCGGGTGGCCGTCCTCGACGATCCGGCCGTGCTCCATCACCAGTACCCGGTCGGCGATCTCCACGGTGGACAGCCGGTGCGCGATCACCACGGCCGTACGGCCCTTCAGTACCGTCGACATGGCCCGCTGCACGGCCCGTTCGCCGGGGATGTCCAGGGAACTGGTCGCTTCGTCGAGGATCAGCACCGACGGGTCGGCGAGCAAGGCGCGTGCGAACGCGACCAGTTGGCGCTGCCCCGCCGAAATGCGCCCGCCGCGCTTGCGGACGTCCGTGTCGTAGCCGTCGGGCAGTGCCGCGATGAACTCGTGCGCGCCGATCGCCTTGGCCGCCTGCTCGATCTCCTCGCGGGTGGCGGCCGGCCGGCCGATGGCGATGTTCTCGGCGACCGTGCCGGAGAACAGGAACGCCTCCTGGGTGACCATCACGACCCCGCGCCGCAGTTCGGGCACGGTCAGTTCGCGCAGGTCCACGCCGTCAAGGAGGACCCGTCCTTCGGTCGGGTCGTAGAAGCGGGCGAGCAGCTTCGCCAGCGTCGACTTGCCGGCGCCGGTGGAGCCGACCACCGCGACCGTCTGGCCGGCCGGAAGGGTGAGGCCGAAACGGGGCAGCACCTCGCCGCCGGTGCGGTAGGCGAAGCGGACGCCGTCGAAGACGACCTCGCGGCCGGGAAGTTCGCTCTCCAGCGGAGGCAGCTCCCTGGGGACCGAGGGCTCCGGCACGGACGGGGTCTGGGCCAGCAGGCCCGCGATCTTCTCCAGCGAGGCGGCCGCCGACTGGTAGGAGTTGAGGAACATGCCGAGCCGGTCGATCGGGTCGTAAAGTCGGCGCAGATACAGGACGGCCGCGGCCAGGACGCCCAGCTCCAGCGAGCCGGACGCCACCCGGTAGGCGCCCCACAGCACGATCACCGCGACCGAGGTGTTGGCGACCAGCCGGGAGCCGACCACATACCGCGCCATTTCGAGGAGCGCGTCGCCGTTGGTGCGTTCGTGGCGGCGGTTGAGTACGGCGAACTCGGCGTCGTTGGCGGCCTCCCGGCGGAACGCGCGCACCGGGCGGATGCCGTTCATCGTCTCCACGAACTTCACGATCACCGCCGCGATCGCCGTGGACCGCGCCTTGTACACCCGTACCGCCCGCCGCTGGTACAGCCGCACCAGCAGGTACAGCGGCACGAACGAGGCCACGGCCACCGCGCCCAGGCCCAGGTCCAGCCAGAGCAGCATCGCCGAGATGTAGACGAAGGAGAGGATGACCGTGACCAGCTCCTGGAGGCCCTCGCTGAGCAGCTCGCGCAGCGACTCGACGTCCGTGGTGGAGCGGGAGATCAGCCGGCCCGACGTGTACCGCTCGTGGAAGTCGATGCTCAGGGCCTGCGCGTGGCGGAAGATACGGCCGCGCAGGTCGAGGAGGACGTCCTGGTTCACGCGCGCGGAGGCCTCGATGAAGGCGTACTGGAGGCCGCCGGAGAGCAGGGCGCTCAGGCCGTAGCCGACCGCCACCGCGATCAGCGGGCCGTGGTCGTGGTGGCGGAACGCCGGTACGGCACGGTCGATGGCGTAGGCCACCAGCAGCGGGCCCGCCTGCGCGGCCGCCTGCTGGAACAGCAGCAGGAGCGTGGTCACGGCGACCCGCGCCTTCATGGGGGCGAGGAGTGAGCGCAGGAGAGTGGCCGTGGCGCCGGGCGGGACGGGCAGCACGTCCCGGTCGAAGGGGTCGCCGGTGGTGGCTTCGGCTGGTGCGGGGCCGGGGAGTTCGTCGTCCTCGTCGGGGGCGGGCAGCGAGGTGGCGGCGGTCATCGGCGGTGATCCTCCCCGGACATCAGGCGGGCGTACTCGGCGTTGCTGCGGAGCAGTTCGTGGTGGGTGCCGACGGCGGTGACACGGCCCTCGGAGAGCAGGGCGACGCGGTCGGCGAGCAGGACGGTGGAGGGGCGGTGGGCGACGATCAGGGCGGTGGTGTCGGCGAGCACGTCGCGCAGGGCGGCCTCCACGGCGGCCTCCGTGTGCACGTCCAGGGCGGAGAGCGGGTCGTCCAGTACCAGGAAGCGGGGCCGGCCGACGACCGCCCGCGCCAGCGCGAGGCGCTGGCGCTGGCCGCCGGAGAGGCTGAGGCCCTGCTCGCCGACCTGTGTCGCGGTGCCGTGCGGGAGGGCGTGCGCGAAGTCCGCCTGGGCGACGGCCAGGGCACGGTCCAGCTCCGCTTCGCCGGCGCCGTCCTCGGCCCCCATCAGCACGTTCTCGCCGACCGAGGCGGAGAAGAGGGTGGGTTCCTCGAAGGCCACGGCGACCAGGGCGCGGAGTTCCTCGCGGGGCATGGTGGTGATGTCCCGGCCGTCGAGGGTGATCCGCCCGGAGGTCGTCTCGTGCAGGCGGGGGACGAGAGCGGTGAGGGTGGTCTTCCCGCTGCCGGTGGCACCGACGAGGGCCATGGACTCGCCGGGGCGGATGTGGAGGTCGATGTGGGCGAGGGTGGGGGGTGAGTCGGGGGAGGCGTCCGGGTAGCGGAAGGAGACGGAGTGGAAACGGATGCCATCGTTGTCGGCTGACGTAGCTGCGGGCAGGTGACGGTCCCCGTCCCCCTCCTCCCGTGCAGCGTCCCGAACCTCGAAGTACCGCTCGGTGGCCGTGGCCGCTTCCTGACTCATCGCCAGCAGGAAGCCGATCGACTCCACCGGCCAGCGCAGCGCCAGGGCCGTCGACAGGAACGCCACCAGCGTGCCCGCGCTCAGCTCGCCCTCCGCGACCTGGACCGACCCCCACAGCAGCGCCGCCCCGATGGCCAGCTCCGGGAGGGTCACGATGACGCCCCAGATCGCCGCCAGCATCCGCGCCTTGCGCAGCTCTGTGCCCCGCAGGGTCCACACCAGGTCGCGGAACGCCCGCGCCTGACTGCGGTGCCGGCCGAACCCCTTGATGATGCGGATGCCGAGCACGCTCTCCTCGACCACCGTCGTCAGGTCGCCCACCTGGTCCTGGGCGAGCCGGGCCACCGCCGCGTACCGCTTCTCGAAGATCGCGCACGTCACCATCACGGGGATGGTGGGGACGAGGATGACCAGGCCAAGCGTCCAGTCCTGGAGCAGCATGATGACCACGCCGACGAGGATGGTGACCCCGTTGACCAGCAGGAAGGTCAGCGGAAAGGCGAGGAACATGCGGAGCAGCATCAGGTCGGTGGTGGCCCGGGAGAGCAGCTGGCCGGAGGCCCAGCGGTCGTGGAAGGCGACCGGCAGACGCTGCAGATGGCCGTAGAGGTCCGCCCGCATGCCCGCCTCGACGCGCGAGAGAGGTCTGGCCACCAGCCAGCGCCGCAGCCCGAAGAGCAGCGCTTCGGCGATCCCGAGCAGCAGCAGGTACAGCGCGCCGAGCCAGACCCCGCCGGGGTCCCGGTCGGCCACCGGACCGTCCACCATCCACTTGAGGACGAGCGGGATGACGAGTCCCGTACAGGAGGCGATCACGGCCACGAACGCGGCGACGGACAGCCGCGCCCGCACCGGCCGTACGTACGGCCACAGTCGCAGCAGGGTACGGACGGCGGACCGGTCCTTGGTGGTTGCACGTGTCGGAGGCATCAGGAGCGAGCCTACGGATCGGCACTGACAACGCCTACCGAGTTTTGGCCGGACCGGAATCCGTCTGTGCTCCTACGACCAGCACGTTCGAGCCGTCGTGCAACCGGATTCGCCGTATCAGCCGATCGGCTGATGCCACTTCCTATGCCATCCGTCATCGAATTGACTGCTCCCCCCTCTGATTATGAAGGGCAGGGCATCCTCCGGGCCCCGGTGACAGACATGCGCAAGTCGTACGGCGGCCGGGCAGCCGTCAGCGGGGTGAGTTTCGCCGTCGAGGAGTGCGAGATCTTCGGGACCTCCGGTCCGAACGACGCCGACAAGACTTCTACGAGAACCCACTCGACCGGGCGCTGCTCGCCGAGCGTCTCGGGATGACGTCCAGGCTCGCCACCTGGTTCGGCAAGCTCTCCGCTTGAAGCAGTGGCGGGCATCGCCACTCGCTATGAGAAGACCGAGACCATCTACCCGGCCGGACTCCACATCGCGGGCATCCTCCTCTGGCCCGCCCGGTGATTCCACTGAGCCCTACGATCTGGCGATCTCCTGCCGGAGCTCCTGGGTGAAGCGACGCAGGAGGTCCAACGTCTCCCGGAACTCGGCCCGGCGGTCGTCCCTGCCGTCGGTGGGCCGGGTGCTCCAGACGCGACGCGCGAGAGCATCGGCAAGGTCGACGGTGTCGCCGGCGCACAGCAGGTAGAGGGCTGACCGCGCTTCCTGCATCCGGTTCGCCAACTCGTTGGCTCCGGGACCGTCGTCACTCAGCTGTGTTTCCTTCAGGTAGTCGAGTAGCTGGACTACAGACGTATTGAAGCCGACCCCGGCTTTGAGCTTCTGTTCGCGCAGCCACATCCGGTCCTGTCGGCGCGCAGTGAACCAGGAACCGAACACCACACCTATGAGCCCGAAACCGGCCCCGAGGGCCACGGACAGCATGCTCTCCAACGTCAACTCCCCCCGAGGAACAGCCGACGCCAGGTTACAGAGGCCGTTGGGGGAGCAACCCGCGATGCGCACGCTCACATGCCAAGGACTCGGTGATCCGCACGAAGGCCTAGCCGACCACCCTCAGCAGCAGCACCGCCCGCGCCGGCACCGTGATCGCCATCCCCGCCTCGTGCACCACCCCCGGTGCCTCCGCCTGCTCCTCCCGTGAGGTGTCCACGAGCACCTCGTAGCGCTCCGCCCACGGCGGCCCCGGCAGCAGGAACTCCGCCGGGCGGTCGCCGGCGTGCAGGACGGTCAGGAAGCTGTCGTCCAGGACCGGCGCCCCGCGTTCGTCGCGGCCGGGGATGTCCCGCCCGGAGAGATACATACCGAGAGTGGCGGCGGGCGCGTACCAGTCGCCCTCGGTCATCTCCTCGCCGTGTGCCGTGAACCAGGCCAGGTCGCGCAGTCCGTCCGCCGAGTGGGCACGGCCCGAGAAGAAGGAGCGGCGGCGCAGCACCGGATGGCGGTGGCGCAGTGCGATGAGCCGGGAGGTGAGGTCGAACAGCTGACGCCAGGCCGGGTCTTCCAGCAATCCCCAGTCCAGCCAGCTGATCTCGTTGTCCTGGCAGTAGGCGTTGTTGTTGCCGCGCTGCGTGCGGCCCAGCTCGTCGCCGGCGACCAGCATCGGAACGCCCGTCGACAGCAGCAGGGTCGTCAGCAGATTACGCAACTGCCGCCTGCGCAGCGCCCGTACACCCTCGTCGTCCGTCTCGCCCTCCACCCCGCAGTTCCAGGAGCGGTTGTCGCCGGCGCCGTCACGGTTGTTCTCACCGTTGGCCTCGTTGTGCTTCGCCTGGTACGACACCAGGTCGCGCAGGGTGTAACCGTCGTGCGCGGTGATGAAGTTGACGGAGGCGTAGGGGCGGCGGCCGCCCCAGGCGTAGAGGTCGCTGGAGCCGGAGAGGCGGTAGCCGAGGTCACGGACGTCCGGGAGGGCCCCGCGCCAGAAGTCGCGGACGGCGTCCCGGTAGCGGTCGTTCCACTCCGTCCACAGGGGCGGGAAGGCGCCTACCTGGTAGCCGCCGGAGCCCACGTCCCACGGTTCGGCGATCAGTTTCACCCGGCGCAGCACCGGGTCCTGGGCGATGACCGCGAGAAAGGGGGAGAGCATGTCGACGTCGTGCATCGAGCGGGCCAGCGCGGCCGCGAGGTCGAAGCGGAAGCCGTCCACGCCCATCTCGGTCACCCAGTACCGCAGCGAGTCCGTGATCAGACGCAGCACATGCGGGTGGACCACATGCAGGGTGTTGCCGCAGCCGGTGTAGTCGGCGAAGTGCCGGGCGTCGTCCTGGAGCCGGTAGTAGCCGCGGTTGTCGATGCCCTTCAACGACAGCGTCGGCCCCAGCTCGCCCGCCTCGGCGGTGTGGTTGTAGACCACGTCGAGGATGACCTCGATCCCGGCCGTGTGCAGCGCGCGCACCATCCGCTTGAACTCGCCGACCTGCTGTCCCGTCGTACCTGAGGCGGCGTAGGCCGCGTGCGGGGCGAAGTAGCCGATGGAGTTGTAGCCCCAGTAGTTCTTGAGGCCCCGCTTCAACAGGTGGTCCTCGTGAGCGAACTGGTGGACGGGCAGGAGTTCCACGGCCGTGACACCGAGATTCAGGAGGTGCTCGACGGCGGCCGGGTGGGCCAACCCCGCGTAGGTGCCGCGGAGTTCCCCGGGTATGCCCGGGTGCAGTCTGGTGAAGCCGCGCACATGCAGCTCGTAGATGACGGAGTCCGCCCACGGGGTCTTCGGGCGGTGGTCGTCGGACCAGTCGTCGTCATCGTGGACGACCACGCCCTTCGGGACGTGCGGCGCCGAGTCCCGGTCGTCGCGGACGGTGTCGGCGACCCGCTGGTCCGGCCAGTCCCGCACATGCCCGTACACCTCGGGCGGCAGGCCGAACTCCCCGTCCACCGCACGCGCGTACGGGTCGAGCAGCAGCTTCGCCGGATTCCAGCGGGCACCGGTCCACGGGTCCCAGCGGCCGTCGACCCGGTAGCCGTACCGCTGCCCCGGCAGCACACCCGGCACGAACCCGTGCCAGATCTCGTGCGTCAGTTCGGTCAGCGGGACCCTGGTCTCCCGCCCCCGCTCGTCGAAGAGACAGAGCCGGACCGCCTCGGCCCCGGCCGCCCACAGGGCGAAGTTGGTGCCGGCCACCCCGTCCGGGCCGACCCGGAACCGGGCGCCCAGCGGAGTCGACGACCCCGGCCAGGCCGCCGGGACGGGCAGGGCCGTCCCGTTCACCGCGGGGGCGTCCGCCCTCGGGGCCCGCGCCCGTGCTCCCTGCTGCTCGGCTGCGCTCGTCACCTGTCGGCCCCTTTTTTGTTCCGCGGCTCGCCGACCCCCGGGGCGCACCCCACCCGTGTCCGGGCAGCCGACCGTGCCCGGACTCCCGGTCCCGGGCACGGTCGGCGGCTCGCTACGGCACGCCCGCGACGGCTCTCGCACGGGCGCGGCGGCTCCCCAGCTCGTCGTCCTTCCCTCTGTTCTGCCCAGTGCCGGCGTCGCACTCACGTTTCCCCGGGGCGTACCCGCTCGTTGAGTCCCACGTGAGTCATGCACAAGGGCGCGCACGGCGCGCGGGGGCCGCGTTGGCCGCGGTACTGACATGGGCGGGGCTGCTGGCGGGAGCCGTCGGCTGCTCCTCCGACGACACGGAGGGGCTGGGCATCGACCACGTCCTCGGGGGCGCGCCCCCGGCCCCCGAGGACGTCATCCGCATCTCCCCGGACGACGGCACCAAGGCCGTACGCCCAGGCGAACGGCTGACGGTACGGGTGCCCAGCGGCCGTCTGGAGTCCGTCAGCGTCGTCAAGTCCCAGGACGCCCAGGACTCCCCGGTCCCCGGGCGTATCGGCGCGGACGGCATGACCTGGCGGCCGGACGACCCGAAACTCGCGCTCGCCGCCAAGTACACGGTCGACGCGGTCGCCCTGGACGGCCACGGTCGCCGCTCCGCCCGCCACACCACCTTCACCACCCTGGTCCCCGACGAACGCTTCATCGGGTACGTCACCCCCGAGAACCGTGCCACCGTCGGCACCGGGATGATCGTCTCCCTCGCCTTCAGTCGCGAGATCGAGAACCGCGCCGCCGTCGAACGCGCCGTCCAGGTCACCGCGAAGCCCGCGGTCGAGGTCCGCCCGCACTGGTTCGGCAAGAACCGCCTCGACTTCCGCCCCGAGCACTACTGGCAGCCCGGCACCGTCGTCACCGTCGGCCTCGAACTCCGCGACGTCGAAGGGGCCCGAGGGGTCTACGGTCTCCAGCACAAGACGTTCACCTTCACCGTCGGCCGCAGCCAGGTCTCCCTCGTCGACGCGTCCGAGCACACGATGGAGGTCCGCCGCGACGGCGACCTGCTCGCCACCGTCCCGATCACCGCGGGCGCGCCCGCCCACACCACCTACAACGGGAAGATGGTGGTGATGGAGATGCACGAGGTGACTCGCATGAACAGCCGCACGGTCGGCTTCGGCGGCGAGTACGACATCCCCGACGTCCCGCACGCCCTCAAACTCACCGACTCCGGCACCTTCCTGCACGGCAACTACTGGGCGCCGGACGCCCCCGGACGCGTCAACGTCAGCCACGGGTGTGTGGGCCTGCGCGATGTGAAGGGCGGCAGCTCGGACACGCCCGCGGGCTGGTTCTACGACCGCAGCCTGATCGGGGACGTGGTCGAAGTCGTGCACAGCAACGACAAAACAGTCGCTCCCGACAATGGCCTCGGAGGATGGAACATGGGGTGGAAGGAGTGGAAGGCGGGCGGCGCGGTCAAGTAACCAGGTGGGGGGCCGGGCCGGTGGGGCGGGAAGTTGCGACGCAACGGTGACATTCGCCCAACACCAAGCTCAAAACCCTGCGGTTACTATGCGCCAATGCGCGATCGGGACGCGCCCGGGGTGGGCCTGACCAGGCCCTGGGAGGGGAGAAGGACTTTGGACGTACGGCCGATATCGGGGACGGCGGTTCGGGCTCGCGGGAAGGGCCTGGCCGTCGCGGCCGGTGTTCTGCTCATGGCCGTCACCGCGTGCGGGGGCGGCTCCTCCGGCAAGGGGAGCGGGGACACCAAGCAGAAGGACTCCACGACACAGGCGAGCAAGCAGTCCGTCGCCACCGTGACCATCAGCCCCAAGTCCGGGGCGACCGGTGTGGACACCAAGGGGGCGCTCAAGGTCGGCGCGGCCAAGGGCAAACTGACCGAGGTACAGGTCAAGGACTCCAGGGGCAACGAGGTCGACGGCGCGATCGCGGCGGACGGCGCCAGCTGGACGCCGGCGGCCCACCTCGCCAACTCCACGAAGTACACGGTGCACGCGGTCGCGAAGGACGCCGAGGGGCGTGAGTCGGCCGAGGACTCCACGTTCACCACGCTCACCCCGAAGAACACGTTCACCGGCTACTTCACACCGGAGGACGGTTCCACGGTCGGCGTCGGCATGCCGTTCTCCATACGTTTCACCCGGGGCATCACCGACCCGGCCGCCGTCGAGAAGGCGATAACCGTCAAGACCGAGCCGGCGGTCGACGTCGAGGGCCACTGGTTCGGCAACGACCGCCTCGACTTCCGCCCCGAGAACTACTGGAAGTCCGGCACGAAGGTCTCCGTCACGCTCAACCTCAACGGCGTCGAGGGCCGCGCCGGGGTGTACGGCCAGCAGGCCAAGACCGTGAAGTTCACGATCGGCCGCAACCAGGTGTCCGTGGTCGACGCCAAGAAGCACACGATGAAGGTCATGCAGGACGGCAAGGTCGTGAAGACCCTCGCCGTCACGACCGGCAAGCCCGGCTACGACACGTGGAACGGCCAGATGGTCATCAGCGAGAAGCTGCGGGTGACCCGGATGAACGGCGAGACGGTCGGCTACGGCGGCGAGTACGACATCAAGGACGTGCCGGACGCGATGCGGCTGACCACGTCCGGCACCTTCATCCACGGCAACTACTGGGGTGGCGACGCCTTCGGCAACTACAACGCCAGCCATGGCTGCGTGGGGTTGCGGGACATCCGGGGCGGGGGCGACCGGGGGCTGCCGGCTGCCTGGTTCTACGACCACTCGATCATCGGGGACGTGGTGACCGTGAAGAACTCGCATGACGCGACGGTCCCTCCGGACAACGGTCTGAACGGGTGGAACATGTCCTGGAAGGAATGGACCAAGTAGTCCTTCCGGGGCGCGGATGAACCGGCGTTAACCTGCTGGGCATGACTGTGACCCTCGAAGTCGCCGAAGGCGTCGGGACCCTCCGTCTCGACCGGCCCCCGATGAACGCCCTTGACGTCGCCACCCAGGACCGGCTCAGGGAACTGGCGGAAGAGGCCACCCGCCGCGAAGACGTCCGCGCTGTCGTGATCTACGGCGGCGAGAAGGTCTTCGCGGCCGGGGCCGACATCAAGGAAATGCAGAACATGGACCACGCCGCCATGATTCTGCGCTCCCGTGGCCTCCAGGACTCCTTCACCGCCGTCGCCCGGATTCCGAAGCCGGTCGTCGCCGCCGTCACGGGGTACGCCCTCGGCGGCGGTTGCGAGCTCGCTCTCTGTGCCGACTACCGGATCGCCGCCGACAACGCGAAGCTCGGTCAGCCGGAGATTCAGCTGGGGCTCATCCCGGGGGCCGGGGGCACCCAGCGGCTGCCCCGTCTGGTCGGGCCCTCCAAGGCCAAGGACCTGATCTTCACGGGCCGTATGGTCAAGGCGGACGAAGCCCTCGCCATCGGTCTGGTCGACCGGGTCGTCCCCGCCGCCGACGTCTACACGGAGGCGCACGCCTGGGCGGCCAGGCTCGCCCAGGGGCCCGCGATCGCGCTCAGGGCCGCCAAGGAGGCGATCGACACCGGCGTCGAGACCGACCTGGAGACGGGGCTCGCCGTCGAACGGAACTGGTTCGCCGGGCTGTTCGCGACCGAGGACCGCGAGCGCGGCATGCGGAGCTTCGTGGAGGAGGGGCCGGGCAAGGCGAAGTTCCTGTGACCTTCGCCTGGTTGTGAAAGCCCCGGACCACTTGCAATTGACGTGATGTCTGATTCCCGGGTCCCTCGATGGGGCGGTTTATGGGAGCCTTAAGGCGCCCTTAAGTCTGCCTTGTCGAGGGAGTCTGTCGATTGCCAGGAGATGAGCCGTCATCGCAGGTCGGGCGGGCTGCCGGCGGCCCCGAAATGCCGATGGCATATGCCGTTCGGCCGGTGCCGGGCGGAGTCCTCGCGGAGGCGTATTCCTCCGGAACGGCCCCGGAGGGCCCGCAGGGCGGCCATGATGGGGGCATGGCGGGGCTGGAGGGCATCGAACAGCCGCGGGGACACAGCCGTGCGGCCGCGGCGCGGTGGTCGCCTGCGGTCGAGGACGAGCGGGCACTCAAGGCGATCGAGCTGTTCGGCAACCCGACGGAAGCAGAGGTTCCGCTGCCGTCCCGCCCCGAGTCCGCCGCCACCGCCCGCCGGCTCGCCCAGGTCGTCGTCCTGCGTCAGTGGCGGCTCAGCCCCAAGATGACGGAGGACGCGGTCCTGCTGGTCTCCGAACTCGTGGGCAACGCCGTACGACACACCGGTGCCCGCGTGTTCGGACTGCGGATGCGCCGCCGCCCGGGATGGATCCGGGTGGAGGTACGGGATCCCTCGCGGGGGCTGCCCTGTCTGATGCCGGTTCAGGACATGGACATCAGCGGGCGGGGCCTGTTCCTGGTGGACAAGCTGTCGGACCGGTGGGGCGTCGATTTGCTGCCGCGAGGCAAGACGACATGGTTCGAGATGCGGGTGGCTGACCGATGAGGGGCTCGCTGGCCCCCTGTCAGGTCAATCAACCGATTTCTTACCCCGCGCCCCTTAAATAGGACGGGTGACCACCACCAACCGACGCGACGTCCTCCGAGCAGGCGCCGGCCTCATCGCCGGAGGCGCGCTCGCCACCGGTTGCGGCAACACCGGTACAGACGCGCCGCCCTCGCATCCTGCCGCCAACCCCACCACGGCCAAGCCCACCTCGGCCACCTCCGCCTCGGCCACCCCCACCCCCGTCGCCCCCACTCCCCGCGCCTTCCCCCGACAGCCACTCCAGATCACCCACGGCCCCCGCGCGAGCACATCCGTCGCGCTCACCTTCCACGGCCAGGGCGACCCCACCATCGCCACCCAGCTGCTCACCACCGCCGAGAAGCACGGCGCCCACCTCACGGTCCTGGCCGTGGGCAGCTGGCTCGACGCACACCCCGCCATGGCCCGCCGCATCCTCGACGGCGGCCACGACCTCGGCAACCACACCCAGCGGCACATCTCCATCAACGCCATGGCCGAGGCCGACGCCCGCCAGGAGATCACCGACTGCGCGGACCGCCTCAGGCGGCTCACCGGGTCGATCGGCAGCTGGTTCCGCCCGTCCAGGGCGCCCACCGCATCAGCCCTCGTCGCCCGGCTCGCGACCGAAGCCGGCTACCCGCACGTGCTGTCGTACGACGTCGACTCGCTCGACTACACCCGGCCCGGTGCGACGGCCATCACCCGCAAGGTGCTCGCGGAGGTCAAGGGCGGCTCGGTGGTGAGCATGCACTTCGGGTACCCGGACACGGTCGCCGCCCTTCCCGCCGTACTCCAAGAACTCGACCGCCGCGGACTGCGCGCGGTCACCACCACGGAGCTGCTGAGCTGATGCGAACCATGAAAGCCGCCCGGCTGCCGGCCGTCGGCGCCGTCCTCGCCGTCCTGACGCTGCTGCCCGCGTGCAGCGGCGGCCCCGAGACGCCGGCCGCCCGCACCCCCGCTCCCACGCAGTCGCAGGCGAAGAAGGCGGACCCGGTCGTCGACGTGCTGCCGGGAATGCCCCCGGTCCTCGACCCGACCGACGTGTACTCCGCCGACCGCCCCGGCAACCTCTCGCCCGTCGTCAAGGACTTCCCGTCCCGGATCTACGTCCCCAACACCAACTCCGACACCGTCTCCGTCATCGACCCGAAGACGTACAGGGTGACCGACACCATCCGGGTCGGCCGCCAGCCCCAGCACGTCGTGCCGTCCTGGGACCTGAAGACCCTGTGGGTCAACAACGACCTGGGCAACAGCCTCACCCCGATCGACCCGAGGACCGGCCGGGCCGGCAAGCCGGTCGCCGTGCACGACCCGTACAACCTGTACTTCACGCCCAACGGCAGGTACGCCATCGTGATGGCCTCCGCGGACCGGCAGTTGGTGTTCCGGGACGCCCACACCATGAAGACCGTCAAGACCGTCCCGGTCAGCTGCTACGGCGTCAACCACGCCGACTTCTCCCTGGACGGCCGGTACTTCATCGTCTCCTGCGAGTTCAGCGGGGAGGTGCTCAAGGTGGACACCGAGAAGATGGAGGTGCTCCGGCAGGAGAAACTGCCGTTCCACGGCGCCATGCCGCAGGACGTCAAGGTCTCGCCCGACGGCAAGCTGTTCTACATCGCCGACATGATGGCCGACGGGCTGTGGATCCTGGACGGCGACACCTTCACCAAGCCCACCTTCCTCGCCACCGGCAAGGGCGCCCACGGGCTGTACGTCAGCCGGGACTCCCGCGAGATGTACGTCTCCAACCGGGGCGAGGGCACCATCTCCGTCTTCGACTTCGCCCAGAACCGGCTGACGGAGAAGTGGCGGCTGCCGGGCGGCGGCAGCCCGGACATGGGCGGGGTGTCGGCGGACGGCAAGATCCTTTGGCTGTCCGGACGTTACAACTCCGAGGTGTACGCCATCGACACCCGCACCGGCACCGAACTCGCCCGCATCCACGTCGGCAGCGGCCCGCACGGCCTCGCCGTCTATCCGCAGCCGGGCCGCTACTCCCTCGGCCACACCGGCATCTTCCGCTGACCGCGCCGCCGCGGCCGGTGGTTCACGTCCTGAGCAGCAGCGCCTCGGCGCCGACCGGCAGATAGCCGGCCGCCTGGAACGCCCGCACGCTGCGGGCGTTCCCCGGGGCGACCTGCGCCCACAGGGGCTCCTCGGCCAGCTGCCGGGCGGCGGTCACCAGTGCCCGGCCCAGCCCTCGCCGTCGTACCCCCTCATCCACCTCCACCGAGACCTCGAGCCGCCCGGCGACCCCCCGGCCCAGGACGACCACTCCGCCCTCCGTCGCCCAGGCGCGCACCTCGTCACGGCGGGCGCGGGCGTAGGCGACCCGGGAGGGGTCGGGGCCGGTGAGTTCGGTCAGCGGGAGGTCCGGTCGGCCGGGGAGCGGGGTGGCGACCAGCAGCGCGTCGATCGTCTCCTGCTCGCGGCCCGTGCGGTCCATCAGAGCGACCAGGAAACGCGCGTTCATGGTCGCGCAGAGCGGGTCGCAGGGGGTCGCGCGCAGGGTGTCGTACACCCACTCCGGGTCCTCGTCGACGAAAACCACCGAGTGCGCGGTGAAGGAGAGGACCCCCGCGTCCCGGCCGGAGGGCTGCGGGACGACGGTCGTTCGGCCGTCCGGTGGCGGGAAGACACCGCGGGCCGCCGCGTCGAGAATGTCCCGCAAGGTCTCCATGGCCGTGCCCGCTCCTTGAGCCTTGAGTCTCCACCCACTGGAAGGCCCACACTCGCAGACATGATCGAAGACAGCACCGGACTTTTCACCATCGGTGAGCTGGCGCGCGCCACGGGGCTGACCGTGCGCACCATCCGCTACTGGTCCGACGAGGGTGTGCTCACCCCGGCGGGCCGGTCGTCCGGCGGCTACCGGCTGTATGACGCCGAGTCCTTCGCCCGCCTTGAGCTGATCCGCACCCTGCGCGAACTGGGCCTCGGCCTGGCGCATGTGCGTGCGGTGCTCTCCGGCGAGCAGACCGTGGCGGAGGTCGCGGCGGCGCATGTGGCCGCGCTGGACGCGCAGATCCGGTCGTTGAAGGTGACCCGGGCGGTGCTGTCGACCGTGGCCCGACGCGGTTCGAGTGCGGAGGAGACGACCCTGATGAACAAGCTGGCACGGCTGTCGGCTGCCGAGCGGCGGCGGATCCTCGAGGAGTTCGTCGAGGAGACGCTGCACGGGCTGGACACCGTCGACCCGGAGATCCGCAAGCGGATGCTCGCCACCGTGGCGGATCTGCCGGAGGACCCGACCCCTGAGCAGGTCGACGCCTGGGTGGAGCTGGCCGAGATGCTCCAGGACCCGGACTTCCGGGCCCAGATGCGCCGGGCGACCGAATTCAACGCGGCCGACCGGGGGCCCGAGGTGCCCGCCGGGACCTCCCTGTGGTTCATGAAGCGGCTCATCGACCTGGCGGGCGACGCACGTCGGCGGGGCATCGCACCCGAGGCACCCGAGGCCGACGAGGTGCTGCGGGCCCTGCTCGGCGACGGCAACGCGGCCGTCGTACTGGAACGGCTGGACAGCGCGTTCAACCACCGGGCCGCCCGCTATCGCGAACTGCTCTCCACGCTGAAGGGGCTGCCCCTGGTTGCTCACGCGGAGGAGATCGCCTGGGTGGCCGCCGCTCTGCGGGCTCGCGTGGACCGTTAATCTGACCTGCGACAGTACGCCGACACGGCATGAGCAATACGAACAAAAGGGGCGGATCGGTGGCGGACATCGAAGAAGCGCGCATCCACTTCCAGCGGATCGATGCGGACGGTGACGGTTTCATCACCGCCGCCGAGTTCAAGACCGCCCTCGCGCAGGGGGGCGACTGGAACGTCACCGAGACGGTCGCCCAGGCGATCATCAACAGCCGCGACCTGAACGGCGACAAGGTTCTGTCGTTCGACGAGTTCTGGGCCCACCTGAGCAAGTAGGCGCCGGCGACGAAGAGCGAAGGGGGGCCCGGATCCCGGGCCCCCCTTTCTCCTGCCCGGGGTGCGGTGCCGCCGGACCCTGCGCCGGCGCGCGGTCGTCGCGCAGGAGCAGCACGTCCAGCGCGGTGAGCAGCCGCTCCCGGCCCGGCAGGCCCGCCGGCCGGTTCGCCGAGCAGCGTCAGCCGGGGCTCGGGCATCAGGGCGGGGGCGGCGATCAGGGTCCGTCCGCGCTGGCCCTGCGACAGCGTGGGCCGGTGGGCCTCCCGGTGCGCGGCCAGCCCCGGCGTCCCGGTCAACGCCAGTGCGGCAGCGGCGCCACGGGCCGTCCGGTTCCGGGAGGCCGCAGCGTTCGACCAGGTCGAGGAGGAGTGCGGCGAGGCGGGCGGGGACCGGTTCGGTGATGCCGGCGCGCTGGGCGTCCGCCTCGCGCAGCCGTCGTACCGGCGTCTGCTCGAAGGCGGCGGCGATGCCGGGGCGGGCCCGGGCCAGCACGTGGAAGCGGCCGGCGGGCAGCTGCAGAAGGTCGGCGGCGGTGGCCGTGACCAGCGTGGCGGAGCGGCGGCCGTTCTCCACCGAGGCCTGCTCGCCGAGGAGTTCACCGGAACCGCGCAGCGCGAGCAGGGCGCGGTAGCCGGCGTGCGACTAGGCGATCACCTTGACCCAGCCGTGCACCAGCACGACGACATGGTCGGCGTCCTCGCCCTGGGTGAGGAACTGCCGGCCGGCGACGAGCGGGACCCGCGTCGCCGCCCGCAGCAGCGCCGCCCGGTTAGCTGCGTCGAGGGCCTCCCAGAAGGGCGCGGGGCTGGTCACCACGGATCACAGTGTGGCCCCGGCACACCGCACAGAAACCTGACGGAGCCTCCAGCCACGCTCAATTCCCCTTGATCGCCCATGCCTTGAGGGCGGCTTTGTCGGCGAAGTCCGCCACGTTCTTGTCGTGCGGGTCGCTGGTGTACTGGTGGAAGCGCCACTTGGCCTTGATACGCGGGTGGCCGGCGCTGACGTAGTCGGCGATCCAGAGGCCGTCGCCGGCGAACGAGGTGGTGTCGATGGTGAGCCAGAAGTTGCGGTTGGTGTACAGCACCACCCGGTTGCTGGGCCGCAGTTCCTGCACTGTTCGAATGAAACGATCCTTTTCGGCGTTGCTCGCATGCGTGCCGTCGCCGGTGGTCTCCCAGTCGACGGCGAGGATCTCGCCCGCCTTCTCGGGGGCGTGCGTGACGAAGTACTCGGCTTGGGCGGTGAGGTTGCCCGGCCAGAGGAAGTGGTAGTAGCCGACGACCAGTCCGGCGTCGCGTCCGGTCTTGGTCTGGGCGGCGAGCTTGGGGTTGACGTACGAACGCCCCTCCGTCGCCTTGATGAAGACGAAGGAGAGGCCGTCCGTGTCGTAGGCGGAGGACTGGTAGGCGCTCACGTCGATTCCGTGCAGCATGTGGGGGACTCCCTGGATGCCGGTGGGGGAGACAGGAGTTGGGGGGCGGGAATTGCAACTGCGTATTCCGTTATTCCCCGGATCGGCACGGGCGATCCGCGTGGGCGCGTGAATTGTCAGCTCCGGGCGGCCACGTCACCGAGCACGGCCGCCCGCTCCCCACGACGACATCGTGCTCGTCGTCGCCGAACTGACCGCCGACGCCGTACGGCCCCGCGCCGAACGCCTTCCGCCCCGTTCGGCCGGCCTCTGTGCCGCCGACACGGAGGCAACCGCCCGCGGGCTGCTCATCGTGGCGGGCCTCGCTGCTCGCTGGGACCGGCACCCGCGTTCTGACAGGCCGGGCACAACGGTATGGGCGAGCTACTCCCTCAGCACTCGATGATGTTCACCGCCAGCCCGCCCCGGGCGGTCTCCTTGTACTTGACGCTCATGTCGGCTCCCGTGTCCTTCATGGTCTTGATGACCTTGTCCAGGGACACCTTGTGGGAGCCGTCGCCGCGCATGGCCATGCGGGCCGCGGTGACCGCCTTGACCGCGGCCATGCCGTTGCGCTCGATGCAGGGGATCTGGACCAGGCCGCCGACCGGGTCGCAGGTGAGGCCGAGGTTGTGCTCCATGCCGATCTCGGCCGCGTTCTCGACCTGCTCCGGGGAACCGCCCAGCACCTCGGCCAGCGCGCCGGCCGCCATCGAGCAGGCGGAGCCGACCTCGCCCTGGCAGCCGACCTCGGCGCCGGAGATGGAGGCGTTCTCCTTGAAGAGCATGCCGATCGCGCCGGCGGCGAGGAGGAAGCGGACCACTCCGTCCTCGTCGGCGCCGGGGACGAAGTTGATGTAGTAGTGCAGGACCGCGGGGATGATGCCGGCGGCGCCGTTCGTGGGGGCGGTGACCACCCGCCCGCCCGCCGCGTTCTCCTCGTTCACGGCCATCGCGTAGAGCGTGATCCACTCCATCGCGTGTGCCAACGGATCGCCCTCGGCGCGCAGTTGGCGCGCGGTGATGGCGGCCCGGCGGCGGACCCGCAGACCGCCCGGCAGGATGCCCTCGCGGGACATCCCGCGCGCGACGCACGCCTGCATCACCCGCCAGATGTCCAGCAGACCCTCGCGGATCTCCTCCTCGGTACGCCAGGCCCGCTCGTTCTCCAGCATCAGCGCGGAGATCGACAGACCCGTCTCCTTCGCCAGGCGCAGCAGCTCGTCGCCCGTGCGGAAGGGGTACTTCAGGACTGTGTCGTCCAGTTTGATGCGGTCCGCGCCGACCGCCTCCTCGTCGACGACGAACCCACCGCCGACCGAGTAGTAGGTCTTGGACAGCAGCTCCGCCCCGGACGCGTCGTACGCCCACAGGGTCATGCCGTTCGCGTGGTACGGGAGGGTCTTCCGGCGGTGCAGCTTCAGGTCGGCGTCGAAGGAGAACGCGATCTCGTGTTCGGCAAGGAGCGACAGGCGTCCCGTGCTCTTGATCGCCTCGATGCGGTCGTCCGCCGTCTCCACGTCGACCGTGCGCGGCGAGGCGCCCTCCAGGCCGAGCAGTACCGCCTTCGGGGTGCCGTGGCCGTGGCCGGTCGCACCGAGGGAGCCGTACAGCTCGGAGCGTATCGACGCGACGGATTCCAGCAGCCCCTCGTTGCGCAGGCGTCGTGCGAACAGGCCGGCCGCGCGCATCGGCCCGACGGTGTGGGAGCTCGACGGGCCGATGCCGATCGAGAACAGGTCGAAGACCGAGATGGCCACGGGAACTCCTCCAAAGGGGGTGGGGGCACACGTCGTCGGGTGCCCCCACCAGGGAACTACTTGTTCAGACCGGGGTAAAGCGGGTGCTTCGCCGTCAGGGCCTCGACCCGGGCCTTGAGGGCCGCCGCGTCGTAGGACGGCTTCAGCGTCTCGGCGATCACGTCCGCGACCTCGGCGAAGTCCTCGGCCGTGAAGCCGCGGGTGGCCAGCGCCGGGGTGCCGATCCGCAGACCCGAAGTCACCATCGGTGGCCGCGGGTCGTTCGGGACGGCGTTGCGGTTGACCGTGATGCCGACCTCGTGGAGACGGTCCTCGGCCTGCTGCCCGTCCAGTTCGGACGCGCGCAGGTCGACGAGGATCAGGTGGACGTCCGTGCCTCCGGACAGGACGTTCACACCGGCCTCGCGGGCGTCGGGCGCGGTGAGCCGCTCGGCGAGGATGCGCGCACCCTCCACCGTACGGCGCTGGCGCTCCTTGAAGTCCTCCGAGGCGGCGACCTTGAAGGAGACCGCCTTCGCCGCGATCACATGCTCCAGGGGACCGCCCTGGAAGCCCGGGAAGACGGACGAGTTCAGCTTCTTCGCGAAGGCCTGGCGGGCCAGGATGATGCCGCCGCGGGGACCGCCGAGCGTCTTGTGGGTGGTGGAGGTGACCACGTCGGCGTACGGCACCGGGTTCGCGTGCAGACCGGCGGCCACCAGGCCGGCGAAGTGGGCCATGTCGACCCACAGGTAGGCCTCGACCTCGTCGGCGATCCGCCGGAACTCGGCGAAGTCCAGTTCGCGCGGGTACGCCGACCAGCCCGCGATGATCACCTTCGGCCGGTGCTCCTTGGCGAGCCGCTCCACCTCGGCCATGTCGACGAGACCGGCGTTGTCGACGTGGTAGGCCACGACGTCGAACTGCTTGCCGGAGAAGTTCAGGCGCATGCCGTGGGTGAGGTGGCCACCGTGGGCGAGGTCCAGACCCAGGATGGTGTCCCCGGGCTGGGCCAGCGCGAACAGGGCCGCCTGGTTGGCGGAGGCACCGGAGTGCGGCTGCACGTTGGCGTACTCGGCGCCGAACAGCTCTTTCACCCGGTCGATGGCGATCTGCTCGGTGACGTCGACGTGCTCGCAGCCGCCGTAGTAGCGGCGGCCCGGGTAGCCCTCGGCGTACTTGTTGGTGAGTACCGAGCCCTGCGCCTCCATGACCGCGACCGGAGCGAAGTTCTCCGAGGCGATCATCTCCAGGGTGGACTGCTGGCGCTCCAGCTCGGCGTCGACCGCGGCCGCGACCTCCGGGTCGAGCTCGTGCAGGGGCGTGTTCAGAACGGACATCTTTTTCTACGACTCCTCAGCCGGTGTCTCTACGGTCCTCAGCCGGCGGTGAAGGCGGTGTACTCGTCGGCGGAGAGCAGGTCGGCCGGCTCGTCCGCGACGCGCACCTTGAACAGCCAGCCGCCCTCGAAGGGGGCCGAGTTCACCAGGGACGGGTCGTCCACGACGTCCTCGTTGACCTCGGTGATCTCACCGGTGACCGGCGAGTACAGGTCGGAGACCGACTTGGTCGACTCCAGCTCGCCGCAGGACTCGCCCGCGGTCACGGTGTCGCCGACGGCCGGGAGCTGGACGAAGACGACGTCACCGAGCGCGTTGGCCGCGTGCTCCGTGATGCCGACCGTCGCCACGCCGTCCGCGGCGGCCGACAGCCACTCGTGCTCCTTGCTGTAACGCAGCTGCTGGGGGTTGCTCATGGCCTGAATTCTCCTGTACGCGGGGGAGTGCTGGTGAAAGAGGACTGCTGGAAAGAGATGTGAGCAGCGGAAATGTGCGCAGGGTCACGCGCCGCCGCGTTCAGTGTCTCCTCTGGGTCTACCTCTGGGGTCTACTTCTGGCGCTTGTAGAACGGCAGCGCCACGACCTCGTACGGTTCGTGGCTGCCCCGGATGTCCACGGCCACGCCCGCCGTGCCCGGCGCCGAGTGCGCCGCGTCGACGTACGCCATGGCGATGGGCCTGCCCAGGGTGGGGGAGGGGGCACCGGAGGTGACCTCGCCGATCACCTCGCCGCCGGCGACCACCGGGTACCCGGCGCGCGGCACCCGGCGGCCCTCGGCGATCAGGCCGACCAGCACCCGCGGCGGCCGGGCGGCGGCGCGGTCGGCGGCCTCCCGGAGCGCCTCGCGCCCCACGAAGTCGCCCTCCTTCTCGAACTTCACCACCCGGCCGAGCCCGGCGTCGAAGGGGGTCAGCGAGGTGGTCAGCTCGTGCCCGTAGAGCGGCATGCCGGCCTCCAGGCGCAGGGTGTCCCGGCAGGACAGCCCGCAGGGCACCAGGCCGACACCCTCACCCGCCTCGGTGAGTGCCTGCCACAGCCGCACCGCGTGTTCCGGCTTCACGAACAGCTCGAAGCCGTCCTCGCCGGTGTAGCCGGTGCGCGCGATCAGCGCCGGGACCCCGGCGACGGTGCCGGGCAGCCCCGCGTAGTACTTCAGGCCGTCCAGGTCGGCGTCGGTCAGCGACTTCAGGATGCCCGGCGACTCGGGCCCCTGGACGGCGATCAGCGCGTACGCGTCCCGGTCGTCCCGCACCTCGGCGTCGAACCCGGCGGCACGCTCCGCCAGCGCGTCGAGGACCACCTGGGCGTTGGAGGCGTTGGCCACGACCATGTACTCGGTGTCGGCCAGCCGGTAGACGATCAGGTCGTCGAGGATGCCGCCGTCGGCCCGGCAGATCATGGTGTAGCGGGCGCGCCCGACACCGACGGAGGCGATGTTGCCGACCAGCGCGTGGTTCAGCAGGGCGGCGGCCTGGGGGCCGGTCACGGTGATCTCGCCCATGTGGGAGAGATCGAAGAGCCCGGCCCTGGTCCGCACGGCGACATGCTCGTCGCGCTCGGAGCCGTAGCGCAGGGGCATGTCCCAGCCGGCGAAGTCGGTCATGGTCGCGCCGAGCGCGCGATGCACGGCATCGAGCGCGGTACGGCGGAGTCCAGCGGAATCGGAACTGCTCATCGGTCGGTCGTCTCCCAAGGGTCCCAGGGCATGACAGGCGAGGTCTGTCCTCCCCATCTGTCATCGGAACCTGAGAGGTTCGCCCTGACCACACGAGTGGTCACGGCTTGCACCTTGGGTGGGGCCACTGACACAGCGGCCCGCTTTTCAGATGTGCCTCGCCCGCGCGGTAACGGGGCCTGAGAGATTCAAGGGAGGGACTTGCTCCTTCGGCGCCCCAGCGAAGACTGCTGGGGACTCTCCCGCGCGGATTCAAGCGGCCGGTATGCAGTTGGCGGGCACATCATTGCATGCCGGGCGGAGCTTTGTAACAGGGCTGTGGCGCGGAGCGGACGGAACCGCGAGACACCGTGCATTACCTTCTCTTTACGTTAAGTGGGGAGAACCTTTCCTGAACCCCCGGGGAGGACGATCACGGTGACAAGGACCACGGCATACGGGACGACGGGCATCACCCTGCCGGGACAGCCGACGGCCCCGGCCCGCGAGCGGTGTGACAAGCGCCCCGCACCGGTCGTCCGCGATCTGCGCGACCGGGCCGGACACAGCCCGCACGGCCTGCTCTTCGGCCCGCGTGACCTGGTCGTGGTCACCGGGCTGCCCGGCAGCGGCAAGTCCACCCTGATGCACCGCACCGTCCAGGGCATCCGGATCGACTCCCAGGACACCCGCGACCGCTGGGACGCCCGCCTGGCCCGCTTCCTGCCGTACACCCTCTACCGCCCGCTGGTCCGCCTCGCCCACTACGCCGGACTGCGCCGCGCGCTGCGCACCGGCGAGGGCATGGTCGTGCACGACTGCGGTACCCAGGCCTGGGTGCGTGACTGGCTGGCCCGCGAGGCCCGCCGCCGCGACGGCACCCTGCACCTGCTGCTCCTGGACGTGACGCCGGGCACGGCACTGGACGGTCAGCGCGAGCGTGGCCGGGGCGTCTCCCGGTACGCCTTCCTGCGCCACCGCCACGCCGCCGCCCGCCTGGTGCGTGCGGTGGAGAAGGGCGGCCCGCCCCAGGGCGTCGGCTCGGCGGTGCTCCTGGACCGGGACGCGGCTGACGTGCTGTGCCGGATCGCCTTCGAGAAGGCGGAGAAGCTCGCGGGGTGAGGCTTTCCGGCAAGCGAAGCGCTCGCGGTGAGGTTTGCCGCCAGCGGGGCGCTCGCGGGGTGAGGTTTGCCGCCAGCGGAGCGCTCGCGGGGTGAGGCTTTCCGCAAGCGGAGAAGCTCGCGGGGTGAGGCTTTGTCCCCGCAGGGTGAGGCATTGTCACAGCCACCCGCTAGCCTTTTCAGCCTCAGCAGCAGTGGTTTCCAGCAGGCGGTAGGCAGATGGACTTCCCGGCGGACATTCCCGCGGACTTCCCGGCACAGGCACAGCCCCACCCGCACGGCGGTTGGCCCGGCAACGAGCTGGAGGAGGTCCTGTCGGCCTCCCTCGGCGTCCCCGCGGCGGCGGGCCGGCTCATCGAGGTACTGGGCCGGAGCTTCCTGTGGGTCCCGCTGCCGGAGGGCGGCGGCCCGCACAGCGGCTCGCTGGACCTGCCCACCACGGAGATCCAGGGCCAGGTGTACGTCCCGGTCTTCAGCTCCGAGGAGCAGTTCCGACTGGTGGTCGGCTCCCATCTGTCGTTCACGATCGCCCCGGCCGTCGAGTTCGCCCGCGGTCTGCCCCCGCAGGTCGGCATCGCCGTGAACCCCGGGGGAGTGGTGGGCGTCCCGCTGCCGCCGGAGGCGGTCGCCGAGCTGTGCCGGTCCGGCCGTACCGAACTGGACGGCGCCGCCTCGGGCGGCCGGGTCCGTCTCTTCGAACCGGACTGGCAGGACGACCCGATGGACTTCCTGACCGCGGCCGCCGCCGAGTTCGCGCAGACCGGCGTGGTGGCCACCGCCCGCCGCTGCCTGGCCGCGGTCGAGACGGCGGACCCCGTGATGTTCGTGGGCATCGAACTCTCCCGGTGGGAGGGGGACATAAGGGCGCTGCCCCTGGAGGCGCTGGGCAAGGCCCTCGGCAGGGTCCCGGTGAAGTGGCCGGTGAACCTGGTCCTGCTGGACGTGGCGGACGACCCGGTGGGCCACTGGATGAGGGAGAACGTCCGCCCCTTCTACCAGTACGGCCACTAGAAGCCGGCGCAGCGGCAGCCGAGCCAGGAGGGGGCCGAGGCGGGGCGGCCACCGCGAACCCGCACCCGCCGCCGGACAATCTGCGCCACCCCCCTTGGCGCTTAAGCTGTCTCCAAACGCGGGGCGACCTCCAACGCGGGGCAACTCAATGAAGGGGCGGTAACACGTGAGCGCCAGCGGCACCGCGGCGACCGGACAGGTCGAGCACATGCTGCGCCAGGTAACCCCCGGGCGCTACGACGCCTACGAGGCACTCCTCCGCGCCCTCGCCACGCCCTCCTCCGGCCAGATCTGGATGCTGCTCTGGCACGGCCAGGCCGGCTCCCCCGACGCCCAGTACGGGAACATGGAGGTCGACGGTCACGGCTACGCCCCCTGCGTGACCTCGGCCCAGGAACTGTCGGCGAGCGGCTGGAACCGTTCGTACGAGGTGGTCGACGGCCTCGATGTGGCCCGCACGCTCTATCCCGACCACTACGGCCTGTGGCTCAACCCGCACGCCCCCGGCGGCGGCGTCGGCATCCCCTGGCTGGACCTGCGCCGGATGGCGACCGGCCTGGACCGCCAGCCCGCGGGGCCGCTGCGCCTCGCGGAACCGGCCATCGAGGTCCCCCAGTTCTATGCGCTGCTGTCGCAGAACGCCCACCGTACGCCCGCGATCCGCTCACTGCGGCGCGCCTGGGTGCAGCCGGCGCTCGGGGCGCCGTATCTCGCGATCGGGCTCGACGTGTACGACACGTCGCCGCCGGCCGTGGACTCGGTGCGGGCGATGATGCAGCAGTCGATCGGGGCGGTGCCGGACGGACTGCCGGTGTCGACGGTCGCCATGACCGACGAGTACGACCCGGTGGTGATGTGGATGCGCGCGACGGCACGGCCGTTCTACGACCGCGAGGCACACGCCCCGGCCCCGGCGGCGGGGTACGGGTATCCGCCCGTGCGGTACTGACCCAGCGAACAGTGGGGCCCGCCCTGTGAAACAGGGCGGGCCCCACTGTGATTTCTGGCGTACGCCGAGGCCTCCGCCGATTTCTTTCTTCGGCTTCGGGTGCAGGCCTCATTCTTGCTCTGGCACGAGGCGAAAAGCGGGTACGCGGTGATGGCGTCCACGGTGTTCGACTTCACCTTCACCACACTGCAGTTCGGCTTCTCCACCTACTTGGTGGTGGAGAAGGGTGTACTGGACCTTCGGCTGGACGTAGCCGTAGGAATGGCCAGCCACCGGCAGGGTGAAGGAGACGCTGTTGTCCTTCTTGGTCTGCTTGGTCACGTTGTACGCGTAGCTTCCGTCGACCTTGATCTTGACCATCTTGCGGATCTCCCACCGACCTCGCCTCCCCGGCAGGACGCCGGGTCCTTCGTGCCGGATGTCCGCCGCCCAGCAATTCTTGGTCGGTGAGCGGCTTTGCTCTCCGCCGATGGCGAAGAATTTATCTGGCGGAAATTGAGGCTGGCAAGCGGATTCGAATTACTGCACGCGAACACCCTCAAATGACGCTCAAATTCCACTTCCGCTAGACTCGGCCCATCCGTGATTGCGTCGAATGTCCGCCCTGTGGGCGGGTAGGAAAGTGACCTCTTACTGTGAACCGGAGAGCGCTCCCTGTGATGTGACATGGGTCACTCTCTCCTCCCCTAGGGGGCTTGGGCCCGCCTCGGTCCCGCTGGCTTTCGTCTTCGCGCGTAGATGAAGGCGAAAAGGGTTGATTGCGACCTTCCTGGGGTGATTGACACCGTCCGACTCCCGCCACCTACCGTTCGGATAACGGAATCCCTCGGACTGCATCACGGTTGCGCATACTTTCTCCGTCAGATCTGGCGGGTGATCGCGGCGAAGCTGAAGACTCGCCAGTCAGGCCCGAGGTTTAAACCTCGGATCGAGCAAGTCGACAAAGCCGCAATCAGCGGCTGGCGTAGGCCGGTTACCACCGGCGAGAGGGGTCGGGTCACAGTGACCGCACCGATCGAGACCACCGGAGCGGCATCCGAAGTGCAGCCGGAGGCTGTGCTGGAAGGTGTCGGCAAGGGTCAGATCGAGGGCCGTTCCCTCGGGCAGATCGCCTGGACCCGGTTCAAGAAGGACAGAGTCGCCGTGGTCGGCGGCATCGTTGTCGTCCTGCTGATTCTCGTCGCGATCCTCGCCCGCCCCATCCAGGCCCTGCTCGGCCTCGATCCCAACGCCTTCCATCAGGACCTGATCGACGCCAACACCTCGCTGCCGACCGGCGGCTGGGGCGGCATGAGCCTCGATCACCCGCTCGGCGTGGACCCGAAGTTCGGCCGGGACATCGCCACCCGCGTCCTGGAGGGCTCCTGGGTGTCGCTGGTGGTCGCCTTCGGCTCGACCATCCTGTCGAACGTGATCGGCGCGATCATGGGTGTCGTCGCGGGCTACTACGGCGGCCGTGTCGACTCGGTCATCAGCCGGCTGATGGACACCTTCCTCGCCTTCCCCCTCCTGCTGTTCGCCATCGCCATCTCCGCCACCCTCCAGGGCGGCGCGTTCGGCCTGAACGGACTGCCGCTCCACCTGAGCGTGCTGATCTTCGTCATCGGCTTCTTCAACTGGCCCTACCTGGGCCGGATCGTGCGCGGCCAGACCCTCGCCCTGCGGGAGCGCGAGTTCGTCGACGCCTCCCGCGGCATGGGTGCCAGGGGCCCGTACATCCTGTTCCGTGAGCTGATGCCCAACCTGGTCGGCCCGATCATCGTCTACTCGACGCTGCTGATCCCGACCAACATCCTCTTCGAGGCGTCCCTGAGCTTCCTCGGCGTCGGCATCCAGCCCCCGCAGGCGTCCTGGGGTGGCATGCTCCGCGAAGCCGTGACGTACTACCAGGTCGATCCGCAGTACATGATCGTGCCCGGCCTTGCCATCTTCATCACCGTCCTGGCGTTCAACCTGCTCGGTGATGGTCTCCGCGACGCTCTCGACCCGCGCAGCCGCTGACGCCTGCTGTCACCGAGAGTCCGATTAAGTTTCCGACAATGGAGGG
Organism: Streptomyces sp. NPDC111744; assembly: GCF_055634995.1. Lineage (NCBI taxonomy): Bacteria > Bacillati > Actinomycetota > Actinomycetes > Kitasatosporales > Streptomycetaceae > Streptomyces > Streptomyces sp. NPDC111744. The sequence goes on from NZ_JBVKCG010000009.1 coordinate 40,088, forward strand.
GAACCCACCCATCATGCGAAGGTCAGCGCTGGCCGCGATCGCGGCCATCGGCTCCGCCACCCTGCTGGTTGCAGGGTGCAGCAAGGCCGATGACAACAAGAACGGCAACGGCGGCAGCTCCGCCGCGGCCAACGCGGCTACCAAGGGTGTCGTCAACGCGTCCGACAAGAAGGGCGGCACGGTCACCTACGAGCTGTCCGACGTCCCGGACTCGTTCGACCCCGGTAACACGTACTACGCGTACATGTACAACTTCAGCCGGCTGTACGCCCGCCCGCTGATGACGTTCGAGCCCGGCCCCGGTTCCAAGGGCAACACCCTGGTCCCGGACCTTGCCGCGAGCAAGGGCGTCCCGAGCGACGGCGGCAAGACCTGGACGTACAAGCTGCGTTCGGGCCTGAAGTACCAGGACGGCACGGCGATCACGTCCAAGGACGTCAAGTACGCCGTCGAGCGCTCCAACTTCGCGCGTGACGTGCTCTCCCTCGGCCCGAACTACTTCCAGCAGTTCCTGGTCGGCGGCGACAAGTACAAGGGCCCCTACAAGGACAAGAGCGCCAAGGGTCTCTCGTCCATCGAGACCCCGGACGACACCACGATCGTCTTCCACCTGAAGCAGTCCTTCCAGGAGTTCGACTACCTGGTCTCGGCCCCGCAGACGGCACCGGTCCCGCAGGCCAAGGACAACGGCGTCGACTACGTCAAGAACATCGTGTCCTCGGGCTCGTACCAGTTCCAGAGCTACCAGGACGGCAAGCAGGCCGTGCTGGTCCGCAACAAGAACTGGGACCCGAAGACCGACCCGCTGCGCAAGCAGCTGCCGGACAAGATCATCGTCAACCTGAAGGTGAACCCCGAGACGGTCGACAAGGACGTCCTGGCCGGCGACGCGATCGACCTCGGCGGCACGGGTGTCCAGGCCGCCACGCAGGCCCAGGTGCTGACCGACTCCGCCAAGAAGGCCAACACGGACAACACCTACGGCGGCCGTCTGGTCTACATGGCGATCAACACCAAGCTGAAGCCGTTCGACAACGTCGCCTGCCGCAAGGCCGTCGAGTACGCGATCGACAAGGTCTCGGTGCAGACCGCCGAGGGCGGCCCGATCCGCGGTGACGTCGCCACCACGGTGCTGCCGCCGGACATCCCGGGCTACAGCAAGTCGGACGTCTACGCCACCGCCAGCAACAAGGGCGACGTGGCCAAGTCCAAGGACCAGCTGAAGGCCTGCGGCAAGACGTCGATCAACACCAACATCACGGCCCGCTCGGACCGCCCGCAGGAGATCGACGCCGCCACGGCGATCATCAACTCGCTGAAGAAGGTCGGCATCAACGCCACCCTCAAGCAGTACCCGTCGGGCAAGTACTTCACCGACTACGCGGGTGTCCCGAACTTCGCCAACAAGCAGAACGTCGGCCTGATGATGATGCAGTGGGGTGCCGACTGGCCGTCCGGCTACGGCTTCCTGCAGCAGATCCTGAACGGCCAGGCGATCAGCCAGTCCGGTAACACCAACCTGTCGCAGTACGACAACAAGTCGGTCAACGACCTGCTGGCCAAGGCGATCGGTACGCAGGACGACACCGCGCGCAACACCATCTACACGCAGATCGACAAGCAGACCATGGACGATGCCGCCCTGGTGCCGCTGACGTACTTCAAGGTCCTGCTGGCCCGCCCGACCACCTACACCAACCTGGTCTCCACGGCGGCCTTCAGCGGTCAGTACGACTACCTCAACATCGGCGTCGCGTCGAAGTAGCAGCCCCGGAAGGCAGGTGAAGGCATTGGTGCCCGCGGGCCGAGAGGCCCGCGGGCACCAGCGCCGATCCCCGTGATTTCGTACATCCTCCGTCGGACGCTCGCAGCGGTGATCCTGCTGCTGGTCGTCTCCGCGGTCACCTTCGCCATCTTCTTCGTGCTGCCGCGGCTGGCCGGGCAGACCGCTGATCAGCTGGCGCAGCAGTACATCGGCAAGAGCCCGTCGAAGGCGGACATCGTCGCGGTCAAGCACAATCTCGGTCTGGACCAGCCCGTCTACGTCCAGTACTGGCACTTCATCAAGGGGATCGTCTCCGGCGCCACCTACGACCTGGGCCCCACCACGGTGCACTGTGACGCGCCGTGCTTCGGCTACTCCTTCAAGACCCACCAGGCGGTCTGGCCGCAGCTGACCTCCCGGATGCCGGTGACCCTCTCGCTGGCCCTCGGCGCCGCCGTCCTGTGGCTGGTCTCCGGCGTGGCGATCGGCGTGGTCTCCGCACTGAAGCCGCGCTCCATCTTCGACCGCACCTTCATGGGCGTGGCCCTCGCCGGCGTCTCGCTGCCCATGTTCTTCACGGGCAACCTGGCGATCCTGCTCTTCACCTACCAGTGGCCGATCTTCGGCCGCACCTACGTCCCGTTGACCGAGAACCCGGCGCAGTGGGCCAACACCCTCATCCCCGCCTGGTGCTCGCTCGCTCTCCTGTATTCGGCCATCTACGCGCGGCTCACCCGCTCGGGCATGCTGGAGACGATGAACGAGGACTACATCCGCACGGCGCGCGCCAAGGGCCTGCGCGAGCGCACGGTCGTCGTCCGGCACGGACTGCGCGCCGCGCTCACCCCGATCATCACCGTCTTCGGCATGGACCTCGGTCTGCTGCTGGGCGGCGCGGTGATCACCGAGACCGTGTTCTCGCTGCACGGCATCGGCCAGTACGCGGTGCAGGCCATCGACGACAACGACCTGCCGCCCATCCTGGGTGTGACCCTGCTCGCCGCCTTCTTCGTCGTCATCGCAAATCTCCTGGTGGACCTGCTCTACGCGGCCGCCGACCCGCGGGTGAGGCTCTCGTGACCGAACTCTCCAAGACCGGCGCGGCCGTGGGCGAGCCCACGCCGTCCCACACGCCCGACGCCTTCCTCGAAGTCCGCGACCTCAAGGTGCACTTCCCGACGGACGACGGCATCGTCAAGTCCGTCGACGGGCTCAGCTTCTCGCTGGAGAAGGGCAAGACCCTCTCCATCGTCGGCGAGTCCGGCTCCGGCAAGTCCGTGACCTCGCTGGCCATCATGGGCCTGCACCGGCTCGGCGCCCGCGGCAAGAACGTCCGGATGTCCGGCGAGATCTGGCTGGGCGGCAAGGAGCTGGTGAGCGCGTCCCCGGACGAGGTACGCCGGCTGCGCGGCCGCGAGATGGCGATGATCTTCCAGGACCCGCTGTCCGCGATGCACCCGTACTACAAGATCGGCGACCAGATCGTCGAGGCGTACCGGGTCCACCACAACGTCACCAAGAAGGTGGCCCGCACCCGCGCCATCGAGATGCTCGACCGGGTCGGTATCCCCGAGCCCGCCAAGCGTGTCGACGGCTACCCGCACGAGTTCTCCGGCGGTATGCGTCAGCGCGCCATGATCGCCATGGCCCTGGTCAACAACCCCGAGCTGCTCATCGCGGACGAGCCGACCACCGCCCTCGACGTCACCGTCCAGGCGCAGATCCTCGACCTGATCCGCGACCTGCAGAAGGAGTTCGGCTCCGCGGTCGTCCTCATCACCCACGACCTGGGTGTGGTGGCCGAGATCGCCGACGACGTGCTGGTGATGTACGGCGGCCGGTGCGTGGAGCGCGGCCCGGTCGACGAGATCTTCGAGAAGCCGCAGCACCCCTACACGTGGGGCCTGCTCGGTTCGATGCCGCGCATCGACCGGGAGACCTCCGACCGGCTCATCCCGGTCAAGGGCCAGCCGCCGAGCCTCATCAACGTCCCCTCGGGCTGCGCCTTCCACCCGCGCTGCCCGTACGCGGACCTTCCCAAGGGGAACGTCACCCGCACGGTCCGCCCCGAGCTGCAGCAGGTCGACGGCGGCCACTGGTCCGCCTGCCACCTCTCGGCGGAGGACCGCACGCGGATCTGGACCGAAGAGATTGCGCCGAAGCTGTGAGTGAGACCAACAAGACCGATGACGCCGTCATCCCGCAGCAGGCGTCCGCTCCCGAGAAGGCGTCCGGGGACCGGGAGGTGCTGCTGAGGGTCGAGGGCCTGCAGAAGCACTTCCCGATCAAGAAGGGCATCCTGCAGCGGCAGGTGGGCGCGGTGAAGGCCGTCGACGGCATCGACTTCGAGGTGCGCAAGGGCGAGACCCTGGGCGTGGTCGGCGAGTCGGGCTGCGGCAAGTCGACCATGGGCCGGGTCATCACCCGGCTCCAGGACCCGACCGGCGGCAAGGTCACCTTCGAGGGGCAGGACATCACGCACCTGTCCACCGCGAAGATGCGCCCGCTGCGTCGCGACATCCAGATGATCTTCCAGGACCCGTACGGCTCCCTGAACCCCCGCCACACCATCGGCTCGATCGTCTCGGCGCCGTTCCGGCTGCAGGGCGTGGAGCCCGAGGGCGGCGTGAAGAAGGAGGTCCAGCGCCTCCTGGAGCTGGTGGGCCTGAGCCCCGAGCACTACAACCGCTACCCGCACGAGTTCTCCGGCGGCCAGCGCCAGCGCATCGGCATCGCCCGCGCGCTGGCCCTGAAGCCGAAGCTGGTGGTGGCCGACGAGCCGGTTTCCGCGCTGGACGTCTCCATCCAGGCGCAGGTCGTCAACCTCATGGACGACCTCCAGGAGGAACTGGGCCTCACCTATGTGATCATCGCCCACGACCTCTCGGTCGTCCGGCACGTCTCCGACCGCGTCGCGGTGATGTACCTCGGCAAGATCGTCGAACTCGCCGACAGCCCCAAGCTGTACGAGTCGCCGATGCACCCGTACACCAAGGCCCTGATGTCGGCGGTGCCGGTCCCGGACCCGAAGCGCCGCGGCCAGAAGAGCGAGCGCATCCTGCTCCGCGGCGACGTCCCGTCGCCGATCGCCCCGCCGTCTGGGTGCCGCTTCCACACGCGGTGCTGGAAGGCGACGGAGATCTGCCGGACGACCGAGCCGGCGCTCCTCGAACTCCGCCCGGGCCAGCGGGTCGCCTGCCACCACCCGGAGAACTTCGCCGACCAGGCCCCGCAGGACACGGTCCTGCTGAGCGCGGCGAAGGAGGCGTCGGAGCTGGTGGGCGAGGCGGTCCTGGAGGAGCCGGCGGAGACGCCGGTACCGGTGGCGGAAGCCACGGAAGCGGCGGCGGAAGCCACGGAACGGGCGGCGGAAGCTACGGAAGTGGCGGCGGAAGCTACGGAAGTGGCGGCGGAAGCCACGGAAGCAGCGGCGGAAGCCACGGAACCGGCGGCGGAAGCTACGGAAGTGGCGGCGGAAGCCACGGAACGGGCGGCGGAAGCTACGGAAGTGGCGGTGGAAGCCAAGGAACCGGCGGCGGAAGCCACGGAAGCAGCGGCGGAAGCCACTGAACGGGCGGCGGAAGCTACGGAAGTGGCGGCGGAAGCCACGGAAGCAGCGGCGGAAGCTACGGAAGTGGCGGCGGAAGCCACGGAAGCAGCGGCGGAAGCCAAGGAACCGGCGGCGGAAGCCACGGAAGCGGCGGAAGCCAAGGAAGCGGAGTCGGAGCCGGCGGCCGAGACTCCCGCAGTGGAGCCGGCGGCCGACGAAGCCCCGACGGCGGTCACCACCGAGGAGCCGGCGGCCGACGACGTCCGGGAGGGCCGGTCCTCCCGGACCGACGACGCCTGACGTCGGACGGCGCCGCCCGTCCTGAACACGACCCAACCGGCGGACTGTCCGCTCACCGCCCGCTATCGCCCCGCCGAGCACCCGTCTCGGCGGGGCGATTCGTCTGCCGGTACTCGCGTCGGCCATGACTGGCTGGCCGTTGGTGAACTATTTAAATGCCAGTGCGGGCATGCTGGGTTACCCTGCACCAGTGGTAGCGGAAGGAAGATAGGCGAGTCCGGCTTGGAGTAATTAGTCCGTATAGGATCTCATTCGTTCCGGGCGTGCCCTGACGGGGGTTTTCGTGGCTACTTTGGACGATAGGGTACAGTTTTGCGTTCTTGGCTCGCTGGAGGTCAGATTCGAGGGGAAAAGAGTATTCGTCACGGCGCCCAAACAGCAGGCGGTGCTTGCGTCGCTGCTGCTGGGTGCGAATGAGTTCGTATCGGTCGATAGCCTTGCCGACCATGTATGGGACGGCCGGCCGCCTTCTGCCTACCGTACGACGCTTCAGGCCTACGTCTATCGGTTGCGCCAGCTCATCGGGGGCAACCCGGGGGTCGAACTGGCCACGGGGAATGCCGGGTACATGCTTGAGGTCAATCCGACCGCATTTGATCTGCGAGTGTTTCGACAGAGAGTGCAGGCGGGCCGTGACCTCGTTCGTCTCGGAGATATCAGAGGATCTGCGCGGGAGCTGCGCGGGGCGCTGTCCTTATGGCGAGGAAATGCGCTTTCCGGAGTGCCGGGCGAGTTGCTCCAGCAGGAAGCACGCTTTCTTGAGAGCGAGCGGCTCGCGGCGTACGAGGAATTGCTGAGCCTGGAAATCTCCCTCGCAAACCACCGGCGTATCATTCCCGAGCTGACCAAATTGGTCAATGCGCATCCCCTGCGGGAAACTCTGGCGGCGCAGCTGATGCTGGCGCTCTACCGCTCCGGGATGCAGGCGGAGGCGTTGCAGGGCTATGCCCTCGCACGGAGCCGGCTGCGCGAGGAACTCGGCATCGAACCGGGCGTGGAGCTGCAGGAACTGCACAAAGGTGTGCTGAGCCGGATTCCGGCCGAGCAGATTCCGATCCCAGCCTGGCCGGATTGAGCGGTCCGCGTCCTGGAGGCCGTCCCGGCCGTGGCGACGTGCTCCTCCGCGCCGTCCGGGCCGGCCTCTGCGGATCTGCCGGTTCCCTCATTCCTGCAGGCGCCAGCCGGTGTTCCGGAGACTCGCACTGAGCGGCGCGGCGGCGGTCCTCTCGACCAGCAGTTCCACCAGCCCGCGTGGTGGGTCGGGAGCGTGTTCGATGCGCACGTCCTCGATGTTCACACCGGCCGCACCCGCGTCCGCCAGCAACTGGGCCAGCATTCCGGGACGGTCGGAGATCTCCACGGGCACCACCGCCAGCTCGAAGGGCGGCCGGCCCTCCTTCTGCGGTATGCGGGCGCGTCCGGTGGTGCCGCGGCGCAGCAGTTCCTCGATGTCCCGCCGGCTGCGCTTGCCGGCCACCTCGTCCCTGCTCGCCAGCGTGCGCAGCGCCGAGATCGCTCCTTCCAGGTCGTCCGCGAGGGCCTGGAGGACATCGGCGACCGCGGTCGCGTTGGCGTCCAGGATCTCGCTCCACAGACCGGGATCGCCGCCGGCGATCCTCGTCATGTCCCGCAGGCCCTGTCCGGAGATGCGGATGGCGCCGTCCTCGGCCGCCGCCAGACGGGCCGACATCAGGGCGGCGAGCAGATGCGGGGCGTGCGAGGTCAGAGCCACCGCGCTGTCGTGTTCGGAGGTATCCATCAGCACGGGAACGGCCCCGCACAGAGACACCATCTCCAGGGCGTGGTTGAAGGCGCTCTGCGCGGTGCGGTCGGAAGGGGTGAGGACCCAGTACCGGCCCTGGAACAGGTCGCCCCGGGCGGCCAGCGGTCCGGACCGTTCCCCGCCCGCCAGGGGATGACCGCCGACATAGCTGGCGGGATCGCCGCCGAAGGCGGACAGCTCCTCACCGGGACGGACCTTGACACTGCCGACGTCCGTGTAGGCGTGCGCGAGCCCGTTCTGCTGCCAGCGGGCCACCTCCGCGCTGATCCGGGCCGGCGGCACGGCGAACACGGCCAGGTCCACCGGGCCTTCCGGCAGGCCGAAGGAGCCGGCTCCCATGGCGGCAGCCGTCCGGGCGCTGGCGGGGTCGGCGTCGCTCAGGTACACGCTGACGCCCCGCCGGCTCAACGCGAGGGCGACCGACGTCCCGATGAGGCCGGTGCCGATGACTGCGGCGGACCTCATCCTGTCGGCCCCTCTCCGCCCGTCGTCCCGGTCGCGGTCGCGGCGCGGTGTCGCAGCGTCTCCGCCTCGACGAAGCGGGCGAGTCGTGCGATCCCCTCCGTGATCTCCTGCGGCGCCAGATAGCTGAAGGACAGCCGTAGCGTGTGCTCCCCGCCGCCCCGCGGATAGAAGTACGACATCGGCGTCCACAGGACCCCGAAACGCTCCGCCGAGCGGGTAAGCGCCGTGTTGTCCGCCCGGAAGCCGACTTTCATGGTGAGGAAGAAGCCACCACCCGGCTGGTTCCACCCCACCTTGAGCCGCTCGCGCTCCGCGGGAGGGAAGACCCGGGCCAGCTCGCGGAGTACGGTGTCCAGCCCTTCCCCGTAGTGCTCGGCGGCCTGGACGTTCGCCTGCGACAGCCGTCCGCCCGAGGCGAGCAGGACACCGGCCACGGCAGCCTGGCTGAGCGGCGGCGTGTTGACCGTGACCATGCTCTTGATCTTCGCCAGCTCGGTGGCCAGGAGTCCGGTCTCTCCCCGGCCGTCCCGCACGGGTTGATCGGCGACGACGAAACCGACCCGGGCGCCGGGGAAGACCGTCTTCGCGTACGAGCCGAGGTGAATGACGCGGTGTCCGCGGTCCAGCGACTTCAGCGTGGGCGGCTGGGCGCCCCGGCTGACCAGACGGTACGGGCTGTCCTCGATGATCAGGACGTCGTGGCGCTCCGCCAGTTCGATCAACCGGCGACGGCCCGGTTCGGACAGGGTGTTCCCGGAGGGGTTGGAGTGTTCGGGCACCAGATAGCAGGCGACGGGGCGCCGGCCGGCAGACAGCTCCCGCTCGATCGTGGCCTCGAACTCCTCGCAGGAGAAGCCGTCCTCGCTCTCCTCGACCTCGGCGACCGCGATGTCCAGCAGGGACGCCGCGCCGGTGATCCCGACATAGCACGGACTCGATACGAGCAGCACCTGGTCGGGTCGTGAGAACAACGCTCGGAGCACCAGAACCATGGCCTCCTGCGCGCCCACCGTCACCACGATCGACTCCGCCGTCACGTCGATGTCCTCGTCCGCGCGAAGGGAGTCGGCGATCAACTCGCGAATCTGTCCGGCCGAAGGGCCGTACTGGTAGAGGGAGTTACGGATCCGCTCGGGCGGCATTCCCTGTTCCGCGAGATGGTCGAGGTAGCGCTGAATGGCGGTGAGGATCTGATCGGTTTCGAAGAAGCCTTCGAAGGGACGTCCCGGGGCGAACGAGATCGCCTCCGGGTAACGGTCGGTGATCTCGTTGAGGAAGTTCATGGAGTCGAGCAGCGGGTCCGAGACGCTCGGGTGCAGATCGTCCTTGCTCAGCGGTCCCCGCCGGCCTGCGGGGACCGGCCCGGGGGAGGGATCCGTGGCGGCCGGTGACGGTGGGGGCTCGTGACGGGATGTCTCCGGGGCCAGGTCGACCCGGGTCGAACACGTGTCGGCCACCGAACGGGTGCCGGTGAGGGCCATGGCGTCGGTGAGTTCGGCGCGCAGGACATCCATCACCCGGGCCGCACCGGCCTGTCCCTCGACGGCCAGCCCGTAGAGCACCGGGCGGCCGAGCAGCGCGGCGTCGGCGCCCAGGGCCAGCGCGGTCAGGATGTCCGTGCCGCGCCGGATCCCCCCGTCGATGAGCACGGGGCGGGATCCCGCCACCGCCTGTGCCACTTCGGCCAGCACGTCCAGCGTGGCCGGGGCGGAGTCGAGTTGGCGGCCCCCGTGGTTGGACACCACCAGGCCGTCGACTCCTGCGGCGCACGCGTGCACCGCGTCCTCGGCCGACATGATCCCCTTGACCAGCAACGGCAGGTCGCTGACCGAGCGCAGCCACTCCAGCACCGACCAGTCCAGCGCGGGGTCGAGCGCGTCACGGCCATGGTCCGCGGGCGAGTCGAACCCCTTTCCGGGCAGGTTGGCCGGCCGGACACCCGCAGGGAGCCGGAAGGAGTTGCGGACGTCCCGCAGCCGGCGTCCCAGATGCGGGGTGTCGGCCGTGAGGACGAGGGCCTCGAACCCGCAATGCTCCGCACGCCGGATCAGGTCCTGTGTCACGGCACGGTCGCGGAAGCAGTACACCTGCAGCCACAACGGGCCGGTCGCCGCGGCGGCCAGTTCCTCGAAGGTGCGGCCGGCGAACGTGCTCACGACCACGGGAAGTCCCGCCGCGCCGGCCGCCCGTACGGTGGCCAGTTCGCCATCCGGATGGGCCAGCGTGTGATAAGCGACGGGGGCGACTCCGAAGGGCGCCGCCCACTCACGGCCGAGGATCTTGACCGCGGTGTCGGGCCGGCCAGTGCCGGCGAGCGCCCTGGGGCGCAGGCGCGCCCGGTCGAACGCGGACCGGTTCGCCGCGAGGGTGCGCTCCTCGCCCGCACCGCCGCTGATGAAGTCCCAGACCTGCGGTGCCAGCCGCGGCCGTGCCAGCCGGGCGATGTCGGCCAGGGAATGGGCGTCTGCGGCCCGGACGGCCGGGGAAAGCGTGGACCGGTTCACGCGGGGGACACCCGCTCCCGCTCGACGGCCTCGTACAGGGCGCGGATGTTGGCGCTTCCGAAGCCCTGGGCGCCGCGCCGCTGTATCAGCTCGTAGAACAGCGTGTTCCGCTCGTGCGGAGAACGCGAGAACAGCTGGAGCAGATAGCCCCACTCGTCGCAGTCGGCGAGCACGTTCGTGTCCGAGAGGTTCGATATCTGCTCACGCATGACGGGAATTCGATCGACCAGCATTTCATAATACATGTCGGGCGTGCGCAGGAATTCGACACCGCGGTCGCGGAATTCCCGTACCGCGGCGACGATGTCGTCGACGAGAAACGCCAGATGCTGGACGCCGGATCCGGAATTGCGCTGGAGGAACGCGTCGATCTGCCCGGGTTCACGCGTCGGGTCGGGCTCGATGATAGTGAAGGTGACACCACCGGAAGGGCTGCGGACCACGACCGAGTCCATGGCCTGAGTGCCCACCTCCACGTATTCGCTGTAATAGCGCTCGCACCCGAAGCCGTCGATGTAGTACTGCACGGCACTCTGCAGGGTGCCCGCGTCGAGGCAGACCGCCACATGGTCCAGCGAGAGGACCGGGTGCCGCTCCGCGCCGGTAGGCGCGCCCGCCCGCACCTCGGTCCAGTTTCGGTCGGCCGGCCGGCGACCGGAGTCGCCCCGCACCGCCTGGACCAGGGTGTGCCGGACGTCGCCGAAGCCGGAGACCACGCTGGTGTCCGGTTCGGAGGGCAGTACCCGGCCGCCCGCGGCCACCGCGGAGGCGGTGATCGCGGAGACGTCGTCGCATGCCAGCGCAATGTCGGCGACACCGTCCCCGTGCTGCTCGACGAAGGACTCGGTGGCCGGGCCGCTGGACACGACCAGGTGGACCCCCCCCTGGCGCAGCAGCGACGAATTGATGCGGGCCGATTCGGAGACTGCCGTTTCCTGGAATCCGAAGGACGCGGTGAAGTAATCGACCGTCTTGTGTCGATCCACCGCGTACAACTCGACGTAGGAAATTCCTCGTGCAGTCATGCCATTCCTTCCGACCTGAGTGGAGGTATTTCGGACTGAACTTGCCCGACGAAGGCTGGCATGCCGTCAGTGCCGACTACAAGGAAAATCATTGCGCCGCCGATAAGGCGCCAGCAGGCTGCCAGAGCAGCGTCAGAGAGCCCCCACGGGGGAGCCAAGGCCGTCGTTGATAGTGACTTCGGCCGGCCGGGGTGATCACTCCCGGCACACCGACACATGGGGGAGTCGAATGACGGGGAGTGAGGCGTCGGCGTACGCCGGAACCGCGGTTGCCCATGAATTCCGACTGCCGGACGGGGCCGCGGATCCGGCTCCCGGCAACGATCTCGCCAGGGCCGTGGCCGCACTCGCCGCGGTACTGCAGCGCAGGGAGGGAACGGAGCGCGTTCCCGTCACATGGCGAGACCCGGACGCTCCCGGAGTGTTCCGGCACGGGGTGATCGAGGTGTCCCCCGGCCTTGGTCTCGACGCGCTCGCCGACCGGGTCCGGGACATGCTCCGGGACAGTCCGGCCGGCGACGGGCGGACTGCGTTCACGGTCGAGGCTTGCGCACAACCGGGAGGCGTGCGGATGCTGCGCCCACCCGAGGGCTACTCGGCGGCCGAGACGGCGCGCTTCCTCGACCAGGCCGGTGCCCTCGTCGCAGACGCGGCACGGCGCCCGCACCTCCCGTTGCGCGACCTCGCTCTGGCCGCCGACGGTGAAACGCTGCCGCCGCCGCAGTGGGGCTCCGGCCTGCCCACCGCCGACCTCCGTGCGGTGCCGACCCGCATCGCCGCCCAGGCGGACAAGAGCCCCGACACCCCGGCGGTGGTCGCCGGTGACGTCGTACTGAGCTACGGCGAACTGCAACGGCGCGCCCAGGCCCTCGCGGCGCGGCTGGTCGCGCGCGGGGTCCGGCCGGAGTCCGTCGTGGCGATCCGCGCCGACCGGTCTCCCGAGCTCGTCGTCGCCCTCCTCGCCGTGCTGTCGGCGGGCGGCGCCTACCTCGCCCTCGACCCAGAGCAGCCCCATGACCGGATCGAACGCCTGCTCGCCGACGCCCGGCCCACGCTCGCCCTGGTGGCGCGTGCCCACCTGGCAGGCCTGGCGGCCGCCGACGCGAAGGTGCTGATCCTGGAGGACGAGCTGGCCGCGGCCGGCCGTGAACCCGCCCAGGTGAAGCTGCCCGACCTCCTGCCCGACCAACTCGCCTACGTCAGCTACACCTCGGGCTCCACCGGAGAGCCCAAGGGCGTCGCCGTCCCGCACCGCGGACTCAGCCGACTCGTGGACCCCGACTGGGCCGACTTCGGAGCGGACGACGCCTTCCTGCAGATTGCACCGGTCGCCTTCGACGCTTCGACGTTCGAGATCTGGACCTGCCTGGTGCACGGCGCCACGCTGGCCGTGTACCCACCGGAGCGGATCACTCCCGAGCTGCTCTCCGAGACGGTCCGGCGGCACGGGGTCACCGTCCTGTCCCTGACCGCCGGCCTCTTCCACCAGGTAGCCGACACCGCACCCGAGGTCTTCGCCGGGGTACGCCGGCTGATCGCCGGCGGCGACGTGGTCTCGGCCCAGCACGTCCGCAAGGTCCTGCGCGACCGTCCCGGGCTGACCTTCACTCACGCGTACGGCCCCACCGAGAACACCACGTTCACCACCGTGTGGACGCCGCACGGAGCACCGGCCGAGGAACACCTGCCCATCGGCCGTCCGATCCGGGGAACCGACGTGGTGATCCTGGACGAGTCGTTGCGCCCCGTGCCGATCGGTGTGATCGGCGAGCTGTACGCCGCCGGCGACGGGCTCGCCCGCGGCTACCTCGGCAGGCCGGCCGCGACGGCCGAACGTTTCCTGCCCAACCCGCGAACCGGCACGGACGGCGCTCGGATGTACCGCACCGGGGACCTCGCACGGTGGCGGGAGAACGGTGACATGGAGTTCCTCGGCCGCGCGGACACCCAGGTGAAGATCCGCGGCTACCGGGTCGAACTCGGCGAGATCGAGGCCCGGTTGCGTGAGATGCCGGACGTCCGGGACGCCGCCGTGCTGGCCCGGACCGGCGGGTCCGGAGAGCGTGAACTGGCGGCGTACCTCGTCCTGGCAGCGGACAGCGGAGAACCGGCCGAGGCGGCGGAAGGGCTGCGGCGGCGGCTCGCCGGCCAGCTGCCCTCGTACATGATCCCGCACCGGCTGTACTCGGTGCCTGCCCTCCCGTTGAACGTGAACGGCAAGGTGGACCGCGGTGCGCTCGGGGCCGGGACCGACGCGCTCGAACTGAACGTCCGGCGCGACGACCAGCCGTCGGCGCCCGGGACCGAACTCGAACAGCTGGTCGCCACTGCCTGGCGCGACGTGCTGGGCCGTGACACCGGCGTTCACGAAAACTTCTTCGAGGTGGGCGGCGACTCGCTGCTGCTGCTGCGCCTGCGCGCCAGGCTCTCCCAGCTCCTCGGCCGGAAAGTGCCCACCGTCACCCTGTTCAGCCACCCCACCATTCGTGACCTGGCCGACCACCTCACGGGGGAACCGGCCTCCGCGGCCCGTCCGGCGGACGCGAGCGGCACGCGCGAGTCGGCCGAGCGCGGCCGGCAGGCACTCCAGGAGCGCGCCCGCCGACTCGGCGGCGAACGGACGGGACGGCGGCCATGACATCCGACAGCAACGCCCACGAAGAGCCGACCGGCCTGGAGATCGCGATCGTCGGCATGGCCGGCCGGTTTCCCGGTGCCGCGTCCACCGCGGACTTCTGGGAGGTCGTGCGCACCGGCAAGGAGACCATCTCCCGCTTCACCGAAGCCGAGTTGGCGGCAGCGGGCGTGCCCGCCGAGGTCCGCTCCCGCGCCGACTTCGTCCCGGCGGGCGGAGTGCTCACCGACGCCGACCGCTTCGACAACGAGCTTTTCGGCTACACACCCCGCGACGCCGCACTGCTCGACCCGCAGCAGCGCCTGTTCCTGGAGACCGCCTGGGCCGCACTGGAGGACGCGGGGTACACCGCGGAGCAGTACCGGGGCCTGATCGGCGTCTACGCCAGTACCAGCCTGAGCACCTACCTGCTGCACCACCTGCGGACCGACCCGGCCGCCCTGGGCGGTGCCACCCTGCACGAACTGCTGCTCGCCAACGACAAGGACAGCCTTGCCACCCGGGTCGCCTACCACCTCGACCTCCAGGGCCCGGCCCTGACAGTGCAGAGCGGCTGCTCCTCCTCTCTGGTGGCGGTGCACCTGGCCTGTCAGGCCCTGCTCAGCCGCGAATGTGACGTGGCGCTGGCCGGCGGGGTGTCGCTGCACGTGCCGCAGCACGAGGGCTACCGCGCGCAACGCGGCGGGGTCATGTCGGCGGACGGACACGTCTACGCCTTCGACAGCCGCGCCACCGGAACGGTCAACGGAGACGGCGTCGCGGCCGTCGTACTCAAGCCGCTGGCCGACGCGGTGCGCGACCACGACACCGTGCACGCCGTGATCAAGGGATCGGCCGTCAACAACGACGGGGGACGCAAGGTCGGTTTCACGGCGCCCCGCGCCGAGGGACAGGCCGCCGTGATCCGGACGGCACACCTCGCGGCCGGAGTGTCACCGGACTCGATCTCCTACGTCGAGACGCATGGCACGGGGACGGCCCTGGGCGACCCCATCGAATACGCCGCGCTGCAGGAGGCCTTCGACACCGGCGAGCCGCGGCCGGGCGGTGCCGGCTGTGCCCTCGGATCGGTGAAGCCGTCCATCGGCCACCTGGACGCGGCGGCAGGCGTGACCGGGGTCGTCAAGGCGGCGCTGGCGCTGCGGCACCGGACGATCCCGCCGAGCCCCTACTTCCGCGAGGCCAATCCCGAAATCGACCTGGAGACCGGCCCCTTCCACGTCCCCGTGGCCGCGGCCCCCTGGCCCCGGGAAGACGGACCACGACGGGCCGGGGTCAGCTCGTTCGGCATGGGTGGCACCAACGCGCATGTCGTCCTGGAGGAAGCCCCGGTACCGCGGGCCCGGAGCGCGGCACACCGCTCCGCTCAGCTGCTGGTCGTGTCGGGAGCCTCCGGACGCGCCCTGGCGGACAACACCGCCGAACTGGCCCGGGCCCTGGCCGACGGCCCGGACGTCGCCCTGGCCGACGCGGCCTTCACCACCCAGCTGGGGCGCCGGGCACTGCCGTACCGGACGGCCGTGGTGGCCGCGGACCGGGCCGAGGCCTCGGCCCTGCTCGCCGCACAGGCCACCGCGGCCGCGAGGACGACCGGTGCCGAACCGTCCGCGCGGGAACGCCGGATCGCGTTCCTGTTCCCCGGTCAGGGCGCGCAGCACCCCGGCATGGCCGCGGGCCTGTACGGCACCGAGCCGGCCTTCCGGACGGCCTTCGACCTGTGCGCCGACCTGCTCGCCGACGAACTCGACACCGACCTGCGGGTCGTCTCGGGGCTGCTGCCCGACCCGACCGGCACGGCGGCGGGCCTGCTCGACCGGACCGAGTACGCCCAGCCCGCCCTCTTCGCCACCGAGTACGCGTTGACCCGGCTCTGGGCGGAGTGGGGCGTGCGCCCGCACGCCATGCTCGGTCACAGCGTCGGCGAGTACGTGGCGGCATGTCTCGCCGGGACCTTCGAACCTGATGACGCCCTACGGATCGTGACCGCTCGCGGACGGCTCATGCAGGCCCTCGAGCCCGGCCGGATGGTGGCCGTGCACCTGCCCGCCGAGGAACTGGCCCCGTTGCTCACGCCGCGGGTGTCGCTCGCCGCGTCCAACGGCCCTCGGCTCAGCGTGGCCTCCGGTCCGCTGGACGGCGTGGCGGAACTCGTGGCCGAGCTGACGGCACTGGGGATACGGCACAGCGTCCTGCACACCTCCCATGCGTTCCACTCGGCCATGATGGATCCGGTCCTGGACGAGTTCGCCGGCCTGCTCCGCAACGTCACCCTGCGGCCGCCGCGGATACCCTTCGTCTCCAACCTGACGGGTCGCTGGATCACCTCGGAACAGGCCACCGACCCCGCCTACTGGGCCCGTCATCTTCGTGCGACGGTGCGCTTCAGCGAGGGAGCGGCCCAACTCCTCGACGGGACCGGTCCGTACGTACTGCTGGAGGCGGGGCCGGGTACGACCCTGACGAGCCTGGTCCGCCAGCAGCCTCTGGCGGACCAGGCCCATGTGGTGGTCTCCTCGCTCGGCCATCCCCGGCAGGCCGTGCCGGACGACTTCGCCGTGCTGTCGGCGCTCGGCACCCTCTTCACCAGCGGGATCACCCCCGACTGGGAGGGCTTCTGGCAACACACGGAGCCCGCCCGGGTGCCACTGCCGACCTACGCGTTCGAGCGCCGCCGCCACTGGCTGGGCAGGCCGGCCGACCCGCTGCCCGCGACCGCGGCACCACCCGCCCCGACCGGCGCACCGGAGCCGGCCGCCGCCGGAGCCGTGGCCGACCGGGTCCGCGCGATATGGCAGGAACTGCTCGGAATACCGGATGTACAGCCGGAGAGTGACTTCTTCGCCCTGGGCGGCCATTCACTGCTCGCCACCCAGCTCACCGCCCGGGTGAGCGACGACCTGGCCGTCGAGCTCTCCGGCGCGGCCCTGTTCGAGGCCCCCACCCTGGGCGAGTTCACCGACCTGGTCGAGCGCGCCGTGCCTGGCGACGAGTCGCTGTCCGACGACCTGGTCGCCGAGTTGGGTCGGCTCACGCCCGCCGAACTGGAGAGACTGCTTGCCGAGGCAGGCGATGGCTGAGAGCCCCGAGCGACAGGCCATGGCCGACTGGTGGCGCCGCAACGTGCTCGGCGCCACGCCTTCCGACACGCGTACGGTACGGCGCCCACGACGCCGGTGGGGCGAGTGGCAGACGGATGTGGTGAACGTCCGCGTGCCCTCCTCGGTGGCAGGACTGGCCGACGTGGCGGGCCGGCCGGTCGGGGCGACCGCCGAGCAGCTCGTCGTCGCGGCGGGCTTCCTGGCCTTGCTCGGTCGCTACGCCTGCCGAGCGGACCAGATCGTCGGCTGGCGCAGCTGGGAGCGACCCGCCGGCACCGCCGGATACCGCGTGCTGCGCGTACCGACCCCCGCGGACGCCGTGTTCAGCGGCTACGTCGACACCGTTCGCACGGCGCTGGCCGATGCCTGCCACAGGTCCGCCCTGCCGGAAGAGCCGGACACGGACAGCGTCGGGGACACCTCCCTGAGCATCGGCATCGGCCCGGCCCCGGACGGCACGGGGAGTCGTACGACGCCGTACGACATGTTCCTCGAACTCGGCGACCCGGGCGGTGGCACGCCGACGGTCCTGCGTTACCGCAAGGGCCTGCTGGACCGGGCCACGACGGACCGGCTGGCCGACCAACTGAGCGGCCTGCTGGAGGCCGCCGCCGCGAACCCCCGGTGCCGGATCGCGGAGCTGCCCGTCATCACCCACCTGGAACTGGAGACGGTCACCATGAGCCTGGCCCGAGGCGGGGATCTGCCCGCCGAGAACACCACCGTGGCCGAGCTGTTCCAACGGCAGGCGGCACGGAATCCCGGCGCCGTGGCGGTCGTGTGCGGCGATCAGCGGCTGACCTACGCCGAGCTGGACGCCCGGAGCACGGAGACCGCCACCCGCCTGACCCGGCTCGGTGCCGGTCCCGGCAGTCGGTGCGCCCTGCTGCTGGACAGATCGGCGGAGCGGATCGTGGCCCTGCTGGGGATCCTCAAAGCCGGCGCCGGTTACGTGCCGCTCGATCCCGAACACCCCGCACAACGGCTCGCCGCCATTCTCCAGGACTGCCGGCCCACGGCGATCCTCACTCGCGAGGGGCTTCGGGCGCGGTTGCCGGTGAGCGGTCTGCCCGTGGTGGCCGTCGACGACGGCACGGCCCCGGTGCCCGGGCCGGCCCCGCTGCGGGCCCGCCCCGACGATCTCGCCTACGTGATGTACACCTCGGGATCGACGGGACGGCCCAAGGGCGTCATGGTCGAACACCGGGCGGTCGTCGGCTTCCTGGCCGGCATCCGCGACCGGCTCGACCTCGGACCCGGGGTGCGCATGCTGCAATTCGCCGGGATCACCTTCGACGCGACCGTTTGCGAGATCTTCGGCCCGCTCGTCAACGGTGGCACCGTGGTCGTACCACCGCCGGATGCCGACACCGTCGGTCCGGGACTGCTGGACTTCCTGCGCACGGCGCAGGTGACGACGGCGCTGCTGCCGCCGTCACTGCTGTCCGTGCTGCCCGACGAGCACCCGTTGCCCGCCCTGCACACCCTGCTCGTCGGCGGAGAGGTGGTCTCCTCGGCCGTCTTCGCCCGCTGGGGGCGGCGGCGCCGCTTCCTCATCGGCTACGGACCGACCGAAACCACCCTCATCGCCTGCACCGGCGACCGGCTGCTCGACGACCGGCCGCCTGCGATCGGCCGCCCGCTGCCGGGGGTGGAGATGTACGTCCTCGACGAGGCGATGTCCCCGGTCGCCGCCGGCGTGACCGGCGAGATCTGGATCGGCGGGGGCAACCTGGCCCGCGGCTACCTCGACTCGCCGGCCCTGACCGCCGACGCCTTCCGGCCGCATCCCTTCTCCGACCGCCCCGGCGCACGCCTGTACCGCACCGGTGACCTGGGCCGCTGGCTGCCGAGCGGGGAACTGGAGTTCCTCGGCCGCGCGGACGGCCAGTTGAAGATCCGCGGTCATCGTGTCGAACTCGGCGAAGTCGAGCAGGCGCTGGCCGCGTTGCCCGGCGTACGGGATGGCGCGGTGGTTCCGCACGGCAACGGCGCCGACCTGAAGCTGGTCGCGTTCGCCGCGGGTGCGGACCTGGACCCGACCGCCCTGGCCCACGGCCTCGCCTCCCGGCTGCCGCGGGTCATGCTCCCCGCGCTCATCGTGCCGGTCGGGAAACTGCCCATCGCCTCGCACGGAGGCAAGGTCGACCGCGGCCGGCTCCGGGAACTCGCGGCCACGGCCCTGTCCGGCGCCGCCTCCGCGGAACTGCCCACCGATCCGCTGGAGCGTCGGATGGCCGAGTTGTGGGCCGACGCACTGGGTCTGCCGGCCGTCGGACGGGACGACGGTTTCGTCGCCCTCGGCGGAACCTCACTGCAGGCTGCCCGTGTCCTGGCCCGGCTGCGTGACGAGGACGGTGTGCGGATCGGTTTCGCCGACTTCTTCGCCGCCGACACCCTGGCCCGGGCCACGGCGCTGCTGACCGCCGGGGACGCCCACGCCCCCGCGCTGCCCTCCCTGGACCTCATGTCCGGCCCCGACGACCTCGCCTCGCCCGGGCAGCGGCGGCTGTGGTTCCTGAGTACGCTCGGCGGCCGGGCCGGGGCCGCCTACAACGTGCCCGTGGTCACCCGGCTGTTCGGCCGTCCGGATCCGGAGACCCTCCGCTCCGCGCTGGCCACGGTCGTCGCCCGGCACGAGGTGCTGCGTACCGGATTCACCCTGCGCGACGGCGAGCTGCGCGCGGTCCCGGCCGACGTCGGCGAGGTCTCCCTCACGCTCCAGGACGTCAGCGGGGAACCCGAGCCGTTCCAGGCCGCTCTGCGCGCCGCCGAGGCCCTCGCGGGCACCGGGTTCGACCTGGCCTGCCCGCCGCTGCTGCGTGCCGCGATGTTCCGTGTGGGCGACCAGGAGCACCTCCTGGTGCTGGTGCTCCCGCATCTGGTCACCGACAACTGGTCGGTGGACCTGTTCGACCGTGAACTGGCCGCCGCGTACGGTGGCAACACCCTGCGTTCCCAGCCGCTCGAACAGGGGCCGGGCTATCGCGACTTCGCCGCCTGGCAGCGTTCCCTGGCGGACAGTGAGGCCCGTGCCGCGGGCGAACGGTACTGGCGCGGGGAACTGACCGGGGCACCGAACCGGATCCGGCTGCCCTACGACCGGCCCCGGCCGGACACGCCGAGCTTCGCCGGGCGGCGGGTGTCCCGGACACTGCCGCGCTCGCTCGCGCGGCGGATCACGGAGTTCGCCCGTGCCGAGGGCACCACCCCCTACGCCGTCTTCCTCGCCGCGCTGGCCGTCCTGATCGACCGGACCACCGGCCAGGAGGACATGGTCATCGGATCCCCGACCGCGGGGCGGCCCGGTCCGCGGATGGACGATGTCATGGGCTTCTTCGTGAACACGGTGCCTCTGCGGTTGCGCACCACCGCCCAGTCCCCCCGTGCGCTGCTGCGCGCCGCCACCCGGGCGGCGCTCGGTGCCTTCGAGTACCAGCACGTGCCCTTCGAATGGCTGGCCAAGGAGTTCGGCGGCGCCGCCGACGCCCTGTCCTCGCCCCTCGTCCAGCTCGTGCTCGCCTACCAGGGGCCGCGACGGCCCAACGCCCGCCTCGGCGACCTCCGTTGCGAGGCGGTGTCCGTGGACAACGGAACGGCCAAGTTCGATCTCACCTTCGAGGTCGAGGAAGTCGCCGACGGCCTGGTCTGCACCGCCGAGTACAGCACCGACCTGTTCGACCCGGCGACCGGGGAGCGGCTGCTCGACTGGTACATACGGTCGGTCGAGGCCACCGTCCGTGAACCCGACACCCCGCTGTCCTCGTTGCAGCTGTTCACCGGCGCCGAACTGTCCCTGATGCCGGCCTCACCGGCGCACCGGGCCGGCCCGGGACGCTGCCTGCACACCTGGTTCGCCGAGCAGGCCGCACGATCCGCCGGCCGGACCGCGGTGAGCGACGGCGAGACCCGGCTCACGTACCAGGAGCTGGACCGGGCTGCCAACCGGCTGGCGCACCGCCTCGTGCGGTACGGCGCAGGCCCCGGACGACTGGTGGGCGTCTGCGCCGAACGCACCGCCGGTACGGTCGTCGCCCTGCTCGCGGTGCTGAAGACGGGCGCAGGTTATCTGCCGCTGGACCCGGCCCACCCCACCGCCCGGATCCGCTCGGTCCTGGCCGACGCCGGCTGCACCCTGGTCGTGGGAGCCGACCGGCACCACGACATGGTCGGAGAGACCGTCGCCCGTGTCGCGCCGGACGCCCCGGACCTGAGCGGTGAGCCCGACACGGACCCGAGGGCGGCTGTGCGACCGCAGGACGTCGCCTACGTCATCTACACCTCGGGGTCGACCGGCCGGCCGAAGGGCGTGATGGTCTCCCACGACAACGCCACCCGTCTGTTCGAGAACACCCGGGACGCCTTCCGGCCCGGCCCGGACGACGTCTGGACCGCCTTCCACTCCTTCGCCTTCGACTTCTCCGTCTGGGAGATGTGGGGTGCCCTGCTGCACGGCGGCCGTCTCGTCATCGTGCCCTACGCCACCAGCCGCGACCCCGAGGCCGTGCTCGGGCTGTTGCGCGGTGAGCGGGTGACGGTACTCAGCCAGACCCCTTCCGCGTTCCGCGGCCTGATCCGGGCGGCCGAGCGGGAAGGCTGGCCGGACACATCGCTGCGCCTGGTGGTCTTCGGCGGCGAGGAGCTGGAACCGGCACTGCTCCGCCCCTGGTTCGAGCGATACGGCCACACCTCGCCCCTGCTGGTGAACATGTACGGCATCACCGAGACGACGGTCCATGTGACCCTGCGCCCGATGCGGGCGGCCGACGCGGGGTCGCCGGCGAGTCCCATCGGTGCTCCGCTGCCCGGTGTCGGCATCGCCGTCCTCGACGAGAGGATGCGGCCGGTACCCGTCGGCACCGTCGGCGAGATGTACGTGAGCGGGGCCGGCGTCTCGTACGGCTACCTGGGCCGGGCCGCACTGACGGCCGAACGTTTCCTGCCGGACCCCTCGGGGGAGCCCGGCCGGACTCTCTACCGCACGGGCGATCTGGCCGTCCTGCGCCCGGACGGTGAACTGGTCTACCGCGGACGCATCGACGAGCAGGTGCAGTTGCGCGGTTTCCGTATCGAACTGGGCGAGGTCGAGGCTGCGCTGCTCGCCCAGGGCGGGGTCCGCGAGACCGCAGTGGTGATGGGCGAGGACCACGAGGGCGAGCCCCGCCTGGTCGCCTACGTCGTCACGGATACCGGCCGGGTGTCCGCCGACACGCTTCGTGCGGCCCTGTCCGAAGGGCTTCCGGCCTACATGATCCCCTCCGTGTTCGTCGGTCTGGAGCGGCTTCCGCTGACCGTCAACGGGAAGCTGGACCGGGCCGCACTGCCCGCCCCGTCGGCGCGGCAGGAGCAGCCGGACCCGGTCCTCGCGACGGTGGCGCCGCGTACCCCTGTCGAACACCGGCTCGCCGAGGTCTGGGGTGCCGCTCTGGAACTGCCCCACGTCGGTGTGCACGACAACTTCTTCACGCTGGGCGGGGACTCGATCACCGCGATCCGGGTGATCGCCCGGGCTCGGGAGGCCGGGCTGGCGATAGCCGTCGAGGAGCTGTACCGACATCCCACCGTGGCGGAACTGGCCGCACTGTGTGCCGACGAGACCCGGCAGCCGGCCGCGGAGCACGACCGGGAGCCCACCGCACCGCCGCCCGGGGCGGACACGGACGCCTACGCCGTCAGCAGCATGCAGCTCGGCATCATCTACGAGTGCGAGGTGTCGGGTGATCCGACTCTCTACCACACGCTCACCAGCGTCCGGCTCGCCGGTTTGCTCGACCTCGCCGCGCTGCGCCGGGCACTCGACCGGATCTCGGAGCGGCACGAGATGCTCCGCACCTCCTTCGACATCGACGCCTTCCCGGAACCCCTTCAGGTGGTGCACGGCACGGCACCCATCCCGCTGACCAGGCTCGTCGCGCCGGACGGTCTCGACCACGAGACCGCGCTGCGGGAGTGGTGGGCCGGCGAGTGGAAGCATCCGTTCGATCTGGCCGAGGCCCCGCTGGCCCGTTGCCACGTCCTCGAGTACCACGACGGGACGTTCAGCGTCGCGCTGTCCCTGCACCACGCGGTGGAGGACGGCTGGAGCATGGCCGTGATCATCAGCGACCTCCTGCTGGCCTACGAGGGTGAACTGGGTACCGGCGCCGTCCTGGAGCCGCTGCCCCGCACCCGCTACCGGGACTTCGTGGCCCTGGAGCGGCAGGCGGCCGCCTCGGACGCGACGGCGGCGTTCTGGACGGAACGCGTCGCCGGTGCCCGGATGCGGACCATGTTCCCGCCGGACCGGGGGACGGGAGGCGACCCCGGGGTGGACCCGGAGGTCTGCGTGCCCGTTCCGGCCGAACTGGTCGCGGGCGCCCGCAAGGTCGCGGATCTGCTCGGGCTGCCGGCCAAGAGCGTCTTCCTCGCGGCTCACCTGTGGACCCTGTGGCGGCTCACCGGCAGCCGGGACGTCGCCACCGGCATCGTCGGCAACGGCAGGACGGAGACGGAGGGCTCGGACCGGGTGGCCGGGCTGTTCCTCAACTCCCTCCCCCTCTACCTGACGCTGGACGAGGGCAGCTGGCAGGAGAGCATCAGGAAGGTGTTCGAGGCGGAGCGGGAGATGCTGCCGCACCGCCGCTATCCGGTCGCCCGCATGCGGGCCACGGCCGGCGCACCGCTCTTCGACGTCATGTTCAACTACGCAGACTTCCACGACTTCGACCGGCTCGGTGGGCTGACCACGGTCCGTCCGCTCGACTGGTGGTTCTCCGCCCGCACCGCCTTCACCCTGGACGTGGAGCTGGCCGCCCGCCCGCAGTCGGACGCCTTCGACCTCTTCGTCCGGGTCAACCGCCGCCACCTGGAACCGTCGGCAGCCGAGCGTACGGCCGACGTCTTCCTTGCCACCCTCGCCGCGATCGTGCGGGACCCGGGCGCTCCGGCGGGAGGCGAGGCATGACCGTGCGTATCGCTCCGGAGCCCGTCGGACGGTGGCTGCTGCGCTGGGCTGCCGCCGGGAACCGCGCAGTGCAGCTGGTGTGTGTGCCCTACGCCGGTGGCTCCTCGTCCGTCTTCCGCTCCTGGGCGGACACCGTCGCGCCGGGTGCCGAGCTGCTGTGCGTCGATCTGCCCGGCCACGGCCGCCGGTTCACCGAACCGCTGCGGACGCGCATGGACGAGATCGCCGCGGCGCTCGCCGACGAGATCCAGGCCGTGCGGACAGGGCCGCTGTACCTGTTCGGGCACAGCCTGGGCGGTCTTGTCGCCTATGAAACAGCCCGCGAGCTGACGGCGCGCGGCCACGGCCCCGACGGCCTGTTCGTGTCGGCGGTCCGCCCGCCGAACAGGCGGGTCGCCCAGCCACTGCACACCCTGGACGACTCGGCGATGCTGTCCGGACTGACCCGGCTCGGCGGCATTCCCGACGAAGTGCTCGCTGACGAGGAACTCGTCCGGGCGTTCCTGCCCATCCTCCGGGCCGACCTGACCCTGCGCGAGACCTACGCCGCCGCCCCCGGACCGGTGCTGGAGTGCCCGCTCACGGTGTTCGCCGGCGCCGACGACCCGACGGTTCCACTCGCCGAGGTCTCCGACTGGGCGGACTGCACCAGCGGCGGTTTCGACCAGGTCGTGCTGCCCGGCGGCCACTTCTTTCTCCATGATCACGAGCCCCTGCTCGCGCTGCTGGACGAACGCCTCGCAGCGCACCGGGCCGCGGACCGAGAGAGGCACGAACGATGACCGACGACTTCGCCGCGAGGCTCGCATCGCTGACCCCGCAGCAGCGCCGTGCCCTGGCCCTGCGGATGCGGGAACGCCAGAGCACGGACCGGCACGACTCGGCCGGGACGCCGCTCTCGCATGCGCAGGAACGGCTGTGGTTCCTGAACTCCCTCGACCCCGGAGACCCCGCCTACAACATCACGTTCGGGGTGCGGATGACCGGACCGCTCGATCCCGAGACACTCCAGCACGCGCTCGACGCGGTGATCGCGCGCCACCCCGCCCTGCGTACCGTCATCACGGAGACCGACCGGGGTGCCCGGCAGACCGTATGCGACCCGGTCCCCGTCGCGCTGCCGTCGACCGACCTGCGGACCACCGCCGACCCGGCTGCCGAACTCGCCGCCGTGACCGCGGCGCACGCCGGACACCGGTTCGACCTGACGACGGGTCCGCTGCTCGCCGCGCGGCTGGTACGCCGGGCGGCGGAGGACCACCTGCTCCTGGTGGCCGTCCACCACATCGTCTTCGACGGCTGGTCGAGCGAACTCCTGCTGCAGGACCTGGTGGCCTGCTACCGGCATGCGGCCGGCGCTGCCGAGCTGCCCCCGGAGCCCGCCCTGCGGTTCACCGACCACGCGGCCCGTGAGCGGGAGGTGGTCACGGACGCATACCTGGAGCGGGACCTCTCCTTCTGGCGGGAGGAACTGGCCGGCGCCCCGGCCCTGGCCACGCTCCCCGCCGACCTGCCCCGGCCCAGGGTGCAGAGTCACCGCGGCGGCTGGCGCGCGGTCACCGTGCCGGAGAAGCTGACGGAACGGCTGGACCGCCTGGCCCGCAGCGAACGCACGACCCTGAACGTCGTCGTTCTCGCCGCCATGGCGGCGGCGCTGCACCACGCGGGAGCCCCCGCGGACCTGCCGCTGGGCGTTCCCGTGGCGGGCCGTCCCCGGGTCGAACTGGAGACGGTGATCGGCTGCTTCGCCAACACCCTGGTGGTGCGCAACCAGGTGGACCCGCAGCTGACCGCACGGGACTTCCTTCGCCGGGCACACCGCTCGCTGCGCGCGGCCTACGCCCACCAGACGGCGCCGTACGCCCGAGTCGTCGAGGCGGTGGCTCCTCCGCGCGCCCTCGGGCACAACCCGCTCTTCCAGGTCATGGTCAGTGTGAACGAACTGCCCGACCAGGCCGAACGGCAGGCCGCCGGGGTGGAGTTCACCCCCGAGGAGCTGGAACTCGGTCGCACCGACTTCGACGTCTTCCTCGCCCTGCGGCGGGAGGACGGTGAGCTGCGGGGCAACCTGACCTACAGTGCCGACCTGTATCTCGACGACACCGTCGACGGGCTGGTCACCTCTCTGATCGCCACCTTGGAGTCCTTCGCGGACGCCCCGGACCGTCCGCTGGCGCAGATCCCGTCACTGCGCCGGCACCGGCTGGCCGAAGCGGCCTCCTTCACCGTCGACCCGGTGCACGAGGTGATCGAGTTCTGGTCCGGCTTCCTGCGGCTCCCCGTCGACGTCCGGGCCGCGCCCTACAGCCAGCTGATGCAGCATCTGCTCTCCGGCGACCCCGGTGACGCCACAGTCGCGTACCTGCGGTGGGCGGACTGGCTGCGGCGCTGGGAGGGCGAGGACCGTGCCACGTTCCTGGAGGACGTCCTGGACCATGTGGTCACCGCCGTCCGGGCCTTCCGGGACCGCACGGACGCTCCGCTTCTGCTCGTCGTGTGTCCCGCAGCTCCCGGCGAGCCGGGACTGGACGCCCTGTACGGGCGCCTGGACGACCTTCTGGTGCGAAGAACGCACGGCGTCCCCGGGACGGAGATCGCCTTCGCCGCGGAATGGGCGGTGCGCGCGGGGGTGAGCGATCCGTTCGACCCGGGCGCGGACGACCTGGGACATGTGCCGTACACACCGGAGTTCTACGCCGCGCTCGGTACCCTGGCCGTACGGCGGCTGGACAGGATGTGGGCGGCCGGCGCCTGGCCCGTGGACGGCGGACGTGCCGCTTTCCTGGCCGACCGGCTCGGCGACGCCGTGGCGGTGGCCGAGCGGGTCGCCCGGACCGGCACCGACGCGGGACACAACACGGACCCCCTGGTTCCGCCGCGGACACCGACGGAACAGCGGCTCTCGACGTTGTGGACGGAGGCCCTGGCCGCCGAGGAAATCGGCGTCACCAGTGACTTCTTCGCCTGGGGCGGCCATTCCCTGCTGGCCACCCGGCTTGTGTCCCGGATCCGCGCCGAGCTGTCGGTGGACCTGTCGCTGCACGAGTTCCTGGCGCACCCCACGATCGAGGAACTGGCGCGGCTGCTGGACGGGCACCGGCAGCCGGTGGACCCCCCGCAACGGATCCGCCCCGTGCCCCGCGACGGCGCCCTGCCGCTCTCCTCCACCCAGCGACGCATGTGGACACTGGACCGGCTCGCGGACCGGACCGCGGCACACAACACCCTCTACGCGGTGACGCTCACCGGACCGCTGGACACCAGGGCACTGCGACGTGCGCTGGCGGTGGTGACGGACCGGCACGAGGTTCTGCGCAGTACCTTCGTCACGGTCGACGGTGTTCCCATGGCGCGGACCCACCGGGACGTCAGCCCCTGGCTGCCCGACGTGGACCTGGGCGGGGTGGGCGCGGCCGACCGGGCGGAGGCGGTGCGCGAGCTGGTCCGTGAGGAGCTGGGTACGCCCTTCGACCTCAGCGAAGGACCGCTGCTGCGTGCCCGGCTGGTCCGGGCCGGTCAGGAGGCGCACCATCTCCTGATCGCAATGCACCACGCGGTGTGCGACGGGGAGTCGTGGAACCTGTTCCTCGGGGAGCTGGCCGAGGCCTATGCCGCTGCCACCGAGGACCGCGCGCCCGCGCTGCCCGCGCTGCCCGTGCAGTACGGCGACTTCGCCGCCTGGCAGGACGCCTGGCTCTCCGGCGCCGAGGCCCGGGGACAGACCGAGTTCTGGCGGCAGACACTGGACGGAGCACCCGCCGTGCTCAACCTGCCTGCGGCCCGCCCGCGGCCACGACAGTGGTCGGGCCGCGCCGGAAATGTACGGCACCACCTGGCGCCGCGGGCGGGAGAGGCGCTGCGGGGCATCGGCCGACGGGAAGGAGTGTCACCTTTCACGGTGCTCCTGGCCGCCCTCACGGTCGCCCTCAACCGGGCCGGCGCAGGTGACGACCTGGTGGTCGGGGTGCCCAGCCGCGGGCGCGAGGAGCCCGAACTCGACCACGTCATCGGCTACTTCGCCGATCTCCTGCCGCTGCGGGTGGACCTGAGCGGCCGACCGGGCTTTCAGCGTGTCCTGCGACGCGTCCGCCGGACCACCACCGAGGCCACGGCCCGGCAGGGCATCCCCTTCGCCGGCATCCTCGACGCCGTACGCCCGGCCCGTGACCCCGGACATCACCCGCTGTTCCAGTGGGTCCTCAACTATGTCGAGCGGCTGGAGCCCGAGCCGACGCTGCCCGGACTGGTCACGGAGCATCTGCCGGCCCACGACACGGGCATCGACTTCGACGCCTTCGTCAACGCGACCTGGGAGGACGAGCGGCTGGTCCTGGACGCCGGCTATGCGGCCGACCTGTTCACCGCGGAGACGGTACGGGAACTGCTGCACTCCGTGGAGTCGGTGCTGCTGACGGTCGCGGAGGAGCCGGACGCCGTTCTCACCGAGGCGGCCGAGGACGGTCGGACCCCCGTGGCACGGCTCGCGGTGGCCGCCACCTTCTCGGACGGCGCCCTCGGCGCGCACCTCGCGGAGTGGCAGCGCAGACTCGGCATCACCGTGCGCGCCGACCAGGCACCGGTCGGGTCGGTGATCCGGCCGCTGACCGACCCGGACTCCGCGTTCCACGCGGAGGACCCGGACCTGGGTGTCGTCGTCCTGCGGGGGCAGGACCTGCTGCCGCCCTCGGTGGCGCCCACCGACGCGCACGGGGAGGCGGTGTGGCACACCGACGAGGCCCTCTGGGACCTGGCCGGCACCCTGAGGGACTTCCGGGCACGGCGGCCGCTGCCGCTGTTGCTCGTGCTGTGCCCGCCGTCGGCGCCCTGGATCGGCCTGGCCGAGGTCTTCAGCGCGCTCGGCGACCGGCTGGCCGCCGCGGTGGCCGACCTCTCCGACGTCGAGGTGGCCGTCCTGGGCCCCGACGACGGAGCGGCCGCCGCCGCGCAGTGGGTGTTGCGACGCCTCCCGCACAGCTGCGGGTACTCACCGCGCTGGGTGGCCCTCGACGGAGCGGCCATGGACCGCCTGCGCCTGATCGGGACGGCCGTCGAACAGCTCTCGCACGGTCGGCGTGTGCTGGTCGCGGCGTCCGGTGCCCCCTTGCCGGAGGTGGATGCCCTCGCCGGGGTGACTGCACTCCCCGCGCTGACCGAGGGCCTCCAGCGGCTGGTGGCCGGTGGAGAGCTGACCGAGTCCGAGGGGCTGGTGCTCACCGGCGACGCCGAAGCGGTACGCCGGACACTGCCGGGCACCCTCGTGCTGGCGGCGGATCTGGCACGCGAGGACGCCGGCTGCTGGCCGCTCGACGCCCCGCTCGGCACGCCCGACCACCGTCCCTGGTCAGAGCTGGCACCCGGCGGCATCACCCCGGACCGGGCAGCGGCAGCCGACAGGGAAGTGGCCCCGGCCGTCGTCGAGCACCTCACGGCGATCTGGCGGGACCTGCTGCACGTGGCATCGGTGGGCCCGCAGGACAACTTCTACGAGCTCGGCGGCGACTCCATGCTCGCCATCGAACTGGCCTATCGGGCCGTCGAGTCCGGGCTTGACCTGACTCCGCGCAACATCGTCGACCACCCGACGGTCGCCGCCCTGGCGGCACTGCTCGCCGGTGGCGGTGACGGCGGGCCGAGCGAGCGGGCGGACGACGCCGACGAGGTCGCCGCACTCGGCGCGGGGCAGCACTGGTTCATGGCGGAGGTCGCTCCGGGTATGACACGGCCGGCCCACTTCAACCATCCCTACTATCTCCAGCTCACCGGGCCGGTCGATCCCGAAGACGTCCGTCATGCGATGGACGCCCTGGCCGCCGCCCACGACTCACTGAGGCTCGGCCTCCACCAGGACCCGCAGGGGCGCTGGTTCCTGAAGCGCGGACCGGAACACGACGGGCCGGCCTTCGAGAGCGTGGACGTCTCCGGGCTTCCCGCCGCCGAACGGGACCGCACGGTGGCGACGCTGACGGCGCGGGCACAGGCCTCGCTCAGCCTGGGCGGCCCGCTGTCGCGGGTCCTGCATCTGCGGATGGGCGTGGGCGGAGACCGGATTCTCATGGTCAACCACCATCTGGTGACCGACGGGGTGTCGCGGGGCATCCTGCTGGAGGATCTGCGGCGACTTCTCCAGCAGGGCGGGGACCGCGCCGCGCGGGTCACCGGTACCACCCCCTACCTCAGCTGGGTCCGGGCGTTCGACGCATACGCCCAGTCGCCCGAACTCCGCGCCGAACTGCCCTTCTGGCTGGAGCAGCGTGTCACCGAACCGGCCGTCCCCCTGGACCTTCCCGGCCGGATGACCTTCGGCACGCTCCGGCACCAGGGCTTCCACCTCGCCGAGGAGGAGACCACGGGGCTGCTCGAACGGGCACGCCGCATGCGGTTGAAGGTCAACGACCTGCTCGTGTGGGCCGTGGCCGGGTTCGTCGCCGACTGGACGGGCCGGCCGGACTGCACCCTGGCCATGACCGGACACGGACGCGACGACCTGGCCGAGGGACTGGACCTGTCCCGGACCACGGGCTGGTTCCAGGTCTTCTACCCCCTGCGTCTGACCCTGCCCGATCGTCACGCCGAGCCGGACGCGGCCGCCGATCTGGGCCGCCAACTCGCCCGGGTGCCCGGCTCCGGAATGGGCTGGAGCGCGCTGCGCTACGGCTGCGCCGACCCCCAGGTGCGCGCGGCCCTCGCCGAGGTGCCCCTGCCGCGCGTCAGTTTCAACTACATGGGCCACTTCAACTTCGAGGAGAGCCGCCAGGGAGCGGACGTCTTCCGGCTCTGCCACGAGCCGTACGGTCTCGAACAGGACTCCGCGGGCGTGGCACCGTTCGACCTGGACTTCGTGGCCTCCATGACCGGCGATCGGTTGCGGTTCGAGGTCAACTACGGTCTGCACTCGCACAAACCGGAGACGGTCGAGTGGATCCTCGCCGAACTCCGCAGTCGGCTGCGGCTCGCAGCGGACGTGTCTCGATGAACCATCTCGGAAGGAAACAGGTGACGTGATGCACAGGCCGCAAGGCTTCGGTGCGTTCAGCATCATTTGGCTGGGACAGATCGTCTCGGCAGTGGGTACCCGGATGACGGCCTTCGCCCTGGGGCTCTGGGTCTGGCAGGAATCGGGGCGGGTGTCGGACGTCGCGCTGCTCTCGTTCTGCTCCTTCGCCGCGACCGTCGTCTTCAGCCCGGTCGCGGGCCCCCTGATCGACCGGTGGAACAGGCGTCTCACCATTGTGATGAGCGACCTCGGGTCCCTCGCGGCGACCGGAGCGCTGCTGGTGCTCTTCCTCACCACCACGGTGCACCCGTGGATGCTGTACGCGACCGCGGTCGTGACCGGAGCGTTCCTCGCCTTCCAGTACCCGGCGTACGCGGCGGCGATCACCCAGATGATGAAGCGCGGGCACTTCCCACGCGCCAACGCGATGATGTCCCTCGTCCGTTCACTGCCCGCCGTGGCCGCTCCCACCCTCGCGGCGCTGCTGCTCGCGCTGACCGACATCAAGGTCATCGTCGCCGTCGACACCGCCAGCTATCTCTTCGCCCTGGCCACCGTGTTCGTGGTCGCAATCCCGCAGAACGAACAGCGTGAGCCGCGTGCCGAGCGCACGAGCATGTGGCGGGACTCGGCGTTCGGCTTCCGGTACATCCTGCGCCGGCCACCGCTGGTCTTCCTGCTCGGACTCAGTTTCGTGGTGGGCCTGACCGCGGCGGTGACCTGGACGGTGATGATCCCCTTCATCCTGTCGGAGACGGGCAACAGCTCCGCACAGGCGGGCGTCGTCCAGACGGTCGGAGCGGTGGGCGGGGTGCTCGGAGGCCTTCTGGTCGGGGCGCTGGGCGGACGCGACGACAAGATGAAGTACGTCCTGGGCGGGGTGATCGGCCTGGGCCTGCTGGGCCGCGTGGTGTTCGCACTGGGCGACTCGGTTCTGATCTGGTCCCTGTCGCTGCTGGTCGGCTGGGGCGCGATCCCCGTCATCGACGGCTACACGCAGTCGATCTGGCAGGAGAAGGTCGACAAGGGGGCGCAGGGCAGGGTCTTCGCCGCCCAGCAGTTCGTCGAGAACCTCTCCATGCCGCTGGCCCTCGGGCTGTCGGGGCTGCTCGCCGACCACTTCTTCGTGCCTGGCATGGAGAAGGGCGGTGACCTCACGGCCTACTTCGGCGGCCTGGTCGGCACGGGGCCGGGGGCCGGCATGGCGCTGATGTGCGTGCTCGGTGGCGCCGTACTGGTGCTGATCGGTGTGCTCGGCTATCTGGTCCCGCTGATCCGCAGGGTGGAGGTCCTCATACCCGCCCCCGAGGAGCACGCCGAGGCCGTGGAGGCCGCCTGAGGCGGGTGCCCCGCCCGCCTCACGCAATTCCCCTGAAACGAAGAACTCGAGGAGTCGACGGTGGACGACAGCACGACCGAGTTGCGGTACCTCGTCGTTGTGAACGAGGAGGAGCAGTACTCCCTGTGGCCCGGGGAGCGGGAACTTCCCGCCGGATGGCGGGCCGAGGGCCACTCAGGGACCAGGGCCGAGTGCCTTGACCACATCGAGAGCGTGTGGCGTGACATGCGCCCGCGCAGTCTGCGGGAGGCACGATGAGCCAGAGCACGGAAGCCGCGGCGCTCCGCGATGTCATGGCCCAGGTCTTCGGCGTCGACCCGGCCGAGCTGGAGGACGACTTCGGCCCGCACCAGGTCGCCACCTGGACCAGCCTCAAGCACCTGGAACTGGTGGTCTCCCTGGAGGAGGTCTACGGCGTCTCCCTGTCGCAGCAGGACATCAGGGCGATGCGCACCGTCGCCGCCGTACGCGGGATACTCGCCGCCCAAGGGGTGAGCGCATGACCACGACCACGGCGGAGCCGGGGCAGACCGGCACGTGCCTGACGCGGCTGCGCGACCAGGACCTCGACGACCTGCTGATGATCCGTCACTTCGAGCTGGCCCTCCTGGACCTGTTCTCCCAGGGCCGGCTGAACGGCACCACGCACACCTGCCTCGGCCAGGAGTACGTTCCGGTCGGCCTCTACTCCCTGCTGGACGACGGCGACCATGTCTTCAGCAACCACCGCGGCCATGGTCACTACCTGGCGCGTTTCCGAGATCCGCACGGCCTGCTCGCGGAGGTGATGGGCCGGGAGGGCGCCGTGTGCAACGGCGTCGGCGGAAGCCAGCACATCTACCGTGACCGCTATCTGTCCACCGGTGTCCAGGGACAGAGCCTGCCCGTCGCCGTGGGTGTGGCCCTTCACCTCAAGCGCGCCGAGCCCGGTCGGATCGCCGTCGTCCACATCGGCGACGGCACGTGGGGCGAGGGCTCGGTGTACGAGGCCCTCAACATGGCAGCCCTGTGGGACGCTCCCGTGCTCGTCGTCGTGGAGAACAACGGGATCGCCCAGTCCACGCCCACGGAGCGGGAGATGGCCGGCACGATCAGGGCCCGGGCGGCCGCCTTCGGGGTGGATCACCATCTCGTCGACTCCGTGGACGTCGAGGTGATACGGCGTGGTCTCGCCCCGGTCGTGGCGGGGGTGCGCCGGGGACGGCCCTGCGTCGTCGAGTTCCTCACCCACCGGGTGGGCCCGCACAGCAAGGGCGACGACTCCAGGCCGCTCGACCTCGTGGAGCGGGCCGCCCGGCAGGACTGGTACCGCCGGTACCAGCAGGACCATCCGGACCACTTCGAGTCGGCGGACCGCCGGCAGCGGGAACGCACCGCCGCCATCGTGCGCGAGATCGAAGAGCGCCCCGCCGCCCGCTGGGAGGAACGATGACCAGACGCGAGCGAGTCGCCGAGAACCTCAACCGAGCCCTGCACACCCTGCTCGACACGGACCCTTCCGTCTACGTGCTCGGCGAGGACATAGCCGACCCCTACGGCGGCGCCTTCAAGGTGACAAAGGGCCTGTCCGAACGCCATCCGGAGCGAGTGATCACCACACCGCTCAGCGAAAGCGGCATCACCGGGGTGGGCGCCGGGCTCGCGCTCGCCGGCAACCGGCCGGTGGTCGAGATGATGTTCGCGGACTTCGCGTCCCTCGCCTTCGACCAGCTGCTCAACTTCGCCAGCAAGTCGGTGTCCATGTACGGCCGAAGAGTTCCGCTCAGCATGGTGGTGCGCTGCCCGACCGGGGGCAACCGCGGCTACGGTCCCACCCACAGTCAGAGCATCCAGAAGCACTTCATCGGCATTCCGGAGCTCAGCCTGTACGAGACCACGCCGTTCCACGACAACCAGGACGTGTTCACGGCCATGCTGAACCGTGAGCAGCCCTGCGTCCTGTTCGAGGACAAGGTGCTCTACACCCGGCCACTGTTCGCCGACGGGGTCGTCGACGAACTGTTCCGCTACGAACTGGTCGGGGAGGACAATCCCACCGCGCACGTTCAGCCGGTGGACGACGAGGCCGAGCCCGACTGGATCGTCATCGCACCCGGCGGCCTTTCCGAGCGGGTCGTCGAGGCGATGCGGTCGCTGCTCGTGGAAGAGGAACTGAGCTGCGAACTGCTGGTGCCCTCACGTCTGTATCCGTTCGACCTTTCGACGCTGCGTCCGCTTCTGTCCCGGGCCCGCGGCATCTGTGTGGTGGAGGACGGCACGGCCGGCGGAACCTGGGGTGAGCTGCTCGCCCAGCAGGCCCACACCCAGCTGTGGGGACGGCTGAGCCGTCCCGTGCTGCTGCTCAGCGCGGAGCCCAGCATCATCCCGACCGCGGCTCATCTGGAGCGTGAGGTGGTTCTCCAGAGCCGGACCATCCACCGAGCCATCGCGGAGGCTAGCAAGTGATCGACATAGAGCTGCCGAAACTCAACAACAACGACACGAGCTATGTGCTGGTGGAGTGGCTCGCCGACGACGGCGCCGAGGTCGAGGCCGAGCAGCCGCTTGCCGTCATCGAGACGTCCAAGGCGCAGGAGGAGATCGAGAGCCCCGGCGAGGGCGTGCTGCACAGCCTGGTCAAGAGCGGTCAGGACTGCCGCCCCGGCCAGGTCATCGCCCATGTCTTCGGCACCCCCGAGGAGCGCGAGGAGTTCCTGCGGACCAGCGCGGCTTCGGCCGAGGCCCCGGAGGAGCCCGCCTCCGGTCTGGTCGTCACCAAGGGCGCCCAGGCGCTGGTCGACGAGCACGGCCTGACCGAGGACGCGTTGCGTGCCATCGGGCGGACGGTGATCCGCCGGGCCGACATCGAGGCACTGCTCGCCCGCACGGATCAAACGGACACGGCCGAAGGCCGGGAACTGCCGCAGTGGCAGCGGACGGTCGGTGCCGTCGTCTCCGAGTCGATGCGGACCATCCCGGCGGCCGCGGCCTACGTCCGGGTCGACGTGGACGAGGCGCTGGCCCTTGCGCGGCAGGCTTCGGAGGACGGCGGCGCACCGTTCGCTCTGCCGGAGCTGCTGGTCAAGGCGGTGGCCCGGCGCCACGCGGAGCAGCCGCTGTTCTTCGCCCGGCTGCTCGACGACGGCAGCGTCCGGATCCCGGAGACCGCGGACGTGGGTGTGACCATGGACCTCGGCAAGGGACTGTTCGTGCCGGTGGTCCGGGACGCGGCCACGCTCGCCACCGAACAGCTCGGCGAGCTTCTGATGGACTACCGCGTGAAGGCGCTGCGCGGCTCCTTCCGGGCGAGCGAGCTGGCCGACGCGAACATCATGGTCGCCCTGCACAACACCGAGGGTGTGGTGCTCGCCACCCCGATCGTCTTCCCCGGCCAGACCTGCGTCATCTCACTGGGCGGCACCGAAGAGCGCCTCGTCCTGGGCGCCGACGGCCGTCCGGTCGTCCGCCGCCACGTGCACGTCGGCCTGGTCTACGACCACAGGGTGGTCAACGGCCGTGACGCGATGACGTTTCTCCAGGGCCTGAAGCAGGACCTGGAGTCCCCGGCGGTCCTCGGCACGGCGGCGGGGTGACCGGCGTGGCCGCACACCCGTCCCGCCCCGATCTGTTGGCACTGCGCACCCGTTGGACACGGCTGTCCGGCGATGGTTCCGCGCCTTCCGGTACGACCGTGCGCCTGCTGGCCAGTTACACCATCGATCCGCTGGTGCCCTACACCGGAGTGCGACTGCACGACGCGGGTGTACGGGCCGACCTCAGCGTCGGCCCGTACCACCAGATCCTCCAGCAGTGCCTGGACGACACGTCGGACACCGGGCGGCTGCGGCCGGACGTGCTGGTCGTGGCGCCCCGGCTGGAGGACTACGCCGACGACGGTCGGGACCTCCTGCAGATCGCGGATGCCGCCCTGGCCGCCGCCCGGCGGTGGCGCTCGTGCCTTGCCTTCGTGCTGCCCGCCGTTCCGGAGCTGCGGTCGTACGGCGTCGGCGACGGGGGCCGCCGCACCGGTACCGCGGCGACGGCGGCAGCGGTGAGGGAACGCCTGCGCGCGATGTTGTCGGGCCGGCCGAACGTGCTGGTGGCCGACGCGGAGGAGGCCGTGCGTGCGGTGGGCACGGGCAGCGCACACCGGCCGGTGATGTACCGGGTCGCCCGCGTGCCGTACGCGGAAGCCGTCTTCGACCACCTCGCCCGGCAGCTCGCGGGCCTGCTGCGACTCCGCCTGGGCAGGGGCCCGCGCGCCGTCGTCCTCGACCTGGCTGCGGTCGGCACGGACAGCCTGGCGGAGCTGAGGCAGCCCCTGGAGCTGCTGCGACGGTGCGGGCACCGTCTGGCGGTCCGCGCCGCGGAGCCGGCCCCGGACCTGGGACCGGTTCTGGCGGGCACACTTCCGGAGTTGCTGGCCGACGCGAGGGTCGCACTGGTCGCCGACGGCAGGCCGCCGGCCGAGCAGCTGGCGTCCGTGGCCGCCCGGCTGCGGGTGTCGGTCACCTCGACGGTCCTGCTGACCGCGGCATCCGCGCCCGTCGATGCCGGAGCGGCAGAGGTGGTCCGGCTCGGTGAGGAGCCCGCCGACTGGGTGTCGGACATCGCGGCGGCCGGGCTGCTCGACACCCTGCCGGGACCGGAGGACGCCGGAGGGACACCGGACGGTCCGGGGGACGCGGGAGAGGACCCGGCGTCCGGGAGACGCCCGGAGGTGTCGCTGCAGGACTTCATCACGGGTCTCGGCGTCGAGGTGACGTTCCACGGTGTGGACCGCGCTCTGGACGACCACACGAGTGAACTGGTGGCCCGGGCCCACGACTTCACTCTCGGGGAGAACCGTCCGCCGGACCCGTCCGGGCCGGGGTTCGCCATAGCGGCACGGGTCACCGACAGGCTGGGCGACTACGGAACGAGTGCCGTGGCTGCCGTTCACCACGCGGACGCCGTGGCCACGGTCGACGTCTTCTCCGTTTCGTGCCCCGCGATGGGCCGGGGAGTCGAGGACAGGGTGCTCCAGGAGATCGTCGCCCGTGCCGACGGCGACGGCTGTCACACCGTGGTCGTCGAGTACGAGGAGACAGGACGCAACCAGGTGGCGGTGGACTTCCTGCGTGCCTCGGCGGAGCGCACCTGGGAAGCCCCGTCCGGCAGGCAGGTGCGGATGACGATCGTACGGAAGGAGGGTGACCGGTGACGTACGGCATCGTGTCGCTCGCGCACACGCTGGGCACGGCGGAGAACGTGATCGACGCCGCCCCTCGCTACACGGCGGACCTGGAGCGGATCCGGGACTGGGGCTACCGGGGCTTCCACCGGGCCGAGGAGGGCGTCGGCGTGACGGATCTTGCGGTCTCCGCCGGGGCCGCGGCGCTGGCGAAGGCGAATCTGACGGCCGACCAGGTCGATCTGCTGGTCCTGGCCATACCGGATGTGGCCGAACACCTGTACTGGGATGCGGCGGCGGCCTGCCAGGCCGCACTGGGCGCCCACCGGGCGGAGGCGGTCCTGGTCAACCAGGCGTGCAGCGGTGGCGTCATCGCCTTCGACCTGGTGGCCGGCCGGTTCGCCACCCACCCCGATCACCGTGTCGCTCTCCTGGTGACTGCCAGCCGGGTGTGCGAGACGTACAAGAACCGGATGGAATCGGACACCTCCATCGCCTCCGACGGCGCGGTCGCCGCGGTGGCCGTACGCGGTCACGAGGCCGGCCGCTGGCTGGTCACCGAGACGATCTCGGACGGCCGGTACGCCCGGTTCGCACGGCTGCCGGGCGGTGGCACCGCCCGGCCGTTCTCGTCCCGGGACGTCGATCCGGGGGTACTGGCGAGCCCCTTCGACGAGATGCAGAACTACTTCGGCAGGGACGTGCGGTCGATGCTCGAGTACGCGCGCCGGATCCAGTCGAACACCCGGGAGGTGATCGACCGGGCCTGCAAGCGCGCTTCGGTGGAATTTGG
This sequence comes from Streptomyces sp. NPDC111744, assembly GCF_055634995.1. Taxonomy (NCBI): domain Bacteria; kingdom Bacillati; phylum Actinomycetota; class Actinomycetes; order Kitasatosporales; family Streptomycetaceae; genus Streptomyces; species Streptomyces sp. NPDC111744. The sequence continues at coordinate 78,434 of NZ_JBVKCG010000009.1, forward strand.
CGATCTCCGCCGTGTCCTTCATCTCAACGAGAACGCGAAGGCGCTCGGCGCCTTCGCCCGCGACCTCGGGGTGGGCCTGGATCGCACCAACGCCGAACTCGCCATGGAGCACGGTCATCTGGGCACGGCGGACCAGCTCTTCGCCCTCGAACGGCTGCTGGACGACGGCGATCTCGCCCCCGGCGACCTGGTCGCTCTGACCAGCACCGGCACCGGCATGCACTGGGCGTGCACGCTGTTGCGTATCTAGTCGGAGCATGACAAATCTGTAAAGGCATGTACATGCCCTAACGGGAGGGCGCAGAGTCGACCGTGTCTGTTCGCTGACCGGCACGCTCGAAAGGGACGACTCATGCGCCTCTCCCGTTCGGCACGTCTGGCGGCTGTCGCCACCGCGGCAGCCGCCTCCTTCGTCATCGCGGCCGCCCCCGCCCCCACCCCGGGCGCCACGGGCATCGGTGACCCCTACTTCCCGCAGCTCGGCAACGGCGGTTTCGACGCCCGCCACTACGACCTCGACGTCGCCTACGCCCCCGACACCGGGCGCCTGGACGGCCGTACCACCCTCACCGCCCGCGCCACCCAGAACCTCTCCTCCTTCGACCTCGACCTCCAGAAGCTGGAGGTCACGCACGTCGAAGTGAACGGCAGACGCGCCCGGTTCACGCGCGCCGGCGACGAGATCACCGTCACGCCGAGGAACCCGCTGTCCAAGGGGCACGAGTTCACCGTCTCCGTCACCTACGGAGGGATACCCGAACCCCTCAACGGCCCCATCGTCTTCGGCTCCGACTACGGCTGGATGAAGACCCCCGACGGCGTCTTCGTCGCCTGCGAGCCCAACGCCGCCTCCACCTGGTTCCCGTCCAGTGACCACCCTTCCGACAAGGCCACCTACGACATCCGGATCAAGGCGCCCAAGGGTCTGACGGGTGTGTCCAACGGCCGGCTCGTGAACACGTACGACAAGGGCGCCTCGACGTACACCCACTGGCGTGAGTCGAAACCCATGGCGACCTATCTCGCCACCGCCACCATCGGGAAGTTCGACGTGCGGACGGGGAAGACGCCCTCCGGCATCCCGATCTACGTCGCCATCGACCCCGTGCTCGCGAACAGCAACAGCGTCGACGTGTACGCCGTGACGGCCGCCGCCACCGACTACTGGTCGCAGATCTTCGGGCCGTACCCCTTCGAGGAGACCGGCGCGATCGTCGACGACATGCCGGAAGCGGGGTTCTCGCTGGAGGTGCAGAGCAAGCCGGCCTACTCGGCGGTACGCAACGAGACGACGATCGTGCACGAGCTGGCCCACCAGTGGTTCGGCGACTCGGTGAGCGTGGCGCGGTGGAAGGACATCTGGCTCAACGAGGGCTTCGCCACCTACGCCCAGTGGCTGTGGGCGGAGCACCAGGGCACCCGCTCGGCCCATGACTCCTTCCTGGCCGGCTACAACTCCCGCGCCGCCGACAGCCCCTTCTGGCAGACGGTCGTCGCCGACCCGCAGCGCGACACCATGTTCGCCTCCGCCGTGTACCAGCGCGGCGCGATGACCCTCCAGATGCTGCGCGAGCGGATCGGGGACACCGCGTTCTTCAAGCTCCTCCCCGCGTGGACGAAGCTGCACCGTTACGGCAACGCCGACACCGCCGACTTCATCCGCCTCGCGGAGAAGGTCTCCGGGCAGCAGCTCGACGACCTGTTCCGGACCTGGCTGTTCACCACAGGGAAACCCGCCCTGTGAGCCTGGCTTTGTAAGGTTCATGCACCCTGCCGGGTCACAATGTCGGGGTGCAGCTCCAGAACCTCTTCTCTCCCTCCGTCCAGCACACGCTCGATGTCATCGGCATCTTCGTGTTCGCGATCTCCGGCGCGCTGCTGGCCGTCCGCAAGAACTTCGACGTCTTCGGCATCGCCGTGCTCGCCGAGGTCACCGCGCTGGGCGGAGGGATCTTCCGGGACGTGATCATCGGAGCGGTGCCCCCGGCCGCCTTCACGGACCTGGGGTACTTCATCACCCCGCTGCTCACCGCGCTCGTGGTGTTCTTCCTGCACCCGCACGTCGAGCGCATCCAGTCCGCGGTCCTGGTCTTCGACGCGGCCGGTCTCGGCCTGTTCTGCGTGACCGGCACGACGAAGGCGTACTCCTACGGCCTCAACCTGACCGCCTCGGCCGCCCTCGGGCTCGCCACCGCGGTCGGCGGCGGAGTGCTCCGGGACGTACTCGCCAACGAGGTTCCCTCACTGCTGCGCTGGGACCGCGATCTGTACGCGGTCCCGGCGATCGTCGGGGCGACGATGGTGGTGCTGTGCATCCACTACGACACGCTGACCCCGTTCACCAGCGGGGTGGCGGTCGTCACCGCTTTCGTGCTGCGCCTGCTCGCGATGCGGTTCCACTGGCGAGCGCCGCGTGCGTGGAATCGGCGGACGACGGTTCGTGAGGAGTAGTTCCGGCGCGGGCGTGGCTCTGGCCCATGTTGACGGTGAGCCACTCGAAGACCCCCGGCACCTGGGGCCGCCACAGCGCCATGTTGTGGCCGCCCGCGCTGCGCGGCAGATACACCACGTGCACGGTGGTCGGCGCCTTGGCGATCTGTTCGAGCGCCACCCCGGCCTGGTAGCCGTCGCCGGACTCGCCGGAGAGGTAGAGGGCGATCGGGGGCGGGGTGGCCGTCTTCCTCAGCATCAGGTAGGGGTTGTTCCGCTCGCGCAGGGTCACGCTCTGCGCGGTGAGTGAATTGCGTTCGCCGATCGGGTCGTTGTAGCCGGACAGGCTCACGGCGGCCCGGTAGCGGTCCGGGTGGGCGACGGCCAGCTTGACCGCGCAGTGCGCGCCCGCCGAGTACCCGGCGACCGCCCAGTTGGCCGGAGCCGCGGCGGCGCGGAAGTTGTCGGTCACCATCTTCGGGACGTCGATGCTGAGCCAGCTGTCGGCGTTGACCGTGCCCGGGATGTTGGCGCAGCCGGTGTCGACACCGGCCAGCAGGTTGGTCCGCGGGGCGACCAGGATGAAGGGCGCGACCTTGCCGCTCCTCATCAGCGGCAGCAGCTGCTCGTGCACCTTCAGCGAACCGAACCAGGCCTTGGCCGAGCCGGGGTAGCCCGGCAGCAGCTCCACCACGGGGAACCTGTGGTTGCGGTACGCGGGTTCGTTGTACTGGGGCGGCAGCCAGACGTAGACCTCGGCGTTCACGCCCGAGACCCGGCCCCTGAGCTGGGTGACGCGCACCCCGCCGGCGGCGTGCATACCCGGTCCGGTGGATGCCGTGAAGGCCTGCCTCACCTTGGGCAACCGTGTCAGCGCTATGCCGCCCGTACCGTCCCGGCCGAGGTCGGCGGCCTGCTGGACGTGGTTCCCGGTACCGAGCAGGTCGGCCCAGTTGTCGTACAGGCTGTTCTCGTTGTTGACCAGTACGAAGATCAGCGTCACCGCCGTGGCCTGTGCGAACAGCAGCATCAGGAGCCGGGCCGCGGTGCGCACGGCCTTGGGTCCGCGCATCCTCGACCACAGGACGAGCGGCAGTATGAGGGCAACCACGGACAGGACGATGGTCGTGTAGAGGAACGGAGTCCCGGTGAGGCTCATGTCCCCATAGAGGGGAATTACCGGCTCCGGGTTACGGACGTGTCCGGACACTTACCTAGAAATTGCCGGAACCTCACCCGGCGGAGTGGATCCCTTGCCCGCCGATCACACCGCACCGCCCCGCGTCTGCCTGGAAAAGCTACCGCTTAGTAATTTCCTGTTGTACTGTTCACGCATGCCAGAAGCAGCTTCCATGCGAGCCGTGATCGGCGACAGCGAGTTCGACCGCGACACCGCCGTCATCAGGCGTGCGCCCGGGGTCTACGACATCGACCTCTCGGCCGGCTGGACCATCATCAACGCCGTCAACGGCGGCTATCTGCTGGCCGTCCTCGGCCGGGCCCTCGCGGACACACTGCCGCATCCGGACCCGTTCACCATCTCGGCGCACTACCTGACCGCGTCCCGGCCGGGCCCGGCCGTGATCCGCACGGACACCGTCCGCGCCGGCCGCACTCTCTCCACCGGCCAGGCCTCGCTCTTCCAGTACGACGACGAGGGCACCGAGGTCGAACGCATCCGTGTCCTCGCCTCCTACGGTGACCTCGCCGCCCTGCCCGACGACGTCCGTACCACGGCGTCCCCGCCCGCCATCCCGCCCATGGACCAGTGCTTCGGCCCAGAAGACGGCCCTGCCCCGGTCGACGGCAGCTCCGCCATCACCGACCGCCTGATGCTCAAGCTGGACCCGGCGACCCTGGGCTGGGCCCTCGGCGCCCCCTCCGGCAAGGGCGAGATGCGCTCCTGGTTCGGCCTCGCGGACGGCCGTGACGCCGATCCCCTCGCCCTGCTCCTCGCCGTCGACGCACTGCCGCCCACCGCCTTCGAGATCGGCCTCAAGGGCTGGGTCCCCACCGTCGAACTCACCGTCCACGTCCGCCACCGCCCCGCCCCGGGCCCGCTGCGGGTCTCCGTCACCACCCGCAACCTGGCCGGCGGCTTCCTGGAGGAGGACGCCGAGGTCTGGGACAGCGCGGACCGACTGGTCGCCCAGTCACGGCAGTTGGCCAGGGTTCGCCTGGGCTGACGTACCTGCCGTGCCCCCGTACTGTCACGGACGTGTACCAGCGAGTAAAGCGCGCCCGTCCAGGAAGACGCAGGTCAGCGCGGTGACTTGAGCCGCCCTTTACCCGAATCACAGGCCGGGGACAGTGCGGGCCCAAGTACGCCCTAAACGCCGTTGGTTGAGTGCCACGCTTCAGGACTCCCTCATCCTTTATGGAGCTGTCTCTCATGAAGCGTGTACGTCTCGTCCCCGCGGCCGCCCTGCTCGCCGTGTCTCCACTGCTGCTGACCGCGTGCGGCTCGGGCGACTCGTCGTCGTCCTCCGGCAGCGGCAACTCCGGCCAGTCGCAGTCCTGTCAGGCACCGTCGGGCATGCCGACCGGCAACGCCACCGGGGCACCCTCCGGCGCCCCGTCCGGCGCCCCCACGGGCAACGCCACCGCCCGGCCGACCGGCACCCCCACCGGCATGCCGAGCGGCGGCCCCGGCGCCGGCGGTAAGGGCGGCCCCGGCGGCGGCCAGGGCGGCGGTTGCGGCGGCGGCCAGGGCGGTCCCGGCGCGGGCGGTGCGGCGCCCAGCGGCGCTCCGACCCAGCAGGCCACGAAGAGCTGACGCCGGACGCCGTACGGCTGGGGCGGTACATCCGACGACCGGACGCACCGCCCCTTCGTGTTGCCCGCGGACCGATGCGGACTACTCCAGCCAGTGCTGGCGTCCGAGGCTGATCAGCCGCATCTGGCGGGCGGCGACCCGGGTGACGCGCTGCTGCTCCGTCTCCGAGGGCTCCGGCGACTCCAGGGTCTCCAGGAACAGGGACGCCGTCATGAGCATCTGGTCCACATAGAGGTGGGCGAGCATCAGCAGGTCGTCGTCGTTCCAGCCCGCGGCCTCGGGTTCCTTGGCCAGCTCGGTCCTGACCTCCTCGGCGAACCGGGCCAGTTGGTCCCGGATGGCCTCGCGCACCGGCTGCACCCCGCCGTGCCGCTCCCGGGCGATGAACCGCACATGCGCCGGGTGCGCGGCCACATGGTCGGCGATCAGCCGCACGGCACGGTCGATGCGTTCCGGGCCGGGTGTGGAGACCGTCGTGCGGACCATGGGGTGCAGGCTGCCCAGCGCCTCGTCGACGAGGGCGACGCCCAGATCGGCGGTGGAGCGGAAGTGCCGGTAGAAGGCGGTCGGGGCGACGCCGACGGCCCGGGTGACCTCGCGCAGCCCAAGGCTGCTCAGGCTCTGCTCTTCCAGTAGCCCCAGTGCCGCGTCCAGGAAGGCCTGGCGGGTCTTCTGCTTCTGGGCCTGCCGGATGCCGAGAGTGTGACTCATGTCATCCAGTTAACAACTGTTCTCCGGAATTGAAAAGCCGTGCGGGTTGCTAGACTCGAAGTCAGTGAACAACTGTTACTACAACCGTTCACCCAAACTTAACGGAGGGGGGATCGATCCCCATGCTGTTCCTCGTCGCCGCACTCATGCTGCTCGGCGTGGTGCTGGGCACCGTGGCCCACGCGCCGCTCGACGTCACCGCAGGACTCGCCGCCGTGATCGTCGTCTGGCTGGCCGTCTTCGCGCTCCGCGAGCGCCTCGCCCGCCGTCGCCGCACCTCGGCCAACTGACCGTCCACCACGACTTCCAGGAGCTGAGCATGCTGCACCTCACCGCCCCGGCCACCACCACCCGCCCCCAGCCCCGCACCCGCGACGCCGACGGCATGGCCGTCGCCTCCTTCATCCTCGGCCTCCTCGGCCTCCTCGTCCTGAACCTGTTCCTGGGCCCGATCGCGATCGTCCTGGCGCTGGTGTCCCTGTGGCGCGGCACAAGCCGCAAGGGCCGCGCATACCTGGGCCTGGCCCTGGGCGTGGCGGACCTGGCGGTCCTCGGCATCGCGATGGAGGTCTCGAACACGGTGTCCTGGAGTCTGTGAGCAGGGCTCGGGACAGGCGTCCCAAAGGGGCGCGGGGCTGTTCTGGGCATGCGGCTACCGCCGCGTGGGCGCGACCGACCCGCACGGCCGGCGGCGACCCACCGGCCCGAGCCGAGCGCGGCGCCCCTCGGTCCTACGGCGGAGCCTCCCCCGTAGAATCGACTCACCATGGCCTACCTCGACCACGCAGCCACGACCCCGATGCTCCCGGAGGCGGTAGAAACTCTCACCGCCACCCTCGGTATCACCGGCAACGCGTCCTCCCTGCACGCCTCCGGCCGCAAGGCCCGTCGCACGGTCGAGGAATCCAGGGAGACCCTCGCGGAAGCGCTCGGCGCCCGCCCCAGCGAGGTCGTCTTCACCTCCGGCGGCACCGAGGCCGACAACCTCGCGGTCAAGGGCCTCTACTGGTCCCGCCGCGACGCCGACCCCATCCGCACCCGCGTCCTGTCCAGCCCCGTCGAACACCACGCGGTCCTCGACGCGGTCCACTGGCTCGGCGAACACGAGGGCGCGACGGTGGAGTACCTCCCCGTCGACGCCTACGGCCGGGTCCACCCCGAGGTGCTGCGCGAGGCCATCGCCCGCAACCCCGACGACGTGGCCCTCGCCACGGTCATGTGGGCCAACAACGAGATCGGCACGGTCCTGCCGGTCCGTGAACTCGCCGACGTGGCAAGCGAGTTCGACATCCCCCTGCACGCCGACGCGGTCCAGGCCGTCGGCCAGACCCCGGTGGACTTCGCCGCCTCCGGCCTCGCCGCCATGACCGTCTCCGGCCACAAGGTCGGCGGCCCGTACGGCATCGGCGCGCTGCTCCTCGGCCGTGAGTACACCCCCGTACCGGTCCTGCACGGCGGCGGCCAGGAGCGGCACGTCCGCTCCGGCACCCTCGACGTCCCGGCGATCGCCTCCTTCGCGGTGGCGGCGAACCTCGCCGTCGAGCGCCGCGAGTGGTTCGCCCGCGAGATCGGCGCCCTGCGCGACCAGTTGATCGACGCCGTGCGTACGGCCGTACCGGACGCGATCCTCGGCGGCGACCCGGTGGACCGCCTCCCGGCCAACGCGCACTTCACCTTCCCCGGCTGCGAGGGCGACTCGCTGCTCCTGCTGCTCGACGCCCAGGGCATCGAGTGCTCGACGGGCTCCGCGTGTACGGCCGGGGTGGCCCAGCCGAGTCACGTCCTGCTGGCCACCGGGACCGACCCGGACCTGGCCCGCGGCACCCTCCGCTTCTCGCTCGGCCACACCTCCACCCAGGCCGACGTCGAGGCGGTCGCGAAGGTGATCGGCCCGGCGGTGGAGCGCGCCCGGGCCGCCGGACTGAGCTGACCCCGGCCACAGCGACGGTGGTCCGCGACACGCGGAATCAAGCCCAACTCGCTTCCCCAGGGGGCGAGTTCTCCGCCTCAGCGAAGAGCCCCGAACCCGTTCCCTCCGATTCCCGCTCCGCTTCCGGCGGACTGCTGGCCGCGGGCCTCGCCTCCGCGGACACCGCGACCGCCCCGGAGACCGACGAGGGTCCCTACTCGCTCGAAGGTGCGCTCGTGCGAGAGGAACGCCGTGAACGGCTGCCGCCGGCGCTTCCACCGCCGGCGGCAGCCTTCCCGGGAGACCAGGTTCCGGCTAGCTCTCGGTGACCATGAGGGACGCCATCATTCCCTCGTCCTCGTGCTGCAGGAGATGGCAGTGGAGCATGTACATGTACGTGTCGTCGGTGAAGTCGGTGAACTCCATGGCGATCTCGATGGAGCCACCGCCGACCACCTCGTAGGTGTCGTACCAGCCGAGTTCGACACCGGTCGGATCCTCGCCGTTGACGGAGATCAGCTGATACGGAACGTCGTGCAGATGGAAGGAGTGCTCCAGCTGCGTGCCGTTCTTGATCGTCCAGATCTCCTTGGACCCGAGGGTCGTACTGATCATGGCCATCGAGCTCATGCTGGTGCCGGCCGAGCCGTTGATGGTCATGGTCGTACCGCTCTGGCCGAGGGTGATGGTCCGCGCGGTGAAGTCGCTGGTGTCGTACCGGTCGATGGTCCGCAGCGAGGTGGGCAGGTCGTCCGGGGTGTCCGTGCCGCCGGCGGTGACGGACAGGAAGTCGTACGTGCCGCTGCCGCCGCGGACCCAGCCGGTGGTGACGACCGCCTGGAGGGTGACGTCGTCCGACAGGTCCATGACCATCTCGGCGCGGGCGCCGGCGACCAGCCGGATCTCGGTCACGTCCGCCGCCGCGGACAGATAGCCCTGGTCGGTGGCGATCTGCGTCATCGTGCCGCCGTCGCTGCGCTGGATGGTGATGATGTCCGACGGCGAGGCGTTGAGCAGACGGAACCGGGTCCGGGTCTTGGTCGCGGTGAAGGTGAGCGTGGTGTCGTCGACGTTGGTGCCGTTGACCAGCAGCGGGTAGTTGAGGTTGCCGCTGAGGTAGCCGGTGAGGTCGTACTTGATGTCGCCGTCGTCGTCCACGGCCAGGCACTGGAAGATCAGCGGGATGTCGTCCGTGCCGTAGGTGCTGGGCAGCGCGGCGCTGGTGGTGTTGTCGTCGTCCTCGACGATGATCATGCCGGCCAGACCGTGCACCGCCTGCTTCGCCGTGGTGCCCAGGGCGTGCGGGTGGTACCAGAGAGTCATGGGCTCGTCGAGGACCTCGAAGGTCGGCGACCAGGTCTCGCCGTCGGAGAAGGCGACCTGGGGGCCGCCGTCCATCTTGGCCGGGACGTGCGCGCCGTGGAAGTGGACGGTGGTGTCCTCGCCCAGGCTGTTGGTGATGTTGAGAAGGACCGTGTTGCCCTTGGTCCACTTCATGGTCGGGCCGAGGAACGACTGGTTGTAGCCCGCGGTGGTGCTGGTGACACCGCTGATCACCTCGGCGCTGCCGGTCTGCGCCTCGATCGTGTAGGTGGTGGTGCTGTCGGAGGTGGTGCCCTCCAGAAGGTCCGGGACCGACAGGGTGGCGGTGTTGGTCGCGGCGCCGGCCTTGTTGCCGTTCGCGTCGGTCAGCAGGGCGAAGGTCGTGCCCGCCGCGCCGACGGCGCCCAGGCCGACCCCGGCCATCCCGCCTAGGAACCTCCGCCGGTGAACGCCCTTGCCGCGCTTGGCCGTCGCGTCCTTGGAGTGCTCGGGCCCGGTGACGCGCCCGGCCTTGGAGTGCTCCGCGCCCTTGGCACGCCGTCGCCTGCCGCGGGTGTCCTGCTCTTCGCTGCCGCCCGCCTCGAAGGGGGGCTCTGAGGTGTGGGTCATGGCCGGGATGTTTGACCTGAGGACTGTGCGAAATCTGAGGCGAAGTTAGGAGGAGGGCGGGGGCACTGTGAAGCAGCCATGGATGCCGGTCATGCTTAACTCCTTTGAAAAAAGCGGGGGTTGAGCAGGCGCAGCTGGCGCCCGGGGTGCGGGACGCAACGGACACAGGCGGTGCGCAGGGCGAGCACAGAATAACGATTCAATCACGGGTGGAACCAGGGTCAGGGCTGTCCGACCCGCCGTACAAGACCCATGTAGCGCTCCCAGTCCCAGTACCTGCCCGGGTCGGTGTGATCCGTCCCCGGCACCTCCACATGACCGATCACATGCTCCCGGTCCAGCGGCATGCCGTACCGCCGGCATATCGCGGTCGTCAGCCGCGCCGACGCCGCGTACATCGCGTCGGTGAAGTCCTCCGGGCGGTCCACGAAACCCTCGTGCTCGATGCCGACACTGCGCTCGTTGTACGACCGGTTGCCCGCGTGGAACGCCACGTCCAGCTCCCGGACCAGCTGGGTGATCCGCCCGTCCTTGCGCACGATGTAGTGCGCCGCCGCCTCGTGCGCCGGGTCCTGGAAGACCTTCACCGCGCTCGCGTAGCCGCCCTGGGTGACATGGATGACCACCCGGTCGACCGGATAGTCGTCCGGCCGGTTCGCCGTCCGGTAGTTCGCGGGTGACGCGGCCACCCAGCGCGCGCCCCTGAAGTCCACCGCGCCCGCCACCCGCGCCTTGCGCACCCCCGGCAGCCGCCAGTACAGCCGCGCCAGCTCGTCCCTGGTCAGCACCGCCGTGCCCACGGCCGCCGCCGCCCCGCCGACCAGCAGCGCCCGCCGCCCGATCCGCCGGTCCCGATCACCAGTCGTCGCCCCCATGTGATCCCCAACGGATACTCGCGGGCCCCGGTTCCCGCGTCCCTTTACTCTGGAGGGGTTATGACTGACACCCCGCAGCAGCGCACCCGCCCCCTCCGCGTCCTCGCCGCCATGTCGGGCGGCGTGGACTCCGCCGTCGCCGCCGCCCGCGCCGCCGAAGCGGGTCACGACGTCACCGGCGTCCATCTCGCGCTCTCCGCGAATCCCCAATCCTTCCGTACCGGCGCGCGGGGCTGTTGCACCATCGAGGACTCCCGCGACGCCCGCCGCGCCGCCGACGTCATCGGCATCCCGTTCTACGTCTGGGACCTCGCCGACCGCTTCCGCGAGGACGTCGTCGAGGACTTCGTCGCCGAGTACGAGGCGGGGCGCACCCCCAACCCGTGCCTGCGCTGCAACGAGAAGATCAAGTTCGCGGCCCTGCTGGACAAGGCGCTCGCCCTCGGCTTCGACGCGGTCTGCACCGGCCACTACGCGAAGATCGTGACGCTCCCCGACGGCTCCCGTGAGCTGCACCGCGCCTCCGACATGGCGAAGGACCAGTCGTACGTCCTCGGCGTCCTGGACGAGCAGCAGCTCGCCCACGCGCTCTTCCCGCTCGGCGACACACTGACGACCAAGGGCGAGATCCGCGCCGAGGCCGAGCGCCGGGGCCTCGCGGTCGCGAAGAAGCCCGACTCGCACGACATCTGCTTCATCGCCGACGGCGACACCCAGGGCTTCCTGGCCCAGCGGCTCGGCAAGGCCGAGGGCGACATCGTCGATGAGTCCGGCGCCAAGGTCGGCACCCACGAGGGCGCGTTCGGCTTCACCATCGGCCAGCGCAAGGGGCTGCGGATCGGCACCCCGGCGGCCGACGGCAAGCCGCGCTACGTCCTCGACATCTCGCCGGTCGACAACACGGTGACGGTCGGCCCGGCCGCCGCCCTGGACGTCAGCGGACTGACGGCGATCAAGCCCCGCTGGTGCGGCACCGCCCCCACCGGCCCGGGCGTCTACACCGCCCAGCTCCGCGCCCACGGAGGCGAGACCGAGGTCAGCGCCGAACCCGTCGACGGCGAGCTGCGCGTCACCTTCACCGAGCCGGTCCGCGGCGTCGCACCCGGCCAGGCGATCGTCCTGTACGACGGCACGCGCGTCGTCGGCTCGGCGACGATCGCCTCGACGGTCCGGGCCGCCGACGTGGCCCGCGCCTGACCCCTCTCGGCCGGGCCGGGGGGGGCAACACCGCCACGTCTACTGCCGTTGGCGGCGCAGTGAGCGCATTCGCCGAGGCCGCCGCGGTGACGACCCCGAGGCCGTCGTCGTCCTGCGGCGGGGCGCTGGGCCGCCTCCCGATCCAGTTGCAGGCGGCGCGCGCCACACCGCCGGCTACGACGGGTCGCCCCGCTGGGCGTCGGACTTCTCCGCGGCGGCCAAGCCCTTCGCTGGAGAGCCGCGCGACCACGGGAAAGCTGCTGCTCTCCCTCTGATCAGCCGGTGACCTCGACCTCGTAGAAGCAGAGGTGATCCTTGATCGCGGCGACGTCGGGCTTGGGCTCGGGGTAGGCCCACACCAGGTCCGGCGCGTCCGGCAGGGACCAGTAGGAGGCGGTGCCCTTGAAGGGGCAGACGGTGTGCGTCTCGGAGGGCGTGAGGAGATCCAGCCGCACGTCCTCGGCCGGGATGTAGTAGCGCACGGGACTCCCGGTCTCGCGCAGGATCAGGGGCCGGTCGCTCTCGGCCAGCACGAGGTCGCCGTGCACCACGCGCACGGCCCGGTCGCTCTTCTCGATGGTGATCGTGTGTCCAGAAGCCATACAGGGATGACAGTGGCGGGCGCCGACTTGTTCCCGCCTACCCTGACCTCATGCGTATCTGCGTCTTCCTCTCCGCCGCCGACCTGGACGACCGCTACACCCGCCCGGCCCGGGACTTCGGGCAACTGATCGGCAAAGGCGGCCACACCCTCGTCTGGGGCGGCTCGAACGTCGGCCTCATGAAGGTCGTCGCGGACGGGGTCAAGGAAGCCGGCGGCAAGCTGCTGGGCGTCTCCGTCGAGTTCCTCGCGAACAAGGCCCGCCCCGGCGCCGACGAGATGGTGATCGCGTCCGACCTCGCGGAGCGCAAGCGGCTCCTGCTGGAGAAGGCCGACGCCGTGGTGATCATGGTCGGCGGCACCGGCACCCTGGACGAGGCCACCGAGATCCTGGAGCTGAAGAAGCACGGCCGCACCGACAAGCCGGTCGTCCTGCTGAACACCGCCGGTTTCTACGACGGCCTCAAGCAGCAGTTCCGCCGCATGGAGGAGGAGGGCTTCCTGCCCCGGCCCCTGTCCGAGCTGATGTTCTTCGCCGAGGAACCGGCCGCGGCGCTCGCCCACCTGGAGGCGGCCCGGAGCGCCGGCTGATGCGAGCATGGCCCGCATGGCAACTCATGTGATCACCGGTGCCGGTTCCGGCATCGGCGCCGCCGTGGCCCGCCGTCTGCACGCGCGCGGGGACGACCTCGTCCTGCACGCGCGCGACGCCGGCCGCGCGAAGGAACTGGCCGCCGAGTTCCCCGGCGCCCGCACCCTGGTGGGCGACCTGGCGGACCCGGACAAGCTCTCCTGGGCCTTCTCGCACCAGACGCTCCCGGACCGGGTCGACTCGCTGCTGCACATCGCGGGCGTGGTCGACCTGGGCGAGATCGGCGAACTGACCCCGAAGTCCTGGCGGCACCAGCTGAACGTCAACCTGGTCGCACCGGCCGAGCTGACCCGCCACTTCCTGCCCCAACTGCGCACCGCCCGCGGCCATGTGCTGTTCGTGAACTCGGGCGCCGGCCTCAACGCCCACGCGGGCTGGTCGGCGTACGCGGCTTCCAAGCACGGCCTGAAGGCCCTCGCCGACTCCCTGCGCCACGAGGAACACGGCAACGGCGTCCGGGTCACCTCGGTCTACCCCGGCCGCACGGCGAGCCCGATGCAGGCCAAGGTCCACCAGCAGGAGGGCAAGGAGTACGACGAGGCGAGGTGGATCGACCCGGAGTCGGTCGCGACCACGATCCTGACGGCCCTGGACCTCCCTAGAGACGCGGAGATCAACGACCTGACGATCCGCCCCGGTATGTGATTCAGCGACTCCGAGAACCCCCGTCGGCCCACCCCGCTTAGGCTCCTCACGTGAACGCAACCCCCTCCTTCGGCCCCGCCACCGGCATCGGCTCCCTCCCCGGTACCGACGCCCGAGAGGCCGCCAGGACCGCGACCGGCAGCTTCGAGGACTTCCCCTTCCTCCCCGAACTGCCCGCCCGCGGCCCCGGCGCCGACATGATCGGCCGTACCGCAGGCCTGCTCGTCGAGCTGTACGCGCGCGTGGAACCCAGCGGCTGGCGGCTCGGCGACCGGCCGGGCCGGGACACCCGGCGGGCCGTCTCCTGGCTGGGGGAGGACCTGGACGCGCTCGAGGAGTTCACCCAGGACTACGAGGGTCCGCTCAAGGTCCAGGCGGTCGGCCCCTGGACCCTCGCCACCGCCCTGGAGCTGCGGAACGGCGAGGCGGTCCTCTCCGACCCCGGCGCCTGCCGTGACCTGGCCGCCTCTCTTGCCGAGGGCCTGCGGCTGCATCTGGCGGAGGTCCGGCGCCGTATCCCCGGCGCCCGCATCGTGCTCCAGCTCGATGAGCCGTCCCTCACCGCCGTGCTGCGTGGTCAGGTGAGGTCGGCCAGTGGCTACCGCACCCACCGGGCCGTCGACCGCCAGCTCGTCGAGTCGAGGCTGCGGGACGTCATGGGCGTCCACGCCGGCGGCCCGGTGGCCGTCCACTCCTGCGCCCCCGACGTCCCCTTCGCACTGCTGCGCCGTGCCGGGGCCGCCGCCGTCTCCTTCGACTTCTCACTCCTCACCGAACGTGACGAAGACGCGATCGGCGAGGCCGTGGAGGGCGGTACCCGGCTGTTCGCCGGTGTCGTGCCGGGCACGGACACGGCATTGTCAGACCCTGCCGGTAGCGTCATGGGTGTCAGGACGCTGTGGCGCAGGCTGGGGCTGCAACCAGGGCTTCTCGCGGAGGCCGTGACGGTCACCCCGTCGTGCGGGCTGGCGGGAGCTTCCCCCGCCTACGCCCGGCAGGCGCTCGCCCACTGCGTCCTGGCGGCGAGATCACTCGCGGACAACCCAGAGTAACGGGAGGAACACGGTGGCCGGCGACAAGCAGCAGGCGGAGACGGCGGTGCCCGCCGAGGCACGGGAGCAGCACGCGCGGCTCGCCGAGCAGATCGAGGAGCACCGCTTCCGGTACTACGTGAAGGACGCTCCGGTCATCAGCGACGCGGAGTTCGACAAGCTCCTGAAGTCCCTGGAGGCGCTGGAGGACGAGCACCCCGAGCTGCGCACCCCGGACTCGCCGACCCAGAAGGTCGCGGGCGCGTACGAGACGGAGTTCACGGCGGTCGAGCACCGCGAGCGCATGCTGTCGCTGGACAACACCTTCAACGACGAGGACCTCGCGGCCTGGGCCGAGCGGATCCACCGGGAACTGGGCGACCAGGAGTACCACTTCCTGTGCGAACTGAAGGTCGACGGCCTCGCCGTCAACCTCACCTACGAGCGCGGCCGGCTCACCCGCGCGGCGACCCGCGGCGACGGCCGCACCGGCGAGGACATCACCCCCAACGTCCGTACGATCGCCGAGATCCCGGACCGCCTGCACGGCGACAAGGTGCCCGACCTGGTCGAGATCCGCGGCGAGGTCTACTTCCCGATGGAGAAGTTCGCCGAGCTCAACGAGCGCCTGGTCGCGGCCGGTGACAAGCCGTTCGCCAACCCGCGCAACGCGGCGGCCGGTTCGCTGCGCCAGAAGGACCCGCGGGTCACCGCCTCCCGCCCGCTGCACATGGTCGTCCACGGCATCGGCGCCCTGGCGGGCTTCGAGGGCATGACCCGGCTCTCCCAGGCGTACGACCTGCTGAAGACCTGGGGGCTGCCCACCTCCCCGCACAACCGGGTGGTCGACGACCTCGACGGAGTACGGGAGTTCATCGCCTACTACGGCGAGAACCGGCACTCCGTGGAGCACGAGATCGACGGGGTCGTCGTCAAGCTCGACGAGATCCGCCTCCAGGGGCGGCTCGGCTCCACCGCGCGGGCGCCGCGCTGGGCGATCGCCTACAAGTACGCGCCGGAAGAGGTCAACACCAAGCTCATCGACATCAAGGTCGGTGTCGGCCGCACCGGGCGGGTCACGCCGTACGCGCAGGTCGAGCCGGTCACGGTGGCGGGCAGCGAGGTGGAGTTCGCGACCCTGCACAACCAGGAGGTCGTCAAGGCCAAGGGCGTGCTGATCGGCGACACCGTGGTGCTGCGCAAGGCCGGTGACGTCATCCCGGAGATCCTCGGCCCGGTCGTCGACCTGCGGGACGGCAGCGAGCGGGAGTTCGTGATGCCGGCCGAGTGCCCCGAGTGCGGGACGCCGCTGCGGGCCATGAAGGAGGGCGACATCGACCTCCGCTGCCCCAACGCCCGCACCTGCCCGGCCCAGTTGAGAGAGCGGGTCGCCTATCTCGCGGGGCGTGAGTGCCTGGACATCGAGCACTTCGGCGCGGTGGCCGCGGCCGCGCTCACCCGGCCGCTGGAGCCGGCCGACCCGCCGCTGATCGACGAGGGCGACCTCTTCGACCTCACGGTGGAGAAGCTGCTGCCCATCAAGGCGTACGTGCTGGACGCGGACAGCGGGCTGCCCAAGCGCGACCCCAAAACGGGCGAGGAGAAGGTCGTCACGGTCTTCGCCAACCAGAAGGGCGAGCCCAAGAAGAACACCCTCGCCCTGCTCCAGAACATCGAGGAGGCGAAGACCCGCCCACTCGCCCGCTTCCTCAACGGCCTGTCCATCCGGCACGTCGGACCCGTCGCCGCGCAGGCACTGGCGCGCGAGTTCCGCTCCATCGAGCGCATCGAGCAGGCCACCGAGGAGGAACTGGCGCACATCGACGGCGTCGGCGGCATCATCGCGACGGCGCTCAAGGAGTGGTTCGCCGAGGAGTGGCACCGCGAGATCATCCGAAAGTGGAAGAGCGCTGGAGTTCCGCTGGAGGACGAGTCCACCGGTGAGGACGAGGGCCCGCGTCCCCTGGAAGGCCTCACCGTGGTCGTGACCGGAACCCTGGAGCACTACACCCGGGACGGCGCCAAGGACGCACTGCAGAGCCGCGGAGCCAAGGTGACCGGCTCGGTGTCGAAGAAAACGTCGTTCGTGGTCGTGGGTGACAACCCCGGATCGAAGTACGACAAGGCGATGCAGTTGAAGGTTCCGGTTCTGAACGAGGACGGATTTGTCGTCCTTTTGGAGCAAGGACCGGACGCGGCGGCCGAAGTCGCCCTTCCAACCGAGCAGTAGCGGTTGAAGGCCACCCGTTCGGCGCATACCAGATGCATACGGGTGGCCGGGGCGCAATCGGGCAACCGTCGACGACCGCTGCCCGTGGAAGCCTTCTGCGGCCTACTGTTGAGATGTGCACCTGCCGTGCCCAGCTGCGGTCGGGGCATTCCCGTGCTCCCGCAGGGCACGGACCGCATGGCGTGGGCACCGCCGGCTGTGAGAGGGACGGGAATGGAACCGACCGAGAGCGCCGCCCCGGACGCGCGGCTACCGCTGCGCCGCCGGGCGGGCGCGTGGCGGGGGACTCGGCGGACGCTGCGGGGCGACCGGCGCGTCGGTATGCCGGTGGTGAGCGCCGCGGTGGACGCGCGCGACCCGCTGCCGCTGGCCGCCGTCGAGCCGCGGCCCGACCTGCCCGGCCACGAGCACGAACGGCACCTGACCTGGCCCGCGCTGCCCGCCGGAGTCGTCGCGGCCGCCGCGTTCGCCCTGGGCGCCGGCTTCTACCGCGCCTTCACCGACAACCACGCCCTCTTCCCGTCCGGCACGGTCGGCTGGTCGCTGGCCGTGCTGACCGGAATCATCGTCGGCCACCTGGTGCTGCTCGGCCGCGCCCGCTGGTGGGGCGGCACCGGC
Organism: Streptomyces sp. NPDC111744; assembly: GCF_055634995.1. Classification (NCBI taxonomy): domain Bacteria; kingdom Bacillati; phylum Actinomycetota; class Actinomycetes; order Kitasatosporales; family Streptomycetaceae; genus Streptomyces; species Streptomyces sp. NPDC111744. The sequence continues at coordinate 96,041 of NZ_JBVKCG010000009.1, forward strand.
TCCGGCGCCGCCCTCACCCTCGCCGTACTCCTGCTGTACGGCTGGGTGCCCGCCGGCATGGTCAGCCTCACCGTCGTCGTCCTGGTCGGCATAGCCAGGCGCCACCGCTGGCGGCAGGGCCTCCTGCACGGCGCGGTGGACATCCTCGGCATCGGCGCCGGCGCGCTGGTGCTCGGCCTGTGCGGGCGGGTCCCGACCGTCGAGTCGCCCTGGAACCCGGGCAGTTGGAGCGTCGCCACCGCCCCCGAGGTCGTCCTCGTCGCGGTGGCCTATCTCGCGGTCACCCGCGCCCTGCTCTGGTACCTGCACGCACCGCGCGGCGGCGGAGTGCCCACCGTCGCCCGCACCGCCCTGATGCGCCAGGGACTGGTCGCGGTCGCACTGCTCGGCATCGCCCCGCTGGTCTGCGTGGTCGCCGTCGCCCAGCCGCTGCTGCTCCCGCTGTTCTCCATCCCGCTGGTCGCCCTGGACTCCACCCTGTGGATAGCCCGGGCCCGCGCGGAGGAGCAACTGCGCGACCCGCTGACCGGACTGCCCAACCGGCAGTGGCTGCTGGAGCGGATCTGGACCGCCCTCGACGACGCCGAACGCATCGGCGCCCGCTCCGCCCTGATGGTGATCGACCTCGACCGATTCCGTTCGGTCAATGACACCCTCGGTCATCTCGCCGGTGATCGGCTGCTGCTGCAGATAGCCGACCGGCTGCGGGCCGCGCTGCCGCGCGGTGCGGAGGCGGCCCGGCTCGGCGGTGACGAGTTCGCGGTGTTACTCCCGGTCGCCGACTCCACGACGTCCGCGACCCGCGTCGCCCGGGGCCTGGTCTCGGCCCTCTCCTCCCCGCTCGACCTCGACGGACTCACCCTCGTCCTGGAGGCCAGCGCGGGCGTCGCCGTCTTCCCCGACCACGCGCTGGACGCGGAGGGGCTGCTGCGCCGGGCGGACGTGGCGATGTACCAGGCGAAGCGGGACCGTACGGGCGTCGAGGTGTACGAGTCCAAGCGGGACTCCAACACCCCGGACCGGCTGGGGCTGCTGGGCGATCTGCGCCGCGCCCTGGACGCCCACGAGGTGCAGTTGCACTACCAGCCGAAGGTGCGCTTCGACGGGCAGGTGGCCGGTCTTGAGGCGTTGGTGCGGTGGGTGCACCCCGAGCGCGGCAAGGTGCCGCCGGACGAGTTCATAGCGATCGCCGAGTCGTCGGGCCTGATGCCCCATCTGACGGAGTACGTCCTGGATACCGCGCTCGGTCAGGTGGCCAAGTGGCGGGCGCAGGGGCTGCGGGTGCCGGTGGCGGTGAACGTCTCGCCGCGTGACGTCCACACGCCGGGCTTCGCGGGCTCGGTGGCCGCGCGGCTGGCGCGGCACGGCGTCCCGGCGGGAGCACTCCAACTGGAGATAACCGAGCATGTGCTCCTTGAGGACCCGCAGCGGGCCGCCGATACCCTCGCGGGTCTGACCGGCCACGGCGTGAAGATGTCGTTGGACGACTTCGGTACGGGCTACTCGTCCCTGGTGCATCTACGGCGGCTGCCGGTGAGCGAGCTGAAGATCGACCGGTCCTTCGTGGCCCGGCTGGCCATCGACAACGAGGACGCGGCGATCGTGCGCTGCACGGTAGACCTCGCGCATTCGCTGGGGCTGCTGGTCGTCGCGGAGGGTGTGGAGGACGACGAGACGTGGGAGCGGCTGCGGGACCTCGGGTGTGACGCCGTGCAGGGGTGGCTGGTCGCCGCGGCGATGCCGCCGGAGGAGGCGACGGCGTGGCTGTTGGCGCGGGGGTCGCGGGGGTGGCAGCGGCCGCGAGCGGCGTTGCCGGCCGCCGAGTAGCCACCTGCCGTGGGGGTGCGGTGGTGTCGGGACTGCGGGTGCGTTGTGGCTGGTCGCGCAGTTCCCCGCGCCCCTTGGGGGGGGCGATGAGGTCACGGCGTCATGAAGTGGGCCACCAGTAGTGCCACTCGTTCCTGGTGTGCGTGCTCCGGCAAGCGGCCGCTGCGCATCAGCGTCACCAAGCCGTGCAGGGCCGCCCAGAACGTCTCCGTCAGGAGGCCGGGGTCGTCGCCGGCCAGGGCGATTGGCTCCACCGCCAGCAGTAGCTCCGCGAACGCGGCCTGCAGGGCTTCCGGGGCCTCGGGGGTCGCGAACGGGAGGTTCACGGTGTGCGTGAACATCACGTCGTACAGCGCGGGGCGTCGGCGGGCGAACGACGTGTACGTCTCGGCCACCGCCGCCAGTGCCCCGCTCACGTCCTTCGCGGCCTCGCGCGCCGCCCGTAGCTCCGTCGCCAGCTCCGCGCAGCCCTGGATCGCCACCGCCGCCATGATCGCGTCCTTGCCCTTGAAGTGGCTGTAGAGCACCGGCTGGCTGTACTCGATCTCGGCGGCCAGACGCCGGGTCGTCACCGCGTCCCAGCCCTCCGCCTCCGCGAGTTCCCGCGCGGCCGTGACGATCAGCTGCTCCCGCTCTGCCCGCTCGCGCTTCCGGCGCGTCTGAATCGACATGCCAGCGATTCTAGCGGTGCTAGTCAATCTGTCGCCGCTCTGCTATCTTCGCTATCAGTCCTAGCGTTGCTAGACAACCCAGGGGGCCGTCATGACCGTCACCGCCTACACGCTCGCCGTCGTACTCGACCTGTTCATCGCCTTCATCGGCGCCCGGTTCCTGCTCCAGCCCGAGCCCTCCGCCGTCGGCTACGGCGTCCCCGCCGACCCGAAGGGCGACGCCTCCGCCTACCTTGCGATCAAGGGCCTCAGGGACGGCACCTTCGGCGTCGTCGGTCTCGCCCTGCTCGCCTTCGTAGGCGCCCGGGCGGAGGCCTGGTTCATGCTCTGCGTGGCACTCGTGCCGTTGTTCGACACGCTGATAGTGCTGCGCAACGGCGGAACGAAGTCGGTCGCCTACGGGATTCACTTCGCCACCGCGATCGTTGTGCTGATCAGCGCGGTGCTGCTGTTCCTCGTGTGAACGGCACGACACGTCCATCAACAGGGGGTTCGGAAATGTCGTTGTTCGTACCGAAGTTCGATGAGTCAGTGATCGTGAGGGAGGCCGACGCCGAGGTGGTCGGCGCTGACCCGACCCGGATCGAGCTGCTCGCCGACAGCAGCGCCACCGGCGGCGCGCTGTCCACCGTGCGGGTCACCCTCGGTGAGGGCGGCGACGGCGCCCGGCCGCATCTGCACCGCAACTCCGCCGAGATGTTCTATCTGCTCGACGGCGCCGCCGAACTGCTCTCCGGCGACGACGTCGTCACCGCCGAGCGCGGCGACCTGGTCGTCATCCCGGCCGGCCGGCCGCACGCCTTCGCCGCCGTCCCCGGCAGCACCGCGGACATCCTGATCGTCATCACACCGGGCGTGGAGCGCTTCGAGTACTTCCGCCACCTCCAGCGCATCCGCGTCGGCGAGGTCACCCCGGAGACCATCCTCGAAGTGCAGGAGCGGTACGACAACCACTTCCTGCAGAGCACCGCCTGGGAGAAGCGCCGCTGAGGAGCGGAGACGCCGAGGATCCGGGCCCGGGGGAAACCGTTTCACGGTCACCGGGCCAGGCCCCATAGGATTGGCTCCAAACCACACGCACTCACCCCAGAGGATCGCTGCATGCCTGGCATCACGCGCGAGGAGGTCGCCCACCTCGCCCGGCTGGCGCGTCTGGAGCTGAAGCCCGAAGAACTCGACCACTTCGCGGGACAGCTGGACGACATCATCGGCGCGGTCGCCCGCGTCAGTGAGGTCGCCGACCAAGACGTACCGCCGACCTCGCACCCGCTGCCGCTGACGAACGTCATGCGCGCGGACGAGGTCCGTCCCTCGCTCACCCCCGCCCAGGCGCTCTCCGGCGCCCCGGCCCAGGAGCAGCAGCGTTTCAAGGTGCCGCAGATCCTGGGGGAGGACTGATCCCGATGACCGACATCATCAAGCTCACCGCCGCCGAGACCGCCGCGAGGATCGCCTCCGGCGAGCTCACGGCCGTCGAGGTCACCGAGGCCCACCTCGCCCGGATCGAGGCCGTCGACGAGAAGGTGCACGCCTTCCTGCACGTCGACCGCGAGGGGGCCCTCGCCCAGGCGCGTGCCGTCGACGAGAAGAAGGCCAGGGGCGAGAAGCTCGGGCCGCTCGCCGGTGTACCGCTCGCGCTCAAGGACATCTTCACCACCGAGGGCGTTCCGACGACCGTCGGCTCGAAGATCCTGGAAGGCTGGATCCCGCCGTACGACGCCACCCTCACCAAGCGGCTGAAGGCCGCTGACGTGGTCATTCTCGGCAAGACCAACATGGACGAGTTCGCCATGGGGTCGAGCACGGAGAACAGCGCCTACGGGCCTACCGGCAACCCCTGGGACCTCACCAAGATCCCCGGCGGCTCCGGCGGCGGCTCCTCCGCCGCCCTCGCTTCCTTCCAGGCACCGCTCGCCATCGGCACCGACACCGGCGGGTCCATCCGCCAGCCGGCCTCCGTCACCGGCACGGTCGGTGTGAAGCCGACGTACGGGGCGGTCTCGCGGTACGGCATGGTCGCGTTCTCCAGCTCGCTGGACCAGGGCGGGCCCTGCGCCCGTACGGTCCTGGACGCCGCCCTCCTCCACGAGGTGATCGCCGGGCACGACCCGATGGACTCCACCTCCATCGACGCGCCCGTCCCGCCGGTCGTCGAGGCCGCCCGCAACGGCAGCGTGCAGGGCATGCGCGTCGGCGTCGTCAAGCAGTTCCGCGGCGAGGGCTACCAGCCCGGTGTCATCCAGCGCTTCGACGAGTCCGTCGAACTGCTGAAGGAACTGGGCGCCGAGATCGTCGAGCTGGACTGCCCGTCCTTCGACCTGGCGCTCTCCGCGTACTACCTGATCGCACCGAGCGAGTGTTCGAGCAACCTCGCCCGCTTCGACGGCCTGCGCTACGGGCTGCGGACCGGCGACGACGGCACGCACTCCGCGGAGGAGGTCACCTCCCTCACCCGTGAGGCGGGCTTCGGCCCGGAGGTGAAGCGCCGCATCATGCTCGGTACCTACGCCCTGTCGAGCGGGTACTACGACGCCTACTACGGCTCCGCGCAGAAGGTCCGCACGCTCATCACGCGTGACTTCGAGAAGGCCTTCGAGCAGGTGGACGTGATCGTGTCGCCCACGACTCCCACCACCGCCTTCGCGATCGGCGAGCGCGCCGACGACCCGATGGCCATGTACCTCGCCGACCTGTGCACCATCCCGACCAACCTGGCGGGCAACGCGGCCATGTCGCTGCCCTGCGGTCTCGCCCCGGAGGACAACCTCCCGGTGGGCCTGCAGATCATCGCGCCGGCGCTCAAGGACGACCGCCTTTACAAGGTCGGAGCCGCTGTCGAGGCCGCCTTCGTGGAAAAGTGGGGGCACCCGCTGCTTGAGGAGGCACCGTCGCTGTGAGCAACGCACTGTCGAAGGCCAAGGGCTTCAAGAAGTCGAAGTCCGGTACGTACCTGTCCATGGCCACCACCGTGTTCGGCGCGGTCGGTGTCGCCAAGCAGATCAAGAAGGCCCGCGCCGAGCACGACACGCTCCGGCTGATCGACGCCGGGGTGTCCGCCGTCGCCATCGTCACCGGCCTCGCCATCCTCTACCGCGAGCTGAAGCGGCTGGGCGACGACGACGTCCTGCTGGGCTGAGAGGGAAGTTTCACCGTGACCACCACGACCGAACTGGTGTCGTACGAGGACGCGCTGGCGTCCTACGACCCCGTCATGGGCCTTGAGGTCCATGTCGAACTCGGCACCAGAACCAAGATGTTCTGCGGCTGTTCGACAGAGCTGGGCGCCGAGCCCAACTCGCAGACCTGCCCGACCTGCCTCGGCATGCCCGGCGCCCTCCCCGTCGTCAACGCGACCGGCGTCGAGTCCGCGATCAAGATCGGTCTCGCGCTGAACTGCGAGATCGCCGAGTGGTGCCGTTTCGCCCGGAAGAACTACTTCTATCCGGACATGCCGAAGAACTTCCAGACCTCCCAGTACGACGAGCCGATCGCCTTCAACGGCTACCTCGACGTACAGCTGGAGGACGGCGAGACCTTCCGCGTGGAGATCGAACGCGCCCACATGGAGGAGGACACCGGCAAGTCCACCCACGTGGGTGGCGCGACCGGCCGTATCCACGGCGCCTCGCACTCGCTGCTCGACTACAACCGGGCCGGCATCCCCCTCATCGAGATCGTCACCAAGCCGATCGAGGGCGCCGGCGAGCGCGCTCCCGAGGTCGCACGGGCGTACGTCCGTGAGCTGCGCGAGGTCATCCGGGCGCTCGGCGTCTCGGAAGCCCGCATGGAGATGGGGCAGATGCGCTGCGACGTGAACCTGTCGCTGCGCCCGCACGGCCGCGCCAGGTTCGGCACCCGCTCCGAGACGAAGAACGTCAACTCGCTGCGGTCCGTGGAGCGTGCGGCCCGCTTCGAGATCATGCGGCACGCGGCCGTGCTGAGCGGCGGCGGCACCATCATCCAGGAGACCCGGCACTTCCACGAGGACACCGGCTCCACGACATCCGGCCGGGTGAAGGAGGAGGCCGAGGACTACCGGTACTTCCCGGAGCCGGACCTGGTCCCGGTCGCCCCGTCCCGCGAGTGGGCCGAGGAGATCCGCGCCGCGCTGCCGGAGATGCCGCTGGCCCGCCGCAACCGGCTGCTCACCGAGTGGGGCATCTCCGCGGTGGAGATGCAGGCGATCATCAACGCCGCCGCGCTGGACCCGATCGTCGCCACCATCGACGCGGGTGCCGACGCGGCCTCCGCCCGCAAGTGGTGGATGGGCGAACTGGCGCGCAGCGCCAACGAGTCGGGCAAGGCGCTGGACGAGCTGGCGATCACCCCGGCGCAGGTCGCCCGGGTCACCGAACTGGTCAACTCCGGTGACCTGAACGACAAGCTGGCCCGCCAGGTCATCGAGGGCGTCCTCGCGGGCGAGGGCACCCCGGACGAGGTCGTCGAGAAGCGCGGTCTGAAGGTCGTCTCCGACGACTCGGCGCTCGGTACGGCGGTCGACGAGGCCATCGCCGGCAACCAGGGCATCGCCGACAAGATCCGCGGCGGCAAGGTGGCCGCGGCCGGCGCCCTGGTCGGCGCGGTCATGAAGGCGACCCGTGGCCAGGCCGACGCGGCCCGCGTCAAGGAGCTGATCCTGGAGAAGCTGGGCGTCAGCGAGGGCTGAGCAGCAGCACGCGGTACGGCCCCGGAGGCAGCGCCTCCGGGGCCGTACGCCTGTCCGCGGCGCGCGACCAGCCGCACGAATCCCAGGGCGCGGCCCTCGTCGGCGCACAGCGTCTCGGCGACCACCTCGCACCACAGCAGCCAGTCACACCGGCCGTCCGGCTACCGGTCGGCGGCCTCGACCTCGACCGCGCCGCTGCGCGTCCAGTGGCGGCACCAGCTCGCCGAGCGGAAGCACCAGGGCTCGAGGTGCTCGGGCGCCCCGACCCCCTCGGGTTCCTCCCGCAGCGCCGGTACGAACCACACCGATCCGGCCGCCGGGCCGACATGCACGGCCCGCACCCGGTCGGCGAACCCGGCCTCGGCGATGCGCCAGGGGCCAGGCGGTCAGTGAGGCGGCCGCCCCGGTCCTGGTGTCGGCCATGAGTGAACGGACTCCCTGTGATCTTCGTAGTGGACGGCGATGAACAGGAGCTCATTCGGACCGTCGAACAGTGCTGACCAGCGGAAGCCGGCAGTTGTGGACGCCGTTCGCAGCAGGTTTCCTCAGGTGCGGGTACTACGCTCGCCCGCCATGACCGGACACGCGGAATCCGACATCGAACCCGAGATGACCGAGGCGGAGTCCGCGGACGGCGGGGATCCCTACGAGGACGCCCGTCGGGCCCGCTGGACCGCCACCGTGACCGGGGCCCTGCTGACCCTGATGGGCCTGACCGCCTCCCTGATGAGACTGGGCGGCGGCGTACCCGCGCTGGTGCCGACCGCTTATGCCGTCGGCTCCGCCGTGTGTGTGGCCGCGGGGGCGCTCGGCGCCCGGGGCCGTACCCGCAGAGCCCTTTGGCTGATGATCCTGGGGGGCATGGTCATGGCGCTGGGAGACCAGTTCGACTGACCGGCAGCGACTCGCCCGGGTGCCGTGCCGTCCATGAGAGGCTCGACGCGCCGACCGAAGACGTGGTGGAACTGGAGAAGCACGATGTACGCGATATCCCTGGGTGACGACGGCGCCGAACTGCGTCCGCTGGAGTCCTGGCACGCCGAGGAGTTCCTGGCCCACCTGGAGCGCGGGCGGGGGTTCATCGGACGGTTCATCTCCTTCGGCTCCAGGGAGACGGACGTGTGCTCCGCGCGGGCGCTGCTCCAGCGGTACGCCGACATGCGCGCCGCCGACACCGGCTCCCTGCACGGCCTGTGGCTGAAGGGCACGCTCGTCGGCGGTGTGCTCTTCCTGAACTTCGACGCGGAACAGGGCAACTGCGAGGTCGGCTGCTGGCTGGAGCCGGCCGGCACCGGGCGCGGACTCGTCACGCGCGCGATGCGGGTACTGATCGACTTCGCGGTCGAGCGGCGCGGTATCCACCGCGTCGAGTGGGTCGCCGCCTCGGGCAACGAGCCCAGCCTGAACGTGGCCCGGCGCCTGGGGATGACCCGCGATGGCGTACGCCGTGAGGCGCACCCCTATGGTGGCCTGAGGCACGACCTGGAGGTGTGGTCGATCCTCGCCCCGGAATGGCGTGAAGCACGCGCGCGTGCCGTACACAACGATCATTAAGAGACCTCTCAGACAGGATCCGTACGGTGCCGGACATGGGAACCAAGACAGCTGACGAGACCGGTGCCGAGACGGGCACCGAGGCCACGACCGACGAGGAGAAGGTGAGCGTCACCAAGAGCGCCGACGACGCGACGGAGTCCAAGCCCGAGCCGGAGGCCGAGGCCGCCGGGACCGAGGCAGCCGACGGCACGGACACCGACGTCGACGCGGAGAACGCCGAGGACGCTGAGGAGCTGGAGGACGACGCCGTCCTTGCCGAGGCCGAGGCCGAGAGCCCCTCGGGCGTCGGCCAGGGCGCCGCAGCCCTGGTCTCCGTCGTGCTCGGCCTGGTCTCCCTCACCGGTGGCTGGATCGGTACGGTGGCCGCCGCCCGCGAGACCCTCATCGGCCAGCTCCGGACCTCGTCGAGCGCGAGCGTCGCCACGCAGGTCAAGGAGGTCTACGGCGACGCCTGGCAGACCACCGCGCTGTGGGCCGGCGCGTTCGCGCTGGTGGCCCTGATCACCGGCGTCGTGGTGCTCGTCCGGCCCGCCTTCGGTGCCCCCGGCAAGCCGCAGGCGCCGTGGATCAAGTCGGTCGCCTGGGCGGGTGTCGCGCTCGCTGTCATCGGCCTGCTGCTCGCCGTCCTCAAGTACTCCGACGCGCTCCTCGGGCTGCCCTCGACCAGCTGAGACAGCCCAGGTCAGAAGGGGCCTTAGGTCGTCCGTAAGCACCTTATGGACGACCTGAGGCCCCTTACGCGTGTCCGGGGTCCTGCGGGCGTCCGAAGATGCGGAACTCTCCCGATGTGGCGCACCCCCCTGGGAGACGAAGGTGGAGGCATCGCAAGAAGCGAGGCCCAACCACCGTCTCTGACAAGGGAAACCGCCATGTTCGCCTTCGAACTGCACGAGATCCGTTCCGCCGAACTGCGCCGGCAGGCCGAGGACGCCCGTCTCGTCCGCGAGGCCGTCCGCTCCCGCCGTGCCGCCCGCCGCGAGGCGGCGGCCCGCCGTGCCGCGGTGCCGGAGGAAGTCCATACCGGTCACCGCAGCCGACGTCGGCTCCCGGGCACCGCGTGACCAGGTGGCCGGGCGGCGACGACCGCCCGGCGACCGAGGGCCAGGCGACCGAGGACGCCGAGGACGCGCAGACCGGTGGCCGTACGGGGGTCGGCCACCGGTCTGCAGGACCGCCGTCGGCTTGTACGCCGTCAGGTCATATGAGTCGTACGACAAGCGCATCGGTGCTGTGGAAAACCGCTGCCGTCCGATCGGAGCCGCGTGCGATGCTCTGGCCTGTGGAAACCAGGTCCGTGAGTCCCGTGTTCGTAGGCCGCAGCGACGAGCTGGGGTCACTGAACGAGGCGCTGGCCCGTGCCGAGGCCGCCGAGCCGCAGGCGCTGCTGCTCGGCGGTGAGGCCGGCGTCGGCAAGACGCGGCTGGTCGAGGAGTTCGCCACGGCCGCCTGCCGCCGGGGCGCGGTCGTCGCGCTCGGCGGCTGTGTGGAGATCGGCGCCGACGGGCTGCCGTTCGCCCCCTTCTCCACCGCGCTGCGGGCGCTGCGGGCCGCGCTGCCGGAGGAACTGGCCGCGGCCGCCGCCGGGCAGGAGGACGAGCTGGCCCGGCTGCTTCCGGAGCTCGGCGAGGCCTCCTTCAGTCGGCACGACGAACAGGGCATGGCCCGCCTCTTCGAGCTCACGGCGCGGCTCCTTGAGCGGGTCGCCGCCGAGCGCACGGTGGTGGTCGCCCTGGAGGACCTGCACTGGGCCGACGCCTCCACCCGCCACCTCCTCTCCTATCTGCTGCGCACCCTGCGCACCGGCCGGCTCGTCGTCCTCGCCACCTACCGTTCCGACGACATCCACCGCCGCCACCCGCTGCGCCCGCTCCTCGCCGAACTCGACCGGCTGCGCACCGTCCGCCGTATCGAACTCGCCCGTTTCAACCGGGAGGAGGTCGGCCGCCAGATCGCCGGCATCCTCGCCGCCGAACCCGACCCCGCCCAGGTCGACGAGATCTTCGAGCGCTCCGACGGCAACGCCTTCTTCGTCGAGGAACTCGCGGTCGCCACCACCGAAGGCTGCCGCACCGGGCTGACCGACTCGCTGCGCGATCTGCTCCTTGTGCGGGTCGAGGCGTTGCCCGAGAGCGCCCAGCGGGTCGCCCGGATCGTCGCCGAGGGCGGCTCCACCGTCGAGTACCAGCTGTTGGCCGCCGTCGCCCAGCTCGCCGAGGACGACCTCATCGAGGCGCTGCGGGCCGCCGTCGGCGCCAACATCCTCACCGCCACGCCCGGCGGCGACGGCTACCGGTTCCGGCACTCCCTGGTCCGCGAGGCCGTCGCCGACGACCTGCTCCCCGGCGAACGCTCCCGGCTCAACCGGCGCTACGCCGAGGCCCTGGAGTCCGACCCGGCGCTGGTGCCGGCCGACGCGCGCGTGACCCGCCTGGCCAGCTACTGGTACCAGGCCCACGACCCGGCCAAGGCCCTGCCCGCCGTCCTCGACGCCTCCGTGGTGGCTCGCCGCCGGCACGCCTACAGCGAGCAACTGCGGCTCCTGGAGCGGGCCATGGAGCTGTGGGACCCCGCCCCCGAGGAGATCCGCGCCGCCCTGCGCCCCGTCGACTACACCGACGTCTACCCTCCCTGCGGCTGTGACCCGGCCACCACACCTCTGCGCTACCTCGACCTCATGGCGGAGGCCGCGGTCGCGGGCCGCTTCTGCGGGGAACGCGAACGCGCCCTGAAGATCACCAAGAAGGCGCTGCGGATGGTCGAGGACGAGGGGGATCCCCTGCGCGCGGCCTGGTTCTGGGTGCAGCGCTCCCGGCTGGTCCAGGACCTGGCCCGGGGCGACGGCTGGCAGGAGCTCGGCACCGCCCAGGACCTGGTGCGCGGCCTGCCGCCCTCGGAGGTGCACGCCGACGTGCTGGCCAACGTCGCCAACTGGTCCATGCTCCACGAACCCGGCCCCGAGGCCTTCGCCGCCGCCGAACGGGCCGTGGAGTACGCGCGGATGGTGGGCGCCCGGGAGATCGAGCTCAACGCGCGCATCACCCTGGGCTGCCTCATGGTCGACGCGGGTGATGTGGACAACGGGATGGAGGAGCTGCACCGGGTCAAGGACAACGCCCTGCGGGAGGGCGTGGCACTTGTCGCGGGGCGGGCCTACGTGAACCTGCCCGCCGGGCTGGACTCGGTCGGCCGCTCCGGGGAGGCGGTGCCCATCCTGCGGGAGGGCCTCGCCTTCGCCCGCCGGTACGGCATGCTGGACTCCGAGATGTGGATCTGGGGCAACCTCTCCGACTCGCTGTACGCGCTCGGCCAGTGGGACGAGGCCGCGGCAGCCGCGGCGGGCGCCCTCGGCTCCGCGGCCAGCGCCAAACCCCGGGGCGCCGGCGCCCTGCGCCTGGCCCATATCGCCCTCGCCCGGGGAGACGCCGCCGAGGCCGCCCGCCAACTGGCCATCGCCCGCGAGCACTTCGGCACCCACGACCCGATGCCCCAGGCGCTGCTCCCCGTCGCCCGGATCGCCATCGGCGTCGCCGCCGAGGAGGGCCGGCTCCTCGACGCCCGCGCCGAGCTGGACCGCGCCCTGGAATTCGGCTTCCCGCCCGGCACCCAGCGCTACGGCTGGCCCCTGCTGCTGGCCGCCGCCGCTGCCGAGGCCGACGCCCGCGCCCTGCCCGCGGCGGCCGAGGGCCGAGCCGAGGTCCTCGACCGGCTCACCGAGGCCGTCCGCAAGCTCACCACCGGTGCGCCCCTCTGGCTGGCGTACGAACGCTGGACCCGCGCCGAACTGCACCGTGCCCGGGGCACTGACACCGCCGCGATCTGGTCGGACGTGGTCACCGACTTCGAGTGCCTGGACCGCCCCTACGATCTCGCCAGGGTCCGCCGCCGCCTCGCCCAGGTCCTGCTCGAAGAGGCGTCCGGCGACGACGACCGCGACCGTGCGACCGAACTGCTCCGGCTGGCCGGGGCCGTCGCCGACCACCTGGGCGCCCGCCCGCTCGCCGAGGCCGTCGCCCTGCTCGCCCAGCGTGCCCGCCTCAGCCTCACCACCGGCACCCCTCGCCGGGCCCTGGACGCCGCCGAGAGCCTCGGTCTCACCAGCCGCGAGCGGGACGTCCTGCGCCTGGTCTCGGCGGGCCGTACCAACCGTCAGATAGCCGAGGAGCTCTTCATCTCCCCGAAGACCGCGAGCGTCCACGTCTCCAACATCCTGGGCAAGCTCGGCGTCTCCGGGAGGGGCGAGGCGGCGGCGGTGGCCCACCGCCTGGAGATGTTCCCGCCCGACCGCACCGACCGCAGTGCCACCGCCGGTCAGCGCACCTGAAGCTCCAGGATCCGGTCGTCGCCCGACTTCGGCTTCCCACGCCCGTCCGTGTTGCTGGTCACCAGCCACACCTTGTCGCCGCCCGCCGCCACGACCGTGCGCAGCCGGCCGTACTCGCCCTTGAGGAAGGCCTGGGGCTCGGCGGCCGCGACGGTGCCCTTGAGCGGGATGCGCCACAGGCGCCCGCCCTTGAGGCCGGCCATCCAGATCACGCCGTTCACATAGGCGATGCCGCTGGGGGAGGCGTCGGCGGTGTGCCACTGGGCGATCGGATTCACGTACTTGGCGTCGGAGGACCTGCCCTCCGCGTTCGGCCAGCCGTAGTCGCCGCCGGGCTTGATGGCGTTCAGCTCGTCCCAGGTGTCCTGGCCGAACTCCGAGGCGAACAGCCGCTGATTGTCGTCCCAGGCCAGGCCCTGCACATTGCGGTGACCGTAGGTGTAGACGGGGGAGTCGGGAAAGGGGTTGCCGGGGGCCGGTTCACCGTCCGGGGTGAGCCGCAGGATCTTGCCGCCGAGGGAGGCCTTGTCCTGGGCGAGGCCCCGCTGCCCGCTCTCGCCGGTGCCGGCGTAGAGCATGCCGTCGGGACCGAAGGCGATCCGGCCGCCGTTGTGGATGAGCCCCTTGGGGATGCCCTTGAAGATCGTGTCGGGGGCGCCCAACTGCTCCCCGGCCGGCTTGCCCTGGTCCCAGAGCATGCGCACGACGCGGTTGTCGGAGGCCGACGTGAAGTACGCGTAGATCATGCGGTCCGAGGCGAAGTCGGGGGAGAGGGCGATCCCCAGCAGACCGCCCTCTCCGGCCGCGGACACCCCGGACACCGTGCCCAGCTCGGTCTTCTTCCCGGTCTTCTCGTCGACCTTGCTGATCGTCCCGTCGTCGCGGTCGGAGACGAGCAGCCCGGACCCGTCCGGCAGTGGCGCGAGCCCCCACGGTGACTTCAGGCCCTCGGCGACCGTGCGCAGCACCTTCACCGAGCCCTTCGCGGGCGCGGTCGACTCGCTCGCTGCGGCGGACGCGGAGGAACCGGCCGACGCACTCCCGGCCCAGGGCGGCGTGGGCACATCCCCACCACCACCGCCTCCGCCGGAGGAACACCCCGCCGCCAGCAGGAGTCCGGCCGCGGCCAACACGGCGGGCACAGCTCGACGTTGCACGATCATGGTCCCTTCGACAGGGGCAAGCGGCTCCTTCGACCGTAGCCCGGCGGTCGGGTGCCCGTCCGGCGGATCATGGTGCGGGGTCTGCACGGGACCTGCGCGACCAGCCACAGCGCCACCGCACCGAACCGACGACCGATCGTCAGGCCCTAGTCCCAAGAGCCCTGCGCAGCAGGCAGCCGCCCCAACTCCGCCAGATCCTCCGCACTCAGCCGTACGTCCACCGCGCCCGCGTTCTCCGCCGCCCACCGCCCCCGCTTCGTCCCGGGCACCGGAACCACATGCCGCCCCCGCGAGAGCACCCACGCCAGCGCCACCTGGGCGGCGGTGACCTCCTCCCCGTGCCGCCGGGCAATGCGCCGAAGCCCCGCCACGATCGGCTGGTTGGCCGCCATCATCTCCGCCGTGAAGCGAGGGTGCCGCGCCCGCACATCGTCGGGTTCGAAACCCTCGCCCGGTGTGAGCGTGCCGGTGAGGAAGCCGTTGCCCAGAGGCATCGCCGCGAGGAAACCCACGCCCCGCGCCCCGCACCACGGCAGCAGCGCCTCCAGCGCCTCCGGCGACCACAGCGACAGCTCCGCCTGTACCGCGCTCACCGGGAAAACCTGCTGCACCCGCTGCAGCTGGCGCAGGGTCGCGTCGTGCAGCCGCGCACCGGACCTGCGCCCCCCGCGCGCCCCCAGGGCGCACAGCCCCAGGGCGCGCACCTTCCCCGCCTGCACGAGCTCTGCCATCGCGCCCCAGGTCTCCTCGACGGGGACCTCGGGGTCCGCACGGTGCAGTTGGTAGAGGTCGATGACGTCGGTCTGGAGCCGGCGCAGCGACGCGTCGCAGGCACGCTTCACATAGCCGGGCCGGCCGTTCGCCACGATGTGCTGGTCGCCGACCAGCAGGCCCACCTTGGTGGACACGAAGGCCTCCGCGCGCCGCTCCCTGAGCACCCGCCCCAGCAGCAGCTCATTGGTGAACGGGCCGTACATGTCCGCGGTGTCCAGCAGCGTCACGCCCAGGTCCAGCGCCCGGTGCACCGCCCTCACCGATTCGTCACCGCGCTGCCGCGACCCGCTGTAGGCCCAGCTCATCGGCATGCACCCGAGTCCGACGGCCCCCACCGCGAGCGCCCCCGCGCCGATCGTCCTGCGCTCCACCAGCCCGTGAACCTCCTTCTAGAGCCCCCAACCTAACCTCTGCGCCCACACGTCCCTGACATAGCCTCCTGACCATGACCTCTGACGTGTGGCTCCCCATCCCGCCGGCCGAGTTCACGGGGCTTCCCGACGGGCTCGACTACCTCTTCTGGGACGGGGACCAGGACTTCCCCGGTGACCCCGCCGACTGTGCCGTGTATGTCGTCCCCTACATGAAGCGGCAGAACGTGAAGGTGCGGCCGCTGGAGCGGATGCGGAACGTCCGGCTCATCCAGACCCTCACCGCCGGCGTCGACGACATGATCGCGGCCCTGGACCTCATCGCCCCCGGCGTGCCGCTGTGCAACGCGCGCGGGGTGCACGAGGCGAGCACCGCCGAACTCGCGCTCACCCTGACCCTGGCGTCCCTGCGCGGTGTCCCGGGGTTCGTGCGCGCCCAGCAGCAGGAGCACTGGCAGAGCGGCTTCCACCCCGCCCTCGCCGACAAGTCTGTCCTCATCGTCGGTTACGGCGCCATCGGCTCGGCCATCGAGGACCGGCTCGTGCCGTTCGAGGTTGCGCGGGTGGCGCGCGTCGCGCGCTCCGGGCGCGCCTCGGCGCGCGGTCCCGTGCATCCGCTCACCGAACTGCCGCAACTGCTTCCGGAAGCCGATGTCGTCATCCTCTCCACGCCCCTCACGGACACCACGCGTGGCCTGGTCAACGCGGAGTTCCTCGCGAGGATGAAGGACGGCGCACTGCTCGTGAACGTCGCGCGCGGGCCCGTCGTGGACACCAAGGCGCTCCTCGCCGAGCTTGAGAGCGGCCGCCTCACCGCCGCCCTGGACGTCACCGATCCCGAGCCGCTGCCGGCCGGACATCCCTTGTGGCAGGCGCCCGGAGTGCTGATCAGCCCCCACGTCGGCGGCCCCACCTCGGCCTTCCGGCCGCGCGCCAAGCGCGTCGTCACCGAGCAGCTGAACCGCTTCGTGAACCGGGAGCCGCTGCGGAACGTGATCCTTACGACGGGATCCACCGACAACTGACAGTTCCGGCAACACGCGTGTAATCCGCTTCCGGTACGGTCCGCGACCTTCCGGGCGCGGTGCGTACGCGCATCGCTCCTGCTCGTCACGGAGCGTAGAGAAGCTATGTCCCTGAGTGACGAGACTGGTGTATCGTCCGACAGGGGTTGCGCCGTGCACCGTTCGGCGCCGGGGATGGACATTTCAGATTTGTGAGGGGGGCGACGGGCGATGCACGGCCTATGGACGAACGATCCGACGCGGCGGAGCCGCCGGCGGCGACCCTGGCGCACAGCTGCGCGCAGACGCGGCCGTCACACCAGCCATCACCACCACCGCAGGCACAGCGGACGCAGGCACGCTCACCCAACGCACCGGGACCCGAGGGACCCGGGAGCGGTGCGGACCGGGAGGGTCCGGTGACAGCGCCGACGCCTGTGACGACCACCCGCCCCGGAGCGCTGCGGGCACAGCCTCCGGCGGGAATGCCGCACTACCGGCCGCCGATCACCGGCGGCGGGACCGGCGTGGTCCGCCAACTCGTCCTGGCCCTGATCTGCGCGGGATACGCCGTCGGTTCCGCGTTCGACTGGGGCTCGAACCAAGTCGCCCTGTTCATGGGTGACTTCGGTCTGACCGCGGCCGCCGGCACGGCCGCCGTGTCCTGCTTCTGCTACGCCCGCTCCCCGCGGGTCCGCTTTCGACCCGCCTGGCTGCTGTTCGCCCTCTCCTCGGCGATGGCGGCCCTGGGCAACGCGGTCTGGGGGTGGTACGAGGTCGTGCTGCACAGGCCCGTGCCCAGCCCCAGCTACGCCGACCTGTTCTTCCTGTGCTTCGCGCCGCCCGCCATCGTCGGTCTGCTGGTGCTGGCCAAGCGGCCGATGACCAAGGCCGGCTGGATCTGCCTGGCGCTGGACGCCTGGCTGATCGGCGGCTCCCTGCTCACCCTGTCGTGGAGCCTCGCGCTCGCCCAGGCCGCCCGGCTCGACGGGCCCAGCGTCGCGCACACCGCGCTCTCGCTGGCGTACCCGCTGCTGGACATCGCCCTGATCAGCATGGTGCTCGCGCTGCACTTCCGGCGCTCGCCGGGCAACCGCACCGCGGTGAACACCGCGATCGGCGCGCTCGCCCTGACCGTGATGTGCGACGCCCTGTTCACCTCGCCGCTGCTGCACAGCAGTTACCACTCCGGTCAGCTGCTGGACGCGGGCTGGTTCGCCGGCTCGCTGCTGCTCGCGTACGCGCCCTGGGCCGCGCCCCGGCAGCAGGGCGCCCCGGAGCCCGAGGGGCACACGCGAGTGGTCCACGAGCATGTGCCTGGCGGACGGGCCCCGGCGCCGAAGAAGGCGCCCGTGCCCACCCCGGGGGGCGATCACCTCCGGTACCCGGCGGGCCGCCCCCTGTCCGGCTCCCTGGCCGCGCTCACCCCGTATCTGGCCGCCGCCGTGTGCACCCTTGGCATCCTGTACAACGTGCTCAACGGCCGCAGCCCGGACCACGTCGTCCTGATCACCGCCGGCTGTGTGGTCCTCGCGCTCGTCGTACGCCAGGGCATCATGCTGCTCGACAACATCACCCTCACCCAGGAACTGGCGCATCAGGAGAACCACTTCCGCTCCCTGGTGCAGGGCTCCAGCGACGTCATCATGATCGCCGCGCCCAACGGCATCCTCCGGTACGTCTCCCCGGCCGCCGCCGGGGTCTACGGACGGCCCGCCGAGGACCTGGTGGGCTCGGAACTGGCCAACCTCATCCACCCGGAGGACCTTGGCTGTGTGGTGCACGAGGTGCGCCGCTTCCTCGCCGCCAACCCCCTGGAGGAAGCCACCACCCGTATCGAGTGCCGTTTCCGGTCCGGCGACGGCGGCTGGCTCAATGTCGAGTCCACCGTCAACCGGCACCACGGCGGCCTCATCTTCAACAGCCGGGACGTGACCGAAAGAGTGCGCCTGCAGGCGCAGCTCCAGCACAACGCCGAGCACGACCCGCTCACCGACCTGCCCAACCGCGCCCTGTTCACCCGGCGGGTGCAGCAGGCCCTGTCCGGCCGCCGTTCCTCCGACCGGGGCCCCGCCCTGCGGAACACGGCCGTGCTCTTCATCGACCTGGACGGCTTCAAGGCCGTCAACGACACGATCGGGCACCAGGCCGGGGACGATCTGCTCGTCCATGCCGCACGCAGACTCCAGGACGCGGTCCGTCAGGGCGACACCGCCTCCCGCCTTGGCGGCGACGAGTTCGCGGCGCTGATCGTCGGTGACGGCACCCGTGACCGCAGTGCCAGAGAGCGGCACATCCTGGAGCTCGCCGACCGCCTCAGGGTGACCCTCTCGCAGCCGTACGCCATTGACGGCAACGATGTCCGTGTCAACGCGTCCATCGGTGTCGCCTTCGCCGAACCGGGCCTGGGCGCCGGGGAGTTGCTGCGCAACGCAGACCTGGCGATGTACCGCGCCAAGTCGGCGGGAAAGGGCCGCGTCGAGCTGTACAAGCCACAGATGCAGCAGGACGTCGTACGCAAGGCCGAACTGGCCACCCGGCTGCGGGCCGCCCTGCACGACGGCGAGTTCGCGCTGCTGCACCAGCCCGTGGTGTGCCTGGAGAGCGGCCGGATCGACTCGGTCTCCGCGCAGGCGCGCTGGCGCTCCTCGCAGGGGGTACTGTTCACTCCGGCCGAGTTCCTGCGGGTCGCGGAGGACAGCGACAAGACCTCCGAGCTGGACCGCTGGATCCTCCAGGAGGCGGTCGAACAGGCCGCCGAGCGGGCGGCCAACGGGCTCGTGGTGCCGGTCGCGGTCCGGACGTGTGCCCGGCGGCTGCTCGACCGGTCCTCGCCGCTCGGCTCCGTGGAGGCCCTGCTCACCCGGCACGGCCTGCCGTCGGGGGCGCTGGTCCTGGAGCTGTCCGACACCGACCCCAGGGTTCCGCTGGACGAGCTGGAGCGGCGCCTGACCGCCCTCAGCCGGCACGGGGTCCGGATCGCACTGGACGGCTTCGGCAGCGGCTACGCGGCGATCACCGCCCTCCGGAAGCTCCCCGTGGACATGCTCAAGCTCGACCGCAGTCTGGTCGAGGGGGTCGTCGAGTCACCCCGGCTGCACAAGATCACCAGCGGACTGCTGCGGATCGCCGGCGATCTCGGACTCCAGTCGGTGGCCGAGGGCGTGGACCTGCCCGAACAGGTCACGGCGCTGCGCGCGATGGGGTGCACCCATGGGATGGGCATGGCCTTCTCCGGCCCGGTGGACGAGTACCGGCTGCGCCGGGCCCTCGGTTCCGGCCACTATCCGGTTCCGCACGCACCGGCCGAGCCGGCCTTCGCGGGCGGTGGCGGTGGGGTGTACACCAGTGGTGTGCCCGCGGTACTCGGAGGCGGCAGTGCCCTTCGCTCACATAATGAGACTCCCGTCCCACCCACTTGACACGTGGTGCGCGTCAGAGGGAGGGTCAGTTCCATGCGCACCCGAATTCTCGTACTTGGACAGCGCGTCGGCTGAGCTGGGACCCACCGGAGAAGGATCCGGAACCCCCAGCGACCACACCGGCGCGCTCCCCTCGCTTGCCTTCTGGCACGAGGGGTTTTTTGTTGCACCAGCACCAGACGTACGGCAGCAGAAATCCGTACGAACCTCGCAAAAACCCTCAGCATCGAGAAGAGAATGCCGATGACCGAGCAGGCCACCGGGGCCCACCATCCGCAGCCGCGGCCCCGTTCCGGAGGACAGCAGCCCCCGACCGTCGAGCACGTCACGGGTGCGAAGTCCCTCATCCGCTCCCTCGAGGAGGTCGGCGCTGACACGGTATTCGGCATCCCCGGCGGCGCGATCCTGCCGGCCTACGACCCGCTGATGGACTCCACCCGGGTGCGCCACGTCCTGTGCCGGCACGAGCAGGGCGCCGGTCACGCGGCCACCGGCTACGCGCAGGCCACCGGCAAGGTCGGTGTCTGCATGGCCACCTCGGGGCCGGGTGCCACCAACCTGGTGACGCCGATCGCGGACGCGCACATGGACTCGGTGCCGCTCGTGGCGATCACCGGGCAGGTCGCGTCCTCCTCGATCGGCACGGACGCCTTCCAGGAGGCGGACATCGTCGGCATCACCATGCCGATCACCAAGCACAACTTCCTGGTCACCAAGGCCGAGGACATCCCGCGGATCATCGCCCAGGCGTTCCACATCGCCTCCACCGGCCGTCCCGGTCCGGTCCTGGTCGACATCGCCAAGGACGCCCTCCAGGCGAAGACCACCTTCTCCTGGCCGCCGGTCATGGACCTGCCCGGCTACCGTCCGGTGACCAAGCCGCACGCCAAGCAGATCCGCGAGGGCGCCAAGCTGATCACCCAGGCCAAGCGGCCCGTCCTCTACGTCGGCGGCGGTGTCATCAAGGCCGGCGCCACCGCCGAGCTGAAGGTGCTCGCCGAACTCACCGGAGCGCCCGTCACCACCACCCTGATGGCGCTCGGCGCATTCCCCGACAGCCACCCGCTGCACGTGGGAATGCCGGGCATGCACGGTGCGGTCACCGCCGTCACCGCGCTGCAGAAGGCCGACCTGATCGTCGCCCTCGGCACCCGCTTCGACGACCGTGTCACCGGCAAGCTGGACAGCTTCGCCCCGCACGCCAAGATCGTCCACGCCGACATCGACCCCGCGGAGATCGGCAAGAACCGCGCCGCCGACGTGCCGATCGTCGGTGACGCCCGCGAGGTCATCGCCGACCTGATCCAGGCGGTGCAGAAGGAGCACAGCGAGGGCCACCAGGGCGACTACACCGCCTGGTGGAAGGACCTCAACCGGTGGCGCGAGACCTACCCGCTGGGCTACGACCAGCCGGAGAACGGTTCGCTCTCCCCGCAGCAGGTCATCGAGCGCATCGGACAGCTCGCCCCGGAGGGCACGATCTTCGCGGCGGGCGTCGGCCAGCACCAGATGTGGGCCGCGCACTACGTGCAGTACGAGAAGCCCGCCACCTGGCTGAACTCCGGCGGCGCCGGAACCATGGGCTACGCGGTCCCGGCCGCCATGGGCGCCAAGGCCGGCGCGCCCGGCAGCACCGTCTGGGCGATCGACGGCGACGGCTGCTTCCAGATGACCAACCAGGAACTGACCACCTGCGCCCTGAACAACATCCCGATCAAGGTCGGCATCATCAACAACGGCGCCCTCGGGATGGTCCGCCAGTGGCAGACCCTCTTCTACAACCAGCGGTACTCCAACACCGTGCTGCACTCCGGGCCGGACGACGTCAACCCGGACGCCCGCGGCACCCGCGTCCCCGACTTCGTGAAGCTGTCGGAGGCCATGGGCTGCTACGCGATCCGCTGCGAGTCCCCGGACGACCTCGACAAGGTCATCGAAGAGGCGAACTCCGTCAACGACCGCCCGGTCGTCGTGGACTTCATCGTCCACGAGGACGCGATGGTGTGGCCGATGGTCGCCGCCGGCACCTCCAACGACGAGATCATGGCCGCCCGGGACGTTCGCCCCGACTTCGGCGACAACGAAGACGACTGAGCGAGAGAGACGTAAAAGACCATGTCCAAGCACACGCTCTCCGTTCTGGTGGAGAACAAGCCGGGCATCCTCGCCCGGATCGCCGCGCTGTTCTCCCGCCGGGGCTTCAACATCGACTCGCTCGCCGTCGGTGTCACCGAGCACCCCGACATCTCCCGCATCACGATCGTGGTGAGTGTCGAAGCCCTGCCGCTGGAGCAGGTCACCAAGCAGCTCAACAAGCTCGTCGAGGTGCTGAAGATCGTCGAACTGGAGCCGGGTGCGGCCGTTCAGCGGGAACTCGTTCTGGTGAAGGTGCGCGCCGACAACGAGACGCGTTCCCAGATCGTCGAGATCGTCCAGCTGTTCCGCGCCAAGACCGTCGACGTCTCCCCGGAGGCCGTCACCATCGAGGCCACCGGCAGCAGCGAGAAGCTGACCGCCATGCTCAAGATGCTGGAGCCGTTCGGCATCAAGGAGCTGGTGCAGTCCGGCACGATCGCGATCGGCCGTGGCGCCCGTTCGATCACCGACCGTTCGCTGCGCGCACTCGACCGTTCTGCGTAAGGCTGGAACCGGGCGGCCGTCGGCCGTCGGCCGCCCGGATACCGAGACCCCGAGACTTCCCTTCCGCCCTCCGTCATACGGTGGGACGCACCAACCGCACCCCAAGGAGAGAACCCAAAGTGGCCGAGCTGTTCTACGACGCCGACGCCGACCTGTCCATCATCCAGGGCCGCAAGGTCGCGGTCATCGGCTACGGCAGTCAGGGCCACGCCCACGCCCTGTCGCTGCGTGACTCCGGTGTCGACGTGCGGGTCGGTCTGCACGAGGGCTCCAAGTCCAAGGCGAAGGCCGAGGAGCAGGGCCTGCGTGTGGTGACCCCGGCCGAGGCCGCCGCCGAGGCCGACGTCATCATGATCCTCGTCCCGGACCCGATCCAGGCCCAGGTCTACGAGGAGTCCATCGCCCCGAACCTGAACGACGGCGACGCCCTGTTCTTCGGCCACGGCCTGAACATCCGCTACGGCTTCATCAAGCCCCCGGCCGGGGTCGACGTGTGCATGGTCGCCCCGAAGGGCCCGGGCCACCTGGTGCGCCGTCAGTACGAGGAGGGCCGCGGCGTTCCCTGCATCGTGGCCGTCGAGCAGGACGCCACCGGAGGCGGCTTCGCGCTGGCCCTGTCGTACGCGAAGGGCATCGGCGGCACCCGCGCCGGCGTCATCAAGACGACCTTCACCGAGGAGACCGAGACCGACCTGTTCGGTGAGCAGGCCGTCCTCTGCGGTGGCACCTCCGCCCTGGTCAAGGCCGGTTTCGAGACCCTGGTCGAGGCCGGCTACCAGCCGGAGATCGCCTACTTCGAGTGCCTGCACGAGCTGAAGCTGATCGTGGACCTGATGTACGAGGGCGGCCTGGAGAAGATGCGCTGGTCGGTCTCCGAGACCGCCGAGTGGGGCGACTACGTCACCGGCCCGCGGATCATCACCGACGCCACCAAGGCCGAGATGAAGAAGGTCCTCGCCGAGATCCAGGACGGCACCTTCGCCCGTAACTGGATGGACGAGTACCACGGCGGTCTGAAGAAGTACAACGAGTACAAGAAGCAGGACTCCGAGCACCTGCTGGAGACCACCGGCAAGCAGCTGCGCAAGCTGATGTCGTGGGTGAACGAAGAGGCGTGAGCCCCGGGTGACGGGGCCGGAGCGGAGTGCTTCGGCCCCTTGTCCGCCCCGTCGAATCTCGGACGGGTGATCCTTCCGCAGAGGCGCAGGACGACCACCATCACGCCACTAGACTGCCGTACTACATACGCGTCAGGCCCACAGCGTCGTGCGTCTCCACGCGCCAGTACCCTCCACCGCCAGCGGCCGTCGGGACGGCCGTCCGCATTGGACATGTGAGGACTCACGTGAGCTCGAAACCTGTCGTACTCATCGCTGAAGAGCTGTCGCCCGCCACCGTCGACGCGCTGGGCCCGGACTTCGAGATCCGGCACACCAACGGAGCAGACCGAGCCGAGCTGCTCCCGGCCATCGCCGACGTGGACGCGATCCTGATCCGCTCCGCCACCAAGGTCGACGCCGAGGCCATCGCCGCGGCGAAGAAGCTGAAGGTCGTCGCACGAGCCGGCGTCGGCCTGGACAACGTCGACGTCTCCGCCGCCACCAAGGCCGGCGTGATGGTCGTCAACGCGCCGACCTCCAACATCGTGACCGCCGCCGAACTCGCCTGCGGTCTGCTGATCTCCGCCGCCCGCCACATTCCGCAGGCGAACTCCGCGCTCAAGAACGGCGAGTGGAAGCGCAGCAAGTACACGGGTGTCGAGCTCGCCGAGAAGACCCTCGGTGTCGTCGGCCTGGGCCGCATCGGCGCCCTGGTCGCGCAGCGCATGTCCGCCTTCGGCATGAAGGTCGTCGCCTACGACCCCTATATCCAGCCCGCTCGCGCCGCGCAGATGGGCGTGAAGGTCCTGTCGCTGGACGAACTCCTCGAGGTCGCCGACTTCATCACCGTGCACCTGCCGAAGACCCCGGAGACGGTCGGCCTGATCGGCGACGAGGCGCTGCGCAAGGTCAAGCCGTCCGTGCGCATCGTCAACGCGGCGCGCGGTGGCATCGTCGACGAGGAGGCGCTGTACGCGGCGCTCAAGGAGGGCCGGGTGGCCGGTGCCGGCCTCGACGTGTACTCGAAGGAGCCGTGCACCGACTCGCCGCTCTTCGAGCTCGACCAGGTCGTCTGCACCCCGCACCTCGGTGCCTCCACCGACGAGGCCCAGGAGAAGGCGGGCATCGCGGTCGCCAAGTCCGTCCGCCTCGCCCTCGCCGGCGAGCTGGTCCCGGACGCGGTGAACGTCCAGGGCGGGGTCATCGCCGAGGACGTCAAGCCGGGCCTGCCGCTCGCCGAGCGCCTCGGCCGTATCTTCACCGCGCTCGCCGGTGAGGTCGCGGTCCGCCTCGACGTCGAGGTCTACGGCGAGATCACCCAGCACGACGTGAAGGTGCTGGAACTGTCCGCGCTCAAGGGTGTCTTCGAGGACGTCGTCGCCGAGACCGTCTCCTATGTCAACGCCCCGCTGTTCGCGCAGGAGCGCGGTGTCGAGGTCCGCCTCACCACCAGCTCGGAGTCGGCCGACCACCGCAACGTGGTGACCGTGCGCGGCACCCTCGGCAGCGGCGAGGAGGTCTCGGTCTCCGGCACGCTGACCGGCCCGAAGAACATCCAGAAGATCGTCGCGGTCGGCGACTACGACGTCGACCTCGCGATCGCCGACCACCTGCTGGTGCTGCGCTACGAGGACCGGCCGGGCGTCGTCGGCACCGTCGGCCGCATCCTCGGCGAGGCGGGCATCAACATCGCCGGTATGCAGGTCTCCCGGTCGATCGCCGGTGGCGAGGCGCTGGCCGTCCTGACCGTCGACGACACGGTGACCTCCGGTGTGCTGGCCGAGGTCGAGGCGGAGATCGGGGCGACCTCGGCCCGGTCCGTGAACCTCGTCTGACGACAACTGCCGCAAACGCCGGGTGGGCTGACGCAGGTCAGCCCACCCGGCGTTCGTATGTCCGCCTACCTGCCGACCCTCCGCAGCGTCACCCCTGCCCCCACCGCCGCCACCACCAGCAGCACCGCCCCCGCGATCGCCGCCCCCTGCATCCCGCTGGTGAACGCCTCCCGTGCGGTCCGCAGCAGGGCCTCTCCCGTGGGCCCCGGCAGCCGGCTCGCCGTGGCCAGCGCGCCGCCCAGCGTCTCGCGGGCCTCCGCCGGAGCCGTGGCCGGCATCTCGTGGCGGTAGACCGCCGTACCGATCGACCCCAGGACGGCCATACCGAGCGCCCCGCCGAACTCCGCGCCGGTCTCCAGCAGCGAGGAGGCCGTGCCCGCCCGTTCCACCGGGGCACTGGTCATCGCGAGATCGGTCAGCTGGGACATGATCGCGACCATCCCGCAGGCCAGCACACCGGCCCCGGCCAGCACCAGCCACAGTGAGTCGGTGCCGACGAGGGCGAGCAGCGCGAACCCGGCCGCCATGGCCGTGAAGCCGCCGGCGACGACAAGGCCCCGGTCGACACCCCGCTGGACCAGCTGCGCCGTGACCGGACCGGCGACCCCGACGAAGACGGAGGGCAGCAGACTCCACAGCGCCGCCTCCAGCGGGCTCTTGCCGAGCACCGCCTGCAGATACTGCGTGGTGAAGATGGCCGAACCCATCATGGCGAGCGAGGCGACGAGGTTCAGGACCAGCGCCGGGGTGAAGCCATGGCCGGTCAGCAGGGCCGGCGGGATCAGCGGGGAGGCGCTGGTGCGCTGGCGGTGGACGAACAGCGCCGCGAAGAGCAGGCCGACGGTGATCGAGACGACGTACAGCGGGCGCCAGCCCTCGGAGGGGATCTCCTTCACGCCGTAGATCACGGGGAGCACGGCGGCCATCGAGAGCGGAACGCTCAGCCAGTCGAAGCGGCCGGGGGAGGGGTTCCTGGACTCCGGGAGCAGGAACGGGCCGAGCACCAGCAGCAGCGCCATCGCGGGCAGATTGACCAGGAAGACCGAGCCCCACCAGAAGTGCTCCACGAGGATCCCGCTCATCACCGAGCCCAGCGCGATCCCGCCCGTCATCACCCCGGACCACAGGCCGATCGCCTTCGCGCGCTGACCGGGGTCGGTGAACATCGTGCGCAGCAGGGCCATCGTCGACGGCATCAGGGTCGCGCCGCCGATGCCGAGGACCGCGCGGGCGGCGATCAGGGTCCCGGCGCTGTCCGCGTACGCGGCGAGCAGCGAGGCGCCGCCGAAGGCCGCGGCGCCGATCAGCAGCAGGCGTCGGCGGCCGACGCGGTCGCCCAGCGCGCCCATCGTCATCAGCAGACCGGCCAGGACGAAGCCGTAGATGTCCAGGATCCACAGCTGCTGGGTGCCGCTCGGCCGGAGGTCGGCGCCGATCGCCGGAAGGGCGAAGTAGAGGACCGAGACGTCCATCGAGACAAGGAGCAGCGGAAGCATCAGCACGCCGAGCGCGGTCCATTCGCGGCGCCCTGCAAGGGAGTTGGTCTCACGTGTGGTCGTGGTCGTGCTCGTCGTGTTCGTCACGCCAAGGAATGTACGGGCGTCTTACACGCTTGTCTAGAACAGTTGTATAGTTCATGTGTCTAGGACGGTTGTATGGATCCCGGGGTAGGGTGGTCCGCATGGGACACCGTGAGGATCTGCTGGCAGGCGCCAAGCGCTGCCTGCTGGAGAAGGGGTTCGCGCGGACGACGGCGCGCGACATCGTCAGGGAGTCGGGGACCAACCTCGCCTCGATCGGCTACCACTACGGCTCCAAGGACGCGCTGCTCGCGCAGGCCTACATCGCCCTGGTGGAGGAGATGTCCTTCGAGGGCGGCGACGGCGGGCTCACCGGGGCGCCCGGCTCGCTGGAGCGGTTCCGTGAGGTGTGGTCGAACATCGTCGAGAGCATGCGCGGGCCCGGTTCGATGTGGCGGCTCAGCGTGGAGATCGTGACGATGGGCGATCAGATGCCGGAAGTACGCGACCAGTTGGCGCGCGCCCAGCGGGAGGGCGGCCGGGGGCTGACCTCGCTGCTGATGGGCGTCCCCGAGGAGGAGGTCTCCGACGAGACCGCCGACACCCTCGGCCGCTTCTACATGACCCTGATGTCGGGCCTGATCTCGCAGTGGACCTTCGACCCGAAGACGGCCCCCGACGGCGACGCGCTCACCGAGGGCCTGCGCCAGATCGTCGAGGCCGCCACTCGGGCCTGACTTGCGGTCGGCCGAGGGGGTGGGTAATCACCGCGGGCAGCCCTCGGCGCTGCCAGGCGCGCAGGTGTTCGCCGCGCCCGGCCCCGGGGCTGGCGCCGAGCATCGCCGCCGAGGCCGCGCGGGCCGGGAACCGGAGATGGTCACCGAACAGTGGCGGGCGCTCCACGGTGACGCTGACGCCGCGCGTGGCGGGGTAGATCCAGACGGGGTTCTCCGGTGTGGGCCCGCACAGCCCGTCCGGAAGCCCGAACGTGTCGTTGGCGACGCTGCCGCTGCCGCTGCCGTACCGCTCGTCGAACAGCTCCCTGCCCTCCGGGACGATGCCCGTCCTGTGCAGGTAGTCCGAGAGCCGGCCGCTGGCGGCTACAGCCGCGCGCCCTTCAACGCCATGTGCAGCAGCAGGCGGGCCTCCCCGTCGTCCAGGTCGAGGCCGGTGAGCTGTTCGACGCGGGACAGGCGGTAGTACAGGGTCTGCCGGTGGATGCCGAGGGCGGCGGCCGTGCGGCCCGCCTGGCCCGCGCAGTCCAGGTACGCCTCGGCGGTATGGGCCAGTTCCCGGTGGGCCGGGGTGAGCAGGACGGCCACCGCCGGATCGTGGGCGGCCTCCGGCGGCAGCGCGGTCAGCAGGCGGTACGGGCCGATGTGCGCCCACTCGGCGACCGGTCCGAACCGGGGCTCGGCCAGTGCGGCGCGGGTGGCCGCGGCGGCCTCCTGCCAGACCGTGCCCAGCTCGGCAAGGCCGGCCCGGGCCTCGCCCACCCCCGCGGCGCAGCCCGGTGCCGCCGCGCCCGTGAACCCCGCGGCGACGGCGGCGGCCGTGCGCGCCCCGGCTTCGCGCGCCGAGGCCGACCGTGCCGACCGCGCCTCCTCCGCCTCCTTGAGCAGCCGGGTGGCGGCCGTCAGGGCGGGGGTGGCCGCGTCCGTGCTGCGCAGCCGGACCAGGACGGCGAGGCTGTGGCCCGTCGCCCCCCACGGCAGCGTGCACAGGGCGGTGGCGTGCGGGACCGTGCGCGGGGACGGGGCGTCGTCCGGGTCGGCGGACGGCCAGGGGGCGACACAGACCATGGTGTGCGGACCGTCCGCGCGGGCGCCGAGGGCGGTACGGAGTTCGGCCACCGCCATGTCCCGCTGCCAGCCGCGCTCCGCGACCAGCACCGCCCGCAGCTCCCGGCTCAGCCCCGCCCCCGCCTGCGCCTCGTCCGCGAGCAGCGCGCCGATCCGCCCCGCCACCCCCATGGCGGCGGCCAGCTGGGCGTCCGTCGGACCCGGATCGTCGTCGAGCAGCCAGACATAGCCGAGGACGACACCCCGATGGCGTACCGGCAGACAGATCCTTCCCCGGTACACCCCCGCCTCCGGCGTCGGCGGGATACGGACCGGTCCGGTGGCCCGGGTGATGCCGAATCCCTCGAACCAGGAGCGGACCGCCGCCGTGGAGCGCCGGGTCAGGATCGACCGGGTCCTGACCGGGTCCAGCGCCGACGGATCCAGGTCGCCCTCACTGTCGTACGCCCCGAAGACGATCAGCTCGAAGTCGCGGTTCTCCAGGGTCGCCGGGACGCCCAGCAGCTCGGAGATCTCGTCGACCAGCTCCTGGTAGTCACCCTTGAATTCCGACGTCACCCGGGCATTCTCCCGCATTTCACGGAGGCCTTCATACATCTGTCTGAGATCTGTGGCACGGATGCGTGACAGCTGTCGATGGCCCACGATCGGAGAGATCCCTAACTTTCACGGTGGTTCTCCGTGCCGTATCCACATCGTCGGATCGCGGCCGTTCTGGCATGTGTTGTGGAGGTGCCCCGTGCTGGGTCCCGTGATTCTCGCCGCGTCGCGCAGCGACCGGATGCGACGCCTCGTCTCGGCTGCGCCGGTGACGAAGCAGGTCGTCGACCGCTTCATCCCCGGTGAGTCGGTCGACGACATCGTCCCGATCATCGAGGAGCTCACCGGCCGCGGCCTGGAGCTGACCATGGACGTGGTCGGCGAGGACATCACCACCCCGGAGCAGGCAACCGCCGCCCGGGACGCCTACCTGGCACTCGTCGAGCGTCTGGAGGACCTCGGTCTCGGCGAGCGCGTCGAGATGTCGGTGAAGCTGTCCATGTTCGGACAGGCGCTGGACGGGGGTCACGAGCTCGCGCTCGCGAACGTCCGCCCGGTCGTCGAGGCCGCCGCCGCCATCGGTACGACCGTCACCCTCGACGCCGAGGACCACACCACCCTCGACTCGATGTTCGCCATCCACGAGGAGCTGCGCGGGGACTTCCCGCAGACCGGCTGCGTCATCCAGGCCTACCTCTTCCGCACCGAGGCCGACGCCCGCCGCCTCGCCGAGGCCGGCAGCCGCGTCCGCCTGGTCAAGGGCGCCTACAAGGAGCCGGCCGAGGTCGCCTACCAGCAGAAGCACGAGATCGACAAGGCGTACGTGCGGATCCTCAGGACTCTCATGGAGGGCGACGGGTACCCGATGGTCGGCTCCCACGACCCGCGCCTCATCTCCATAGCCCAGGAACTCGCCCGCCGCGCCGGGCGCAAGCTCGACGAGTACGAGTTCCAGATGCTCTACGGCATCCGCAGCGACGAGCACCTGCGGCTGGCCGCCGAGGGCCACCGGATGCGCGTCTACACCGCCTACGGCACCGACTGGTACGGCTACTTCATGCGGAGGCTCGCGGAGAAGCCGGCGAATCTGCGCTTCTTCGTCCGCTCGATGGTCACCACGGGCTGAACCCGAACACCCGCTCACGTACAAGGAGTTACGGATCTCATGGACGCTGTGACCCAGGTCCCCACCCCCGTCAACGAGCCGGTGCACGGCTACGCCCCCGGCTCGCCCGAGCGCGCCCGTCTGGAGGCCAAGCTCAAGGAGCTGGCCGAGAACCCGATCGAGCTGCCGATGACCATCGGTGGCGAAAAGCGGCTCGGCGGCGGTGAGCCCTTCCAGGTCGTCCAGCCGCACAACCACAAGGCCGTCATCGGCACGGGCCGGCACGCCACCCAGCAGGACGCCCGGGACGCCGTCGACGCGGCCCTCGCCGCCGCGCCCGCCTGGCGCGCGATGTCCTTCGATGACCGCGCGGCGATCATCCTGCGCGCCGCCGAACTGCTCTCCGGCCCCTGGCGCGAGACCATCGCCGCCTCCACCATGCTCGGCCAGTCCAAGACCGCCCAGCAGGCCGAGATCGACACGCCCTGCGAGCTGATCGACTTCTGGCGGTTCAACGTCCACTACGCCCGTCAGATCCTCGCGGAGCAGCCCCCGGCCAACTCCCCGGGCGTCTGGAACCGTATGGACCACCGCCCGCTGGAGGGCTTCGTCTACGCGATCACGCCCTTCAACTTCAGCGCGATCGCGGGCAACCTGCCCACCGCTCCCGCGCTGATGGGCAACGTGGTGGTCTGGAAGCCGTCCCCGACCCAGACCCACGCGGCCGTCCTGCTGATGCAGCTGCTGGAGGAGGCCGGGCTGCCCAAGGGCGTCATCAACCTCGTCACCGGTGACGGCATCGAGGTGTCGAAGGTCGCCCTTGAGCACCGCGACCTCGCCGGCATCCACTTCACCGGCTCCACGAAGACCTTCCAGCACCTGTGGAAGACCGTCGGCAACAACATCGAGAAGTACCGCACCTATCCGCGTCTGGTCGGTGAGACCGGCGGCAAGGACTTCCTCGTCGCCCACCCGTCGGCCGACCGCGCGGTGCTGAAGACCGCCCTGACCCGGGGTGCCTTCGAGTACCAGGGCCAGAAGTGCTCGGCGACCTCCCGCGCCTACATCCCCGCGTCCATCTGGAACTCCGGCTTCCGCGAGGAGTTCGCCGCCGAGGTCGACTACCTGACCATGGGTGACGTCACCGACCTGACGAACTTCATCGGCGCCGTGATCGACGAGCGTGCCTTCGCCAAGAACAAGGCCGCGATCGACCGCGCGAAGACCGACCCGGCCTGCGAGATCGTCGCGGGCGGCTCCTACGACGACTCGGTCGGCTACTTCGTCCGCCCGACGGTCGTCGTGTGCAGCGACCCGGAGAACGAGGTCTTCCGCACGGAGTACTTCGGCCCGTTCCTCGCCGTGCACGTCTACGAGGACGACCAGTACGACGAGATGCTGACCCAGATGGAGTCGGTGTCCGACTACGCGCTCACCGGCTCGGTCATCGCCAACGACCGTGAGGCGGCGGCGTACACGATGGAGAAGCTGCGCTACGCGGCCGGCAACTTCTACATCAACGACAAGTCGACCGGTGCCGTCGTCGGCCAGCAGCCCTTCGGCGGCGGCCGCGCCTCCGGCACCAACGACAAGGCCGGCGCCCCGCAGAACCTGCTGCGCTGGACGCTGACCCGTGCGATCAAGGAGACCCTGGTCGCGCCGACCGACTACACCTACCCGCACATGGGCTGACCCACAGCCCGCCCGAGCTCGGGCCGGGAAGCCTGACCCACGAGCAGGCTTCCCGGCCCGTTCCCATGCGGGGGCGGCGAGGCGGGGCTCAGGTGGGTGGGTCCGGGAAGTCCGGCGGGTCGGGCGGATCCGGTGCGTCGGGCGGATCCGGTGCGTCGGGTGCATCCGGGAGGTCCGGCGGGTCTGGTGGGTCCGGCATGCCTCGATGGAACCCGTCACTCCTGCGGGGCGCGGCGGCTTGTCCGGTCCTCCACCGTCAGCGCGCTCCGGAACCGGTCCCCGGCCTCGGTGCCGGGGGCCGCCGAGAGGATCACGATCTTCAGCTCCGAGTCGCCGTCCGTCAGGACGTCGCAGTCCACCTCCACCGGCCCCACCCTCGGATGCTCGACCGTCTTGCGGTCCTCGCGGTGGGCCGCCACCGTGCCGTTCGCCCACAGCCGGGCGAACCGCGGGTTGCCTTCGGTCAGTTCGCGGACCAGCTCGGCGAGGCGGGCGTCGTGCGGGAAGCGGCCGGTGGCGCGGCGCAGGTCGGACGCGATGGCGAGGTCGGAGTCGTCGTAGTCCTCCACGACCACCGGCCAGGACGAGACGCGCGCGTGCGCGGAGCCGACAGGGAACCTCGAGCGGGCGAAGTTGCGCAGTTCCGGCGGTATGGCCGCCGGATCGCCGAGCAGCCCGGCCCAGCCGGGGTTCCACCAGAGCAGCTGCCAGTACGCGGTGAACACGGCTACCGCGACGTCCCCGAGCCGGTTCAGCACGCGGTGCACACCCGGCGGGAGGCGGTCGGGGACCGGACCGCCGTCCGGTGGCGCGAGCCCGGCCATCCGGTGCAGGTGTTCGCGCTCGGTGCCGGTCAGCCGCAGGGCGCGGGCGAGGGCGGCGACCACCTGTCCGGAGGGTGCCGTCGCCCGCCCCTGCTCCAGGCGCACCACGTAGTCGACGGACACTCCGGCGCGCTCGGCGAGTTCCTCGCGGCGCAGCCCGGTCGCCCGGCGGGCCCGGCCGACCGGCAGCCCCACGTCCGACGGCGACAGCCGTTCCCGCCAGGCGCGGATGGTCGTACCAAGGTCGGTCGCCTCTTTCCCGGTCATGCTCTCCATCCTGCCTCCCCGGCGATCCTGGTACTGACGTTCCTACGGTCGGAGCGTCTCTGGCAGCGGACCGGCGCCGGGCGGACGATCGACCCATGACCATCACCTTCATCACCGGCGCCAACAAGGGCCTCGGCCGTGAGACCGCCCGCCGCCTCGTCGAGCTCGGCCACACCGTGGTCGTCGGTGCCCGTGACCCGGAGCAGGGCGCCGCGGCCGCCGAGGCGCTCGGCACGCGGTTCGTGCGGATCGACGTCACCGACGACGCCTCCGTCGCCGCCGCGGCCGCCGACGTCGCCGCCCACGAGGGCAGGATCGACGTACTGATCAACAACGCCGGTATCTCCGGCCCGCACGGGGATCCCGCAGAGCTGACCGCCGCCGGCGCCCTCGCCGTCTTCGACGTCAACCTCTTCGGTGTCATCCGTACGACCACCGCCTTCCTCCCGCTCCTGCGACGCTCGCCGGACCCGGTCATCGTCAACGTCAGCAGCGGAATGGGCTCGTTCGCCGCCACCCATGACCCGGAGCGCGTCGAGTCCTCTGTCGTCTCCCCCCTCTACACCGCCTCGAAGGCGGCCCTCACCATGCTCACCACCCAGTACGCCAAGGCCTTCAAGGACATCCGCGTCAACGCCGCCGACCCCGGCTACACGGCGACCGACCTCAACGCCCACAGCGGCCCGCAGACCGTCACCGAGGGCACCGACGCGATCGTCCGCCTGGCCACCGAGCCGTCCGACGCCGGAACGGGTCGCTTGATCGACCGCCATGGCTCCCTCGACTGGTAGTCCGTACGACACTTGGGCCATGTCTCTTCGCGTCGCCCACACCGCCGACCTCGCCCGCGCCGACCTGCGCGCCGCCCGCGCTCTCCTCTACGAGGCGTTCGGCGGGGACGTCGCCGACTCCGACTGGGAGCACGGCCTGGGCGGGATGCACGCCCTCGTCCACGACGAGGGCGGGCTCGCCGCCCATGGCTCGGTCGTCATGCGCCGAGCCCGGTACCAGGGCCGCTGGCTGCGGGTCGGCTACGTCGAGGCCGTCGCCGTACGCCCCGACACCCGCCGAAGAGGCCTGGGCGGGCAGGTGATGGCGGCCCTGGAGCGGATCATCGACCGGGCGTACGACCTCGGGGCGCTCGGTGCGAGCGACGACGGCGCCCGGCTGTACACCGCCCGAGGCTGGCAGCGCTGGTCCGGCAGGGTCTGCGCGCTGTCCCCGGACAAGGGGATCGTGCGCCTGGCGGAGGAGGAGGGCTGTGTGTTCGTGCGGCCCGGCCTCGCCGGAGACGTCCTCGACCCCGCCCACGAACTGCTCTTCGACTGGCGCGACGGCGACGTCATGTAACCCGTTCGCGCCTCCGGGACCACCCGCCCCGCCCGTCAGATCTCCAGCTCACAGCCGTGTGACCCGCTACGCCGTCTCAGATAGTAGGAAGTCCGAGTAATTGTGCAGACAGGAGCGGGCCGCTCGCTTACTTTTGTAGGAGCCGAACGTCTCGCTCGATCAAGCGAATGGCGGTCGTGAGCGTGCCCCGTGCAGGCAACCCCTGCGGCACCGCTCCCCGCCCCTTCCGGCGTCTCGTAACCCCCCATTTCGTTACTCCATGTACGTCGAAGGAGTCGATTCCCATGGCCGAGACGACCGTCCGCCGCCGCGTCCGCCACGTGTCCCGGACCAGCGAGTCCGAGCGCAAGAACGCTGCCGCCGCCCTCCAGCGCGCCCTCGACCGCCGCGACAACGGCGGCGAGACCGGCCACTGAGCCCACCCGGGAACGCCGGTAACACGTGTAACACCCTTGAAGCGGGAGCCGCACCCGCACGGGGTACGGCGCGGCCGGGACAGCCGCGCCGTACTCCGGGACCGGCCCCGGCGCGCCGGTGTCAGCCGCCGCGCCGGATCTCGAAGTGGTCGATCCGCGCACCGCTCTGGGCCAGCGCGGACACCCTCAGCCGCGGGGTGGTACCCGCCTCCGCCTCGACCCTCAGGAAGGAGAAGCCGGTGTACCGCACCCGCGACCACTCCACCGTCTCCGCCACGTTGTGCTGCCCCCTGGCCCAGTGGAAGCTGCGCACCGCGCCGTGCCGGGTGACGCGCCCCTCGTAACTGTCCCTGACCCCGGACGGGAACGAGTACAGACCCCGCCCGCCGCCGCCCGCCGTGACGTACACGATCCCGTCCCGCGTCGGGTCGGTCGAGCCGCCGACCGGGACCGCGCGGCCGACCGCGCCGCCCTTCACCGCGTCCGTGCGCTCATAGACGTGGTTGTGCCCGTTGATGACCAGATCCACCTGGTACTTGGTGAACAGCGGAAGCCAGGCGGCCCGGATCCCGCCGTCCGAGGCGTGCGAGGACGTCGAGTACGCGCAGTGGTGGAAGAAGACGACCACGAAGTCGACCCCCTGCGCCGCCCGCAGCTCCTGCAGCTTCCTCTCCAGCCACTTCGTCTGCCGGCCGCCGCTGTAGCCGAGGTTGGCGGGGATCTCGTACGACACGTCGTTGGCGTCCAGCGCCACGAAGCCGACGTTGCCGTAGGTGAACGCGTACACGCCGGGTGCCCCGTGCGGGTCGAAGCCGCTGTCGGGAAGGGCGAAGCGGGCGTACTGGCCGCCGTAGCCGTCGGGGGAGTACCAGGCCTCCATGTCGTGGTTGCCGGTCGTCACCATCCACGGGACCGAGCGCGCCACCGGGTCGTTCTGCCGCAGGAACCGGTCCCACTCCCGGGCGTCGTAGCCGTCCGAGGTGCGGCCGGAGCCGTTGCCGTCGGCGTAGCAGATGTCGCCCGCGTGCAGATGGAAGGCCGACTTCTGCTTGAGCAGCGCGTTGTCGTTGGCCTTTCCGGCCCGGCTGACGCCCTGGTCGCCGAAGGCCGTGAACACGAACCTCTCCGGAGTCGCGGGCGCGGTGCGGAAGGGGGTGATGGTGGAGCGGTGGTCGGGGGCGGCCGGGTCCCAGCCGTCGTGGCCGACGCCGTAGTAGTACGTCGTACCGGGGGTGAGGCCGTCCAGGGCCGCGTGCACGTAGTACTGCTCGACCACCGGGTGCACCCCCCGCACCCCGGGCGTGTGCAGATGCCGGATCTCCGCGGCGACACGCGTGCCCAGCCCGTCCGGCCGCGTCCCGATCCGGACGAACGGCTTCCGGACCGCGAACGGCACCTGCCAGGAGATCCGCATCCGCGTCCTCGGGTCGGCGCCGAAGGCGAGATGGCGGCCGAACGGCACCACGGCCGCACCGCGGATCGCCGAGGTGGCCGGTGCCGGGCTCGCCGACCTACTCGCGCAGCCGATCACCAGGCTGCCGGCCGCCGTCGTGCCCGCCACCGCGCCCGCCGTCACCAGCGTGCGGCGGCTCACCAGCCGGGTGCGCAGGTACTCGTACTGCTCGGCCATGCTCATCCTGGCGGCGAGCCACGGCGGAACGCCGAAGTCCGGGATGTCCATCTCCATGCCGGGACCATGCCCAGCGCAGGCCAACACCGGGCCCACGTACGGGTGAACGCCGGGCGACAGGTCGACCCGTGACGTCCGGATGGCGGACACCGCGTGTCATTCCATGGGACGAGGAGTAGGGTGCCGACATGTCTCGCAGCATCGATCTCGCAGTGATCCCCGGTGACGGCATCGGGCAGGAAGTCGTGGCCGAAGGCCTCAAGGTCCTCTCCGCCGTCCTCCCGGAGGACGTGAAGCTGGAGACCAAGGAGTACGACTTCGGCGCCCAGCGTTACCACGCCACCGGTGAGACCCTCACCGACGCCGACCTCGACGCGCTGAAGACGCACGACGTCATCCTGCTGGGCGCGATCGGCGACCCGAGCGTCCCCTCCGGGGTCCTGGAGCGCGGCTTCCTGCTCAAGCTCCGCTTCGCCTTCGACCACCACGTCAACCTGCGCCCGTCGAAGCTCCTCCCGGGTGTCGCCACCCCGCTGGCCGGTGAGCCGCAGATCGACTTCGTCGTGGTCCGCGAGGGCACCGAGGGCCCGTACACCGGCAACGGCGGCACCATCCGCAAGGGCACCGAGCACGAGGTCGCCACCGAGGTGTCCGTCAACACGGCCTTCGGCGTGGAGCGTGTCGTCCGGGACGCCTTCGCCCGCGCCCAGGCCCGTTCGCGCAAGAAGCTCACGCTGGTCCACAAGAACAACGTGCTGACCTTCGCCGGACACCTGTGGACGAACATCTTCAACAAGGTCGCCCAGGAGTTCCCCGAGGTCACCACGGACTACATCCACGTGGACGCGGCCACCATCTACCTGGTGACCGACCCGGGCCGGTTCGACGTCATCGTCACCGACAACCTGTTCGGCGACATCATCACCGACCTCGCCGCGGCCGTCTCCGGCGGTATCGGCGTCGCGGCGAGCGGAAACATCAACCCCTCCCGCGAGTTCCCCTCGATGTTCGAGCCGGTCCACGGTTCCGCGCCCGACATCGCCGGCCAGGGCAAGGCCGACCCCACCGCCACCGTCCTGTCCGTCGCCCTGCTGCTGCGCCACCTCGGCTACGACGCCGAGGCCGCCCGGATCGAGGAGGCCGTCACCGCGGACCTCACCGAGCGCCAGGGCAAGCCCGCCCGCTCCACCTCGGAGATCGGCGACGCGCTCGCCGTACGAGTAGCCGGCTGACCCGCCGCGCTGCCGATTGACTTCGAAGCCGCCGGGTCGCACACGCGCCCGGCGGCTTCCCCATGTCTGCCGCCGGGTGCCACCATCAACCCCGGGTCCGCATTCACCCCGATTCCTTCCCACCCGACCCCCGCGAGATAATCGAACGCGGAGCCGCGGTACGAGGGAATGCTCGGACGTCCTACCACTGGACACCGGCGTACGGGCGTGAGCGCGGCCCATCACTACAACCGGTGCTGCATCTCCCGGGGGACAACCCCCGGACCCCCGGCCGAAAGACCGGAGCCGCCGGCCATAGCCTGGAAGCGAAGGACACCTACTCATGACGACGCCCACGATCGAGCTCAAGCCGTCCGCGCACCCGCTCGCCGCCGCCGAGCGCGAGGCGATCCTGGCCAGCCCCGGATTCGGCCGCCACTTCACCGACCACATGGTGACGATCAAGTGGACCGAGGGCCGTGGCTGGCACGACGGCCAGCTCGTTCCGTACGCGCCGATCTCCCTCGACCCGGCGACCAACGTCCTGCACTACGCCCAGGAGATCTTCGAGGGCCTGAAGGCCTACCGCCGCCCCGACGGCTCGGTCGCCACCTTCCGCCCCGACCAGAACGCCAAGCGCTTCCAGCGGTCCGCCCGTCGGCTCGCCATGCCCGAGCTGCCGGTGGAGACCTTCATCGAGGCCTGTGACGTCCTGGTCCAGCAGGACAAGGACTGGGTCCCGGCCCACGGCGGCGAGGAATCCCTCTACCTGCGCCCCTTCATGATCGCCACCGAGGTCGGCCTGGGCGTCAAGCCGGCCAACGAGTACCTCTTCCTGGTCATCGCCTCCCCGGCCGGCGCCTACTTCCCCGGCGGGGTCAAGCCGGTCTCCATCTGGGCCTCCGAGGACCGGGTCCGCGCCGTCCCCGGCGGCATGGGCGACGCCAAGACCGGCGGCAACTACGCGGCCTCCCTGCTCGCCCAGGCCGAGGCCGCCGCCCAGGGCTGCGACCAGGTCTGCTACCTCGACGCGGTCGAGCACAAGTGGGTCGAGGAACTCGGCGGCATGAACCTGTACTTCGTGTACGGGGACAAGATCATCACGCCGACCCTCACCGGCTCGATCCTCGAAGGCGTCACCCGCGACTCCCTCCTCACCGTCGCCCGTGACCTCGGCTACGAGTCCGAGGAGGCCCGCGTCTCCATCGAGCAGTGGCAGCGCGACTCGGAGAACGGCACCCTCACCGAGGTCTTCGCCTGCGGCACCGCCGCCGTGATCACCCCGGTCGGGACGGTCAAGCGCACCGGCGCCGAGTGGCGGCAGTCGGACGGCGAGCCCGGCAAGGTGACCATGAAGCTCCGCGAGGCCCTTCTCGACATCCAGCGCGGCAAGGTGGCGGACAAGCACGGCTGGATGCACCAGCTCGGCTGACCGGTCTTCGGCCGTTCGTTCGACGCGTATCGCCTCCCCCGTACGGGTATCTCCTCAGTCCACACGGGGGAGGGAGCACGCGTGAGCGGACGGTCGCCGATGCCACGGCTGCGCTGGCTGGTGCGGACCTTACGGAGACCGCGCCGGCCGCAGAGCCTCACCGTCCTCGGGCTGCTCACCGCCGTCGCCGCCCTGCTGCTGTGGCGGGCCTCGACGATGGACAACTACGGGCAGAACCTCGCGCTCAACCTCGGCACCGACATCGTCGGCGTGGTCGTCACCGTGTTCGTCATCGGCCCGCTGATATCCCGGGCCCAGGAGGGCCGCGTCCGCGAGCACACCCGGCTCGACTACGAGTGGTTCGCCTCCCAGGTGTACGGCTCGACGTCGAACGTGAAGGTGATGCTGCCCGGGCCCGACGTCCGCCGGATGGCCGGCCTGCTGGCCCGTGAGGCGCCCAGGGCCGAGGTCCAGCGTGCCGCCCACGAGATACGGATGCGGCTCAACCCGCACCCCTCGGGCCAGCTCGACGCCAACGTCCCCGTGCACGAGGGGCGGCGGCTGACCGGCCTCCAGCACAAGTACCCGGAGACCGTGCTGGTCTTCCCGCGCCAGGGCCAGACCTGCCACGCCTACTGCACCTACTGCTTCCGCTGGGCCCAGTTCGTCGGCGAGGCCGATCTGCGCATCGCCACCGACGACATCGCGGCCACGTCCGCCTATCTGCGCGCCCACCCCGAGGTGAGCAGCGCCCTGATCACGGGCGGTGACCCGCTGGTCATGAGCACGGAGGTCCTGCGCCGCTACGTCGAACCCCTTCTGGAGATCGACACGGTCCGCTCGATCCGCATCGAGTTAGAGCGACGTTCAATGTCTGTCACCTGGCGACCAATGTCAACGGTTCCTTTCTCGCAATCCGCCGTTTAGAGTGATGCTCTAAATCCAGGAAGGCAAGGAGGTGCCGGGACGTGAGACTGACCCCCACGGAACGTGACCGGCTGCTGCTCTTCGGAGCCGCGGAACTGGCCCGCGCCCGCCGCGCCCGGGGCCTCAGGCTCAACGTGCCGGAGGCCACCGCACTGATCGCGGACACCGTCTGTGAGGCCGCCCGGGACGGCAGGAGGCTCGCCGAGGCCGTCGAGGCGGCCCGCTCCGTGCTCGGCCCGGCCGATGTGCTGCCCGGCGTCGCCGACGTCGTCACCGAGGTGCATGTCGAGGCCGTCTTCGACGACGGCTCCCGGCTCGCGGTCGTCACCGACCCGATCGGCGGCGGGCTCGGGGAAGGGGCGCCGGGCGCGCTGCTTCCGGGGCCCGAGCACACCGACCCGGAGGCGGTCGTACGGCTCGGCGTGACCAACACCGCGAGCGTCCCCGTCTCCGTCACCTCGCACTTCCACTTCTTCGAGGCCAACCCGCGCCTCGACTTCGACCGCACCGCCGCCTACGGCATGCGCCTTGCCGTCCCCGCCGGCTCCTCGGTCCGTTTCGGGCCGGGGGAGTCGCTGGAGGTCGGCCTGGTCCCGATCGGCGGCGCCCGCGTCGCCATCGGCTTCGCCGGGCTGGTCGACGGGCCGCTGGACGCGCCCGGCGCCCGCGAGGAGGCGCTGCGCCGCGCGGCCGCCTGCGGCTACCTGGGCGTTCACGACATCCGCGACGAGGAGGCAGACCGATGAGCCGTCCCGGAGGCCACCCGGCCGAGGCCCGCCGCCTCACGCCGTACGAGTACGCGGCCACCCACGGCCCCCGCGCCGGCGACCGTGTCCGCCTCGGGGACTCGGGGCTGGTGATCCGTGTCGAGGACGACTCCCAGCGGTACGGCGACGAGTTCCTGGCCGGCTTCGGCAAGACCGCCCGCGACGGACTGCATCTGAAGGCGGCCGCCGTCCGGGACACCTGTGACGTCGTCATCAGCAATGTCGTCGTCATCGACGCCGTGCAGGGCATCCGGAAGGTGTCCATCGGCATCCGCGAGGGGCGGATCTGCTCGATCGGGCGGGCGGGGAACCCCGACACCCTCGACGGGGTCGACGTCGTGGTCGGCACCGGTACCTCCATCGTGTCCGGCGAGGGGCTGATCGCCACCGCCGGGGCCGTCGACACCCATGTCCATCTGCTGTCGCCGCGCATCATGGAGGCCTCGCTGGCCTCCGGCGTCACCACGATCATCGGGCAGGAGTTCGGGCCGGTGTGGGGCGTCGGCGTCAACTCGCCCTGGGCGCTGAAGCACGCGTTCAACGCATTCGACGCCTGGCCGGTCAACGTCGGCTTCCTCGGGCGGGGTTCGTCCTCGCACCAGGCGCCGCTGGTCGAGGCGCTGGCCGAGGGCGGCGCGAGCGGCTTCAAGGTGCACGAGGACATGGGCGCCCACACCCGGGCTCTGGACACCGCCCTGCGCGTCGCCGAGGAACACGACGTCCAGGTCGCCCTGCACAGCGACGGGCTGAACGAGTGCCTGTCGGTCGAGGACACCCTGAGGGTGCTGGAGGGCCGCACCATCCACGCCTTCCACATCGAGGGCTGCGGCGGCGGACACGTACCCAACGTGCTGAAGATGGCCGGTGTCCCCAACGTCATCGGGTCCTCCACCAACCCCACCCTGCCGTTCGGCCGGGACGCGGTCGCCGAGCACTACGGGATGATCGTCTCCGTCCACGACCTCAAGACCGACCTGCCCGGCGACGCCGCCATGGCCCGCGACCGCATCCGCGCCGGGACCATGGGCGCCGAGGACGTGCTGCACGATCTGGGCGCGATCGGCATCACCTCGTCCGACGCACAGGGCATGGGCCGGGCCGGGGAGACCGTCCGCCGTACCTTCGCCATGGCCGGGAAGATGAAGGCCGAGCTCGGCGCCCCGGAGGACGGCCACGACAACGAGCGCGTGCTGCGGTACATGGCGAAGCTCACCATCAACCCCGCGATCGCCCACGGGCTCGCGCACGAGGTCGGCTCGATCGAGGTCGGCAAGCTGGCCGACATCGTTCTGTGGTCGCCCGAGTACTTCGGGGCCAAGCCGCAGCTCGTCCTCAAGTCCGGCTTCCCGGCGTACGGCGTGACCGGCGACCCGAACGCCGCCACCGACACCTGCGAACCCCTCGTCCTGGGCCCGCAGTTCGGGGCCCACGGCGCGACCCCCGCCGACATCTCGGTGGCCTTCGTCGCACAGGCCGCGCTGGACCAGGGCAACGACACGATGCCCACCCGGCGCCGCCGGGTCGCCGTCCGCGGCACCCGTGGCATCGGCCCGGCCGACCTGCGGCTCAACTCCCGTACCGGAGCGGTCGATGTCGACCAGCGCACCGGGCTGGTCACCCTCGACGGCGAACCGCTGCGCTCGGAGCCCGCCGACTCCGTCTCCCTCAACCGCCTTTACTTCCTCTGAGGATCTCCCCTATGAGCACTCCCGCCTCCGACGGCTTCCGGATGCCCGCCGAGTGGACCCCGCACGAGCGCACCTGGATGGCGTGGCCGGGCCCCAACCCCACCTTCGACGACCCGGACGACCTCCGCGCCTCCCGGGCGGCCTGGGCCTCGGTGGCCCGCGCGGTCCGGCGCTTCGAACCGGTGACGGTGGTGTGCGGCCCCGGTCAGTCGGCGGCCGCGCAGGAGCTGCTCGGCCCGGGCGTCGACACCGTCGAGCGCGAACTGGACGACGCCTGGATGCGGGACATCGGGCCCACGTTCCTGACCGACGGGCGGGAACTGGCCACCGTGGACTGGACGTTCAACGGCTGGGGCGCCCAGCACTGGGCCCGCTGGGAGCACGACGCGAAGATCGCCGCGTATGTCTCGGACCTCGCGGGCGCGAAGACGTACGCCTCGAAGCTGGTGAACGAGGGCGGTGCGATCCACGTCGACGGCGAGGGGACCGTCCTGCTGACGGAGACCGTGCAGCTCGGGTCCGAGCGCAACCCCGGCTGGAGCCGTGCGGAGGTCGA
Organism: Streptomyces sp. NPDC111744; assembly: GCF_055634995.1. NCBI lineage: Bacteria > Bacillati > Actinomycetota > Actinomycetes > Kitasatosporales > Streptomycetaceae > Streptomyces > Streptomyces sp. NPDC111744. The sequence continues at coordinate 139,119 of NZ_JBVKCG010000009.1, forward strand.
GGCGGAGATCCACGCGATGCTCGGCACCCGCAAGGCGATCTGGCTGCCGCGCGGACTCACCGGCGACTACCCGCCCTACGGCTTCGGCACCCTCGGTCATGTCGACATCGTCGCCGCCTTCGCCCGCCCGGGCGTGGTCGTCGCCCACCACCAGCCGGACCCGGCGCACCCCGACCACGAGCTGACCCGGGAGGTCATCGGCCTGCTCAGGTCCCAGACCGACGCACGCGGCCGCACCCTGGAGGTCGTCGAGGTCCCGGCCCCGACCGTCCTGGAGGCCGACGGCCACTGGGCCGACTACTCCTACATCAACCACTACCTCTGCAACGGCGGGGTCGTGCTCTGCGGCTTCGACGACCCGCGCGACGAGATAGCGGCGGAGATCTTCCGCCGTCTCTTCCCGGAGCGGACGGTGACGCTGGTGGACGCCCGTACGATCTTCTCCGGCGGTGGCGGCATCCACTGCATCACACAGCAGCAGCCGAAGATCTAGTACGACGATCTAGTACGACGAGGAGCAGCACATGGCCGGTGGGCGCAGACAGGCCCCGCCCCGCGAGGACGTGCTCGCCGCCGCCATGGACATGATCGCCGACCGCGGGCTGGAGAAACTCACCATGGCCGCGCTCGGCCACGAGGTGGGGATGAGCAGCGGCCATCTCCTCTACTACTTCCGCTCCAAGGACGAACTGCTCCTGCAGACCCTGGAGTGGAGCGAGGGCCGGCTGGGCGCCGAGCGCGGCCGGCTGCTCACCCGTCGCGGCACCGCCCGTGAGCGCCTCGACGCCTATGTCGACCTGTACGTCCCCGACGGCCACCGCGACCCGCACTGGACGCTATGGCTGGAGGTCTGGAACCGCTCGCAGAACGCCGACGAGGCCGCCCGCGACCGCCAGGCCGCCATCGAGGGCGCCTGGCACCGCGACCTGGTGGCGCTGCTCGCGGAGGGCATCTCGCGGGGCGAGTTCCGGCCGGTCGACCCCGACCGCTTCGCAGCACGTCTGCGCGCCCTGCTCGACGGCTTCTCCATCCATGTGGCGATCGGCCTGCGCGGCACCGACCGGGCGCAGGTTCTCGGCCATGTACGCGAGTTCCTGGCAGCGGATCTTCTCGTAGACGCGTGACCCGTAAGGAACAGGTCGTCTTCGTAAGGCATTTGCAGTAAAGGAATCCCGTGTTCCCCCGCGGGGCAGGAACGGCCCATGGGACGACAACACTGGAAGAAGATCTGGGTCGGTTCGGCGGGCAACATGGTCGAGTGGTTCGACTGGTTCGTGTACGCGAGCTTCGCCACCTACTTCGCCGGGGCGTTCTTCCCGAGCGGGAATCCCACCGCGCAGCTGATGAACACCGCCGGGATCTTCGCCGTCGGGTTCTTCATGCGCCCGGTGGGCGGCTGGCTCCTCGGCCGGGTCGGCGACCGCAGGGGCCGCAAAGCCGCCCTGACGCTCACCGTCACCCTCATGTCGGTGTCCGCGATCCTCATCGCCGTCGCCCCGACCTACGACGCCGCCGGCTACGGCGGAGCCTTCGTGCTGCTCGTCGCCCGCCTGCTGCAAGGCCTGTCGGTGGGCGGCGAGTACGCGGCCAGCGCCACCTACCTCACCGAGGCCTCCGACCCGCGCCGGCGCGGCTTCGCCTCCAGCTTCCAGTACGTGTCGATGACGGCGGGCCAGATCGCCGGCCTCGGCCTGCTGATCGTCCTCCAGCACACCCTCTCCGACACCGCGCTGCACGACTACGGCTGGCGGATCCCGTTCGTCGTCGGTGCGCTCGGTGCCGCCGTGGTCTTCTATCTGCGCCGGACCATGCTGGAGACCGACGTCTACGCGGAGGACACCTCGCACGCGGCCGAGCGCGGCACCCTCCGCGCGCTGTGGCAGCACCGGCGGGAGGCGTTCCTGGTCATGGCGCTGACGATGGGCGGCACGGTCGCCTACTACACGTACACCACCTATCTGACGAAGTACCTCTCCAACTCCGCGGGCCTGTCCAAGGAGACCGCGACCCTGGTCTCCTTCACCGCGCTGACCGTCTTCGCCTGCCTCCAGCCCCTCGCCGGCGCCCTCTCCGACCGCATCGGCCGCCGCCCCCTCCTGATCACCTTCGCGGTCGGCTCCACCGTCCTCACCGTGCCGATCCTGACCCTCCTCAAACACGCGAACGGTTACTGGCCCGCCCTCGGCCTCTCCCTCCTCGCCCTCGTCGTGGTCACCGGCTACACCTCGATCAACGCCTGTGTGAAGGCCGAGCTCTTCCCGACCGGCGTCCGCGCCCTGGGCGTGGCCCTGCCCTACGCCCTGGCCAACGCCCTGTTCGGCGGGACGGCGGAATACGTCGCCCTGTGGTTCAAGAACGCGGGGATCGAGTCCGGCTTCTACTGGTACGTGGCGGGCTGTGCCGCCGTATCGCTTGTGGTGTACGTCACCATGCGGGAGACGAAGGACCTGGATCTGGCACGGATGAGGTCGCAGGAGGCGCCCACCGTGACGACCGCATCCTGAGACGCTCGGTGAGCCGGGGGCGGGTTGTGCCAGACTTCCCCCGTGCTCTCGTTCGCCATGATTATTGGCAGCAGGCGCGCCGGTCCGCAGTGACCACCACGTACGACCAGGTACGGGTGGCCATCGTCGTCCTCGACCCGCGCGCAGACCTCTCGCACCCGCGAGGGGTTTTTTCGTTTTCCGGCCCACCTTCAGCCGGAAGGCAGGCGCGAGGGACCATGGAGGCACGGTGGAGCCGGTCATTCCGGTACGACCGAGATTCGACATCAGGAGCCTTGAGACCATGACCGAGACGGCAACCAACGAGCTGGACGACTCGTTCCACGTCTTCGACACCACGCTGCGCGACGGCGCACAGCGCGAGGGCATCAACCTCACCGTCGCGGACAAGCTGGCCATCGCACGGCACCTGGACGACTTCGGCGTGGGCTTCATCGAGGGCGGCTGGCCCGGCGCCAACCCCCGGGACACCGAGTTCTTCGCCCGCGCCCGGCAGGAGATCGACTTCGGGCACGCCCAGCTGGTCGCCTTCGGCGCCACCCGCCGGGCCGGTGCCAAGGCCGCCGATGACCCCCAGGTCAAGGCCCTGCTCGACTCTGGCGCCCCCGTGATCACCCTGGTCGCCAAGTCCCACGACCGCCATGTCGAACTGGCGCTGCGCACCACCCTCGACGAGAACCTGGAGATGGTCCGCGACACGGTGTCCTTCCTGAAGGACCAGGGCCGTCGCGTCTTCGTCGACTGCGAGCACTTCTTCGACGGCTACCGCGCCAACCCCGAGTACGCGAAGGCGGTCGTGCGGGCGGCGTCGGAGGCGGGCGCGGACGTGGTCGTCCTGTGCGACACCAACGGCGGCATGCTGCCGGCCCAGGTGCAGGCGGTCGTCTCGACGGTCCTGGCGGACACGGGCGCCCGGCTCGGCATCCACGCCCAGGACGACACCGGCTGCGCGGTCGCCAACACCCTCGCCGCCGTCGACGCGGGCGCGACCCACGTCCAGTGCACGGCCAACGGCTACGGCGAACGCGTCGGCAACGCCAACCTGTTCCCGGTGGTCGCCGCCCTGGAGCTGAAGTACGGCAAGAAGGTCCTGCCGGACGGCCGCCTGCGCGAGATGACCCGCATCTCCCACGCCATCGCCGAGGTCGTCAACCTCACGCCCTCCACCCACCAGCCCTACGTCGGCGTCTCGGCGTTCGCCCACAAGGCCGGCCTGCACGCCTCCGCGATCAAGGTCGACCCGGACCTCTACCAGCACATCGACCCCGAGCTGGTCGGCAACACCATGCGCATGCTGGTCTCCGACATGGCCGGCCGCGCCTCGGTCGAGCTCAAGGGCAAGGAACTCGGCATCGACCTCGGCGGCGACCGCGAGCTGGTCGGCCGGGTGGTGGAGCGGGTGAAGGAGTACGAGCTCAAGGGCTACACCTTCGAGGCCGCCGACGCCTCCTTCGAACTCCTCCTGCGCGCAGAGGTCGAGGGCAGGCCGCGCTCCTACTTCCGCGTCGAGTCCTGGCGGGCCATCGTCGAGGACCGCCCCGACGGCACCCACGCCAACGAGGCCACGGTCAAGCTCTGGGCCAAGAGCGAGCGCATCGTCGCCACGGCGGAGGGCAACGGCCCGGTCAACGCCCTCGACCGGGCCCTGCGCGTCGCCCTGGAGAAGATCTACCCCCAGCTGGCCAAGCTCGACCTGGTCGACTACAAGGTCCGCATCCTGGAGGGCAAGCACGGCACGCAGTCGACGACCCGCGTCCTGATCTCCACGTCCGACGGCACCGGCGAATGGTCGACGGTGGGCGTGGCGGAGAACGTGATCGCGGCCTCCTGGCAGGCCCTGGAGGACGCGTACACATACGGCCTGCTGCGGGCGGGCGTGGAACCGGCGGAGTAGCCGTCTGTGAGACTGGGGGCTGCGCAGGCAGCCCCCAGCCTCGTTCCCCTTATTGCAGATGCCACTTCTGGTTGGCGGCGCCCGTGCACGTCCAGATCTGCGCCCGCGCCCCGTTCGCCGACGAGTTGTCGGTGACGTCCAGGCACTTGTTCGCCGCCGCGTTCACGACATCGCCGGTGGTGGAGTTGTACGACCACTGTTGCGCGCCGGTTCCGTTGCAGTCGTACAACTGGACCTTCGCCCCGTCCGCCGTCGAGGCCGAGGTCACGTCCAGGCACTTGCCGAGCGCGCGGACCGAGCCGTCGGACTGCACGGTCCACTGCTGGGCGGTGCTGCCGTTGCAGTCATAGAGCTGGACGGCCGTGCCGTTCGTACTCGAACCGCCTGCCACGTCAAGGCACTTGCCCGCCAGCCCGACGAACGCCCCGGACTGGCTGCCCCCGCCGGACTGCGTGCCGGACCAGGTGAAGGTCGCCGAGGTCTTGCCGGGCAGTGAGTAAGTGGCGTGCTGCGAGCCCCAGTTGATGGTGACGGTCTTGGCGGCGGACGAGTCGTTGTAGGCGATCAGCGCCTTGGAGCCGTCCGGGTTGCGCCAGGCCACGTTCGGGACCGCGGTGGACGCCGTCGAGGCGATCCGCTGGGCGCCCGGCCGGACGAACTTCGTCAGGTGGCCCATCGTGTAGTACTCCACCGTGTAGTCGACGGTCCCGCTCGCGCCGTCCCCGTTGTGCACGGTGACCAGCCCGGTGCAGGTGCCGCAACCGCCGTTGTGCGGGCCCATGTTCTGGTCCACTGCCAGCGACCACTTGGTCACCGACTTCGCCCAGTTACGGGTGTAGTCGATGATGTTGTTCATGTCCTCGCGCTGCTGGTTGGCGATCCAGGTGCCACCGGAGTGCTCGGTGCCGAAGGCGTCCAGGGTGGGGTACTGGTTGTGCACGGTGGTCTGCTTGCCGACGTCACCGCCGTAGCCGTGCCAGGCGATCCCGCCGAAGTTGGGGTGGTTGCGGATCGCCGCGTCGTCGACGCTCGCGGCCGCGTAGGAGTCGTATACATCCCAGTTCCAGTCGTGCGCCAGGACCTTGGTGGAGAGCCCGGCGGCCTGGAGCTTCGGCAGCAGTTCGCTCTTGAGGAAGTACTGCAGGCCCGAGGCGTTCCAGCTCATCGACGGATAGCCGGAGCAGCAGGTCGGTTCGTTCTGCGGGGTGACATAGGAGACCTTCACGCCCTGTGCCTGGTAGGCCTGGAGGTACTTCACGAAGTACGAGGCGTACGCCCCGTAGTCCTCCGACTTCAGCCAGCCCCCGTTGAGCGAGCCGCTGTCCTTCATCCAGGCCGGGGCCGTCCATGGCGAGGCCATGACAGTCAGGGACGGGTTCAACTGGAGCGCCTGCTTGGTGAGCGGGACGACGTCCGCGAGGTCGTGGGAGATGGAGAAGCTCGTGAGGTTCGGGTCGGTCTGTCCGGCGGGTATGTCGTCGTACGTGTACCCGTACCGGGCCAGGTCCGAGGCGCCCATCGGATTGCGCAGGAACGACAGCCCGATCCCGTCCGTGGGCGAGAACAGCTTCTTCATGGTGGCGTCCCGGGTGGCCTGGGACAGCGCCCCGCTGCTGTTCATCAGCCAGGCCGCGGTGTCGGTGAAGGACGCGCCGCCGCCGGTGAAGGTCTGGTAGCGGGTGTTCTCGTCGACGGTGATGTTCTCGCCGCTGCCGCCGCTGCCGGACTGGAAGGCGAACGGCGTCTGCGCCTGGAGCCCGCGGGTGACATGGCGCCCGCCGGAGTCGTCGGTGGTGGTGAGATACGCGGTGACCTGCTCACCGGCCGCGTGCGCGGACGGTACGACGGCGGTGAGGCCGGCCACGGTGAGCAGTCCGGCCAAGAGCAGCCGGACCGTGTGGGGGGTGTTTCTCATGGACACATCGCCCTTCCTGACGGGACGTCTTGACGGGTGTGCGAACCCTTAGTTAACTCACGGCGTGATCTAAGCCATGAGTGAACTGTGAGAGCCCTGAGTGAACCAGAGAGTCGAGGGAAGGTCCATGCCAAGAACCGCCCTGGTCGTCTCCACCGCCCTGCTCGCAGCCCTGATGCCCCTGTCGGCAGCCCGGGCCGCCAATGACCCCGCCCCAACTCCCGTCGACCGCTTCGAGGGTGAGGTCCCCTTCGCCTCCCAGCCCGCCGAGGGCATCTTCACCTGGGGAGGCGACAGCGATGACCCGCCGACCCTGCAGTTCGCCGACCGCGCCGACGCCCCCGAGGGCGCCAAGGTCCTCTCCGGGACGTACGACATCAGCGGTTACGGCGGCTTCACCCACGACTTCGCCGCCGCCGAGCCCGCCCACGACTGGTCCGCCCACAAGGGCATCCGCTTCTGGTGGGACGGCCAGGACAACGGCAAGAAGATCGCCTTCGAGATCAAGGACGGCGGTGCCAACGGCGAGGCCTCCGAGCTGTGGACGACGTCCTTCACCGACGACTTCACCGGCTGGAAGCAGATCGAGATCCCCTTCGCGGACTTCGTGTACCGGACCGACTACCAGCCGGTCGGCGGTATCGACCACGTCCTCGGCCTGACCCGGATGTGGGGCTACGCGCTCACCCTCCCCGTCGGGCTCAAGGGCCGGTTCGCCATGGACGACGTGGAGTTGTACGGCAAGGCCGACCAGGCCCTGCGCGCCTCCGTCACCACGGACGCGGCCGTCTACCCCGTCCAGGAGGGCCGCACGGCCTCCGTGAAGGTCTCCGTCGGCACCACAGGATCCGCCCCGCTCGACGAGCCCGTGACCGTCGCCTACGAGACGGCCACGACCGGCACCGCGGCCTCCGGCAAGGACTACACCCCGGTCTCCGGCACCCTTACCTTCCCGGCGGGCACGACCTCCGGGGCCACGCAGACCATCAAGGTGCCCACGCTCAAGGACCGTTCCGCCGAATCCGCGGAGACCATCCCGCTGAAGCTCTCCGTCACCGGCGCCAAGGCCCCCGCCGAGAACCCGCAGGTCGTCATCGACGCGCACGGACTGCCGTACCTGGACAGCAGGTTGCCCGTGAAGAAGCGGGTCGCCGACCTCCTCTCCCGGATGTCCCTGACGGAGAAGGCCGGCCAGATGACCCAGGCCGAGCGCGGTGCCGTGGGCAACGGTGCCGATGTCGCCGCCTACGACCTCGGCTCGCTGCTCTCCGGCGGCGGCTCGACGCCCACGCCCAACACCGCCGAGGCCTGGGCGAAGATGATCGACGGCTTCCAGCTCCGCGCGCAGGCAACGCGGTTGCAGATCCCGCTGATCTACGGCGTGGACGCGGTACACGGCCACAACAACCTGGCCGGAGCCACGATCATGCCGCACAACATCGGCATCGGTGCGACCCGCGATCCCGGGCTCGCCGAGAAGACCGGTGCGGTGACGGCCGCCGAGGTCCGCGCCACAGGCATCCCCTGGGACTTCGCCCCCTGCCTCTGCGTCACCCGTGACGAGCGCTGGGGCCGCTCCTACGAGTCCTTCGGCGAGGACCCGGCCCTGGTGAAGTCCATGGAGACCATGATCCAGGGGCTCCAGGGACGGGCGGACGGCCGTGACCTGAAGGACGACGACAAGGTCCTGGCCACCGCCAAGCACTTCGTCGGCGACGGCGGCACCGAGTACGGCTCGTCCACGACCGGGTCGTACACCCTCGACCAGGGCGTCACCAAGGTCACCCGGCAACAGCTGGAGGCGATCCACCTGGCGCCGTACCAGACCGCCGTGGACCGGGGCATCGGCACGGTCATGCCCTCGTACTCCTCGCTCGACATCCTCGGTGACGGCCAGGGCCCGGTGAAGATGCACGCCCGCGCCGACATGATCAACGGGGTGCTCAAGGGCCGGATGGGCTTCGACGGCTTCGTGATCAGCGACTGGAACGCCATCGACCAGCTCCCCGGGGACTACGCGTCCCACGTCAGCACGGCGGTCAACGCGGGCGTCGACATGATGATGGTCCCCTACAGCTACCAGGGCTTCAGCTCTACCCTGATCGACGAGGTGAAGGCCGGCCGCGTCAGCGAGCAGCGCGTCGACGACGCGGTGTCCCGCATTCTCACCCAGAAGTTCAAGCTGGGCCTCTTCGAGCACCCGTACGCCGACACCAGCGGCGCTTCGAAGATCGGCTCCACCGGGCACCGGGCGGTGGCCCGGCAGGCGGCCGCGGAGTCGCAGGTACTGCTGAAGAACGACAGCGGGGTCCTGCCCCTGAAGAAGTCGCAGAAGGTGTATGTCGCCGGGTCCAACGCCGACGACCTCGGCAACCAGACCGGCGGCTGGACCATCACCTGGCAGGGCCAGTCCGGCACCCACACCACCGGCACCACCATCCTCCAGGGCATGAAGAACGCCGGGGGAGACGTCACCTACTCGAAGGATGCCTCGGCGCCGACGAGCGGTTACGACGTGGGGGTGGTCGTCGTCGGCGAGACCCCGTACGCCGAGGGCGTCGGAGACGTCGGCAACGGCAACGATCTCGCGCTGACCCCCGCCGACCAGGCTGCCGTGGACAAGGTGTGCGCGGCCATGAAGTGCGCGGTGCTGATCGTCTCCGGGCGCCCGCAGCTGATCGGCGACCGGCTCGGTGAGATCGACGCCCTGGTGGCGTCCTGGCTGCCGGGCACCGAGGGCGACGGCGTGGCCGACGTGCTCTACGGCAAGCGGGCCTTCACCGGTCAGCTCCCGGTCACCTGGCCGAAGTCCGAGGCGCAGCTGCCGATCAACGTGGGAGACGCGTCGTACGACCCGCAGTACCCGTACGGCTGGGGTCTGACGACCCTGGCCAACACCCCCAAGGGCGGCGAGGCCACGCTGAAGGGGCTCGGCGCGGCGGCCAGGGCCGCCGAACGGGTGGGTGCCGACCAGGCCGGCCGGAAACTGGTGGCCAAGGCGCGGCTGCTGGTCCAGGCGAAGATCGGCCAGGACATCACGTCGGCCGTGTCCAAGCCCTTCGCCGACGCGGACCATCTGCTGCTGTCCGGCGAGTACGGAGCGGCGGTGGAGAAGCTGACGGAGGCATACGAAGCGGCGTAGGAAATGACTGGTTATGGGATGCTTCGGGTAAGTTTCGATACATGAAGGCCGTGCTACGGACCCGAACCCGAAGCCTCCCAGGCCTGCTGCTGGCCTTGGTGGTGATCGCCCTGACGGTGCTCGCCCCGCGGGCCACGGCGGCCACCGGTGTCTCGACGATCGCCGACGCCCTTCGCAAGAGCCCGGTGTACGTCGACCCGGCGGCCGCCGCCCAGCTGTCCACGGCCCAGGCCGACACCCTGGCCCGCCGGATCAAGGACGCGAACAAACCCCTGTTCATCGCCGTCCTGCCGGCCGGCTACCCCACCCAGAACCTCTTCACGGACCTGCGTACCGCCACCGGCATCACCGGCCTGTACGCCGTCCGGCTCGGCGACCGCTTCGACGCCCGCGCCGACTCCTCGGTACTGCCCCGGACGGCCGTGCGGAACCTGGTCACCAGCGTCCAGGGCGAGACCGCGAGCAAACAGCTGACCGACTTCACCGACCGCGCCCTGACCAACATGGGCGGGAAGGCGCCCTCGACCTGGGGCGGCGGCAGCGCGCACGGCACCGGGGTCTCCAGTACGGCACTGATCACGATCGGCGCGGTGGTCGTGGCCGGCGGGGCGGGCGCGTACGCCCTGGTCCGCCGCAACCGCCGACGCCACGAGGAGGAGCAGCGGGCCGCCCTGGACCGGCTCCGGGTGGTCGTGGACGAGGACATCACCGCCTTCGGTGAGGAACTGGACCGTCTCGACTTCCACCCGGGCGAGCCGGGCGCCGACAACGCCATGCGCGCGGACTACGAGCGCGCGCTGAACGCCTACGACCAGGCGAAGCAGTCCATGGCCGACGCGCGCAGACCGGAGGACGTGCGCACGGTCACCCAGGCCCTGGAGGACGGCCGCTTCTCGCTGGCCCAGCTCGCCGCCCGCCGCGAGCACCGCCCGCTCCCGGAACGCCGGCCGCCGTGCTTCTTCGACCCGCGGCACGGCCCGTCGGTCACGGACGCCACCTGGACCCCGCCCGGCGGCTCGCCCCGCGAGGTCCCGGTCTGCGCGGCGGACGCCACGAGGCTGGCCGACGGCCGCGACCCGGTGATGCGCGAGGTCGACACCGACCACGGTCGCCGCCCCTACTGGGACGCGGGCCCGGCCTACGGCCCCTGGGCGGGCGGCTACTTCGGCGGCGGCCTCCTGCCCGGCCTTCTCATCGGCACGGCCCTGGGCGGCTGGATGTCCGCCCCCGCCTACGCGGCCGACTACGGCACCGGATACGGCGACTTCGGCGCCGGCGGCTATCAGGGCGGCGACCTGTCTGGCGCGGACTTCGACCCCGGGGACTTCGGCGACTTCGGTGGCGGCGGCGACTTCGGCGGCGGGGGCGGCGACAGCGGCGACTTCGGCGGAGGTTTCTGACCTACTCCGGATCCCTCAGCCGCTCCATCACGGAGGCCGCGAGGGACAGCACCCCGCGCTCGGTCTCGCTCAACGCCCCGAACGCCTCGGCCGGCCAGGCGTCCCGCCGGGCCATGTCCTCCAGCAGCTCGTAGTGGACCCGTGGAAGTCAGAACTCCGACCTCACTCACTGATTCATGACAGTCACTGACGGTGACACTCGCCTCGTGGGCCCGGAACCCCAACACCCCCACACCCGCGAGCCGTTCCCCCGCCGGGACCGCAGATCCGTCGGCGTGGCCCGCGACTTCACGCCTCTACGAAGGTGAGTGGGCCAGGTGGCCGTCCTAGACTTGGGGGCCTGGCGGGGGGGACCCCACCCCAGGAGGACGCGATGATGCGGCACACCAGGCTGGCCGGGGAGTCCGAGGAGTATCTCGGTGCCCGCGAGGAGCTGCGGCTGGCCGAGGTCGAGCTGATGCGGCGCCGGGAGGAGGTCGCGGCGCTGCGGCGGGCGCTCCCGCAGGGGCCGGCCGTCGACGACTACGTCTTTCTCGAAGGGCCCGGCGATCTCGACGCCGGTGACACACCGGTTCGCGAGGTCGCGTTGAGCGAGTTGTTCACCGGTCCCGAACGGCCGCTGATCGTCTACCACTTCATGTACGGCAAGCTTCAGACCAGTGCCTGTCCGATGTGCACGATGTGGATCGACGGGTACAACGGCATCGCCCACCACATGGCCAGGAACGCGGACTTCGTCATCGCCGCGGCGGCCGACCCGCCCACTCTCCGGAAGTACGCCCGCGACCGCGGCTGGCACCGGTTGCGGCTGCTCAGCTGTGGTGACAGCACGTTCAAGTACGACCTGGGGAGCGAGGACGAGGACGGCGCGCAGGACTCCACGGTCTCCGTCTTCACCCGCGACGGCGACGGCACGGTCCGGCACACCTACTCGGCCCATCCTCGTATGGCCGAGGACATCCAGGAGCGCGGTATCCACCTGCTGACGCCCGTCTGGCACCTTCTCGACCTCACCCCGCGGGGGCGCGGCGACTGGTACCCGACCATCGACTACCAGAACACACGCTAGACCCCCGGAGACGGCCGAGCGCCCGCCCTCACGGGAGTGGGGGACGGGCGCTCAGCGGGCGTGGGCGGCCTGGGTGGTGCGGGCGGTGTCGGCGGTCCGACGCCGCGGGCTCACGCGTTCTTGATCGCGGAGATGTCGAAGTTCAGCTTGATCTTGTCGGAGACGAGGACGCCACCGGTCTCCAGCGAGGCGTTCCAGGTCACGCCCCAGTCGGAGCGCTTGATCTCGGCCTTGCCCTCGAAGCCGACGCGCTCGTTGCCGAACGGGTCCTTGGCCGCGCCGTTGAACTCCAGGTCGATGGTGACCGGCTTGGTGACACCGAGGATCGTGAGGTCGCCGGTGATGCGGTAGTCGTCGCCGCCGAGGGCCTCCGCCTTGGTGGAGCGGAAGGTCATCGTCGGGAACTCCTCCGTCTTGAAGAAGTCCGCCGACTTCAGGTGACCGTCACGGTCGGGGCTGCCCGTGGTGATGCTGTCCATCGTGATGTCGAGGGAGGCAGTGGACTTCGACGGGTCCGCGCCGTCCAGGTGCAGCGAGCCCTCGAACTGCCGGAAGCTGCCCTTGACGTTGGTGACCATCGCGTGGCGGGCCACGAACCCGAGCGTGGTGTGCGCCGGGTCGATCGTGTAGTCGCCGGTCAGCGTGGCCGTGTCGGCGGTGGCGCCGACGGCGGGGGTGTCGTCGTTCTTGCGGCCGAAGATGCCCATGACGTGCTCCTTTGGGGACGGGTCACGGCCTCGGAGCGGTGGATACCGAAGGCGCGGACCGTTGATGTTTAATGTTCAACGAACTCAACAGGCCCCACCGTAGTCCTATTCCGTACAACATTCAACTTCATCTGTTCGCGTGTCACGATCATCACGGAGCGTAGCGGATCGTGAAGCGGCGGAGGCGGGTGGCAGGGGTGCGGTTAGGCTCGGAAGAGGGGCCCCTTTCACCCGGGGGTGGGACGGGTGACCCATGAATGTGAGGCGCGTCTCAGGGGATGCCTTTGTGGCACCCCTACAACGGCGCAGCCCTCTGAGCAGTCGGAACGGCTGCATGCTCTTCTGGTTCTGTTCAGTGGTTCCAGGAAAACGCGTCGGAGACTGTACGGAGTCGACGTCTCGCAATCCTTGGTGTCCTTCGTAAGGTCACTACATGACCGTTTTGGAAGAGACGACGGGTGAGCCCACCGGCGAGCCGACGGACGCGCGCGGGCGGGTCGCCGAGCTGCACGAGATCCGTGCGGCGGCCGTGGCGGGGCCCAGCGAGAAGGCGACCGAGGCACAGCGCGCCAAGGGCAAGCTGACGGCCCGGGAGCGTATCGAGCTGCTCCTGGACCCGGGTTCCTTCCAGGAGGTCGAGCAGCTGCGCCGGCACCGCGCGGTCGGCTTCGGCCTGGAGGCAAAGAAGCCCTACACCGACGGCGTCATCACCGGCTGGGGCACGGTCGAAGGCCGTACCGTCTTCGTCTACGCCCATGACTTCCGGATCTTCGGCGGCGCGCTGGGCGAGGCCCACGCCACCAAGATCCACAAGATCATGGACATGGCCATCGCGGCCGGCGCCCCCCTGGTCTCCCTCAACGACGGCGCCGGCGCCCGTATCCAGGAGGGCGTCTCCGCCCTCGCCGGCTACGGCGGCATCTTCCAGCGCAACACCAAGGCGTCCGGCGTCATCCCGCAGATCTCCGTGATGCTCGGCCCCTGCGCGGGCGGCGCGGCCTACAGCCCCGCCCTCACCGACTTCGTCTTCATGGTCCGCGAGACCTCGCAGATGTTCATCACCGGCCCGGACGTCGTCAAGGCGGTCACCGGCGAGGAGATCACCCAGAACGGCCTCGGCGGCGCCGACGTGCACGCGGAGACCTCCGGTGTCTGTCACTTCGCGTACGACGACGAGGAGACCTGCATCGCGGAGGTCCGCTACCTCCTCTCGCTCCTCCCGCAGAACAACCGCGAGAACCCGCCGCGCGTCGACTCCACGGACCCCGTCGACCGCCGCAGCGACGTCCTCCTGGACCTGGTCCCGGCCGACGGCAACCGGCCGTACGACATGACCAAGGTGATCGAGGAGATCGTCGACGACGGCGAGTACCTGGAGGTCCACGAGCGCTGGGCGCGGAACATCATCTGCGCGCTGGCCCGGATCGACGGCCAGGTCGTGGGCATCATCGCCAACCAACCGCAGGTACTGGCGGGCGTCCTGGACATCGAGGCGAGTGAAAAAGCTGCGCGCTTTGTCCAGATGTGTGACGCTTTCAATGTTCCGATCGTCACCTTCCTGGACGTACCGGGCTTCCTCCCCGGTGTCGACCAGGAACACGGCGGGATCATCCGCCACGGCGCGAAGCTCCTCTACGCCTACTGCAACGCGACCGTGCCCCGGATCTCACTGATCCTGCGCAAGGCGTACGGAGGTGCCTACATCGTCATGGACTCCCAGTCGATCGGTGCCGACCTGACCTACGCCTGGCCGACGAACGAGATCGCGGTCATGGGCGCGGAGGGTGCGGCCAACGTGATCTTCCGTCGGCAGATCGCCGCGGCCGAGGACCCCGAGGCCATGCGACAGAAGATGGTCAAGGAGTACAAGGCCGAGCTCATGCACCCCTACTACGCGGCCGAGCGCGGCCTGGTCGACGATGTCATCGACCCGGCCGAGACCCGCGAGGTGCTCGCCAGGTCGCTGGCGATGCTGCACACCAAGCACGCCGACCTGCCGTCGCGTAAGCACGGCAACCCCCCGCAGTAATCCTGCGGAAACCTCTCTCACGGAGACTGAATCCATGAACGTCCCTGACATTCGCGTGGAGAAGGGCAACGCAGACCCGGAGGAAGTCGCCGCTATAACGGCGGTCCTCCTGGCCCGCGCGGCCGCCCGGCCGACCGCCGACACCGAGCAGACCCACCGAGGCCGCGCGAAGGCCGGCTGGCGCCGCCTGGAGCGCGAGAACGGCTTCCGCGCCCCACACAGCTGGCACGGCTAGGCTGCGCCGCCAGGCCGACAGTACGTACGGAGAAGGGCCCCTCTGCTTCAGAGGGGCCCTTCTCCGCGTGCGCCAGGGGCTGTCGGGGCCGGTTCGGTTGCGGCGGGAAAAGGAAGCGAGCTGCCGCCGTGGCAAAAAGTTCGGGCCCCTTCAGAAGAAGGGGCCCAGCAACGCGCCCCTCCAGGGGCGCGGGGAACTGCGCGACAGGCCACGAACCACCCGCAGTCGGCGGACGGCCGGCCGTGGCAGCCCGGTCGCCGGAACTACCGCAGCCGAGCCATCAGAGCGTGCTCCACGAGAGTGATCAGCGCCGACTTCGCATCTGCGCGATGCCTCGCGTCCGTCGTGATGATCGGGGTGTCGGGGCCGATCTGGAGCGCCTCGCGGACCTCTTCCGGGTTGTACGGCTGGTTGCCGTCGAAGCCGTTGAGAGCGATGACGAAGGGGAGACCCGAGTTCTCGAAGTAGTCGACCGCGGGGAAGCAGTCGGCGAGCCGGCGGGTGTCCACCAGGACGATGGCGCCGATGGCACCGCGTACGAGGTCGTCCCACATGAACCAGAAGCGGTCCTGGCCCGGCGTACCGAACAGGTACAGGATCAGGTCCTGGTCCAGGGTGATACGGCCGAAGTCCATGGCGACCGTGGTGGTCGTCTTGTCCCCGGTGTGGGTGAGGTCGTCGATGCCGGCAGACGCGGACGTCATCACGGCCTCTGTGCGCAGCGGGTTGATCTCCGAGACGGCGCCGACGAACGTGGTCTTGCCCACGCCGAAGCCGCCCGCCACCACGATCTTCGCGGACGTGGTGGAGCGGGAAGGCCCTCCGCTAGAGCTTGCGAAGTCCACTGAGCACCCTTTCGAGCAAAGTCACGTCTGGCTGGCCACCGGCGTTCTCGTCGCCGCCGGGCTGATGGATGGCGACCAGGCCCGCCTCCGCCAAGTCGGCGACGAGGATCCTGGCCACGCCGAGAGGGATCGACAGGAGGGCCGAGACTTCGGCCACCGACTTGATCTCCCGGCAGAGGTTGCAGATCCGCTGATGCTCGGGCAACTGGCCCTGCATCTGGTGCGGCTGCGCGGTGGTGTGCACCAGCGCCTCGATGGCGAGCTGGTACCGCGGGCGGGTCCGGCCACCGGTCATGGCGTACGGACGCACCAACGGGTTGTTCGACGCCCCGGCGGGCACGGGCTCGGGACGACGCTGCGGCTGCACCGGCTGGATGCGCGGCGCCGGCGGCTGGTCGTACGGCGACGGGCCGGGGCCCTGCGGTGCGTACGGCTGCCGGTGGCTCGGGGCGGAGGGGAAGTTGTACCGGTTCGCGGAACCGTCGCCCTGGCCCTGCGCAGGACCGTACGACCAGTTGCCGTTGTTCGAACCGCCTGGGGGTGTTGCCACTTTCTCTCCTCCTCCGACCGTGCCGGGCACCGATCCTTATGGAGCCGCGTCCCGAAACCTTACGGCCCCGGGACGCTAAAACGCACCGTCTGACTATTAGTTGAGAAGGCTTCCCTGGAGTTCCGCACGCAGATCCGGGGTAAGAACCGTGCCCGCGCGGTCCACCAAAAGGGCCATCTCATACCCAATCAGGCCGATGTCGGCCTCCGGGTGGGCCAGGACCGCCAGCGACGAACCATCGGATACGGACATGATGAACAGGAACCCCCGCTCCATCTCCACAACCGTCTGATTCACGCTGCCTCCCTCGAAGATTCGGGAGGCGCCTGCCGTCAGAGACGTCAGACCGGATGCGACGGCCGCGAGCTGGTCGGCGCGGTCGCGGGGAAAGCCTTCGGACATCGCCAGAAGGAGTCCGTCGGCGGAGACCACCACCGTGTGGGACACCCCCGGGGTGTTGTCCACGAAGTTGGTGATCAACCAGTTCAGGTTCTGTGCCGCCTGGCTCATCGGGCTCACACTAACGCTCCTGGTTGTAGGTGCTGTCAGGACCACTGTGCTGATTCCTAGTGGCCTGGCCGTTCGTTTCACTGCCTGCGTTGCGTCCGCGCTGGACGCCCCTGCGCAGGTTGCTCAGCCTGCCCCGGACGTCCTCCGGGGCGCGGGAGACCTGGGGGCCTCCCTGAGGGGTGTTCTCGGCGGCTCCCTCGACCAGGTTGGCCTTGGGTACCCGCCTCGGCAGGCCGGAGGAGGTGACCCCGCCCGCCTTGGGCCTGCGCAGCTGCGAGGCCTGCTGCCAGCGCTCGTCGTTCGCCGAACGCCAGCTGCTGTCGCCGTTGGACTCCGGAGCCGAGGCCCCCGGAGTCGCCGGAGCCGAAGCCGCGGCCGGAGCCTGCTGCACGGGACCCGCGCCGTTGGGGCCGCCCGTGCCGCCGGATCCCCGACGGGGCAGCCCTGCGTTGGTCAGCTGGTGGCCGGCGGAGGGGGCCGCTCCCGGACGGTCGAAGCCTACGCGGTTCCGCTCGTCCACGTCACCGGCCTGCGCCGATTCCGCTTCCGGAGCGTACTGGGCCGGGTAACCGTTCTGGTAGCCGTCCTGCTGCTGCCCCTGCTGCGGCCAGTCGTCCTGGTAGGGCTGCTCCCCGAACGCCGGGAACGAGTCGGAGGCGGCGGCGGGCGCGGCCGTGGGCTCTTCCTGGGCCGGTTCCGGATAACTGGGCTCCGGGTAACCGCCGTTGGTGGCGAAGGCGTCCGGCGAGAACGTGTCGTTCTGCGGCAGGCCGCCGTTCGGCGCGTAGTACTGCTCGTCGTACGCGCTCTGCGACTGCTCCTGGTACTGCTGCCCGGCGTCGAAGCCCGTGGGCTGCTCCTGGAAGCCCGTACCGCTGGTGTCGTAGCCCTGCCGGCCCCTGTCGAACTCGTCGACGTACGCCGGGATCTCCGCGGTCTCCTGCGGGTGCTGTGTGCCCTGCGGGGGCTGTGCCTGGGCCTCCAGGGCCGCACGGCGCTCCTCGCGCATCAGGGAGCGGCCGACGGGGTCCAGTTCGCGGATGTCGTCGGGGATCTCGGTGTAACGGCTGTCGTCGAAGCCCAGCTCGGCCGCCGTACGCATCGGCTGGAGCGGCGGCTGCTGGCTGAAGTTCTCAACCTGGAACTGCTGCTCCGGGATGATCTGCGAGACGGTGAACTCCTCGCGCTCCAGTGGCTGTTCGCCACCGCCACCATGGGTGATGGCGTCCGGCAGCATGACCAGCGAGGTGGTGCCTGCCTGCTCGCCCGAGGGGCGGAGCTGGACCCGGATGCCGTGCCGGTCGGAGAGCCGGCCGACCACGAAGAGGCCCATGCGCTGGGAGATCGCGGCGTCCACGGTCGGCGGGTTGGCCAGCTTGTGGTTGATGTCCGCGAAGTCCTCGGCGGTGAGGCCGATGCCCTTGTCGTGGATCTCGATCATGATGCGGCCGTCGGGGAGACGGGTCGCGGTGACACGGACCTTGGTCTGCGGGGAGGAGAACGTCGTCGCGTTCTCCAGAAGCTCGGCCAGCAGGTGGACGAGGTCGGTGACCGCGCGGCCGTGGATCTCGGCCTCCGGGACGCCGGAGAGCTCGACGCGCTCGTACTGCTCCACCTCGGAGGAGGCGGCGCGCAACACGTCGACCAGCGGGACCGGCTGGTCCCAGCGGCGACCGGGCTCCTCGCCGGCGAGGACCAGGAGGTTCTCGCCGTTGCGGCGCATACGGGTCGCGAGGTGGTCCAGCCGGAAGAGGTTCTCCAGCTGGTCCGGTTCGGCCTCGTTGTTCTCCAGGTCGGTGATCAGGGTCAGCTGGCCCTCGATCAGCGACTGGTTGCGGCGCGACAGGTTGGTGAAGATCGCGTTGATGTTGCCCCGCAGCAGCGCCTGCTCGGCGGCGAGCCGGACGGCCTCGCGGTGGACCTGGTCGAAGGCGCGGGCGACTTCGCCGATCTCGTCGGTCGAGGTGATCGGGATCGGCGCCACCCGGGTGTCGACCCGGCCGGGGTCGGTGCGGGAGAGCTGGTCGACCAGCATCGGCAGACGCTGCTCGGCGATACCGAAGGCGGCGTTGCGCAGCTGGCGCATCGACCGGGACATCTGGCGGGCCACCATGCCGGCCAGGATGAACGCGGCGAGCAGCGCGACCACGACCGCGGCACCGGTGATGAACGCTGAGGTCTTGGCGTCGTCGGCGATGCCGGAGGCCTCGCTCACCGCCTTGTCGGCCATGTCCGACTCGATCTGGCGGTAGGCGTTGTACTTGAGCGTGTTGACCGTCCACCAGTTCTCGGCCGTGATGCCCTTGGCGGCCAGCCCCTGACGGGTGGCGGTGTCGGTGTTCTCCAGCGTCGCGAGCGCCGAGACCATCGTCGTGGGGTTGGACGGCGGGGCCACGTAGTTCGGGTCCTTGGCCTTGGCCTGCTGCACCAGCGCCGCGCCGTCGGTCTTGATCTTCTTCTGGAGGTCGGTCAGCTTCTGCGCGTCCGCCTCGGTGCCACCGCCGATGTACTCCTCGACGGCGATGCCTTCGAGATAGGCGTACGAGGAGAGGGCGACCCGCTGGCTGGCCAGGTTGCCGGCGTCCGGGCCGGGCTTGATCAGCAGGTGCATGCCGATCGAGCGCTCCAGCGACAGGGCCGCCTTGGTGAGCGAGATGGCGTAGACGGTACGGCCGTAGGAGGTGATGTTTCCGGTGCCCAGACCGAGCTCGTTGGCGAACTCCATCAGGGGGTGCGCGACCCCGATGTAGCCCTCTTCCGTCTGCACACCGGTGAGCTTGGTGGTGTACGCGGCGGCCCTCAGGTTGGTGAGGGTGGGCTCGGCCTCGCGGAACAGTTTGAGGCGGCGCTCCAGGCCGGCCTTCTGCGGCATGTTCTGCGCGGCGGCGTCGAAGGCGTCGGCGGCCTTGTCCGTCTGGGCGCGTGCGTCGGAGACCGTCTTCTTGTCGGCGGCGTTCTGCAGCGAGCCCTTGAGCAGGGGCGCCGCGGTGACGTCACGCTCCTCGTAGAGGGCGTCGGCGTAGGAGAGGGATGCGCGGACGAGGCGTGCGGTGTTCTCCGCGTCCTGGGCCTCCTGCCAGGTGTCGATGGAGCTCTTCACCTGGAAGCCGCCCATGACCAGGCCGACGACCACGGGTATGAGCAGAATCGCGTTCAGCCTGGTGGGCACTCGCCAGTTGCGCGGGGAGAAACGGCCGCCGCTCTTCGCGGGCGCGGCCGGTGGTTCCGCGGCTGGCACAGGGGTGGGCGCCGCAGCGCGCGGCGGCGGGGTGAAGTTGCCCCGTGCCGACGGCTCGGGACCGTTCTTGCTTCGCCTCACTCGACCAACAACCTCTCGGCGGCGGGCACCTATCGTTGTGCCGCAGTCTCTCAGAGCCCGGTGTGTCATCGACCACTACTGAGTACGTCTTTGACTATTGGGCAGTTCAGGCATTCCAGCACGGGGGCCTACGCACTTCCAAACAGTGGAAAGCGGGGGAGTGCGGTCTTGTAGGGCCCAGATAAAACGGTCATAAAGAGCGAGCCCCGCCAAAAGGCGGGGCTGATGTGAGCGCAGCGGTACCGCGTGACCGCGACGCGTGGCGATATCACCGGATTCCTCTGCCGAAACGTTATGAACACCGGAGCCGACCGTGTCAAAGGCCACAGCCGGCTCCGGTTTCCGTACGACAACGGCCGTACATGACGAACGACTTGGGTGCTACCGCAGCCGTGCCATGAGAGCGTGCTCCACCAGCGTGATCAGCGCACTCTTGGCGTCGGCGCGGTGCCGGGCGTCCGTCGTGATGATCGGCGCGTCCGGGCCGATCTGCAGCGCCTCGCGCACCTCTTCGGGCGTGTAGGGCTGATGCCCGTCGAAGCCGTTGAGCGCTATGACGAACGGCAGACCGCTGTTCTCGAAGTAGTCGACCGCGGGGAAGCAGTCGGCGAGCCGGCGGGTGTCCACCAGGACGACGGCGCCGATCGCGCCGCGTACCAGGTCGTCCCACATGAACCAGAAGCGGTCCTGGCCCGGCGTACCGAACAGGTACAGGATCAGGTCCTGGTCCAGGGTGATACGGCCGAAGTCCATGGCGACCGTGGTGGTCGTCTTGTCCCCGGTGTGGGTGAGGTCGTCGATGCCCGCCGAGGCGGACGTCATCACGGCCTCCGTGCGCAGCGGGTTGATCTCGGAGACCGCTCCCACGAACGTGGTCTTGCCGACGCCGAAGCCGCCCGCCACCACGATCTTCGCGGAGGTGGTGGCCCGGCCTCCGTCAGAGCTTGCGAAGTCCACTGAGCACCCTTTCGAGCAGCGTCACGTCAGGTGCGCCACCGTTGTTCTCGTCGCCGCCCGGCTGGTGGATGGCGACCAGGCCGGCCTCGGCGAGGTCGGCCACCAGGATCCGGGCCACACCGAGCGGCATGGCGAGCAGCGCCGAGACCTCGGCCACCGACTTCACCTCGCGGCACAGGTGGCAGATGCGCTGGTGCTCCGGGAGCAGCCCCATGAGCGCTGCCGGGTCGGCCGTCGTGCTGA
The DNA here is from genome assembly GCF_055634995.1 of Streptomyces sp. NPDC111744. Taxonomy (NCBI): domain Bacteria; kingdom Bacillati; phylum Actinomycetota; class Actinomycetes; order Kitasatosporales; family Streptomycetaceae; genus Streptomyces; species Streptomyces sp. NPDC111744. The sequence goes on from NZ_JBVKCG010000009.1 coordinate 160,438, forward strand.
TCAGCGCCTCGATGGCGAGCTGGTAGCGCGGCCGGGTCCGGCCGCCGGTCATCGCGTAAGGACGTACCAGCGGCTGGTCGCCCTCATCCCCGTACGGCTCCGCGTACGGATCATGAGAGGCGGTGGGCGGGGTCATCGTTCCTCCGGGCGGGACAGCAAGTCGGTCAGTCGTGCCGTCGGACGTGGCCGGTGGGGGGATTGTGGCGGCCGGACGGTGATTTGGTGAGGCGGGTTGGATCCGGGCGGTCAGTGGAGCAGACTGCCTTGCAGTTCGGCGCGCAGGTCGGGCGTGAGCACCGCGCCCGCTCGGTCGACCAGGAGCGCCATCTCGTAGCCGACGAGGCCGATGTCGCACTCGGGGTGGGCCAGGACCGCGAGGGACGACCCGTCCGAGACGGACATCAGGAAGAGAAAGCCGCGTTCCATCTCGACGACCGTCTGCGCCACGTCGCCGCCCTCGAAGATCCGGGAAGCCCCGGCCGTCAGCGAGGTGAGCCCGGATGCGACGGCCGCCAGCTGGTCGGCGCGGTCACGGGGGAAACCTTCGGACATCGCCAGAAGGAGACCGTCGGCGGACACGACGACGGTGTGGGACACACCGGGGGTGTTGTCCACGAAGTTGGTGATCAACCAGTTCAGATTCTGTGCCGCCTGGCTCATCGGACTCAACTAACGCTCCTGCTGGTGAGTGGGGCTCGGGAAGCTGCCGGTCTGCGGGCCGGTGCCGGCCTGCCGTCCCTGCGCGATACCCCGACGGAGATTCGTCAGCCGGCCGCGGACGTCATCAGGCGCACGCGAGACCTGCGGACCGGTGTGGTGCTGTTGCTGCTGAGCCGTGCCCGGGACGAGGTTCGCCCGGGGTACCCGGCGCGGCAGACCGGAGGTGGTGACACCGCCCGCCGCCGGCTGCCTGACACGCTCCGCCTGCCGGACGAGGTCGTCGTTCGGGGAGGTGCGCCAGGCTGCCTGGGCGGGACGCTGGGGGGCCGCGGCGGCCGGGGCCGGCGGCTGAGAGGGGGCCGGCGGGATCGGCGCGGAGCCGTTTCCGTTTCCGTAGCCGTTGCTCTGCGGCTGCTGCTGTTCCTGCTGCCCGCCGTGGAACCAGTTGGTCTCCAGCGTGTCGTACAGCGGGGTACGACCGTCACCGGGACCGGTGGCCGGCGGCAACGCCTCGGGCTCCTGACGGGCCGGCGGACGCTGCTGAGTACCGAAGTCCATACCGCGGCCGTTGGTCTGCGGACGTTCGAACTGGCCCGTGTGGTGCTGGCCGTTGCCGTTCTGCCCGTTGCCCGCGAAGCCGTTCTGGTGGCCGGGCAGGGAGTGCTGCCCGGTGGAACCGCCGTCGTAGGACGGGGCGGCGAACTGGCCGGTGGAGCCGTTGTCGTAGCCCTGCGGGGCGGCGAACTGGCCGGTGTTCCGGGGGCCGCCCTGCGGCCCGGTCGGCCCGCCGAAGACATCGGAGCGGACGAACTGCCCGGAGTCCTGCTGGCCGTTCACGTTGGGGCGCGGGACCGAGCCCGTGTCCTGGGGTCCGTTCGCACCGGGGCGCGGGAAGGAGCCGGTGTCCTGCGGGCCGTTCGTGCCGGGGCGGGGGAAGGAACCCGTGTCCTGCGGGCCGTGCGCGCCCGGGCGGGGGTACGAGCCGTTCGGCAGGTTGAAGTCCGGGCGCGGGAACTCGCCGGTGGACGACGGCCCCTGCGGGATCGCCGGCATCTGCGAGGTGGCGTCCAGGTCCTGCCGGTCGTCGATGCGGGGCATCGGCGCGGTGTGGGCCGGGTCCTGCTCGTCGTGGCCGCGCGGGGTGTCCAGCGAGGCACGGGAGAGCGGCGGCTGGGCGTTGTCGTCGCTCCAGCTGGGCCTGCCCTGCTGCGGGTTGGCGCCGGGCAGCTCGGCCCGCGGACCACCGCGCGGCGGCAGCTGGGGCTGACGGCCCTGGTCGGAGGGGGCGGCGGAGCGCTGCGGCGGGACCGCACCCCGGTTGCCGAAGGCGTCCTGACCGCCGAAGGGGTCCTGCCTGTTGCCGAACGTGTTCTGGTCGCCGAAGGCACCGGCACCGCCGGTGGGCCGGCCCTGCGGGGGAGCCGCCGGACCCTGCTGGCCGCGTGCACCGCCCGGCGCACCGGGACGGCCGCCGTTCGGACCCGCGCCGGGCAGCGCGGCCCGGGGACCCTGGCCCGCGCCGACCTGGCCGCGCGGAGCGGTACCGGCGCCGAGCAGCCCGCCGGAGGGGCCGCCGGAACCGAGGGCGCCACCGCGCCCGCCGGCCGCGGCGGCACCGCCGCCGAGGGCCGGGGCGGGGGCACCCGCGCCGAGCGAACCACCGGTACCGCCCTGGCCGCCGCCCCGCCGGGCCGCGGCCGCACCGGCCGCCGCCTGCGCGGCGGCCGGACCGCCGGACTGCGCCGGGGCGCCGGGCTTGCCGGGAGCGGGCTTCTTGCCGCCCTGGGCGACATCGACGGGGAGCATGACCAGCGCGGTCGTACCGCCGGAGTCGGACGGGCGCAGCTGGATGCGGATGCCGTGCCGCTGCGACAGACGACCGACCACGAACAGACCCATGCGGCGGGAGACCGAGACGTCCACGGTGGGCGGCGAGGCGAGCCGCTCGTTGATCGCCGCGAGGTCCTCGGGGGAGAGGCCGATACCGGTGTCGTGGATCTCGATCAGCACCCGGCCGTCGGGCAGGGCGTGACCGGTGACCTTGACCTTGGTCTGCGGCGAGGAGAACGAGGTCGCGTTCTCGAGCAGCTCGGCGAGCAGGTGCACGAGGTCGTTGACCACACGGCCGGCCACTTCGGTGGTCGGTACGGCGGCCAGCTCGATGCGCTCGTACTGCTCCACCTCGGACGCGGCGGCGCGGAGCACGTCGACCAGCGGGACCGGGCGGGTCCAGCGGCGGCCGGGCTCCTCACCGGCGAGGACGAGGAGGTTCTCACCGTTACGGCGCATACGCGTCGCGAGGTGGTCGAGCTTGAAGAGGGAGGACAGCTGGTCCGGGTCGGCCTCGCGGGACTCCAGTTCGGAGATGAGCGAGAGCTGACGCTGGATGAGGCCCTGGGAGCGGCGCGAGAGGTTGGTGAACATCGCGTTGACGTTGCCCCGGAGGAGGGCCTGCTCGGCGGCGAGGCGGACCGCCTCGCGGTGCACGTCGTCGAAGGCCGCGGCCACCTGGCCGATCTCGTCCCGGGAGTGCACACCGACCGACTCCACGGACGTGTCGACGTCCTGCGGGTCGGACTCGGACAGCTGCTTGACCAGCTCGGGCAGCCGGTCCTGGGCGACCTTGGTGGCGGTCTCCTGGAGGCGGCGCAGCGAGCGGATCATGGAGCGGGCCACGATGAAGGCGCCGACCAGCGACACACCGAGGACGAGCAGGATCAGCGCACCGGAGATGATCGCTTCCTGCTGGGAGGAGGACCGCAGCTCGCGGGCCTTCTGCTCCATGTCCTCGAGCAGCGTGTGCTCGATCTTCTGCATCTGGTCGATCTTGGTCGAGCTGTCGTCGGTCCAGTCGCGGTATGAGCGCTTGCTGAGCTCGTTCAGACCGTTCTGGGCGCCGAGCGCACGCTTGGCGTAGGTGTTCGCGGACTGGATCGTCGGGTTGTTCTCGTCGATCGGCTTGAGCAGTTCGGCCGCGTTGCCGGTGTAGATCTTGCGGAAGATCGTCAGCTCGGAGGTCTCGCTCGACTGGGCCGACTCGCCGTAGAGGCGGTCGTTCTCGGAGAGGTTGCCGAGGCTCGTGTTGTTTGCGGGCAGGGCCGAGGCGATGACGGCTCGCTGCACGGACGCGTACTCCTTGGCGGTGGAGAACGCCGCCAGGGCGCGGGTGCGCTGGATCATCTCCGGGTTGCTGGAGGCCTGCGCCATGTCCTGCGAGAGGCCGATCAGCTGGGTGATCAGCCGGTGGTAGGCCTCGACCGTCTGGGTCGAGTTCTCCTTCTGCTGATAGGCGTCCTTGCGGATCTTCGCCAGGTCGTCCAGCTGGCCGGCCAGACCGACGAGACTGTCCCGGACGCCCTGGAGCTGACCGTTCTTGCTCGCCGTGTCGATTGCCTCGGAGGCGTTGAGGAAGTTCTCGCGGGCGCGGTCGGTCGTCTGGTCGAGGCCCTTGACCGTGACGCTGCTGGTCGACTGACCGTGCGCCAGCGGACCCGCCGACCGGTCGCGCTCGTTCTGGAGGGCCTGGGCCAGCTCGGTGGCCTGCTTGGTCATGAGCGTCAGCAGCTTCATGTTGTCGAGCTGCTGGATGTCGTCGAGTGACTGGTTGATGCGCACCGCGCCCAGCGAGGTCGCCGCCACCACGGGGAGCGCGAGCAGCGACACCAGGCGCGTGGAGATGCGCCAGTTGCGCAGGGCTATGCGCGAGCCGGGGTTGGACGGGCCCTTGGCGGGCTTGATCGTGGGCGCCGGTGCGGCGGTCGGCTGGGGGCCCGAAGACCCCGCAGACCCCGAAGACGCGGACACGGCGGGGCGCCCGGAGCGCTCCCCGCCGTCACCACCGCCGGCCGGGGCCGACCCCGGGCCCGGGTTCTGGGCGTGCTGGGGCGAGGAACCGCGGTCGGTCCCGCCGTGCGCCTCCGGCTCCGCCGGAGCGCTGCCATCCCTCTTGAAACGTCCCTGCACTAGCGTCGCAACCTCTGGACCAGGCGCCCCTCCGGTGAACGGAGAGACACGGTGTCGGCGTTGTACGGGGGAGCGCCCTGAATACGCGCCCCCTGTTGGTCGTGAGTGTGACCGGCGCTGGTCCCCCTGTCTCGCCGCCACCCGGCGCTGCGTTGCGCCCCCTGCGCGCCGGCTCGATCCTGCGGCGGTTCCGTGGAATTCCAGCACAGTGCCGGATCTCCAACAAGGGCCGTGGACCGAGCTGTGACCTCCGTGACAGCGTGTGAGTGACACGTTACGAGATGTCGAAGTCGATCGCGTACATAACGGGCGTATCCCTGCCAGTCGCAGGCGCCCGTGGGGTGTCCCAGTCGCGATGATCAGGAGCGGAATGGCATCTTCGGTTCGCCAATGTCCCTTTCGTTGCGGTGAGTTATCTGTCCGGAATGACGGTTTCGCCCGCGACTTCGTGAGCAAACTCACACGTCGATCACAGCTACTCGGCGGCTTCCGCCGGGAATTCGATGTTTAGCCTGGCGCTTTACAAGAGGGAAGTCTCTGCCAACCCATAGATGACGGGGTCAACTGCAACCGTGAAGACGACGATGATGTTCCGCAACATAGCCAACCCCCGGCGCACCACCCTTGCCCACCTCAAGGACGCCGAGGAACTGCAGACCCCCGAACTCCCCGAGCACTCCCTCGACCTCCCCGCCCAGACCGCCAACCCGCGGCGCACCATCCTCATGGAGATCCCGGCCACGACCTCGGTCGCCGAGTAGCGGGCAGCGGGTAGTACGGGTCGCGGCCGCCGTTCACTCACCCACCCGGTCACCGGGTGGTTTTCACGGTGGCCACCCCTTGCCGCGTTAGCCTGGAGTGTCAGACTCCAGCCGGCTCAGTGAGGGGCGCAAGGATCCCGTGCGCATCGCCAGGTTCTCCATCGACGGGAACGTCGCCTTCGGCGCCGTCGAGGGCGACAAGCAGGACGAACTCGTCCTCGACATCATCAAGGGCATTCCGTTCACGGACTTCGAGCTCTCCGGCACGAAGGTCCCGCTGAGCAAGGTACGGCTGCTCCCGCCGGTGCTCCCCAACAAGGTCGTCGCCTACGGCCGTAACTACGCGGAGCACGCGAGGGAGCTGGGCAACGAGGTTCCGGACGCCCCCTTCGCCTTCTTCAAGCCGTCCACCTCGGTGATCGGCCCCGGCGACGCCATCCAGTACCCCTCGTTCTCCCAGGACCTCCACCACGAGGCCGAACTGGCCGTGGTCATCGGCCGTATGTGCCGCGAGGTCCCGCGCGAGCGCGTCCAGGACGTCGTCTTCGGCTACACCTGCGCCAACGACGTCACCGCCCGCGACGTCCAGAAGCGCGAGAAGCAGTGGGCCCGGGCCAAGGGCTTCGACACCTCCTGCCCGCTCGGCCCCTGGGTGGAGACGGACCTGGACCTCTCCACCGCCTCCGACCTGACGATCCAGCTCACGGTCAACGGCGAACAGCGCCAGCTGGGCCGTACGAGCGAGATGATCCACCCCATCGCGGACCTGATCGTCAACATCACCGAGGCCATGACGCTGCTCCCCGGCGACGTGATCCTCACCGGCACCCCGGCAGGGGTCGGCCCCCTCAACGTCGGCGACGAGGTCGCCGTCACCATCGAAGGCATCGGCACTCTCACCAACAAGGTTGTCAAGCGTGGCTAGCGCACCCGCCTCCCCCGTCCGCGTCCGTTTCTGTCCCTCGCCCACCGGTAACCCCCATGTGGGCCTGGTCCGCACCGCCCTGTTCAACTGGGCGTTCGCGCGGCACCACCAGGGCACCCTGGTCTTCCGCATCGAGGACACCGACGCGGCCCGCGACTCCGAGGAGTCGTACCAGCAGCTGCTCGACGCGATGCGCTGGCTGGGCTTCGACTGGGACGAGGGCCCCGAGGTCGGCGGCCCGCACGCGCCGTATCGCCAGTCGCAGCGCATGGACATCTACCGGGATGTCGCACAGAAGCTCCTGGACGCCGGCCACGCCTACCACTGCTACTGCTCCCAGGAGGAGCTGGACACCCGCCGCGAGGCCGCCCGCGCGGCCGGCAGGCCGTCCGGCTACGACGGCCACTGCCGCGACCTCACCGCCGAGCAGGTCGAGGAGTACAAGGCCCAGGGCCGCACCCCGATCGTCCGCTTCCGGATGCCCGACGAGACGATCACCTTCACCGACCTGGTCCGCGGCGAGCTGACCTTCACCCCGGAGAACGTCCCGGACTACGGCATCGTCCGCGCGAACGGCGCCCCGCTGTACACGCTCGTCAACCCGGTCGACGACGCCCTGATGGAGATCACCCACGTCCTGCGCGGCGAGGACCTGCTCTCCTCCACCCCCCGGCAGATCGCCCTCTACAAGGCGCTGACCGAACTCGGTATCGCCAAGCAGACCCCGGCCTTCGGCCACCTCCCCTACGTCATGGGCGAGGGCAACAAGAAGCTCTCCAAGCGCGACCCGGAGTCCTCGCTCAACCTCTACCGCGAGCGCGGCTTCCTCCCCGAGGGCCTGCTCAACTACCTCTCCCTGCTCGGCTGGTCGTTCTCGGCGGACCGGGACATCTTCTCGATCGAGGAGATGGTGGCCGCCTTCGACATCTCCGACGTGAACCCCAACCCGGCCCGCTTCGACCTGAAGAAGTGCGAGGCGATCAACGCCGACCACATCCGCCTGCTGGATGTGAAGGACTTCACGGAGCGCTGCGCCCCCTGGCTGAAGGCCCCCTTCGCCCCCTGGGCCCCGGAGGACTTCGACGAGTCCAAGTGGCACGCGATCGCCCCGCACGCCCAGACCCGGCTGAAGGTCCTGTCGGAGATCACCGACAACGTCGACTTCCTGTTCCTGCCCGAGCCGGTCTTCGACGAGGCGTCGTGGGCGAAGGCGATGAAGGAGGGCTCCGACGCCCTGCTGGCCACGGCCCGGGAGAAGCTGGAGTCGGCCGACTGGACGTCTCCCGAGTCCCTGAAGGAGGCGGTCCTGGCCGCAGGCGAGGCCCATGGCCTCAAGCTCGGCAAGGCCCAGGCCCCGGTCCGGGTCGCCGTCACCGGCCGCACGGTCGGCCTGCCGCTCTTCGAGTCCCTGGAGGTCCTGGGCAAGGAGAAGACGCTGGCGAGGATCGACGCGGCCCTGGCGAAGCTGGCCGCGTAGGGCACCCGCGCGTGAGGGGCGGTTCCGGTTCGCTCCGGGACCGCCCCGTCGTCGTACCGACCGGGTACCGTCGGCGGCATGACGATCAGGGCCGTGGTCTGGGACGTGGACGACACTCTCTTCGACTACACGAGTGCCGACCGCGAGGGCATGCGGACGCATCTGGCGGCCGAGGGGCTGCTCGCGGGCTGGGGGAGCGCGGAGGCGGCGCTGCTGCGGTGGCGGGAGATCACCGACCAGCAGTGGGCGCGGTTCTCGGCGGGCGAGCTCTCCTTCGAGGACCAGCGCCGCGATCGGGTGCGGGTGTTCCTGGAGGCGGAGCTGACCGACGCCGAGGCCGACGACTGGTTCCGGCGTTACCTGACGCACTACGAGGCCGTCTGGGCCCTCTTCCCGGACGTCCTGCCCGCCCTGGACGCCCTCGCGGCCGGCTACCGGCACGCCGTGCTGTCCAACTCCAGCCTGCACGTCCAGGACCGCAAGCTGCGCACACTGGGCGTGTACGACCGCTTCGAGGCCGTCCTCTGCGCCGCCGAACTGGGTGTCTCCAAGCCCGCGGCCGGCGCCTTCCTGGCGGCCTGCGCCGCGCTGGAACTCGCCCCGCACGAGGTCGCGTACGTCGGCGACCACCCCGAGATCGACGGGCTCGGCGCCGCCGACGCCGGGTTGCTGTCGGTGTGGATCGACCGCTGCGGACCGTCCGACGGACCGGCCACCAGGGCCGACGCACCCGTCGGACCGCACCGGATCGCCTCCCTCGCCGAACTGCCCGCGATCCTCCGCGCTGATACCCGTTTTGGAGCCCCGTCCACCTTCAGGTAATGTTCTTCCTGCGCCGCCGGGGAGCGGGCCGAAAGGCCGGAACCGGAGGCGCGAAGCTAGAACAAGATCCCCTCAGGGGCTTGCGTTCCAGTGGCCTATGGTGTAATTGGCAGCACGACTGATTCTGGTTCAGTTAGTCTTGGTTCGAGTCCAGGTAGGCCAGCTCGCAGAGCTCATCTGCACGCGCGGATCACATCCGCAAGCCCCCGTTGTGTAGCGGCCTAGCACGCTGCCCTCTCAAGGCAGTAGCGCCGGTTCGAATCCGGTCGGGGGTACGGTGATCGAAGGATCGCTAGGGCCCCCGTTGTGTAGCGGCCTAGCACGCCGCCCTCTCAAGGCGGTAGCGCCGGTTCGAATCCGGTCGGGGGTACGAACTGGTCTAAACCACATTGGTCTATGGTGTAATTGGCAGCACGACTGATTCTGGTTCAGTTAGTCTTGGTTCGAGTCCAGGTAGACCAGCTCGGATCTGCGGAAACGCAAGATCCATGCCCCCGTTGTGTAGCGGCCTAGCACGCCGCCCTCTCAAGGCGGTAGCGCCGGTTCGAATCCGGTCGGGGGTACAGAGAGAAGAGCGAGGCCCCTCACTTCGGTGAGGGGCCCTTTCTCGTACTGCCGTTTGTCCACGGCTCACTCGAAGCCGTAGCGGCGGGCCGTCTCCTCCTCCTGGGCCAGCCGGTGCAGCGCCTGGAGCATCGGCTCCACCAGGACCGCGCTGGCCACCGCGGCCTCCACCTTCTCCTCCTCGGACGGATGCGTCTCCAGGAAGTCCAGGTCGGCGATCGCCGCCTGATGCATCAACTTCGCGTGCGACACGAGGAGTTCGGCGTCCCAGTCGTAACCGAGCCGGCGGAACGCGGCCACCGCGACCACCAGCCGGCGGTACGAGGGGGAGATGGTCGTGAGCTGCTTGGCGTTCTCCCAGCCGAGCACGTCCAGCAGTGCGCCGACCTCCCGGTGCGCGCTCCGGACGAACTCGTCGTCCTCGTCCGGCTCCGGCACCTGCGGCAGCGCCCACAGCGCGGCGCCCACCCTGATCGTGCGGCCCAGCGAGCTGTCGTCTACATGCCCGAGCACCTCGCGGACCGTCGCGACGGGGATCCGGCCGACCTGGATCATCGCGCGGACCAGGCGGAGCCGGCGCAGATGCTCCTCGTCGTACTCCGCGGTCGTGGCGTTGACCTGGTGGCCGGGCGGCAACAGCCCTTCGCGCAGGTAGTACTTGATCGTCGCGGCGGACACACCGCTGCGCCTGCTCAGCTGGGCAAGCCGCATGTCTTGCGTGCCTCCTTGGTGAGTGCCACTATCCAAGCATCGCATAGAAGGATAGTGCCGCTATCCGATGACATTCCGGGGGTGCCGTCATGGTCGCGAGGTTCGCGAAGCCGATTCCGGGCCGTACGACCGCAGCTCGCGAGGGCGACGCGGTGGTCCTGCTGATCGGCATGCGCATCAACCACTTCTGGGCGGTCCACCAGTGGTTCCCGGTCGCGCTCTCGATGTTCCGCATGCTGCGGGAGCTCGAACGGGACCCCGGCCGCGGGCTGCTGGGGCGCATCCTGCTGACGGCTTCGCCGCGCACGTACTACGTCGTCCAGTACTGGGAGTCGAAGGAGAAGCTGTACGCGTACGCGAGCTCGCCCGACCTGTTCCACCACAGGGTGTGGGGGATCGTGAACCGCAAGGAGCGCGCGGGCAAGCTCCACGGGCACGTGGGGCTGTGGCACGAGGCGTATGTGGCGCCGGAGGGCTCGTACGAGTCGATCTACTTCGACATGCCGGAGTTCGGCCTGGGCCGAGCGACGGGCGTGGTGCCGGTGGAGCAGCGGGGCCGCTACGCGAAGGACCGGTTCGCTCACCGATCGGCGTGAGTACAGCGCCCCGTAAGGGCGCGGGGAACTGCGCGACCAGCCCCCACCGGCCGCGCGTGCCTACGACCAAAGCCCCCACGGCGAAAATCGTCGGCCGCCTGCGACAACGTCGTGGCTGGTCGCGCCGTTTCCCGCGCCCTCAGGTGTCTCCGGTCCCCTCGGGGATGGCCGCCGCGGCGTTGAGGCGGCCTCTCCCTGTCCGGCCGGAGTTTCGCGCTCAGCCCGTGCGGCGCAGTGCCTCCGACAGGCGGCCCGCCGCGTCGATGACCGCCTGGGCGTGCATGCGCCCGGGGTGGCGGGTCAGCCGCTCGATCGGTCCGGAAACGGACACCGCCGCCACCACGCGGTTGGAAGGTCCCCGCACCGGCGCCGACACCGACGCGACGCCCGGCTCGCGCTCGCCGATGGACTGGGCCCAGCCGCGGCGGCGGACACCCGACAGGGCCGTGGCCGTGAAGCGGGCGCCCTGGAGGCCGCGGTGCAGGCGCTCCGGCTCCTCCCAGGCCATCAGGATCTGCGCCGAGGAACCCGCCTTCATCGTGAGCGTCGAGCCGACCGGGACCGTGTCCCGAAGACCGGACAGGCGTTCCGCCGCGGCCACACAGATCCGCATGTCACCCTGGCGGCGATAGAGCTGCGCGCTCTCGCCGGTGATGTCCCGGAGGTGGGTGAGCACCGGGCCCGCCGTCGCGAGCAGACGGTCCTCGCCTGCCGCCGCGGCCAGTTCCGCGAGGCGCGGGCCGAGAATGAAACGGCCCTGCATGTCGCGTGCCACCATGCGGTGGTGTTCCAGGGCCACGGCCAGGCGGTGAGCCGTGGGCCGTGCCAGTCCGGTGGCCCCGACCAGACCCGCGAGGGTGGCCGGACCGGACTCCAGAGCGCTCAGGACAAGGGCCGCCTTGTCCAGAACGCCGACGCCGCTACTGTTGTCCATGCAACGATACTCCCGTCTCACTCTGTGAAACGCAAGTTCAATTTTCGATGGAACGCGCCACTCTGGATAGACACAGTGGCCCGCGGACCAACGGGCCCGGCGGCGGACGCCCGGAACCACGACTTCAGGGGCCCGGAGAACGGGCAGCCGCTACCTCAAGATCTCTAGTTGGGCCGGTGCACGTCTGCCGGCCGGAGGGAAAGCGATGGGTAGGACACTCGCGGAGAAGGTCTGGGACGACCATGTCGTCCGGCGCGCCGAGGGCGAGCCCGACCTCCTCTTCATCGATCTGCACCTGCTGCACGAGGTGACCAGCCCGCAGGCCTTCGACGGACTGCGCAAGAACGGCCGCCAGGTGCGCCGCCTCGACCTCACCATCGCGACCGAGGACCACAACACCCCCACCCTCGACATCGACAAGCCCATCGCGGACCCGGTCTCCCGGGTCCAGCTGGAGACGCTGCGCAAGAACTGCGCCGAGTTCGGCGTCCGGCTGCACCCGCTCGGCGACGTCGAGCAGGGTGTCGTGCACGTGGTCGGCCCGCAGCTGGGTCTGACCCAGCCCGGCACCACCGTCGTCTGCGGTGACTCGCACACCTCCACGCACGGCGCCTTCGGCGCGCTCGCGTTCGGCATCGGCACCTCCCAGGTGGAGCATGTGCTGGCCACCCAGACGCTGCCGCTGGCCCGCCCGAAGACCATGGCCATCACGGTCGACGGCGAGCTGCCCGAGGGCGTCACCGCCAAGGACCTGATCCTGGCGATCATCGCCAAGATCGGTACCGGCGGCGGCCAGGGCTACATCCTGGAGTACCGCGGCTCCGCCATCGAGAAGCTCTCGATGGAGGCCCGCATGACCATCTGCAACATGTCGATCGAGGCCGGCGCCCGCGCGGGCATGATCGCCCCCGACGAGACCACCTTCGCGTACATCAAGGGCCGCGCCCACGCCCCCGAGGGCGCCGACTGGGACGCGGCGGTCGAGTACTGGAAGACCCTGCGGACGGACGAGGACGCGGTCTTCGACGCCGAGGTGCACATCGACGCCGCCGCCCTCTCGCCGTTCGTCACCTGGGGCACCAACCCCGGCCAGGGCGCACCGCTTTCGTCGCACGTCCCCGACCCGGCTTCGTACGAAGACGCTTCGGAGCGCCTCGCCGCCGAAAAGGCCCTGGAGTACATGGGGTTGGAGGCCGGCCAGGCACTGAGCTCCATCAAGGTGGACACCGTCTTCGTAGGCTCCTGCACCAACGGCCGTATCGAGGACCTGCGCGCCGCCGCCGCCGTGGTCGAGGGCCGCAAAGTCGCCGACGGCGTACGGATGCTGGTCGTCCCCGGCTCCGCGCGGGTCGGTCTGCAGGCCGTCTCCGAGGGCCTGGACGTCGTCTTCAAGGACGCCGGCGCCGAATGGCGGCACGCGGGCTGCTCGATGTGCCTGGGCATGAACCCCGACCAGCTGGCCCCGGGCGAGCGCTCCGCGTCCACCTCCAACCGCAACTTCGAGGGCCGGCAGGGCAAGGGGGGCCGTACCCACCTGGTGTCGCCGCAGGTCGCGGCCGCCACGGCCGTCCTGGGCCACCTGGCCTCGCCCGCCGACCTGTCCGACGCCGACGTTCGTACGCCCGCTGGAGTCTGATCAGCCATGGAAGCATTCACCACGCACACCGGCCGGGCCGTCCCGCTGCGCCGCTCCAACGTCGACACCGACCAGATCATCCCTGCTCACTGGCTCAAGAAGGTCACCAGGGACGGTTTCGAGGACGGGCTGTTCGAGGCCTGGCGCAAAGATCCCGAGTTCGTGCTCAACCGGCCCGAGCGGCAGGGGGCGACCGTGCTCGTCGCCGGCCCCGACTTCGGCACCGGCTCCTCCCGTGAGCACGCCGTCTGGGCACTGCAGAACTACGGCTTCAAGACCGTCATCTCGTCCCGCTTCGCCGACATCTTCCGGGGCAACTCGCTTAAGAACGGCCTGCTCACGGTGGTTCTGGAGCAGAAAATCGTGGACGCGCTCCAGGAGCTCACCGAGAACGACCCGCAGGCCGAGATCACGGTCGACCTCCAGGCCCGCGAGGTGCGCGCCGAGGGGATCACCGCCTCCTTCGAGCTGGACGAGAACTCCCGCTGGCGGCTGCTGAACGGGCTGGACGACATCTCCATCACCCTCCAGAACGAGGCCGACATCTCCGCGTACGAGGCCAAGCGGCCGTCGTACAAGCCGCAGACGCTCCAGGCCTGATCCGGAGCCCGCTTCCGGCCTGATCGACCACATCTGAATACGGCTGGTTTCAGCCACCGCCACACCCCGCCTGTACCCCCGATCGCCACGATTGGGGGTACAGCCATGTCTGCACCCGAACGGGCGCTCGCGTTGTCGCAGGTCTTGCCAACTTCCCACGTTAGGACGGATGTTGGATGGGTACGTGAGTGCTGTGTCCGTGCCTTCCGCAAGTGCCCGGAAGGCCATTTGAGGCGGCAGTTGCCCCCTGCGCAGGCGACAACTCGCCCCAGATGGCACAATCTGTGCATGGAACACGACGGCCAACTCCAGCTCTATGCGGCGGTCGCGGGCCAACTGAAGGAAGCGCACACAAGAGTGCGCGCACTGCAAGTCCCGGAGGGCGTACGGATGGCGCTGACCCGGAAGCTGCTGGTCATTACGGCCGCGGCCAAACACGACCTCGCCGACGCGGCAAGGCGGCTGGAACGGTTCAACACGGACCTCGAAGCGGGCCGATTCCCCGAAGAGGAACGCTGACTGGACCGTCCTGGACGACCGAGTCCGTTGCGGCACAAGGGTGATAAGCCCGTTTCGTGTTTGATTTGCGGTATATATCTGCCTAACGTGCGAAAAAGCTTGAACACTTTCGTTCTGGCGATGTCTCCGAAGGGGAAGACGTGAACAAGGCGCAGCTCGTAGAAGCGATTGCCGACAAGATGGGCGGCCGCCAGCAGGCCGCCGAAGCGGTCGATGCGGTTCTGGACGCCATCGTCCGCGCGACCGTCGGGGGGGACCGGGTCTCGGTCACGGGCTTCGGTTCCTTCGAGAAGGTGGACCGTCCGGCCCGTTACGCCCGCAATCCCCAGACGGGCGAGCGGGTTCGGGTCAAGAAGACCTCCGTGCCGCGCTTCCGTGCCGGTCAGGGCTTCAAGGACCTGGTGAGCGGCTCGAAGAAGCTCCCGCGGGGCGGCGAGGTCGCGGTCAAGAAGGCGCCCAAGGGCAGCCTGACCGGCGGTGCTTCGGCGACGGTCAAGAAGGCGGCGGCGAAGAAGAGCACCGCCAAGAAGGCGACCGCGGCGGCGAAGAAGACCACCGCGAAGAAGACGACGGCGAAGAAGACGACCGCCGCCGCCAAGAAGACCTCGGCGGCGGCGAAGAAGACCACCGCCAAGAAGACCTCTGCGACGGCGAAGAAGACGGCCGCCAAGAAGGCTCCGGCCCAGAAGGCCACCGCCAAGAAGGCGCCGGCCAAGAAGTCGACGGCTCGCAAGGCCACCGCGAAGAAGACCGCCGCTCGCTGAGAAGCGGGGGCGTCGGGGTACTCACGCGACGGGCCGGACTCCTGAGGGAGTCCGGCCCGCGGTGTGTCCTGGGTGAATTTCTGAGGCGGTTGAGTTCAAAGAGACCGCTGGTGGGGGCTTATCGCGCAGTTTCCGCGCCCCTTGCAGGCGCCTGACCCTCAGAACGTCTGCAGGGTCACCAGGGTGACGCGGAGATCGTCTCCGGTCCCCTCCGTCTCGATGCGTACCCGTTGCCCGGGGCGCAGCAGCCGTAGGCCCCCCGCCTCGAAAGCCGCCCCGTCGAAAGGCACCGGAGTCCCGTCGTCCAGGAGTACCTGGCCGCTTCTGCTGTCGGGGTCGTACGTGTATGCGGTCGCCTGCATGACGGCAGCCTACTGGTCCGGGATCAGCAGGCGGGCTGCCACCGCCGCCGTCCGCGGGCCCACGCCCAGGGCCAGTGCCGTTCGCAGGTCCGCGCCGGTGTCCACGTCCTGGCGTACCGACTCCACGCCGGCCAGCCGCAGTTCCGCGGCGCCCGAGGCGGTGTGGCGGGCGCGGGAATCCGGGCCGAATGCGGGCGCCAATTCATTGCCGGGGGACGCGGCCAGCAGGGTGGTGCCGATTGCCGCCGCGTCCGGGAGAAAAGCGCGCTGGAATTCCGCGGCCGCGTCGAGCACCCGGGACAATTCCAGCGGACGCAACGCCGGCAGGTCCGCGTTCAGGGCCGCCACCGCGCTTTCCGGACGCGATGCGCGTGCGACCGCCGTGCCGTGCCGCAGAGCGGCGTTCAGGCCGCTTTGGGGCGTGTCCGGGACGATGCGCGCGCCCAGCGCCGAAAGTTCGCGTCCGGCCAGCGTGTCGTCCGTGACGACCACCACATCCTTCACCGCCAGGCAGGCCAGGGCCGCGGCCACCGTGTCCTGGGCGAAGGCGAGGGCCAGTCCCGGACGCAAACCGTCCGTCGCGGTGTCCGCGAGCCTGCTCTTGGCTCGCGCCAGGGGCTTGAGGGGTATCACCAAGGTCCACTGCACCGACGTACCGTCCCTCCCTTGTTGCCTCATTGTCACCCGGGCCCCGAGGCGCGCGCGGCAGCGAGGCGTACGGTGTTCCTCGACAGACCGGCGGACCGGGGACACACTTCTCCCGGCCCCCGGTCCGGGAGAAGAAGTCCCGGAGACCGGGAAGATGTCCTAGAGGAAGGTGTGCGCGTGCCCCGCCGGAGAATCGGCTTCTGGTACCGCTTCGCTGCGGTGCTGTGCAAACCGCCGCTGGTGGTCATGATCAAGCGGGACTGGCGCGGAATGGAGAACATTCCGGCCGAGGGCGGATTTATCACCGCGGTGAACCACAATTCCCACATCGACCCCTTCGCCTACGCCCACTATCAGTACAACACCGGGCGCGTTCCGCGATTCCTGGCGAAGAGCGGGCTTTTCAAGAAGGGATTCGTCGGCGCCGCCATGCGGGGCACCGGACAGATCCCCGTCTACCGCGAGTCCACCGACGCGCTCAGCGCCTTCCGGGCCGCGATCGACGCCGTGGAACGCGGCGAGTGCGTCGCCTTCTACCCTGAGGGAACGATCACCCGCGACCCCGACCAGTGGCCCATGACCGCCAAGACCGGCGCCGCCCGGGTCGCGCTGCAGACCAAGTGCCCGGTGATCCCGGTCGCCCAGTGGGGCGCCAACGAACTGCTGCCGCCGTACGCGAAGAAGCTCAGGCTGCTGCCCCGCAAGACCCACCACGTCCTGGCCGGCCCGCCGGTCGACCTCTCGCGCTTCTACGACAAGGACATGACCCAGGACGTCCTGAAGGAGGCGACCGAGGTCATCATGGCCGCCATCACCCGCCAGCTGGAGGAGATCCGCGGCGAGAAGGCCCCCGAGACCCCCTACGATCCACGCCAGGTGCGGATCGAGCAGCGGCGCCGGACGCGTGCGCAGAGCGGTCTGGAAGAGGAGAGCGGCAAGTGAGCAAGCCTGCCAAGGCGGCGGTCTTCAGCGCGGGTTCGTGGGGTACGGCCTTCGGGATGGTGCTCGCCGACGCCGGGTGCGAGGTCACCCTGTGGGCGCGGCGGGCGGAGGTGGCCGAGGCCGTCAACTCCGGCCGTACCAACCCCGACTACCTGCCCGGCGTGGAACTCCCCGAGAACCTGCGGGCCACGACCGACCCCGCCGAGGCCGCGGCCGGCGCCGACTTCACGTTCCTGTCGGTGCCGTCCCAGACCATGCGGGCCAATCTCGCCGACTGGACGCCGCTGCTCGCGCCCGGCACGGTCCTCGTCTCCCTCATGAAGGGGGTCGAACTCGGCACCGCCATGCGGATGAGCGAGGTCATCGAGGACGTCACCAAGGTCGGCCAGGACCGCATCGCCGTCGTCACCGGCCCCAACCTCGCCCGCGAGATCGCCGCCCGAATGCCGGCCGCCGCCGTGGTCGCCTGCACCGACGAGACGGTCGCCCAGCGCCTCCAGACCGCCTGCCACACCCCGTACCTCCGGCCGTACACCGAGACCGACGTGGTCGGGTGCGAGCTGGGCGGTGCCGTGAAGAACGTCATCGGCCTCGCCGTGGGCATCGCGGACGGCATGGGCCTCGGCGACAACGCCAAGGGCTCGCTCATCACGCGCGGTCTCGCGGAGACCGCGCGGCTCGGCATGGCGCTCGGCGCCGACCCGCTGACCTTCTCCGGTCTCGCCGGCCTCGGCGACCTGGTGGCCACCTGTTCCTCGCCGCTGTCTCGCAACCACACCTTCGGCACCAACCTCGGCAAGGGCATGACCCTGGAGGAGACCATCGCGGTCACCCGGCAGACCGCCGAGGGCGTCAAGTCCTGCGAGTCCGTGGCCGATCTGGCCCGCCGGCACGGCGTGGAGATGCCGATCACCGAGACGGTGGTCGACATCGTGCACGAGGGCAAGCCGCCCGTGGTCGCCCTCAAGGAGCTCATGTCGCGCAGCGCGAAGCCCGAGCGACGCTGAGCGAACGCGCCCCGCGGACGCTGTCTCGGGGCCCTACCACCGGGTACTCTCAACGCGATATGAGCACCGAGAACCTCCCCCAGAGCCCTGAGCAGCCCGCTCGCAAGCCGCGTGTGGCCGTCGTGTTCGGCGGTCGCAGCTCCGAGCACGGGATCTCCATGGTCACCGCCGGAGCCGTCCTGAGCGCCATCGACCGGACGAAGTACGACGTCCTCCCGATCGGCATCACGAGGGAAGGCCGCTGGGTGCTCACGGCCGACGAACCCGAACGCATGGCGATCAGCGAGCGCCGTACGCCCGAGGTCGGCGACCTCGCCGAGTCAACCGAGGGCGGCGTGGTGCTCTCCGTCGACCCGGCCAACCGCGAGGTCGTCTACAGCGAGCCCGGCTCCGTGCCCAAGGCGCTCGGCGAGGTCGACGTCGTCTTCCCGATGCTGCACGGCCCCTACGGCGAGGACGGCACCCTCCAGGGCCTCCTGGAACTCTCCGGCGTCCCGTACGTCGGCTCCGGTGTGCTCGCCTCGGCCGTCGGCCAGGACAAGGAGTACATGAAGCGGGTGTTCACCTCGTTCGGGCTCAAGGTCGGCCCGTACCTGGTGATCCGTCCCCGCGAGTGGAAGCAGGACGAGTCCGCCGCCCGCAAGAGGATCGTCGACTTCGCGGGCGAGCACGGCTGGCCGCTGTTCGTGAAGCCCGCGCGGGCCGGCTCGTCGATCGGCATCACCAAGGTCGACGACCTCTCCGGCCTGGACGAGGCGATCGCCACCGCCCAGGCCCACGACCCGAAGATCCTGGTCGAGGCGGCGCTGCGCGGCCGCGAGATCGAGGTCGGCGTCCTGGAGTTCGAGGACGGCCCGCGCGCCTCGGTCCCGGCCGAGATCCCGCCCGCCGCCTCGCACGCGTACTACGACTTCGAGGCCAAGTACATCGACTCCACCCCCGGCATCGTCCCGGCCCCGCTGACCCCCCGGGAGACCGCCGAGATCCAGGCGCTCGCGGTGGACGCCTTCGAGGCCGCGTCCTGCGAGGGCCTGGTCCGCGCGGACTTCTTCCTCACCGAGGACGGCGATTTCGTCATCAACGAGATCAACACGATGCCGGGCTTCACCCCGATCTCGATGTATCCCCAGATGTGGCAGGCGACGGGAGTCGCCTACCCCGAGCTGATCGACCGCCTGATCCAGGCGGCGCTGAACCGTTCGACCGGCCTGCGCTGAAGCGCCCCGTCAGGGGCGCGCCTAGTCGGCGATCCCCTCCGGAATCGCCTTCTTGACGGCAGGCGCCAAACTCACCAGTGGCGCCACGCCGTCCCCCGTCCGCTCCTTCGGAATCGTCACCTCCACATACGCCTTCCGGAGCGTCGTCGTGAACCGGAACACCCCGCCGGCCTGCTGCTCCAGCAGCCACCCGACCCCGTTCACCTCCACCCCGTCGGCCTCCGGATCGGCCATCTTCGCAGGCCGTCCGACACCGCAGCGCAGTATGATCGCCGGGTCCCCCCAGCCCGCCGTCAGCGCGGACGAGGGCTCGGGGTCACGGCGGGTGAGTCCGTCCACCTTCTTCGGCAGCACCCCGTCGAGGCGGTCGCACAGTCTGGCAACGGTCGCGCCCGGGCTGGGAACCGCCGCCGACGGGGCGTCGTCTGCCGATGAGCAGCCCGCCGCCGCGATCATCAGCACGGCGAGCGCGGGCAGACCGAATGGCCGGTGACGGAAAATGTTCACCGGCCAAGCGTAGACGGGGGCTACAGATGGACGACCGGGCAGGTCAGGGTGCGCGTGATGCCCTCCACTTGCTGGACTCTCGCGACCACGAGGCGGCCGAGTTCGTCGACCGTCTCCGCTTGTGCGCGCACGATGACGTCGTACGGTCCTGTCACATCCTCGGCCTGGATGACTCCAGGGATCTTGCTGATGATCTCGGCGACGGTCGACGCTTTGCCGACCTCCGTCTGGATCAGGATGTACGCCTGTACCACGGAACCTCCAGGGCGGCCACGAGGATCATGTGGGGAAAAGGAACGCCACGGTATCGCGTCGCCGCTCACCGCGGGGAGACCTGCGCGGACAGGGGCTTGCGCGCCATGGTGCAGGCACGACAGAAGTTGACGGTCACCTCGACCGTAACCAGGACGAGAATGACGCGCGAGCGGGCACGGCAAGGCAGAGAAGGGGCGTAGGGCAATGAAGGGCACTGTTGGTGAGCTGGGGGAGTTCGGGCTCATCAGGGAGCTCACCTCCCGTCTCACCACCACTCCGGCGGTCCGGGTCGGCCCCGGCGACGACGCCGCGGTGGTCGCCGCCCCCGACCGCAGGGTCGTGGCGAGCACCGACATCCTGCTGGAGGGCCGGCACTTCCGCCGCGACTGGTCCACGGCCTACGACGTGGGCCGTAAGGCGGCCGCACAGAACCTCGCGGACATCGCCGCCATGGGCGCCGTGCCGACCGCGCTGCTGCTCGGCCTGGTCGTCCCCGCCGAACTGCCGGTGACGTGGCCCAGCGAGCTGATGGACGGCATCCGCGACGAGTGCCAGGTGGCCGGCGCCTCAGTGGTCGGCGGCGATGTGGTCCGCGGCGACACGATCATGGTCTCCATCACCGCGCTCGGCGATCTGCGCAACCAGGAGCCGGTCACCCGGGGCGGCGCCCAGCCCGGCGACCTGGTGGCCGTCACGGGCTGGCTGGGCTGGTCGGCGGCCGGCTACGCGGTGCTCTCCCGCGGCTTCCGTTCGCCGCGCGCCTTCGTGGAGGCGCACCGCCGCCCCGAGCCGCCGTACCACGCGGGCCCGGCCGCCGCGGGGCTCGGCGCGACCGCGATGTGCGATGTGAGCGACGGGCTGATCGCCGACCTCGGGCACATCGCGGAGGCCAGCAAGGTGCGGATCGACATCCGCTCCGGTGCGATCGACATCCCGTCCCAGATGAACGACATCGGGCAGGCCGTCGGCGTGGACCCGCTGCAGTGGGTGCTGAGCGGCGGCGAGGACCACGCGATCGTGGCGACCTTCCCGCCGGACGTGAAGCTGCCCGCCCGCTGGAAGGTGATCGGCGAGGTTCTCAACCCGTCCGCGCTGCCCCAGGTGACCGTCGACGGGGCGCCCTGGACCAGCAAGGGCGGCTGGGACCACTTCGGGGACATCGAGTCATGAGCCTCCCGCGCGTGCTGACGGTCGCGGGCTCCGACTCCGGCGGCGGGGCCGGGATCCAGGCCGACCTGAAGACCATGCTGGCGCTCGGCGCGCACGGCATGAGCGTGATCACGGCGGTGACCGCGCAGAACTCCGTGGGCGTGCAGGGCGCTTGGGAGCTGCCGGTGGCGGCGGTGCGCGCCCAGTACCACAGCGTCGTCGACGACATCGGCGTGGACGCGGTGAAGACCGGGATGCTCGCCTCGGCCGAACTCGTCGAGACCGTCGCGGAGTTGATCGCCGGGACCGACGCGCCCGTGGTCGTCGACCCGGTGGGCGTCTCCAAGCACGGCGATTCCCTGCTCGCCGCCTCCGCCCTGGACTCGGTCCGCACCCGGCTGCTCCCGCTGGCCACCGTGGCCACGCCCAACCTGGACGAGGTGGCCCAACTGACCGGCGTGCACGTCGAGTCGGAGGCGGATCTGCGCCGGGCCGCGGCGGCCGTACTGTCGTACGGGCCGAAGTGGGTGCTGGTCAAGGGCGGGCATCTGCCTGGCGAGGCCGTGGACCTGCTCACGGACGGCACGGACGAGTTCCGGCTGCGCGCCCCCCGCCACGACAACCGGCACACGCACGGCACGGGCTGCACCCTCGCGTCTGCGATCGCGTCGCAGCTCGCGAAGGGGCAGTCCGTGCCGGAGGCGGTGGCGGCGGCCAAGGAGTACGTCACCGGCGCGATCGCGGCCGGGTTCGCACTCGGCGCGGGGATCGGGCCGGTGGACCACGGCTGGGCCCTGAGCAGGGGCCCTCAGTAGGGGTACTCCCGCAGCTTGATGTCGGTGGCCGCCTTCTCCGTCATCTTCTCGAAGAAGCGGGCCAGCAGGCGCGAGCTGGGGGCGACGGCGGCTCGTCAACCGGCGGCAGTGGCCTCGATCTCGGCGTGCGGCGCCAGGCGTCTGCGCAGCCGGGAGATCTGGGACTGGAGGGCGTTGGCCGCCCCGGCGGGCGGCTCGGCGCCGTACAGGCCGTCGGTGCGGCGCTGTGCGGAGACCGCGCGGCCGGCGTCCAGGAGCAGCAGGGTGAGCAGCGCGCGGGGGCGGGGGCCGCCGGGGTCGACGGGGGTGCCGTCGTCGGTGCGTATGTCCAGGGAGCCCAGAATGCCGAAGCGCATGGTCGGGATTCTGACAGGTAGGCCAGGAAGCAGGCACGGCAAAAAGCCGGCCCACCCTTCGGTGGACCGGCTCTGTGCAGCGAACCAGCAGTGGCCGCGCGCTCAGCAGCAGTGCGTCAGCGCGAGACCTTGCCGGCCTTGATGCACGAGGTGCAGGCGTTCACGCGCTTCGGCGTCCCGCCGACCACGGTACGCACACGCTGGATGTTCGGGTTCCAGCGACGGGACGTACGGCGGTGCGAGTGCGAGATGTTGTTGCCGAAGCCCGGCCCCTTGCCGCAGACGTCGCAGTTGGCAGCCACCGGTCACTCCAAAGACTTCAGATGCACTTACGGTTGGATCCCGGCGTGCCGGGATCGAGATCCAGGGGATCCGAGATCTTGAGTGGCGTTGCCAGGGGTAGTGGCCCGATGAGATCGGGCAACCGGAGCAGCATACAACGGCTGCGTCGGTTAGACGAAACTAGCATGGCAGCTCAGGGGCCGGCTCCCGGCCCGCTTCCGGTGGACACCCTCCCGGGGTCTACGCTGCGACCACGTCGGGCCAGCTCAAGGAGGCGCAGGTGGCGCAGGTGCCGCAGACATTCCTCGATGCTCTCGCGGTGCGCACCTGGTGCGGTCTCGCGCTCGGGGCGATCGGCCGGGCGCGCGAGGAGATCGACGCGATCAATGTCTACCCGGTGGCCGACGGCGACACGGGCACGAACCTCTATCTGACGGTGGAGTCGGCCACGGGGGCCGTGGAGGCCGTCTTCGCCGGTTATGAGCTGGGTGAAGAGGTCCCCACGCTGGCCGACGCCGTGCGCGCGATGGCGCACGGGGCCCTCATAGGCGCGCGCGGCAACTCCGGCACGATCCTGGCGCAGCTGTTGCGCGGCATGGCCCATGTCCTCACCGAGGGTGAGGCCACTCACATCGACGGCGAGGGGCTGCGGCTCGCCCTGCGGCACGCCGCCGACGCCGCCCGCCGGGCCGTGGCCCACCCCGTCGAGGGCACGGTGCTGTCGGTCGCGGCGGCAGCGGCCGACGCCGCCGAAGCGGCCGAGGGCGACTGCGGGACGATCGCGCGGGCCGCCTACGAAGGCTCGTGCAAGGCGCTCGCGGAGACCCCGGGACAGCTGGCCGCCCTGGAGCGGGCCGGGGTGGTCGACGCCGGCGGGCTGGGCCTGGTCGCGGTGCTCGGGGCGCTGGTGGAGGCGTTCACCGGGGAGACACCGACGGCTTTCGACGTGCACGCCTACGGGGCGGTCCCGATCGTGCACGCGCGCGTGGACGCCGTTTCCGACGCTCGCGCGGAGGCCTGCGCCGAGTCGGCCGGGGGCCCCGCCTTCGAGGTCATCTACCTCCTGGAGGCCGAGGACGCCGCCGTGGACCGGCTGCGGGCCCGGCTCGACGCCCTCGGCGACTCCCTGGTCGTGGTCGGCGGCGACGGCCTGTGGAACGTCCATGTGCACGTCGACGACGCCGGCGCCGCCGTGGAGGCGGGCGTCGAGGCGGGGCGGCCGTACCGGATCCGGATCACGCACTTCGGCGCGGGGGACGTGCACACCGGCGGGGAGCCGCCGCGCGAGCGGGTACAGCGCGCCGTGGTGGCCGTGGTGCCGGGGGAGGGGCTGGTCGGGCTGTACACCGAGTCCGGCGCGACCACCGTGCTCGCGCGCCCCGGGGAGCCGCCCGCCAGCGGGGAGCTGGTGGACGCCGTACGGCGCGCCCACGCGCGCGAGGTGGTGCTGCTGCCCAACGACGCCGACCTGCGGCACACGGCGGCCGCGGCGGCCGAGCAGGTCCGCGCGGAGGGTATCCGGGTCGCCCTCATCCCGACCCGCTCGGCGGTCCAGGGCATCGCCGCGCTCGCGGTGCATCAGCCGGACCGCCGCTTCGACGAGGACGTCGTCCAGATGACCTCGGCTGCGGGCGCCACCCGCTACGCCGAGGTCGTGGTCGCGGAACGGCAGTCCTGGACCATGGCCGGCATCTGCCAGGCCGGGGACGTGCTGGGCCTGATCGACGGTGATGTGGCGGTGATCGGCTCGGACGTGACGGCCACCGCCGAGACAATCCTCGACCGCATGCTCCAGGCCGGTGGCGAGCTGGTCACTCTCGTCCTCGGCGACGAGGCGCCCGAAGGCGTCGCCGAACGCCTGGAGGCACGGGTGCGCGAGACGTACCTGGCCGTCGACACGGTGGTCTACGACGGCGGCCGGCAGGGGGCCCCGCTCCTCATCGGCGTCGAGTGAGCCCCCTGCGCACGCCCCTTCACGCCTCCGTGGGCTCCAGCAGCTGACGTGCCTCCGCCCGCCGGGCCCGGACCGTGTCGTCGTCCGGGTCGGCGCCCTCGTAGGCGTCCAGTACGGCACGCGCGCGTGCGGCCGCGTCCGCCGGCCGGCTCAGGTCGGCCTCCAGCCAGCCCGCCGCGAGTTCGGCGCCGGTACGGCTGTGCAGCCCGTCCTCGCCCAGCCCGGCGAAGAGGGCGATCGCCGCCGTCATCTCGGCCAGCGCCGCCTCGAACGCGTCCTGGATCGCCGCGTCCTCCGCGTCCTCGGGCACGGACCGTGCCAGCAGATCACCGAACTGCCGGTGAGTGTGGCCGAGTTCACCGGTGAGCCGCTCCCGGTCCGCCGGATTGGCGAGCGCCGCCAGCGCCGTCTCGCACTCCGCCACCGCGGCCGCCATCAGCCTCCGCGCACCCTCCGTCCCCGCCTCCGTGCGCAGCGCCAGCCACGCGCGGGCCCGCAGCGAGCGGACCAGGAAGTGCACGTTGCCCATCGCCCGCCACAACTCGCCCGCGCGCGTGTACGCCTGGTCCGCCTCGGCGGGCAGCCCCGCGTTGCCCAGCGACTCCGCGGCCAGGTGCGCGAGGGTGGCGTGGTCGTGCTGCTCGGGCCAGTGCCGGGCGATCTCGGCGGCTTTCAGCCGCCGTTCGGCCGCCGCGTGGTGCTCGCCGAGCTCGCTCAGGCAGTCCCCGAGCCACCACTGGGTCTGGACGACCGCGCCGTCGCCGTGCGTCTCGGCGCTCAGGTCGGCCAGCGCCGACTCCAGCACCTCGGCGGCCTCCGCGAACCGCCTCTGCCGCAGCAGGAAGCCGCCCAGCTGGTGCCGCGCCCAGGCGCCCAGGGTGCCGCTCTCCCCGGCCTCGTCGGCCCAGTGGGCGGCCTCCAGGGCGTGCTCGGCGGCCTCCTCGGCCTTGCCCCGGCCGCCGAGGACCTCGGCGAGCTGGAGATGCAGCTGGGCCCGCCCGACCGGCTCCACATACGGGCCGCCGTGCTCCAGGGCCGCGCGCAGCGCCCGCTCCGCCTCGGCCATGTCGCCCTGCTCATGGGCGAGCGCGGCCACCCGCACCTCGTACTCCACCGCGAACCACGGCAGCTCCGCACCGACGAACTGCGCCGACGCCTGCCGGAACAGCTCGCCCGCCCGCTCCCCGTCCCCGGCGTGCTCGGCCAGTTCGGCGAGCATCGCCCGCCCCTCGGCCGCCCGGGACACCAGCCGGACATCGGAGCCACCGCGCCCACCGACGAGCGCCAGCAGCTCCCGTACGGCCTGCTCGGCGTCGGCGGCGCCCTCGGACCGCTCGTGCACCCACCGCATCAGGATCCGCGCCCGGCTCATCAGCACGGACGCCGTCTGCCGCACGCCGGTGGCGTCGTCGGCGTACAGCGCGAGGATCCGGTCGTACGGCTCGACGATCGCGTCCGTCGCCTCGTCGAGCTCCCCGGACAGGGCGCGTACGTAGGCGGCACGCGCGCGTGCCGCGATCGCCTCCCCCTCGTCGCCCGCCTCCGCGTACAGTTCCGCGGCCCGCTCGAACAGCTCGACGCCCTCCGGGCCACGGCCCATCGCCGTGTGGTCGGCGATCTCCGCGTGGACATAGGTGTCCACCTCGGCGCTCTCGGCGGCCTCCGCGACCGCCGCCCAGGCCTCCAGGGCGTGCGGCTGGAGTGTGTCCGACAGCCGGCGCGCCTCGGCGAGCAGCGCGGGCAGCGAAGGCTGCTCCGGCGCGGGCGCCTGCACGACCGGCGCGACCGGCCCGGCGGGCGCCGTCCGCACCGCCCGCACGCCCAGCGGCAGCCGGTCCACCAGCGGCCGCTGCGCCATGCGCTCGCGCAACTGGTCGCCGACATAGGAGGTGCCGTTGCGGGCGTCGAACCGCGCGGCCAGCTCCAGGGCCTCCGCGCGCGCGTGGCCGGCGAGTTCCCCGGCGTTCCACACCCGCCCGGCCGGGCCCGGTACCCGCTGGTCACCGAGGCCCAGCTCGGTCAGCCGCTCCATCAGCAGCGTCACCACCGCCATGAAGTCCATCCGGCTGCGCGGCTGCCCGGTGTCCGTGAAATAGGCGGGACGTTCCGCCAGCAGCTCAAGACCGCGCGCCTCGTTGCCGGTCAGCGCGCAGAACTCCACATGGTCCGCGTAAGCGCCCCGCATGCTCTCCATGGGGCGGACCAGCCGGAAGCCGCGCAGATGGTGGGCGCGGGCCTCGTCGGCCCGGCCGAGCCGCAGCAGCGGGGCCAGGGAGGAGGCGAGGACCGTGTGCGGCTCATGGGCGCAGCTGTACTCGCCCTCCAGGACCGGCCCCCACAGCTCCAGCGCCTCGGCGTCCCGGCCGTTCCGCAGCTGCCAGCCGCCCTGCCCGTGCAGCTCGCACGCATGGCAGTCGGCCATCCGGTCCCGGTCCGCCGCCAGCCAGGCCGTGTACGCCCGCTCCGCGCGCGGGAAGTCGCCGATGTGCCCGGCGACACTGAACTCGGCGCTGCGCACCGCCCGCTCGGAGTGCCCGGCGAGCCGGTAGCGGTGCTCCATCTCGCCCAGCCACTTCTCGATCGAGGCGAGCGGAATGTGCGGCTGGTCGAGCATGCCGGCCGTCATCCACTTGAAGACCCAGTACAGCGAATGCGTCTCGTACTCGTCGAAGTCCCCGGGCCGCTCGTCCCACAGGCGCAACAGCCGCGCGAACGGGACGAACATCTTGTCCTTCTCGGAGCTGTAGTTGTAGACCTTCAGCTGGTGCCCGAGCGCCTCGATCACGGCGAGCGGGATGTTCAGCTTCTCGGCCTCCACCAGCAGCTGCTCCGCGCGCGCGTTGCGGGCGGGCCCCTCCGGCTCCTCGGAGTTCTCGGCCATCGCGCGGCGCAGCGAGTCGAAGTCCGCGATCCCGCCGGTTTCGCCCATCAGCGGTCACCCTCTCCGTGCTCTCGTCCGTGCTCTCGATAAGTCGCCCATTCCAGGAGGCCGATGAACGAGCGGTTGATCAGCGCCGAGTCGGCGGGCCGCAGCGGGCGCTGGGCCATGAGCAGCGCCTGCCCGTAGAGCGATTCGCTCGCGGTGCCGATCAGCTCCGGGTCCTTCAGGGAACTGATCCGCCGGATCAGCGGGTTGAGGTGGTTGAGCACCAGACGCGCCCGGGGTGCGCTGCCGCGCAGCGAGCCCAGGATGCCCGCCCACAGGTCGTCGGCCTGTTCCTCGGCCTTCGCGCGGGCCTGCTCGTGCCGGGCCGCGCGGTCGTCCAGGTGCAGCGCGGGCACGGAGAGGGGGTGGAAGGCGCGCAGGACGACATCACAGCCCAGCGGGTCCAGCTTCGCCCGCGCGGCCGCGAGAAAGCCCGCCAGCGCCAGCTCCTCCGCGGGATCCACCGCGTCCAGATGCGCGGTCACGGTGTCGGCGTCCAGCTCCGCGACCACCGTCCCGGGCCGCACCGACGGCAGCGCCTCGACCAGCTCACTGTCGTACGTGTAACCGCCGTTGATCACCCCGACGCCCTGCGCGGAGGCGATCGGCGCGACCTGCCGGTACTCCTCGACCGTCCGCGTGAAGTGCACCACCGGGTGGCGCTGTGCGAACTCCTCCAAGGACAACTGCCCGTCGGTGGTCTCGAAGGGGAGCCACGGCAGCATCGTGCGCA
The DNA here is from genome assembly GCF_055634995.1 of Streptomyces sp. NPDC111744. Classification (NCBI taxonomy): domain Bacteria; kingdom Bacillati; phylum Actinomycetota; class Actinomycetes; order Kitasatosporales; family Streptomycetaceae; genus Streptomyces; species Streptomyces sp. NPDC111744. Next base: position 188,523 of record NZ_JBVKCG010000009.1, read on the forward strand.
GCATCTCCTGGTCGTGCCGGGCGAGGGACTTCACACCCAGGTGGTGCACGGACAGGAAGGCGGAGAGCCGTTCCGGATCACCGGCCGCCAGTCCGGTCAGCCAGGACCGGATCCTTTCGCCGAGCGCCTCCCGTACGGCTGCCAGCGTCTCGTCCTCGTACAGCGACTCGCGCGAGGCGGTCGGCCGCAGGCTGTCCGTGTCCAGGACACAGCGCACGAAGAACGCCCAGTCGGGCAGCAGCTGTTCGGCCCGCTCGGTCAGCAGCATGCCCTTGAGGTGCACACGATGGGTGGCCCGCTGGGCGGGACTGACCGCCGACGGCAGCACATACGCCACCCCCCGGATCCCGGCCAGCGGCACGTCAAGGGCGATCGAGTCCAACGGCGTGAACCCGAACAGCTCGTGACAGTGCCTGGCCAGCGCCACCCGGCGGGTACTGGGGGAGGGGTACGGCCGGTCCCAGGGCGCGGGCAGATCGGTGACCGCCTCGTCGCCCACCCGGACGTCGTACGGCAGCAGCGAACCGAAGTCCCGCGCCAGCGCGAGCACCCGCCGCTCGTCCAGCCACTCCGCCGCACCCGCCCGCGCCACCAGATGCACGGTGGTGCCGGGCTCGGGACGGGCCTCGGGCGCCAACGTCCTTACGGTGTACGACCCGTCGTCGCGTGCCGTCCACTCCACGGGCGGCGCGTCCGGGGTGCGGGCACTGCGGCTGACCACCCGGATCCGCTCGGCGACCACGAAACAGGCCAGCAGTCCGATGCCGAACTGGCCCAGGAAGTCGGAGCGGGCCTCCTGCAGCCCCTCCGCCCGCTTGGAGCTGCGCCCGATGGTCGCGAGCAGGCTGTGCACGTCCGACTCGGTGAGCCCGACGCCGCTGTCCTCCACCCGAAGGGCACCGCCGTCGGCGTACAGCCGCACCCGCGCGGGTGCGTCGGGCTGCTCGGCCCGTCTGGCGGTGATGGCGTCCACCGCGTTCTGCAGCAGCTCGCGGAGATAGACCTTGGGGCTGGAGTACAGATGATGGGAGAGCAGGTCCACCAGACCACGCAGGTCGACCTGGAACGTATGAGGTGACTGTGATGCCTGTGATGACTGTGAGGTCTGGGAGTCCATCGTCGCTACGCCGGAGGGGGGAAGAGGTGGTCGGCGCGGGGTCGGGCGGTCCCTGGTGGGGTGGTGACCGCGGAAGGATGGCCGGAGCGCGCCATCCTATGACTCAAAACGGCCGTCTGACCAGGGGTTTCCCGAGACGTATACGGCATTGTCAGTGGGGTGGTGTGCAATGGATCTCGTGCCCGCACTGGAAGAACCACTGAAGAAGGTGCTCGGCCCAGCCACCGCGAAGGTGATGGCCGAGCATCTCGGCCTGCACACCGTCGGCGATCTGCTGCACCACTACCCCCGCAGGTACGAGGAGCGTGGCCAGCTCACCCACCTCGCCGACCTGCCCATGGACGAACACGTCACGGTGGTCGCCATGGTCGCCGACGCCCGACTGCACACGTTCGCCTCCTCCAAGGCGCCCCGCGGCAAGGGCCAGCGGCTGGAGGTCACGATCACCGACGGCAGCGGCCGGCTCCAACTGGTCTTCTTCGGCAACGGCGTCCACAAGCCCCACAAGGAACTCCTGCCGGGCACCCGCGCGATGTTCGCCGGCAAGGTCTCGGTCTTCAACCGCCGCCTCCAACTGGCCCACCCCGCCTACGAACTGCTCCGCGGCGACGACCCGGCCGAATCGGTGGAGACCTGGGCCGGAGCCCTCATCCCCCTCTACCCGGCCACCGCCAAGCTGGAGTCCTGGAAGATCGGCAAGGCGGTCCAGACGGTGCTGCCGAGCGTCCAGGAGGCCCTGGATCCCCTCCCTCCCACCCTCCGTGAGGGCCGCGGCCTCGTCCCCCTCCCCGAGGCCCTCCTCAAGATCCACCGCCCACACACCAAGGCGGACATCGCGCAGGCCCGCGACCGCCTCAAGTGGGACGAGGCCTTCGTCCTCCAGGTCGCCCTGGCCCGCCGCCGCCACACCGACGCCCAACTCCCCGCGGTGGCTCGCAGGCCCAGCCCCGACGGTCTCCTCGCGGCCTTCGACGACCGTCTCCCGTTCACCCTCACGGACGGCCAGCAGAAGGTCTCGAAGGAGATCTTCGACGACCTGGCGACGGAGCATCCGATGCACCGCCTTCTGCAGGGCGAGGTCGGCAGCGGGAAGACGCTCGTCGCCCTGCGCGCCATGCTCGCCGTGGTCGACGCGGGCGGCCAGGCTGCCATGCTCGCGCCCACCGAGGTGCTGGCCCAGCAGCACCATCGCTCGATCACCGAGATGATGGGGGAGCTGGCGGAAGGCGGCATGCTGGGCGGCGCCGAGCATGCCACCAAGGTCGTCCTGCTCACCGGCTCGATGGGCACGGCCGCCCGCCGCCAGGCGATGCTGGACCTCGTCACCGGGGACGCCGGCCTGGTGATCGGCACGCACGCGCTGATCGAGGACAAGGTCCAGTTCCACGACCTGGGCCTGGTGGTGGTGGACGAACAGCACCGCTTCGGAGTCGAGCAGCGCGACGCCCTGCGCGGCAAGGGAAAGCAGCCGCCCCACCTCCTCGTCATGACCGCGACCCCCATCCCGCGCACGGTCGCGATGACGGTCTTCGGCGACCTGGAGACCTCGGTCCTGGACCAGCTCCCGGCCGGCCGCTCCCCGATCGCCACCCATGTCGTCCCCGCTGCCGACAAGCCCCACTTCCTGGCCCGCGCCTGGGAACGGGTCCGCGAGGAAGTCGCCAAGGGCCACCAGGCTTATGTGGTCTGCCCCCGCATCGGCGACGAGGAGGAGGACCCGAAGAAGGCGAAGAAGACGGCCGAGGACGAAGCCGAGAAACGCCCCCCGCTGGCCGTCCTGGACGTGGCCGACCACCTCACCAAGGGCCCGCTCAGCGGCCTGCGGGTGGAGGTCCTGCACGGCAGGATGCACCCGGACGACAAGGACGCGGTGATGCGCCGCTTCGCGGCGGGAGACACGGACGTCCTGGTGGCCACGACGGTCATCGAGGTCGGCGTGAACGTCCCGAACGCCACCGCCATGGTGATCATGGATGCCGACCGCTTCGGCGTCTCCCAGCTCCACCAGCTGCGCGGCCGAGTGGGCCGAGGCTCCGCCGCCGGTCTCTGCCTCCTGGTCACCGAGATGCCCGAGGCGAGCGCGGCCCGCCAGCGTCTGACGGCGGTGGCCTCGACCCTGGACGGCTTCGAGCTGTCGAGGATCGACCTGGAGCAGCGGAGAGAGGGCGACGTCCTGGGCCAGGCCCAGTCGGGAGCCCGCTCCAGCCTCCGCGTCCTGGCGGTGATCGAGGACGAGGAGATCATCGCGGAGGCGAGGGAGGAGGCGACGGCCTTGGTGGCCCGCGACCCCGAGCTGACGGACCTCCCGGGCCTACGAACGGCCCTGGACGCCCTCTTGGACGAGGAAAGAGAACAGTTCCTGGAAAAGGGCTGAGGCGCATCGCCCCTGAAGGGGCGCGGGGAACCGCGCCACCAGCCACATCACACCCGCAGCCGCCGGCTTCGGCCAGGCACCCACCCCCCGTAGGCCTGCCAGACTGAACGGGTAAAGCCGTCCACGACGAAGGACCCTCGAATGACCCGCGTGATCGCCGGCGCAGCCGGTGGACGTCGGCTGACCGTGCCGCCCGGCACGGGAACCCGGCCAACATCCGACCGCGCACGCGAGGGCCTGTTCTCCACCTGGCAGTCCCTCCTCGACGGCCCCCTGGACGGCGAACGCGTCCTCGACCTCTACGCCGGTTCCGGCGCCGTGGGCCTGGAGGCCCTCTCCCGGGGCGCCGGCCACACCCTCCTCGTGGAGGCCGACCCCAGAGCCGCCCGTGTCGTACGTGAAAACGTGAGGAACCTGGGCCTGCCCGGCGCCGAAGTGCGGGCGGGCAAAGCCGAACAGATCATCCGGACACCGGCGCCGGCTCAGCCGTACGACATCGTCTTCCTGGACCCCCCGTACGCCGTCTCGGACGACGATCTTCGGGAGATTCTCCTCACACTCCACTCGGGGGGCTGGCTAGCGCCGGATGCCCTCGTCACCGTGGAGCGCAGCACCAGAGGCGGCGTCTTCCACTGGCCGACCGGTTTCGAGGCCCTCCGGTCCCGTCGCTACGGCGAGGGAACGTTTTGGTACGGTCGCGCCGCCTCTACGTGCGAAGACGCACGATGACCGGACCGGAGAGCGAGGGATCACAAGTGCGCCGCGCCGTCTGTCCCGGGTCGTTCGACCCGATCACCAACGGACATCTCGACATCATTGCCCGGGCGTCCCGTCTCTACGACGAGGTCTACGTCGCGGTGATGATCAACAAGTCCAAGAAGGGCCTGTTCGAGATCGACGAGCGGATCGACCTGATCCGCCAGGTCACCGCCGACTACGGAAACGTCCGCGTCGAGGCGTTCCACGGCCTCCTCGTCGACTTCTGTAAGCAGCGCGACATCCCGGCCATCGTGAAGGGCCTGCGGGCCGTCAGCGACTTCGACTACGAGCTGCAGATGGCCCAGATGAACATCGGCCTGTCGGGCGTGGAGACGCTCTTCGTGCCGACCAACCCCACCTACAGCTTCCTCTCGTCCTCCCTGGTCAAGGAGGTCGCCCAGTGGGGCGGGGACGTCTCCCACCTGGTTCCGGAGGCCGTTTTCGAGGCCCTCAACAAGCGTATTCGCGGGGACTGATGGGGCTACAGTCGTCCCGTCCGTCTCCAACACAGCTGTAGAGAGTGGCGAGCGCAGGGTGGACGTACAGAAGAAGCTCGACGAGATCGTGGCCACGGTCGCCGGTGCCCGGTCCATGCCCATGTCGGCGTCGTGCGTGGTCAACCGTGCCGACCTGCTCGCGATGCTCGAAGACCTGCGCCAGGCGCTGCCCGGCTCCCTCGCCCAGGCCCAGGAGCTGATCGGCGACCGCGAGCAGATGGTCGAGCAGGCCCGCATGGAGGCCGAGCGGATCATCGAGACCGCGCACGCCGAGCGCGGCTCGCTGATCTCCGGCACCGAGGTGGCCCGCCGCTCCCAGGCGGAGGCCGACCGGATCATCGCCGAGGCCCGCAGGGAGGCCGAGGAGGTCCGCGCCGACGCCGACGACTACGTCGACTCCAAGCTCGCCAACTTCGAGGTCGTCCTCACCAAGACCCTCGGCTCTGTCGGCCGTGGCCGCGAGAAGCTCCTGGGCACCGGCCCCGGCCTGGACGAGCAGGGCTACGAGGACGAGGACGCCCCCGAGCGCAGCCACGACCCCGAGACCCTGCGCCGGGACGCCGACGCCTATGTCGACGTCAAGCTCGGCGCGTTCGAGGCGGTCCTCGCCAAGACCCTGGAGGCCGTCGGCAAGGGCCGCGCCAAGCTGCACGGCCGGATCGCCTCCGACGACCTCGGCGCCCTGGCCGACGACACCACGACGTTCCAGCACTCCAGCGACGCCGACTACCTCGCCGACCTCGCGGCCCTCGCCGACCAGGACGCCCAGACGGCCCAGGCGGCGCAGGCCGAGCAGCAGCAGGCCGTCGCCGCCCAGCAGCAGCCGCAGTACGACCAGCAGCCGATGCAGCAGCCCGTCGTACCGCAGCAGGATCCGTACGGGTATCCGCAGCAGCAGCAGCAGCCCGCCTACGCCCAGCAGGACGCGTACGGCTACCAGCAGGACCCCTACGGCTATCAGCAGGCCGACCCCTACGCCTACCAGGGCTACGACACCGGCCAGCAGCCCGTCTACGACCCCCAGCAGCAGCCGGCCCAGCACCAGTCGTACGCCCTCGACGAGACCAGCCTCTTCGACACCGGCATGATCACGCCGGAGCAGCTGAGGGCGTACGAGCAGGGCCGGGGCCTCTAGACCGGGCCGCAGGCCTGGGAAAGCGGCCGCAGGCCAGCGGATTGGGCCGACAGCGAAAGGTCCAGTATCCTGACTGTTCGGTCGCGTCTACGTCTGCGATCAACGCTGCCCGGAGGAAAACTCCGGACGGCGGCCCTCTGAACTCGAAGATCGAAAGCAGGAATGGCTCCTCACGCACGCCTCGACCACCGCAACCCGTTCGTGTTCGACACACACGAGCTGGGGCGGCGTCCTGGCGCGCTGCAGCGCCTGACCCGCACGATCGACGCTCCCAAGGATCTCGGTATCCAGGGGGTCATCGGAGTGCCGGAAGGCGCCCCGGTGGAGCTCGACCTCCGGCTCGAGTCGGTCATGGAAGGGGTGCTCGTCACAGGCACCGCCCGTGCACAGGCCGAGGGGGAGTGCGTAAGGTGTCTGGAGCCGGTCGAGCAGGAGCTCGAAGCGGACCTCCAGGAACTGTTCTCGTACCCTGACGCCGACGACCGGGGCCGCGTGATCGCGGAACCGGGCGACGACGCCGAGGACGACGAGGACAGGTACTTCATCGAGGACGGCTTGTTCGACCTCGAACCCGTGCTGCGTGATGCGGTGGTGCTCGCACTGCCGATGCAGCCGGTGTGCCAGGACGACTGTCCAGGGCTGTGCTCCGAGTGTGGAGTTCGCCTTGCGGACGACCCTGGCCACCACCATGACGCCGTCGACATCCGTTGGGCGGCTTTGCAGGGACTCGCCGGATCCACGAAGGACGGCGAGAAGGACGAGATGAGCGGCGCTGACGCGGAAGCGGGCGTCGACGAGAAGCAGGAGAAGTAGCCGTGGCTGTTCCGAAGCGGAAGATGTCGCGCAGCAACACGCGCCACCGCCGGTCGCAGTGGAAGGCTGCGGTCCCCACCCTGGTTGCGTGCGAGCGCTGCCACGAGCCCAAGCAGCAGCACATCGCGTGCCCGTCTTGCGGCACCTACAACAAGCGCCAGGTCCTCGAAGTCTGAGCGGCCAGGTGAGAGGCACTGTGTCCAGTCCCAAGAAGGCGGATGACGCCAAGGCGGACCCATCCGCCAAGAAGAAAACGGACAACACGGCCTCGTCCCACACGCTTCTGGAAGGGCGGCTCGGCTACAAGCTCGAGTCCGCCCTTCTGGTGCGTGCTCTGACCCACCGTTCCTACGCGTACGAGAACGGCGGCCTGCCGACGAACGAGCGGCTGGAGTTCCTCGGTGACTCCGTCCTCGGCCTCGTCGTCACGGACACGCTGTACAAGACCCATCCGGACCTGCCCGAAGGCCAACTGGCCAAGCTCCGGGCAGCGGTGGTGAACTCGCGTGCGCTCGCGGAAGTGGGCCGCGGTCTCGACCTGGGTTCCTTCATCCGGCTCGGCCGCGGTGAAGAGGGCACGGGCGGCCGGGACAAGGCGTCCATCCTCGCCGACACCCTGGAAGCGGTGATCGGCGCGGTCTATCTCGACCAGGGCCTCGACTCGGCGTCCGAGCTGGTGCACCGGCTCTTCGACCCGCTGATCGAGAAGTCCTCGAACCTCGGAGCCGGCCTGGACTGGAAGACCAGTCTCCAGGAGCTCACCGCGACGGAGGGGCTCGGCGTGCCCGAGTACCTGGTCACGGAGACCGGCCCCGACCACGAGAAGACCTTCACTGCTGCCGCCCGCGTCGGAGGCGTCTCGTACGGCACCGGCACCGGCCGCAGCAAGAAGGAGGCGGAACAGCAGGCCGCCGAGTCCGCCTGGCGCGCCATCCGCGCCGCGGCGGACGAGCGAGCCAAGGCAGCCAAGGCAGCCAAGGCGGCAGCGGCAGCCGAACAGGCCGCCGCGGCCGAAGAGGACGACGGCTCGTCGTCCGCCGCCTCCGCCTGAAGAACAGCGCGATGATCCGAGCGCCCGGCCCCTTCCCAGGGCCGGGCGCTCGAATCGTCCAGGGTCCTGCACGGGAGACGCGATGCCCGAATTGCCCGAGGTCGAGGTCGTACGGCGTGGCCTGGAGCGATGGGTCGCCCATCGGGTCGTAGCCGAGACCGAAGTGCTGCATCCGCGTGCCGTACGACGGCACCTCGCCGGCGCGGACGACTTCGCGCACCGGCTCAAGGGCCACCGTGTGGGGGTCCCGAGCCGGCGGGGAAAGTACCTGTGGCTGCCGCTGGAGGACACCAACCAGTCGATCCTCGCCCACCTCGGCATGAGCGGTCAGCTGCTGGTGCAACCGCACGAGACACCGGACGAGAAGCACCTCAGAATCCGCGTCAGATTCGCCGACGGCCTGGGTACCGAACTCCGTTTCGTCGACCAACGCACCTTCGGCGGGCTGTCGTTGCACGACAACACCCTTGAGGGACTGCCGGACGTCATCGCGCACATCGCCCGCGACCCCCTTGACCCGCTCTTCGACGACGAGGCCTTCCACCAGGCGCTCCGCCGGAAGCGGACCACCATCAAAAGGGCGCTGCTCGACCAGTCGTTGATCAGCGGAGTCGGCAACATCTACGCGGACGAGGCCCTTTGGCGGGCCCGTGTCCACTACGAACGCCCGACCGCCGGCCTCACCCGACCGCGCACCGCCGAACTCCTCGGCCATGTACGGGACGTGATGAACGCGGCGCTCGCCGTCGGCGGCACCAGCTTCGACAGCCTCTACGTCAACGTCAACGGCGAGTCGGGGTACTTCGACCGCTCACTGGACGCGTACGGCAGGGAGGGGCTGCCCTGCCGGCGGTGCGGTACGCCGATGCGCAGACGGCCCTGGATGAACCGGTCCAGCTACTTCTGCCCGAAGTGTCAGCGGGCGCCGCGGGTCTCGTCGTAACGTTCGCGGGCGGCCAGCACCTCGTCCATCCGGCTCTCCACGAAGTGGACGACGGACAGCAGGCGCTCGGCGACCTCGCGGCCGAGCGGGGTGAGTTCGTAGTCGACGCGCGGCGGGTTGGTCGGCTGGGCCTCGCGGCGCACCAGGCCGTCGCGCTCCAGCGCCTGGAGGGTCTGGGAGAGCATCTTCTCGCTGACGCCGTCCACGCGCCGGCGCAGCTCGTTGAAACGGAACGACCCCTCGTGCAGCGCGCTCAGCGTCAGCCCGCCCCAGCGGCCCATGACATGTTCGAGCGTGGTGCGCGAGGGACAGGCCCGGGCGAAGACGTCGTACGGAGGATGCGTCTCCTCGGGACGGTCCTGGATGCTGGTGGTCATGCGTCAAGAGTAAGGGAGCACAGCGCTAACCGACAGGGGGCGCTAACTGTTGGTTAGCGTCCCTCCGGGGGGGCCGGGACGGCTCAGTACCCGAAGTCCTGCGTCCACCAGGGGCCGCCCGAGCCGAAGTGGACCCCGACCCCGAGGGTCTTGAAGTCGCAGTTCAGTATGTTGGCGCGGTGGCCCTCGCTGTTCATCCAGGCGTCCATGACGGCCTGGGCGGTTGCCTGGCCCCGGGCTATGTTCTCGCCCCCCAGGTTGGCTATGCCGTCGGCCGCGGCCCGGTCCCACGGCGTCTTGCCGTCCGGGTCGGTGTGGTCGAAGAAGCCCCGTGCGGCCATGTCCTCGCTGAACGACTCGGCCAGCTTGGTCAGCGAGGAGTTCGCTGACAGCGCGCTGCAGCCGACCTTGGCCCGCTCCTCGTTCACCAGCTTGAGCACCTCGGCCTCGGCGGCGGCCGCCTCGGACACGGTGATCGGCGCGGACGTCCTCACCGGCGCGTTGGTGGCCGTCTTGGTCGGAGTGGGCGTCGCCTTCCTGGAGGGCGTCGCCCTGGGCGTCGGCTTCTTGGTCGCCGTCTTCGTCGGGGTGGGCGACGCGGAGGCGGAGGTGGAGGCCGAGGCGGACGCGGAAGCGGATGCCGTCGCCGTCGGCGAGGTGGAACGCCGGGTGCCACGGCCGGCCGAGGAGCCGGTGTCCTGGCTCTCGGCGCTGCCGGAGGTGCCGCCCTGCTCGGCGGCCGTGTTGCTGGGCACCCCGTCGGCCTGTACCTGGTCGCCGCCGGTGGTGCTGGTGCTGCCGCCGAGCTTGTAGTTCTCCAGGCCCGGCACCACACCGGTGGCGACCGCGACGGTGCCGATGGCGACGGCGGCCGAGACCCCGAGCAGACCCGTGCGCACGGGCCGTCCGGCCTTCTTCCTGCGCCGGTGCCCGCTGCCGCCCGACGGGGAGCCGCCGACGACCGGGGCGAACTCCTCGGTGGAGAAGACGGCCGTGTCGTCGGCCCGGGCGTAAGGGTCTTCGGTCGCGTACAGGTAGGCGGAGCTGCGCGCGTTGGCGTCGGCGTACTCCTCCTGGTGCAGGTAGGCCGCAGTGCCCGTACCGAAGCGGAGGCCCGCGAAGGAGTCCTGCGGGTCGTGGCCGCCCATGTACGGGCCGTCGTTCTCCGTGACCCCCGTGGCGCGGCCCGTGGCGGCGCGGCCGGCGGCGGAGCGTCGGTGGCGTCCCATGTCCTTGCCTTCTTCCCTCGTCCTCGCGGTCAGGGTCGACCAGGGGCCGGTGTGGCCAATGACTCCTTCTGGTCAACCAGACTCACTCGATCGAGTGAGTTTCAGATGAGATTCATTGGGTCGGGACGGTACCGCATGGCGGTGAAGGCGGAAGTGTTCCGAGTGACATTGGCCGGTTAGGTTGCACCCATGAGCGAGGATGTACGACTGGTCGCCTGGGTCCGTGGACGCGTACAGGGCGTGGGATTCCGCTGGTTCACGCGGGCCAAGGCACTGGAGATCGGCGGCCTGAGTGGTTTTGCTCTCAATTTGGGCGACGGCCGCGTGCAGGTGGTCGCGGAGGGCTCACGGGCGGGCTGCGAAGGGCTGCTCGACTGGCTCCAGGGCGATGACACGCCCGGGCGGGTGGAGGGTGTCACCGAGATCTGGGACACACCCCGCGGCGGTTACGACGGCTTCGCCATCCGCTGACCCCGTTGCGCAAAGCCCCGCAGGTGGAGGTGGAGCGAACTGCCACCGGCATGTGCCCGAAGTAGAAATGTCCTGGTGGTTGCCAAGAATCGCTTGTCGTGGCAGGCTCCGCAGACAAAGGTGATCGCCAAGCCCCGAGGGCCCCGCAGGAGTCGCAGCGCCGCCGGTCCTGAGCCGCGCACGCCCGGGTTCGCCCGCCAATACAGGGCGTGATCGTGTTGACCGTCAAACTTTTTGGTGAGACGCTGAAAGCCCCGCGCACCTTAGCTGTTTGGCATGGAGCAACAGGCGAGTAACACTCGGATGTGTCAAGCACAGCGGGTGCGAATCCCTCACGACCCACACCGCTTCGGTCGGTCACTCAATGTGGAGGACCATCCATCATGGCAAAGGCGCTTCTCGGTTACGTCGGCGGCTCCGACCCGCGACTCCTCGCCGAGATGCGACGGCTCCAGCAGCGTGTCCAGGACCTCGAATCCGAGCTGGTACGGATTCAGGCCGAGAACGACGCGCTGACGGCTGCCGCTTCTCCCGACAGGATCATGGAGAGCATCGACGCAAACCAGGCGGAGCCTGCGTTCACCTGATCGCTGCATCGCTCCACAACAGCACATGCGGCGGTTGGGCAGCTCTTTCAACCGCTAAGTTCTCAAGATTTGCAAGGGACGCCTCGGCGTCCCTTCTTTCTTGCCTGCCCCCCGCGCCCGGCCCTTTCAGCCCCGCGCATCCTTTCACCTTCTTTAACGTCTGGTGTGCCCTGCATGTTCATGCGCGAAACCGCGAGGTTGCGAGGGTTCGTGGAGTGCGGTAGCGCCGCCGGGTAAAGTCCGACGGCGTGCATCTCAAGGCCCTGACCCTTCGGGGGTTCAAGTCGTTCGCCTCGGCGACCACGCTCCGGTTCGAGCCGGGGATCACGTGTGTCGTCGGTCCGAACGGCTCGGGCAAGTCCAACGTGGTGGACGCGCTCAGCTGGGTCATGGGCGAACAGGGTGCCAAGTCGCTGCGCGGCGGCAAGATGGAGGACGTCATCTTCGCCGGCACCACCGGCCGGCCGCCGCTGGGCCGCGCCGAGGTGTCCCTGACCATCGACAACTCCGACGGCGCGCTGCCCATCGAGTACGCCGAGGTCACCATCACGCGGATCATGTTCCGCAACGGCGGCAGCGAGTACCAGATCAACGGCGACACCTGCCGACTCCTCGACATCCAGGAGCTGCTCTCCGACTCCGGTATCGGCCGTGAGATGCATGTCATCGTCGGCCAGGGCCAGCTCGACTCCGTCCTGCACGCGGACCCGATGGGCCGCAGGGCCTTCATCGAAGAGGCGGCCGGCGTCCTCAAGCACCGCAAGCGCAAGGAGAAGGCGCTCAGGAAACTGGACGCGATGCAGGCCAACCTCGCGCGCGTGCAGGACCTCACCGACGAACTCCGCCGCCAGCTCAAGCCCCTCGGCCGCCAGGCGGCGGTGGCTCGCAGGGCAGCCGTCATCCAGGCCGACCTGCGCGACGCGCGCCTGCGCCTGCTGGCCGACGACCTCGTACGGCTGCGCCAGGCGCTGCAGACCGAGATCGCGGACGAGGCCGCCCTCAAGGAACGCAGGGAAGCCGCCGAGCAGGAGCTGAAAAAGGCACTCCAGCGGGAGGCGCTCCTGGAGGACGAGGTACGGCAGCTCACCCCGCGCCTCCAGCGCGCACAGCAGACCTGGTACGAGCTGTCCCAGTTGGCCGAGCGGGTGCGCGGCACCATCTCGCTGGCTGACGCCCGGGTGAAGAGCGCCACCTCCGCGCCGCCCGAGGAGCGGCGCGGCCGCGACCCCGAGGACATGGAGCGGGAGGCCCACCGGATCCGTGAGCAGGAGGCCGAGCTGGAGGCGGCCCTGGAGGCGGCCCAGCACGCCCTCGACGACACCGTCGCGCACCGCGCCGAACTGGAGCGCGAACTGGCCCAGGAGGAGCGCCGCCTGAAGGACGTGGCCCGCTCCATCGCCGACCGCCGTGAGAGCCTGGCCCGACTGAACGGCCAGGTCAACGCGGCCCGTTCGCGCGCCGGTTCCGCCCAGGCCGAGATCGACCGCCTCGCCGCCGCCCGTGACGAGGCCCAGGAACGGGCGGTCTCGGCGCAGGAGGAGTACGAGGCACTCAAGGCGGAGGTCGACGGCCTCGACGCCGGCGACGAGGAACTGGGCGACCAGCACGAGAAGGCCAAGCTGCGGCTCGCCGAGGCGGAGGCGGCCCTGACCGCGGCCCGTGAGGCGACCACCGCGGCGGAACGCAGCCGCGCCGCGACCCAGGCCCGCCACGAGGCGCTGGCACTGGGCCTGCGCCGCAAGGACGGCACCGGCATACTGCTCGGCGCCCGGGACCGCCTCACCGGGATCCTGGGTCCGGCGGCGGAACTGCTGACGGTGACCCCGGGCCATGAGGTCGCCCTGGCGGCGGCCTTCGGCACGGCAGCGGACGCGATCGCCGTCACCACGCCGTCCGCGGCAACCGACGCGATCCGCCTCCTACGCAAACAGGACGGAGGCCGAGCAGCTCTGCTCCTGTCGGGGGCCCCCGAGGCGCCCCGAGCTGAGGCGCCCCCATGGGGCGCGGGGAACGGCGCGCTCAGCCACGACGGCGGGGCACCCGACCGACGACCCACCACGGCACCCCTTTCAGGGGCCTACGCCGCCGACCTCGTCCGCGGCCCCGCCGACCTCATGCCCGCCGTCCGCCGCCTCCTGCACGGCATCGTCGTGGTCGACACCCTCGAAGCCGCCGAGGAACTCGTCCACCGCCACCCCCACCTCACGGCCGTCACCGCCGAAGGCGACCTCCTCGGCGCGCACTTCGCCCACGGCGGCTCCGCCGGCGCCCCCAGCCTCCTCGAAGTACAGGCCTCCGTCGACGAGGCCGCCGCCGAGCTGGAAGAGCTGGCGGTCCGCTGCGAGGCGCTGACCGAGGCCCAGCGGACGGCCCAGGAACACCGCAAGGCGTGCACGGCACACGTCGAGGAGCTGGCGGAACGCCGCCGCGCCGCCGATCGGGAGAAGTCGGCCGTGGCCCAGCAGCTCGGCCGGCTCGCCGGACAGGCACGCGGCGCCGCCGGCGAGGCGGAACGTTCCACGGCGGCCGCCGCCCGCGCCCAGGAGTCCCTCGACAAGGCCCTGGAAGAGGTCGAGGAGCTGGCGGAGCGGCTCGCCGTGGCCGAGGAGATGCCGGTCGAGGAGGAGCCGGACACCTCCGTGCGGGACCGTCTGGCCGCCGACGGCGCCAACGCCCGCCAGACCGAGATGGAGGCCCGCCTCCAGGTCCGTACCCACGAGGAGCGGGTCAAGGGACTCGCCGGCCGCGCCGACTCCCTCGACCGCGCCGCCCGCGCGGAACGCGAGGCACGCGCGCGTGCGGAGCAGCGCCGGGCCCGGCTGCGCCACGAGGCGGCCGTCGCGGAGGCCGTCGCCGCCGGCGCCCGCCAGCTGCTCGCGCACGTCGAGGTCTCGGTCGGCCGGGCCGACCGGGAACGGGCCGCCGCCGAGGCCGCGAAGGCCCGGCGCGAGCAGGAACTGACCGCCGCCCGCAAAACCGGCCGCGACCTCAAGGGAGAACTCGACAAACTCACGGATTCAGTTCACCGGGGTGAGGTACTCGGCGCCGAGAAACGGCTGCGGATCGAGCAGCTGGAGACCAAGGCGCTGGAGGAGCTCGGTGTGGAACCGGCGGGGCTCGTGGAGGAGTACGGTCCGCACCAGCCGGTGCCGCCCTCGCCCCCCGCCGAGGGCGAGCTGCTGCCGGAGGACCCCGAGCACCCGCGCAACCAGCCCAAGTCCTTCCACCGGGCCGAACAGGAACGCCGGCTCAAGGCGGCCGAGCGTGCCTACCAGCAGCTCGGCAAGGTCAACCCGCTAGCCCTGGAGGAGTTCGCGGCCCTCGAGGAACGGCACAAGTTCCTCAGTGAGCAGCTGGAGGACCTGAAGAAGACCCGCGCCGACCTGCTTCAGGTGGTGAAGGAGGTCGACGAACGTGTCGAACAGGTCTTCACGGAGGCGTTCAGGGACACGGCGAGGGAGTTCGAGGGCGTCTTCAGCCGTCTCTTCCCGGGCGGCGACGGGCGGCTGATCCTGACCGACCCCGACAACATGCTCACCACGGGCGTGGACGTCGAGGCCCGTCCGCCGGGCAAGAAGGTCAAGCGGCTCTCCCTGCTGTCGGGTGGCGAACGCTCGCTGACGGCCGTCGCGATGCTGGTGTCGATCTTCAAGGCGCGGCCCAGCCCGTTCTATGTCATGGACGAGGTCGAGGCGGCCCTGGACGACACCAACCTCCAGCGGCTGATCCGCATCATGCAGGAGCTCCAGGAGTCCTCCCAGCTCATCGTGATCACCCATCAGAAGCGCACGATGGAGGTTGCGGACGCGCTGTACGGCGTCTCCATGCAGGGCGATGGTGTGTCGAAGGTCATCAGCCAGCGGCTCCGCTGACCTTGCGTGCGCCGTACATCAGCCAGCCCTGCCTGACCTGCGCAACCCCTTCATGACTTCAACTACTGAACACAAAGACCTTCACTGTGCCTTCAAGCTCACAGTGAAATGCGTATTGACTTAGAAACTTGAAGGCATAGTCTCTGCAACGTTGCTTTTGCCTTCAGGTGTGAGTGGCGTGAAGTCGTGCGCCACTTGAACCTGAGAGGGCTCACCCCCACCCCCGGCAGCGCTGCCGGGTGGCCCGAGGAGTTTCTTGTGACCAGCACTGCGCAGGCACCCAATTCAGGAGCCGGGACGGCTCACCCCGATCATCTCGGGCATGTCATCTTCATCGCGGCGGCCGCCGCGATGGGCGGTTTCCTCTTCGGCTACGACAGCTCCGTCATCAACGGCGCCGTCGAGGCCATCCGAAGCCGCTATGACGTCGGGTCCGCCGCCCTGGCCCAGGTCATCGCCGTCGCCCTGATCGGCTGTGCCATCGGCGCCGCGACCGCCGGCCGGATAGCCGACCGGATCGGCCGTATCCGCTGTATGCAGATCGCAGCCGTGCTGTTCACGATCAGCGCCGTCGGTTCGGCGCTGCCCTTCGCCCTGTGGGACCTCGCCTTCTGGCGGATCATCGGCGGCTTCGCCATCGGTATGGCCTCCGTGATCGGCCCCGCCTACATCGCCGAGGTCGCCCCGCCCGCCTACCGCGGCCGCCTCGGCTCCTTCCAGCAGGCCGCGATCGTCGTCGGTATCGCCATCTCGCAGCTGGTCAACTGGGGTCTGCTCAACGCCGCCGGCGGCGACCAGCGCGGCAAGCTGATGGGCCTGGAGGCCTGGCAGGTCATGCTGGGCGTCATGGTGATCCCGGCCGTCCTCTACGGCCTGCTCTCCTTCGCCATCCCCGAGTCCCCGCGCTTCCTGATCTCCGTGGGCAAGCGCGACCGTGCCCGCGAGATCCTCGAAGAGGTCGAGGGCGACAAGATCGACCTGGACGCCCGCGTCGCCGAGATCGAGCACGCGATGAAGAGCGAGCGCAAGTCGACGTTCAAGGACCTGCTCGGCGGCTCCTTCTTCTTCAAGCCGATCGTCTGGATCGGTATCGGCCTCTCGGTCTTCCAGCAGTTCGTCGGCATCAACGTCGCGTTCTACTACTCCTCGACGCTGTGGCAGTCGGTCGGTGTCGACCCGACGGACTCGTTCCTCTACTCCTTCACGACGTCGATCATCAACATCATCGGCACCGTGATCGCCATGATCTTCGTGGACCGTATCGGCCGTAAGCCGCTGGCCCTCATCGGCTCGGTCGGCATGGTCGTCGGCCTCGCCCTGGAGGCATGGGCCTTCTCCTACGACTTGGTCGACGGCAAGCTCCCGGCCGCACAGGGCTGGACCGCGCTGATCGCCGCCCACGTCTTCGTCCTCTTCTTCGCCCTGTCCTGGGGTGTGGTCGTCTGGGTCTTCCTCGGTGAGATGTTCCCGAACAAGATCCGCGCCGCCGCGCTGGGCGTGGCCGCCTCCGCACAGTGGATCGCCAACTGGGCCATCACCGCGAGCTTCCCGTCGCTGGCCGACTGGAACCTCTCCGCGACCTACGTGATCTACACGATCTTCGCGGCCCTCTCCATCCCGTTCGTCCTCAAGTTCGTCAAGGAGACGAAGGGCAAGTCCCTGGAAGAGATGGGCTGACCCTCCCAACGAGGCCCCCGAACTCGAGGAGAAGGGCCAAGTCCCCGCTGCCCTTCTCCTCGTACCCCCCCCGCCGCCCCGCCCGGTCACTGCCCGGGCGGGGCGGCGGTTCACAGCCACCCGACTGCTCGACCGACTCGCAGAACACCCCGACGTCTCGACCGCCCGCCGAGTCTCCCTGCCGCAACGGCGCTTCTGCGCCTCCCTGATCGCGACTTCCGCTGCCCCATGTGACCTCCGCCGCCCCATGTTCGTCCGCCGCCACGGCGCTCAGCCACGACGGCGGTGGCCGGCGGTGTCCGCTTTCCGTGCGCCCCCGCGGGCAGCCCCCCACTACGCCGCCAGCGCCGGAAGCACCGCCTCCGCGAACAGCCGCAGGCTTCGCCAGCCCTCCTCCAGGGGCATGCCGCCCGCCAGGGGGTGCAGGACCAGGTTGTCCAGACCGGCCGCCACGCACTCCTCCGGCGTGAGAATGCGGTAGACGCCCTCCGCGCGAAGTTCCTCCACCGTCGTGGCCGACGAGCGCACCGCCGAGTGGATGTCGCCGGACTGCCAGGACGCGTAGGTCCGGGCCTCGTGCAGGAAATGCTCGCCGTACTGTGCCCACGCCCGGGTCGGATCCTCGGCGATGTGCAGCAGCGGCGTCTCCGCCGTGGGCATCATCGTCCAGCCCTCGGTGCCGTACTCGGTGAGCTTCTCCTTGTAGTACGCCTCCAGCTTGGGGAGATGCGCGCTGGGGAAGAACGGCAGGCCGAGGCGGGCGGCGCGGCGGGCGGCGGCCTTGGAGGAGCCGCCGACCAGCAGCAGGGGGTGCGGATCGGTGAAGGGGCGCGGTGTGACCCGTACCGTACGGCCCCGGTACTCGAACTCCTCCCCGGTCCACGCCTTGAGTACCGTCTCCAGTACCTCGTCCTGCAGCCGCCCCCGCCGCTTCCACTCCACGCCGAACAGGGCGTACTCCTCCGGCCGGTAGCCGATCCCGGCCACCGTCACCAGCCGCCCTCCGCCGAGCAGGTCCAGCACCGCGATGTCCTCGGCCAGTCGCAGCGGGTCGTGCAGCGGGCCGATCACCGCCGACACGGTCACCGCGATGTTCCGCGTCGCCCCGAACACGGCGCCCGCGAAGGCGAACGGCGACGGCAGCCAGTTGTTGTCGACCCCGTGGTGTTCCTCGGTCTGGACCGTGGTGACCCCGTGCTCGTCGGCGTACGCGGCCATCTCCACGGCGGCCCGGTAACGGGCGCCCAGGGAAGCTGAGTCGGCCCCGGGCTCGACGAGGTTGAAGCGAACGACCGAGACGGGCATGAGAGTCCCCTTCACCTTGGCAGGGCGGCTGTCGGGGACAGTAGCTGACGGTACGTCAGACAGCCAGGGCTGTGCGCTCCTCGGCCGCCGTCGGCACCACCGCCGGCTTCGGCAGCACCGCATACAGCAGACCCGCGACGACGATCGTCGCGATCCACCCCAGCCCGTACCTGCCGACGGGGTTGTTCGCGGCGAGCGGGCCGGTGAACCAGTCGGACGCGGTGAACAGGAGCCCGGCCAGCAGTCCGAGCACCCAGGCCGTCACGGCGGCGGGGGAGAAGCCCGCCCGGTACCAGTAGGCGCTGGTGCGGGTGGTGTCGAGGAGTGCCGTGGCGTCGTACTCCCGACGCCGGAGCATGTCGACGCCGAACACGCCCACCCACGCCGAGAACGCCACCGCCAGCAGGGACAGGAAGGCGATGAACGAGCCCATGAACGAGGTCACCGCCAGCATCAGGATCCCGCCGAGGACCAGCGAGATCGCCGCGTTGACGGAGACCGCCCAGTGGCGGGGGAGCCGGAAACCGAGCGTCTGTGCGGTGAAGCCCGCCGAGTACATCGACATCGCGTTGATCAGGAGCATGCCGACCAGGGCGATGAGCAGATAGGGGGCCGCGAGCCACAGCGGGAGGATCTCGCCGAGGAAGGAGACCGGGTCGCTCGCCTTGGCGAGTTCAGGCGTCCCGGACGCCATCACCGCGCCCATCAGGACCATGGGGAGTACGACGATCCCGGCACCGCCGACCGTGTTGCGTACGATCGCCGCCGAGGACGCCGTGCCCGGCAGATACCGCGTGAAGTCCGGCGAGGCCGGCGCCCAGCTCATCCCGCCCGCCGCGATCAGCCCGACACCGGTGACCATCGCGGCCGTGGGCCCGGCGTGCCGCCCGAACACCTCGCTCCAGTCCGTCTCCACGATCAGATAGCCGAGGACCAGCAGGGAGAAGGCGCCGAACAGCCAGGTCGCCCACCGGTTGCAGCGCTGCACCGCATTGATGCCCATGCCCGAGATCGCGAACGTGGTGATCACGAAGAGCAGCAGGGTGACGATGATCAAGGCGGTGTTGCTCCTGATCCCGAAGACGATGTCCAGGACCGTCAGCAGCGCATAGGCGCCGGTCACCGCGTTGATCGTCTCCCAGCCCCAGCGTGCCACCCAGATCAGCGCGCCGGGCAGCAGATTGCCGCGTTGCCCGAAGACCGCGCGGGAGAGGGCCATGCCCGGTGCGCCACCCCGTTTGCCCGCGATGCCGATCAGCCCGACCAGGCCGTACGACACGATCGGCGCGGCGGTGCCGACCACCAGGGCCTGCCAGAAGTTCAGTCCGAACGAGACCGCGAGGCCTGCGCCCATGGTGAGCAGCAGGACACTGATGTTGGCGGCGATCCAGGTGGGCAGCAGTCCCCGGGGTGTCGCGGTGCGCTCGGAGTCGGGGACCGGTTCGATGCCCCGGGTTTCGAGGCCGTGGTGCTCCAGCGACTCTTCGAGATGTTCGAGGGCGCCATCGTGGTGGGCGGTGGTGCTCATGGGCAGTCATCATACTTTAGTCTGATGAATACCCCTAAAGGGGTCATCCGAATTATTCGGAGGATCATCCAGAGACTCTCTCGCGAGGGAGCAAAGTCGTGCCCGGGGGAGGGATGGATACTGGACGGGTTATGGAAACCGTCATCCTTGCTGTAGTCATCGCCGTGGTCGTGCTCGGCGCGCTCGGCGGGCTGGTCATCGGCAGCCGGCGCAAGAAGCCGCTGCCCCCGCCGCCCCCGTCCGCGCCCGACATCACCGCGCCCCCGGCCGAGCCGCACGTCGGCGACGAGGCCGAGACGCCACGCGACGAACCGCGCCGGACGATAGAGGAGGTCGACCTTCCCGACGGCTCGGCCCCCGTCGTCGTAGAGGAGCCCCCGGCTCCCGAGATCGAGATCCCCGAGCCCACGGCCGGCCGTCTGGTGCGGCTGCGTGCCCGGCTCTCCCGCTCCCAGAACGCCCTCGGCAAGGGGCTGCTCACGCTGCTCTCGCGCGAGCACCTCGACGACGAGACCTGGGAGGAGATCGAGGACACCCTGCTCACCGCCGACGTCGGTGTGCAGCCCACCACCGAGCTGGTCGACCAGCTGCGCGAGCGCGTCAAGGTGCTCGGCACCCGCACCCCCGAGGAACTGCGCGGGCTGCTGCGCGAGGAGCTGCTCAAGCTGGTCGGCACCGACGCCGACCGCATCGTGAAGACCGAACCCGCCGACCGCAAGCCGGGCATCGTGATGGTCGTCGGCGTGAACGGCACCGGCAAGACCACCACCACCGGAAAGCTCGCACGCGTGCTCGTCGCCGACGGCCGTACGGTCGTCCTCGGCGCCGCCGACACCTTCCGGGCCGCCGCCGCCGATCAGCTCCAGACCTGGGGTGAGCGCGTGGGCGCCTACACCGTGCGCGGGCCGGAGGGCGGCGACCCCGCCTCCGTCGCCTTCGACGCGGTGAAGGAGGGCAAGGAGATGGGCGTCGACGTGGTGCTCATCGACACCGCCGGGCGGCTGCACACCAAGACCGGCCTCATGGACGAGCTGGGCAAGGTCAAGCGGGTCGTCGAAAAGCACGCCCCGCTGGACGAGGTGCTGCTCGTCCTCGACGCCACCACCGGCCAGAACGGGCTGGTCCAGGCCCGGGTGTTCGCCGAGGTCGTCGACATCACCGGCATCGTGCTCACCAAGCTGGACGGCACCGCCAAGGGAGGCATCGTGATCGCGGTCCAGCGCGAACTGGGTGTCCCCGTCAAGCTCATCGGGCTCGGCGAGGGCGCGGACGACCTGGCACCGTTCGAGCCGGAGGCGTTCGTCGACGCCCTTATCGGTGACTGACCGCCAGGGAATGGACTTACCACCCTCCGGACCGTGGAGCAGCGCCCGATCCCCGAAGAGCAGCTGGGGACGGGCGCTGCTGTCGTCCTGGGGGCCTGATCGGCGCCGCTCCCGCGGGCCCGGTTGTTCCGCCGTGGTTTCTCGGCGGAAGGGTGCGGTAGCCGGCCGGCACGAAGAAGAGCCCCGCCGCATGGTGCAGATGCGGTGGGGCTCCCCGCTGTCGGCCGCCGTGGCGGCTAAGCCCGGGACCGGTGGGCCACGTAGGCCAGCGTCCCCAGCAGCAGCCGGCCGGCCGGCGGCTTCGTCGCCGAGTCCAGGGCCGGTGGCCGCAGCCAGCGCACCGGGCCCAGGCCGCCCCGGTCGGACGGCGGTGCGGTGATGTACGTGCCCGGGCCGAGGCCGCGCAGGTCCAGGGAGGTCGGGTCGTCCCAGCCCATGCGGTAGAGGAGTCCGGGAAGTTCCGCGGCGGCGCCGGGGGCGACGAGAAACTGGGCGCGGCCCTCCGGGGTGGCGGTGACCGGGCCGAGCGGCAGGCCCATACGCTCCAGTCGGACCAGGGCCCGGCGCCCGGCGGGCTCGGCGACCTCGACGACGTCGAACGCGCGGCCGACCGGCAGCATCACCGCGGCGCCCGGGAACTCCCCCCAGGCCTTGGTGACTTCGTCGAGCGTGGCCCCGGCGGACACCTGGGGCGCGAAGTCCAGCGGATGCGCTCCCGGCGCGGGACAGTCGGTGTGCCCGCACGAACACGCGCCGGCCGCGGCCCGAGCACCTGGGACCACATCCCAGCCCCACAGACCGGTGAACTCGGCGACGGCGGTGCAATCCGATGAACGACCGCGCCGGCGCGTGCCGGAGCGGATGTCGCGAATGCCGCCGATCGTGAAGCCCATGCCCCCTCCAACGGGTCCGGCGCGCCGGTGGTTACGACACGGAACGAGACGGAAACGGAACGTGACGCTACGGCTCCGCCTTCCCTCTCGCGCGCAAGGTCAAGGCGGCGCCTGGAAGCGCCTCCGGTGGTGCACCTGGGGCAGTGCGCCCCCGAGTGCATCGCTCCGCCTACTCCCGGCCGTCCTATGTCAAGTGAATCGCGCCAAGGCCACCGTGAGTTCATTCGAAGGGGTGGCGAATGGTGGCGTTTCCGGGATCGCCATGGCAGGAGCAGTGATCGTAGGATTACTTTGAGTGCACGAGGCCTGGGGGCACATGCTCCCGTGGGTATGCCGGAGGCAACTCGGCATCCCGTTCGAAGGGTGAGAACTACCGGACGGGCAGCCGTATTTACCGGCATTCTGATAGGGCTTGGCGCATCCGGCATCAAGTGGTCTCAGGGATGGGGGCGTTCCAGTGGGCGGCAACGACGGAAGCGGGACGACCGCGACCAGTACGGACAAGCGCCCCAATGAGCTGCTCAACTCGTGGTTCGTGCGCAGCGGCTGGTCCAAGGGCGAGCTGGCGCGGCAAGTGAACCGCAGGGCACGCCAGTTGGGGGCCAACCACATCTCGACGGACACGTCGAGGGTGCGCCGCTGGCTCGACGGGGAGAACCCGCGCGAGCCGATCCCGCGGATCCTCTCCGAGCTCTTCTCCGAGCGCTTCGGCTGTGTCGTCTCGGTCGAGGACCTCGGTCTGCGGGCCGCCCGCCAGTCACCCTCCGCGACCGGCGTCGACCTGCCCTGGACGGGCCCGCAGACGGTGGCCCTGCTCAGCGAGTTCTCGCGCAGCGACCTGATGCTGGCGCGGCGCGGCTTCCTCGGAACCTCGCTGGTCCTGTCGGCGGGCCCGTCCCTCATCGAGCCCATGCAGCGCTGGCTCGTCCCCTCGCCCGCCGGCCCGCAGCCGGTCCCCGAGCAGGCGGCCGACTCCCGCCGCCCGGGCCGCCTCTCCAAGCCCGAGCTGGAGCTCCTGGAGTCCACCACGGTGATGTTCCGCCAGTGGGACGCCCAGTGCGGCGGCGGTCTGCGCCGCAAGGCGGTCGTCGGCCAGCTGCACGAGGTCACCGACCTCCTCCAGGAACCGCAGCCCGAGGCGACCACCCGCAAGCTCTTCCAGGTCGCCGCCGAACTGGCCGAGCTGGCCGGCTGGATGTCGTACGACGTCGGGCTCCAGCCCACCGCCCAGAAGTACTTCGTGCTCGCCCTGCACGCGGCCAAGGAGGCCGGTGACAAGCCGCTGGGCTCGTACGTCCTCTCCAGCATGAGCCGCCAGATGATCCACCTCGGCCGCCCCGACGACGCCCTGGAGCTGATCCACCTCGCCCAGTACGGCAGCCGGGACTGCGCGAGCCCGCGCACCCAGTCGATGCTGTATGCGATGGAGGCCCGCGCCTACGCCAACATGGGCCAGCCCGGAAAGTGCAAGCGGGCGGTCCGGATTGCCGAGGACACCTTCGCCGAGGCCGACGAATGGGACGAGCCGGACCCCGACTGGATCCGCTTCTTCTCCGAGGCCGAGCTCTACGGCGAGAACAGCCACTCCTTCCGCGACCTCGCCTATGTCGCCGGCCGCAGCCCCACCTACGCCTCGCTGGCCGAGCCCCTGATGCAGCGAGCCGTGGAGCTGTTCGCCAAGGACTGCGAGCACCAGCGGTCGTACGCACTGAACCTCGTCGGCATGGCCACCGTGCACCTGCTGCGGGGCGAGCCCGAGCAGAGCACGGTTCTCGCCTCCGAGGCCATGGGCGTCGCCAAGAAGGTGCGCTCCGAACGCGTGAACACTCGTATTCGAAAGACGGTGGATTCGGCCGTCCGTGACTTCGGCGATCTCGCCGCGGTCGTCGACCTCACCGAACAGCTCGCCGTCGACCTTCCGGAGACCGCCGAGGCGGTCTGACCCCCGGCACTTCCCAGACCCCGGCCGCGGCCGGCCCTCCCGAACTGCCCGACTCGGCTCCCCCATGCCAGGTCAGCGGAAGGCCGCCCGGCCGGTTCCATTCCTCCGGGACCAGGTTGCGCCACGATAACGATCCCGCAGCCGGACATCTCGCAGTTCATCTACGCGTAACACGCCAGGCGCCTTCGTCACTCCGGCGAAACAACGAGGGGCACCGACCGAAACCGCGCTGCGCCAATCTCATGGCGCATAACCGGCCCACCCCCCGCTTGACCGGACCGCTCTCAGGCATCGCCCGCACGCAGGGCCGTACCAATCGACGAGGAGACGCCGATGGCACCAGCCATCATGCTTGCCGCGGAGGCACCCAAGCTGTCTGCCGCGAACACAGGCTTCATGCTCATCTGTTCCGCCCTGGTGCTGCTCATGACGCCGGGACTCGCCTTCTTCTACGGGGGCATGGTCCGCGTCAAGAGCACCCTGAACATGCTGATGATGAGCTTCATCAGCATCGGGATCGTCACCATCCTGTGGGTTCTCTACGGCTTCTCCCTTGCCTTCGGTTCCAGCAACGGCTTCATCGGCTTCAACTCCGACTGGCTGGGTCTCAGCAACATCGGGCTGACGGAACTCTGGGACGGCTACACGATCCCGATCTTCGTCTTCATGGTCTTCCAGATGATGTTCGCGGTCATCACACCGGCCCTGATAAGCGGCGCCCTCGCGGACCGTGTGAAGTTCTCGGCCTGGGCGCTCTTCGTCGCCCTGTGGCTCACGATCGTCTACGTCCCGGTCGCCCACTGGGTGTGGGGCGCCGACGGCTGGGCCTACAAGCTCGGTGTGATCGACTTCGCCGGTGGTACCGCGGTCCACATCAACGCCGGTGCCGGCGCCCTCGGTGTGATCCTGGTCATCGGTAAGCGCGTCGGCTTCAAGAAGGACCCGATGCGCCCGCACAGCCTCCCGCTGGTCATGCTCGGCGCCGGTCTGCTGTGGTTCGGCTGGTTCGGCTTCAACGCCGGCTCCTGGCTCGGCAACGACGACGGCGTCGGCGCGCTGATGTTCGTCAACACGCAGGTCGCCACCGCCGCCGCCATGCTGGCCTGGCTCGCCTACGAGAAGATCCGCCACGGCGCGTTCACCACCCTGGGCGCCGCCTCCGGCGCGGTCGCCGGCCTGGTCGCGATCACCCCGTCCGGCGGCGCGATCAGCCCCATGGGCGCGATCGCCGTCGGCGCGATCGCCGGTGTCGCCTGCGCCGCGGCCGTCGGACTGAAGTTCAGGTTCGGCTACGACGACTCCCTCGACGTCGTCGGCGTCCACATGGTCGGCGGCATCATCGGCTCCCTGCTCATCGGCTTCTTCGCCACCGGCAAGGGCCAGTCCGCCGCGACCGGCGTCTTCTACGGCGACCACTCCTTCACCCAGCTGTGGAAGCAGTTCGCCGGTGTCGGCGCGGTCCTCGCCTACTCCCTGGTCGCCTCCGCGGTCCTCGCCTTCCTCCTCGACAAGACCATCGGTATGCGGGTCTCCGAGGACGAAGAGGTCTCCGGCATCGACCAGGCCGAGCACGCCGAGACTGCATACGACTTCAGCGGGGCGGGCGGCGGTGTCCTCGGCACCGTCTCCGCCGCGGCCCTGGCCGGCACGAGCAAGAAGGTGGACGCATGAAGCTCATCACCGCCGTCGTGAAGCCCCACCGGCTCGACGAGATCAAGGAGGCCCTGCAGGCCTTCGGCGTGCACGGTCTCACGGTCACCGAGGCCAGCGGCTACGGTCGGCAGCGCGGCCACACCGAGGTCTACCGTGGTGCCGAGTACACGGTCGACCTGGTGCCCAAGATCCGCATCGAGGTACTTGCCGAGGACGAGGACGCCGAGGGTCTGATCGACGTCATCGTCAAGGCCGCCCGCACAGGCAAGATCGGTGACGGCAAGGTCTGGTCGCTCCCGGTCGAGACCGCCGTACGGGTCCGCACGGGTGAGCGCGGACCGGACGCACTGTAGAACAGAACCATCTGAATACAGGCAGGAGTCGCTGGGTGACGGGTACGGATGTTCGGAACGACGCAGAGGACTCGGGACCCAGCGGTTACGCGGCGGCCCGGCTGCGCCTCCTCACCGAGGGGGCGCGGTCCGGGCCGTCGCGCCGTACCGCCCTCTCCGAACTGACGGACGACTGGCTGACCGGCCTGTTCGCCGCGGCCACCGAGGGCATCCCAGGTGGCGTCTGCCTGGTCGCCGTCGGCGGCTACGGCCGCGGCGAGCTCTCCCCGCGCAGCGACCTGGACCTCCTGCTGCTGCACGACGGCGGCGACGCCGGCGCGGTGGCCGCCGTCGCCGACCGGCTCTGGTACCCCGTCTGGGACCTGGGCCTGGCCCTCGACCACTCCGTGCGCACGCCCGCCGAGGCCCGCAAGACCGCCGGCGAGGACCTCAAGGTCCAGCTCGGCCTCCTCGACGCCCGCCATATCGCCGGCGACCTGGGCCTGACCTCCGGACTGCGCACCGCGATCCTCGCCGACTGGCGCAACCAGGCGCCCAAACGCCTCCCGGAACTCCAGGAGCTCTGCACCGAGCGCGCCGAACGCCAGGGCGAGCTGCAGTACCTCCTGGAGCCGGACCTGAAGGAGGCCCGCGGCGGGCTGCGGGACGCCACCGCGCTGCGTGCCGTCGCCGCCTCCTGGCTGGCCGACGCCCCGCGCGAGGGCCTCGCCGAGGCCCGTCGGCGCCTGCTCGACGTCCGTGACGCCCTGCACCTCACGACAGGGCGCGCGACCGACCGCCTGGCGCTCCAGGAGCAGGACCAGGTGGCGGCCGAACTGGACCTCCTCGACGCCGACACCCTGCTGCGCCAGGTCTACGAGTCCGCGCGCGTCATCTCGTACGCCAGTGATGTCACCTGGCGTGAAGTGGGGCGCGTGCTGCGCTCGCGCGCCGCGCGGCCGAGGCTGCGCGCCATGCTGGGCGGCGGCAAGCCGGTCGCCGAGCGCTCCCCGCTCGCCGAAGGGGTGGTGGAGCAGGACGGCGAGGTGGTGCTCGCCCGCGCCGCGCGCCCCGAACGCGACCCCGTGCTCCCGTTGCGCGCCGCGGCCGCCGCCGCGCAGGCCGGCCTCCCGCTCTCCCTGCACGCCGTACGGCGCATGGCCGCCACCGTGCGCCCCCTGCCCACGCCCTGGCCCGCCGAGGCGCGTGAGCAGCTGGTCACGCTCCTCGGCTCCGGCAGCCCGACCGTCGACGTCTGGGAGGCGCTGGAGGCGGAGGGCCTGATCACCCGGTTGCTTCCCGACTGGGAGCGGGTGCGCTGCCGACCGCAGCGCAACGCCGTGCACATCTGGACCGTCGACCGGCACCTCATCGAGACCGCCGTCCGCGCCTCCGAGTTCGCCCGCCGTGTCCACCGCCCCGACCTGCTCCTGGTCGCCGCGCTGCTGCACGACATCGGCAAGGGCTGGCCCGGCGACCACTCGGTGGCGGGCGAGATCATCGCCAAGGACGTGGCGGCCAGGATCGGCTTCGACCGCGCGGACGTGGCGGTCCTGTCGACGCTCGTCCGACACCACCTGCTGCTCATCGAGACCGCCACCCGGCGCGACCTCGACGACCCGGCCACGGTCCGCCTGGTCGCCGACGCGGTCGGCTCCCAGGGCACCCTGGAGCTGCTGCACGCCCTCACCGAGGCCGACGCGCTGGCCACCGGCCCGGCCGCCTGGTCGTCCTGGCGCGGCTCGCTCGTCGCCGACCTGGTCAAGCGGGTCTCGGCGGTCCTCGCCG
The DNA here is from genome assembly GCF_055634995.1 of Streptomyces sp. NPDC111744. Taxonomy (NCBI): domain Bacteria; kingdom Bacillati; phylum Actinomycetota; class Actinomycetes; order Kitasatosporales; family Streptomycetaceae; genus Streptomyces; species Streptomyces sp. NPDC111744. The sequence continues at coordinate 216,191 of NZ_JBVKCG010000009.1, forward strand.
GGGACGCCACCGACGAGCCCGAGCCGGGCGCGCCCACGGCCGAGCAGGAGCGGCTGGCCATCGAGGCCTTCCGTACCGGCAGTCCGGTGCTGGCCCTGCGCGCCCAGACCGAACCGGCGGCCACGGACGAGGAGCCGGCCGGCGACCCCGAGCCGCTCGGCGTGGAGCTGCTCATCGCCGTACCGGACCAGCCGGGCGTCCTCCCGGCCGTCTCCGGCGTCCTCGCCATGCACCGCCTCGCCGTCCGCACCGCCGAGCTGCGCTCCCTCCAGCTCCCCGACGACGTCGACGACGGGGCCGTCCTGCTGCTGGACTGGCGGGTGGCGGCCGAGTACGGCTCGCTGCCCCAGGCGGCCCGCCTGCGCGCGGACCTGGTCCGCGCCCTGGACGGCTCCCTGGACATCGCAGGACGCCTCGCCGAGCGGGACGCGGCCTACCCGAGGCGCCGGGGCTGGGTGGCCCCGCCACCGCGCGTGACGGTGGCCTCGGCGGCCTCCCGGCACGCCACGGTGATCGAGGTCCGTGCCCAGGACGCACCCGGGCTCCTGTTCCGGATCGGGCGGGCGCTGGAGGACGCCGAGGTACGGGTCCGCAGCGCACATGTCAGCACCCTGGGGTCGAACGCCGTCGACGCCTTCTATGTGACCGGCTCCGACCACTCACCGCTGCCCGCCGAGGAGGCCACCTCCGTGGCGCGCAAACTGGAAGAGACACTGAGGGCCTGACCACAGGGTTGTGCAAGGCGGGGACTACTTCCTTGCGCGGCCGGATACCCTGGAAGACGCTCACCGCCCCCGACTCCGAGGACCGACGCCGCCGTGTTCGACACTCTCTCCGATCGCCTTTCAGCGACCTTCAAGAATCTGCGCGGCAAAGGGCGTCTGAGCGAAGCGGACATCGACGCCACGGCCCGGGAGATCCGCATCGCGCTTCTCGAAGCCGACGTGGCCCTCCCGGTCGTCCGCACGTTCATCAAGAACGTCAAGGAGCGGTCCCTCGGCTCCGAGGTCTCCAGGGCCCTGAACCCGGCCCAGCAGGTCCTGAAGATCGTCAACGACGAGCTGGTCACCATCCTCGGCGGCGAGACGCGGCGGCTGCGCTTCGCCAAGCAGCCGCCCACCGTGATCATGCTCGCCGGTCTCCAGGGTGCCGGTAAGACCACCCTCGCGGGCAAGCTCGGCCACTGGCTCAAGGGGCAGGGCCACTCCCCGCTCCTGGTCGCCGCCGACCTCCAGCGTCCCAACGCCGTCAACCAGCTCAGCGTCGTCGCCGAGCGCGCCGGGGTCGCCGTCTACGCGCCCGAGCCGGGCAACGGCGTCGGCGACCCGGTCAAGGTCGCCAAGGACTCCATCGAGTTCGCCAAGCAGAAGGTCCACGACATCGTGATCGTGGACACCGCCGGCCGCCTCGGCATCGACCAGGAACTGATGCAGCAGGCCGCCGACATCCGGGACGCGGTCAGCCCCGACGAGATCCTCTTCGTCGTCGACGCCATGATCGGCCAGGACGCCGTCACCACCGCCGAGGCCTTCCGCGACGGCGTCGGCTTCGACGGTGTCGTCCTCTCCAAGCTCGACGGTGACGCCCGCGGTGGTGCCGCCCTCTCCATCCGCCAGGTCACCGGCAAGCCGATCATGTTCGCCTCGAACGGCGAGAAGCTCGACGACTTCGACGCCTTCCACCCGGACCGGATGGCCTCCCGCATCCTCGACATGGGTGACCTGCTCACCCTGATCGAGCAGGCGGAGAAGACGTTCAGCCAGGAAGAGGCCGAGAAGATGGCCTCCAAGCTGGCGTCCAAGAAGGGCCAGGACTTCACCCTGGACGACTTCCTGGCCCAGATGGAACAGGTCAGGAAGATGGGCAGCATCAGCAAGCTGCTCGGCATGCTGCCCGGCATGGGGCAGATCAAGGACCAGATCAACAACCTGGACGAGCGGGACGTCGACCGCACCGCCGCGATCATCAAGTCGATGACCCCGGGCGAGCGCCAGGACCCCACGATCATCAACGGCTCCCGCCGCGCCCGAATCGCCAAGGGCTCCGGTGTCGAGGTCAGCGCGGTCAAGGGGCTCGTCGAGCGGTTCTTCGAGGCCCGCAAGATGATGTCCCGCATGGCCCAGGGCGGCATGCCGGGCATGCCGGGGATCCCGGGCATGGGCGGCGGCCCCGGCCGGGCCAAGAAGCAGCCGAAGAAGGCCAAGGGCAAGCAGCGCTCCGGGAACCCGATGAAGCGCAAGCAGCAGGAGCTGGAGGAGGCCCAGCGCCGCGAGGCCGCCGGACAGGGCGGAGGCGCCTTCGGGCTGCCGCAGCAGGGCGCTCAGGACTTCGAGCTGCCGGACGAGTTCAAGAAGTTCATGGGCTGAGTTCACCCGTGCGCGCGCCAGGGGTTGGTCTGTGTCGTACCGTCCCGCTATGACCAACCCCGCGCCGCCGCGCAAGTCACCCGACCAGCCCTGGCGTACGGAGCCGCCCCCGAGGAGCCGCCGAAGCCGCCGCCGGGCGGGCCGAGGATGCGCGGGGGCTGGTGGCGGTTGGTCCTGACCGCTCTGGTGGTGTACCTGCTCGCCGACCTGGTGCTGTCCTACTTCGACCAGGCCAACGAACCGACGATCTAGTGGTCCAGGTCTCGCCCCCGGACCGCACCGGCCGCGAGGCGATCCTCCGGATCCACACCCGCGAGATCCCGCTCGCCCAGGACGTCGACCTCGCCCAGGTCGCCCGTACGACCCCCGGCATGACCGGTGCGGACTGGCCAACCTCGCCAACGAGGCCGCCCTGCTCGCCGTCAAGCGCCAGCAGGACAGCGTGACCCAGTCCGACCTCTCGGAGGCCCTGGAGAAGGTCCAGCTCGGTGCCGAACGGCCGCTGGTGATGCCCGAGGAGGAGCGGCGCAGGACCGCCTACCACGAGAGCGGACACGCCCTGCTCGGCATGCTGCAGCCCGGTGCCGACCCGGTCCGCAAGATCACCATCGTGCCGCGCGGCCGCGCCCTCGGCGTCACCCTGTCCACGCCGGACGCGGACAAGTACGCGTACACCGAGGAGTACCTGCGCGGCCGGATCATCGGCGCGCTCGGCGGAATGGCCGCCGAGCATGTCGTCTACGACGTGATCACCACCGGTTCGGAGAGCGACCTGGAGCAGGTCACCAACATCGCGCGCGGGATGGTCTCCCGCTGGGGCATGAGCGAGGAGGTCGGCCGGCTCTCCGCGCTCCCGAACGACGTCCAGCAGGCCTACGGACTCGCCGCCGCGCCCCAGACCCTCGACGTGATCGACACCGAGATGCGCCGGATCGTCGACGAGTGCTACGAGGAGGCGTGCCGCAAACTCCGCGACCACCGGGACCGGCTGGACGCGCTGGCCCAGGCTCTGCTGGAGCGCGAGACGCTGGAGGAGGCGGACGCCTACCGGATCGCCGGGATCACACGGCTCGCCAAGGACACCGAGTCCTGAAGCAGCGCCCTTGCGGCGGAACGCTCAGCGCACGCGGGCGATCAGGTAGCGGAAGACGTTCGGCATCCACACCGTGCCGTCCGGGCGCTGGTGCGGGTGGAGCGCCTCGGTCAGCTCCTTGCCGACCTGCTCATGGTCGGTCGCCGCGATCGCCGCGTCGAACAGCCCGGTCGACAGCAGCCCGCGTGCGGCGCTGTCCGTGTCGGCGTACCCGAACGGGCAGGAGACCCGCCCGGACCCGTCGATCCGCAGCCCGGCCCGCTGGGCGGCCTCTTCCAGGTCGTCGCGGCAGGCCGGCCGCCAACTTCCCGCGCTGCGCAAAGGATCGGCCAATTTCGCGGCCACCCGCAGGACGGACGAGGTCGCGCAGCGCTCCGGCGGACCCCAGCCGGCCAGCACCACGGCTGCCCCGCGCGCCGCCAAGGGCCTCGCCTCGGCGAGCACTCCACCGAGCCGTTCGGCGTCGCCCGCCAGGCAGCCGATGGGGTCGAAGGCGGTGATCAGGTTGTACGCCGGTGCCTGCGCGTCCGCCGCGTCCGCCGGGCCGCCCTCGACGATCCGGGCGGTACGGCCACGCGCGCGTGCCCCGGGTGCCCGCTCGGGCAGCAGACGCTCACGGGCGAGGGCGAGGCGTTCGGGGGAGGAGTCGACACCGGTCACCGCGGCCCCTCTGGCCGCCGCCATCAGCAGGGCGAGACCGGAACCGCAGCGCGTGCCGAGCAGCCGGGTGGCCGGGCCCACTTCGAGTCGCTCGTGGACGGTCTCGTAGAGCGGCACCAGCATCCGCTCCTGGATCTCTGACCAGTCACGCGCGCGTGCGCCCAGGTTCACGCGGGGTGCGGAGTCCGCGTGAGACGGGTGATGCCGCACGAGCGTAGGTGTCATAGGTAAGCGCCCCAATCCGCCGAGAGTTACGCACTGACCGATTCCGTGGCCCCCGTGTCGTGCGCTCGCACTTCCCACGTATGCCAGGTAACTCCCGGCTCGCGGTGGCGTCCAGAGGTCGCGGGCCCAAGCTTGTGCGTGCGCTGTGACGGTGGCGAGATTTCACGTCCCCGCAACTTGTGGCTCTACCATCGGTCCCGCGACATGACGGTTCTGGCCATGGTCGGCCGACACGGTGACCGTACGGTGTCTGGCCGCCGGAGACGGGCCGGTGCCGGTGACGACGGGATCCGGGTAACGTCGGGACCGTCGCGAGCGCTGACCGAGGTGACGTCCTCCGCCGGAAGAGCGACCGAAAGGCCTCTTGCGTATCCGCCGACCACAGCCGTTCCGGTCCCTACGCCCGGGGTACGCGTCGGGTCGTACGTCAGACTACGCACCGGCTTGGTACGAGCTGTGAGGCTTCTCCGCAGATCAGCGCACCCGTACTCGTCTCCACGCATCAGCGGCAACTGACGGGTACGTGCAAATTATTTGGGATGCCCCGGAATAGGAACACAGTGGCACTCCCGCTCGTTCTCATTACGTGAGCACGACACAGACACCACCTGTTCTCGCCGCAGAGCTGGCAGAGGCGTGGGCCGACATTCAGCGGTACCACCCCGAGCTGCCCGACCTTGCCGCGCCAGAGTCCCTGATCGGAGAGTCGTCGTCCGCGTGCGGACACGAGCTCTCCTTCGAACGACTGCTCCATGAGGCAGTCCACGGCATCGCCGCCTCCCGTGGCGTGCGCGACACCTCCCGGGCCGGCCGATACCACAACCGCAGATTCCTCGCGATCGCCGAGGAGCTGGGCCTGGACCACCCCGACGAACCGCACCCCAGCAGCGGCTTCTCGCTGGTCACGCTCAACCCCGAGGCCAAGCGCCGCTACCGCCCGACCATCGAGAGACTGCAGCGCGCTCTCAAGGCCCACACGGTGGCTACCTCCGCCGACACATCCCGCACCTTCCGCGGCCCGGCCGCCCGCCACGGCTCGTCCGGTGGCGGCGTCCGCGTCAAGGCGGTGTGCGACTGCGGCCGCAACGTCCGGGTGGTGCCGTCGGTCCTGGCCCAGGCCCCCATCGTGTGCGGCGGCTGCGGCAAGCCGTTCCGCATCCCGGAGATCGTGGGCGCGGCGGCGAGCTGAGCACACGGCTGCTCGTGGCAGCCGTAGCCCTTGACCGTCGCCACACCCCGGTCTCCCCGCGGGCAGCGCACCCGACGTACCTCACCTCCACGCCGGGTGCGCTTTCGGCATGCCCCGGCGCCCCTCACCTCACCGTCGGCCAAAGCGACCCGCAGGGTGTGGCACAATGGCTAGCTGTACTCGACAGCCGCATAGGACCCCTCTCTCCTCCGGCTGACGCGTCCATCGGGCACTCGGGTACCGCAACCCCACGCGGCCAACTCGCCGTGCCCAAACACGTCAAATCCAGGAGAACCCACTCCAGTGGCAGTCAAGATCAAGCTGAAGCGTCTGGGCAAGATCCGTTCGCCTCACTACCGCATCGTCGTCGCCGACTCCCGCACCCGCCGTGACGGGCGTGCGATCGAGGAGATCGGCAAGTACCACCCGACCTACAACCCGTCGGTCATGGAGGTGGACGCCGAGCGCGTGGCGTACTGGCTCGGCGTCGGTGCCCAGCCGACCGAGCCCGTGCTCGCCATCCTGAAGAAGACCGGCGACTGGCAGAAGTTCAAGGGCGAGCCCGCCCCGGCGCCGCTGCTCGTCGCCGAGCCGAAGGCCGCGCGTCCCACGTTCGAGGCGCTCGGCGGTGACGACGAGGGCAAGGGTGAGGCGATCACCCAGAAGAAGAAGGCTGAGAAGAAGGACGAGGCCGCGGCTGAGTCCGAGTCGACCGAGGCCTGAGCAGCATGCTCGAAGAGGCGCTTGAGCACCTCGTGAAGGGCATCGTCGACAACCCGGACGATGTGCAGGTCGCCTCGCGCAACCTGCGTCGCGGGCGCGTGCTGGAGGTCCGGGTGCACCCCGACGACCTCGGCAAGGTGATCGGCCGCAACGGCCGTACCGCCCGCGCCCTGCGCACCGTCGTGGGCGCCATCGGCGGTCGGGGAGTCCGCGTCGACCTCGTCGACGTGGACCACGTCCGCTGACGCTTCATCGCAGCCGGCCCCACGGGCCGGGGAGGGCCCACTGGGCCCTCCCCGGCCCGTAGTCGTATGGCTGGTCGTATGAGTCGCAGGACAGGAGAGCAAGCACAGTGCAGCTGGTAGTCGCACGGATCGGCCGCGCCCACGGCATCAAGGGCGAGGTCACCGTCGAGGTACGTACCGACGAGCCGGAACTCAGGCTCGCACCCGGCGCCGTACTCGCCACCGATCCCGAGGACGTGGGACCGCTCACCATCGAGACCGGCCGCGTGCACAGCGGCCGTCTGCTCCTGCGCTTCGAGGGCGTCAAGGACCGCACCGGCGCCGAGGCCCTGCGCAACATCCTCCTGATCGCCGAGATCGACCCGGAGGAGCTGCCCGAGGACCCGGACGAGTACTACGACCACCAGCTCATGGACCTGGACGTGGTCACCGCGGACGGCACCGAGGTCGGCCGGATCACCGAGATCTCGCACCTGCCCTCCCAGGACCTGTTCATCGTCGAGCGCCCCGACGGCAGCGAGGTGATGATCCCGTTCGTCGAGGAGATCGTCACCGAGATCGACCTGGCCGAGCAGAAGGCGGTCATCACGCCCCCGCCCGGCCTGATCGACGACCGGGCCGAGATCGCGTCCTCGCGGGAAGAGTCGTAAGGGATGCGCCTCGACGTCGTCACGATCTTCCCCGAGTACCTCGAGCCGCTGAACGTCTCGCTCGTCGGCAAGGCACGCGCGCGTGGGCAGCTCGATGTGCGGGTGCACGACCTGCGGACCTGGACCTACGACCGGCACAACACGGTGGACGACACCCCGTACGGCGGCGGACCCGGCATGGTCATGAAGACCGAGCCCTGGGGCGACGCCCTCGACACGGTCCTCGCCGAGGGCTACGAGACCGGTTCGCGCACGCCCGCGCTCATCGTGCCCACCCCGAGCGGCCGTCCCTTCACCCAGGAACTCGCGGTCGAGCTCTCCGAGCGGCCCTGGCTGATCTTCACACCGGCCCGCTACGAGGGCATCGACCGGCGTGTCATCGACGAGTACGCCACCCGGATGCCGGTCTACGAGGTGTCCATCGGCGACTATGTGCTCGCCGGCGGCGAGGCGGCCGTACTCGTCGTCACGGAGGCCGTGGCCCGGCTGCTGCCCGGCGTCCTGGGCAACGCCGAGTCGCACCGGGACGACTCCTTCGCGCCCGGCGCGATGGCCAACCTCCTGGAAGGGCCCGTCTACACCAAGCCGCCGCAGTGGCGGGGACGCGAGATCCCGGACGTGCTGCTCAGCGGCCACCACGGGAAGATCGCCCGCTGGCGCCGCGACGAGGCCCTGAAACGTACGACCGCGCACCGGCCCGACCTGATCGAGCGCTGCGACCCCAAGGCGTTCGACAAGAAGGACCGCGAGATGCTCTCCATCCTGGGCTGGGAACCGGACCCGGAGGGGGAGCCCCGGGGCCGATTTTGGCGCCAGGCCCACGGCGTGGAAGAATAGGCGGCTGTTGTGCTGTGAACCGTCCGGTGTGCGCCCCTGCCACAGGGGGAGACGACGCCCGCCCCGACGTCACGGCCCACTTCCGAAGAACACCTAGTTCCGTTGATGACCTGTGGCATCAGCGAAGAAAGCAGACGAAAATGTCTCACCTGCTCGACACCGTCGACTCCGCGTCGCTGCGCAGCGACGTCCCGGCTTTCCGCCCGGGTGACACCGTCAACGTCCACGTCCGCGTCATCGAGGGCAACCGCTCTCGTGTGCAGCAGTTCAAGGGCGTTGTGATCCGCCGTCAGGGCAGCGGTGTCCGCGAGACCTTCACGGTCCGCAAGGTCTCCTTCTCCGTCGGCGTCGAGCGCACCTTCCCGGTGCACACCCCGATCGTCGAGAAGATCGAGCTCGTCACCCGCGGTGACGTGCGTCGCGCCAAGCTGTACTACCTGCGCGACCTGCGCGGCAAGGCCGCGAAGATCAAGGAGAAGCGCGAGAAGTGATCTCGCGCGGAGGGGTTCTTACGGGGGCCGGATAACATCTGGCCCCGATGGACACCGAAGCACAGCCGACGGAGCGCGACCGCTCCTCCAGCCCCGAACCAGAGGCCGCGGAGGACCGGTCGCGTTTCGCGTTCCTGTCGCGGGTCACCGACTGGCTGCCGGGCGGCTGGATCACCCTGACCCTCTTCGCCTGCCTGGCGTTTTTGCTCGTCCTCAACGCTTTCGTGGCGCAACCATTCCAGATTCCCAGCGGATCCATGGAACAGGGATTGAGGATCGGGGACCGCGTTCTCGTAAACAAGTTGGCGTACCGTTTCGGTGCCGAGCCGCGCCGGGGCGATGTCGTCGTTTTCGACGGCACCGGGTACTTCGGGGACGCCGACTACATCAAACGCGTTGTCGGTGTGGGAGGAGACCGTGTGGTCTGCTGCGACAAGGAGGGGAGGATCGAAGTGAACGGCCGGTCGGTCGACGAGACCGCGTTCCTGTACCCCGGGGACACCCCGTCCACCGTGCCCTTCTACGTCGAGGTCCCCGACGGCACGCTCTTCGTCCTCGGTGACCACCGCAGCGACTCCAGCGACTCCCGCGACCATCTGGGCTCGCCCGGCGGCGGCATGATCCCCGTCAAGGACGTGATCGGCCGGGCCGACTGGATCGTCTGGCCGTACGCCCACTGGACCCACCTCACCCGTCCCGCCGCCTACGCGCGCGTGCCGGCGGTGGGAGGGGCACATGGGTAACCGCGGCAAACCGCGCGGCGTGCCCACGGACGCCACCGCCGATCTGCTGCCCACCGGGGCCAGGCGCGCCTCCAGCGCGACAGGTGGCCGGTCCCGCGCGGAGCGGCGCAAGCTGCAGCGCAAGGTCAAGCGCAAGCGCCGGCGCGGCGCGATGCGGGAGATACCGCTGCTGGTCGGTGTGGCCGTCCTGATAGCGCTCGTGCTGAAGACGTTCCTCGTCCAGGCCTTCGTGATCCCCTCGGGTTCGATGGAGCAGACGATCCGGATCGGCGACCGCGTCCTGGTCGACAAGTTCACCCCCTGGTTCGGCTCCAAGCCGCACCGCGGGGACGTCGTCGTCTTCCACGACCCGGGCGGCTGGCTGGCGGACGAGCAGACCACCAAGACGAACGACCCGATCGTGGTCAAGCAGATCAAGGAAGGGCTCACCTTCATCGGTCTGCTGCCCTCCGCCAACGAGAAGGACCTCATCAAGCGGGTCATCGGCGTCGGCGGCGACCACGTCAAGTGCTGCGACGCGCAGGGCCGGGTCACGGTCAACGGCGTACCGCTGACCGAGGGTGACTACCTCTATCCCGGGAACGCCCCGTCCACCACCGAGTTCGACATCACCGTCCCGCAGGGGCGGCTGTGGGTGATGGGCGACCATCGCGGCAACTCGGCCGACTCCCGGGCGCACCAGGACACCGACTACGGCGGCACGGTCCCGGTGAGCCTGGTGGTGGGCCGGGCCAAGTGGATCGGCTGGCCGTTCGGGCACTGGGCGTCGCTGGACGAACCTAAAACCTTCGCAAGCGTTTCGAACTCCGTGTCGGGGTCGACCGCGGCTCCCCAGGCGTCGCATAGGGTTGCCCCCGACGATCCGAACGGATACGTCCAACTCCCGACCCCTGCGGAACTCCCGCTCGTTATGGGAGTGGTGGGTCTGCGCCGGGGATGGCGCGGGCGGCGGCACGGAGTAAGGAGTTGGCGTGGGGGATGTGGCGGTTGGCGCACGGTCGGGACACGACGGCGAGGAGCACAGCGGGCGCCCCGTGGAGAACGTCCCCCCCGTCGACGGTGGTTCCACCTCCGGGAATGACGGCGGTGGTCCGGCCGGGGACGGTGGTCCGGCGAACGGTCCCTACCCCGGCGGTGACGGCGGGGGCACGGACGGGGGTGCGGGCGACTCGGCGGCTCCCGCACCGAAGAAGCCCCGCTCCTTCTGGAAGGAGCTGCCGATCCTGATCGGTATCGCGCTGGTACTGGCGCTGCTGATCAAGACGTTTCTGGTGCAGGCGTTCTCGATCCCGTCGGACTCGATGCAGAACACCCTCCAGCAGGGTGACCGCGTCCTGGTCGACAAGCTCACCCCCTGGTTCGGCTCCAAGCCGGACCGTGGCGAGGTGGTCGTCTTCCACGACCCGGACGACTGGCTGGCGGGCGAGCCCGCGGCCCAGCCGAACGCGATCCAGACCTTCCTCAGCTGGATCGGCCTGATGCCGTCCGCCGAGGAGAAGGACCTCATCAAGCGGGTCATCGGCGTCGGCGGGGACACCGTCTCCTGCAAGGGCAGCGGCCCGCTCATGGTCAACGGCCATGCGCTGAACGAGCCCTATGTGTACCCGGGCAACACCCCGTGCAGCGTCGACGACCAGGGCGGCCAGTTCACGGTGAAGGTGCCCAAGGGCTACATCTGGGTGATGGGCGACCACCGCCAGAACTCCCGCGACTCGCGCTACAACCAGTCCGACAAGCACCACGGCATGGTCCCGGTCAAGGAGGTCGTCGGTCGCGCCATCGTCAAGGCCTGGCCGATCAACCGCTGGGGCACCCTGCCCGTCCCGGACACCTTCGACCAGAGCGGCATCAACACGCAGTCGTCCGCCTCGGCCTCCCTCTCGGTGGCCCCGGAGGGCGTGGCCGTCGCGGCCGTCCTGCCGATCGCGGTGTGGCGCCGCCGGCGGGGCGACCGGATCGAGTCGAAGTTCGAGCAGCGGTCGGCGGCCGCCGGAAAGCGCTGACCGGCCCGGGCTGGGCGGCTGCGCGCCGGTACTGACCGACCCGTGTGAAACCCTTTGTGAAACCCTTGGGGAGCTTGTGACCAGGGGCGGGAAAGAAGGGCTGCCCCTGCCCGGTACCGCCGGGTAGGGTGCGACCTCATGGGTGGCGAGAGCACGATACGTACGGCCCCGCGCAGCGGAGGCACCAGCACCGGCACGGCGCAGGCCGGCAGCACGCTCGGAAACCGTTTGTCCGGGATCGCCGTCGCGCTGGGCATCGTCCTGTTCCTCGGCGGGTTCGCCTGGGGAGCGGTCGTCTACCGGCCGTACACCGTGCCCACCGGTTCGATGACACCGACCATCGACGCCGGGGACCGGGTCCTCGGCCAGCGCATCGACGGCAGCGAGGTGCGACGGGGCGATGTCGTGGTCTTCCACGACACGAGCTGGGTCACCAACGCGGACGTCGTCAAGCGTGTCGTCGCGGTCGGCGGGGACACGGTCTCCTGCTGCACGAACGGCAAGCTGACCGTCAACGGCAAGGCGATCGACGAGCCCTATCTGCCCGCGGGCAGTCTGGCCGAGCTCCAGGGCTTCCCGACCGTCACCGTCCCCAAGGGGCGGCTCTTCCTCCTCGGTGACGAGCGCCAGGGCTCCCTGGACTCCACCGCCCACCTCACGGACGCGGCGAAGGGCACGGTCGCCCGCAGCGCCGTGAGCGCCCGCGTAGACTCCGTCATCTGGCCCATGAAGGGCCTCCTCAAGCGCCCGACCGGTTTCGAGACGCTCGGCGCCCTCTCCCAGCCGGGCCCGCTGCGCGTCATCGAGTTCATGATCGTGGGCGGTGCTGTGCTGGTCCTCGCAGGCGGCGCCTACAGCCCGATCGCCGGCCTGCTGGGGCGCTCCCGTGCCCGCGGGCGCACGGAGCCCGCCGGTGCCCGCTGAGGCGCTGCCGGAGGGCGTCGTCCCGCGCGCGCCGCGCAAGGTGGCCCGCGTGGTCCTCCTGGACCCCGACGACCGCATCCTGCTCCTGCACGGCCATGAACCGGACGACCCGGCCGACGACTGGTGGTTCACACCCGGCGGCGGACTGGAGGGCGAGGAGACCCGTGAGCAGGCCGCCCTGCGGGAACTCGCAGAGGAGACCGGCATCACGGACGTCGAACTCGGCCCGCTGCTGTGGCGCCGGATGTGTTCCTTCCCGTTCGCCGGCCGCCGCTGGGACCAGGACGAGTGGTACTACCTGGCCCGGACGGCGCATACGTTTGAGGTGATGCCCGAGGCCAGAGCCCTGACCGAGCTGGAGCGACGCAGTGTCGCAGGAGCACGTTGGTGGACGTGCCAGGAACTGACCCGGGCACATGAGACGGTGTATCCGACCAGACTCGCCGAGCTGTTCCGTAGGCTGCTCGACGAAGGTCCCCCCGTCAGGCCCGTCACCCTGGACACGGAAATCGTCTAGGGACGCGCGGGACTGGCGCACAATGGTGGGATCGCACGGCTGAAGGGGAACATGCCATGAGCGCCGAGGACCTCGAAAAGTACGAGACCGAGATGGAGCTGAAGCTCTACCGGGAGTACCGCGATGTCGTCGGTCTGTTCAAATTCGTGATCGAGACCGAGCGGCGCTTCTACCTCACCAACGACTACGAGATGCAGGTGCACTCGGTCCAGGGTGAGGTGTTCTTCGAGGTGTCCATGGCGGACGCCTGGGTCTGGGACATGTACCGGCCGGCCCGCTTCGTGAAACAGGTCCGCGTTCTCACGTTCAAGGACGTGAATATCGAGGAGCTGAACAAGAGCGATCTGGAGCTTCCGGGCGGCTGAGCCTCCTGGGCCGGCCCCTCGTGTGGGTGACGGAGTTGTCCACAACCGCTGAGTAACCCACCAAGATCCACTTCTGGGTGGGGGATGCGTGACGGTTGGCACCGGAGGTGGTGCCGACATGAACACGAATCGGGCACGCAGTGCACTCGGCAAGTACGGCGAGACGCTGGCCGCGCGGCGGCTGACGGAGGCCGGTCTGACGGTCCTGGAGCGCAACTGGCGCTGCGGCAGGTCCGGGGAGATCGACATCGTGGCGCGGGACGGGGACGTCGTGGTCGTCTGCGAGGTCAAGACCCGGCGGGCGGGTCTCTTCGAACACCCCATGGCCGGGGTGACCCCCGAGAAGGCGCAGCGCCTGCGCGGCCTCGCCGAACACTGGATCCACGCACACGGAGGGGCACCGCCGGGCGGCGTCCGCATCGACCTGATCGGCGTGCTCCTGCCGCAGCGCGGGGCGCCCGTGGTCGAGCATGCGCGGGGGGTGGCGTGAGATGGGGTTCGCGCGTACGTGCTCGGTGGCCCTGGTGGGCGTCGAGGGCGTGGTGGTGGAGGTCCAGGCCGACCTGGAACCGGGAGTGGCGGCGTTCACGCTGGTGGGACTGCCCGACAAGAGCCTGACGGAGAGCAAGGACCGGGTACGGGCGGCGGTGGTGAACTCGGGGGCGGCCTGGCCCTCGAAGAAGCTCACGGTCGGGCTGAGCCCCGCGTCGGTGCCGAAGGCGGGTTCGGGTTTCGACCTCGCCGTCGCATGCGCCGTGCTCGGCGCCGCCGAGCGGATCGACCCGAGGGTGCTGTCCGACATCGTGATGATCGGGGAGCTGGGTCTGGACGGGCGGGTGCGTCCGGTGCGGGGCATCCTGCCGGCGGTGCTGGCAGCGGCCGACGCCGGCTACGAGCAGGTCGTCGTGCCGGAGTGCGCCGCCGCAGAGGCCGCACTGGTGCCCGATGTCTCCGTGCTGGGCGTCCGCAGCCTGCGGCAGCTGATCGCGATCCTCGCGGACGAGCCGGTGCCCGACGAGGAGCCGGACGAGCCGGGGCGCCCCGATCCACTGCTCGCCGGTCTGCGGGTGCCGGGCACGGGCGCGGCCACCGGGATGCACAGCGGGGGAGCCGCACAGCAGGACCACGGCCACGACCTGGCCGACGTCGTGGGCCAGCTCTCGGCCCGGACAGCCGTCGAGGTGGCGGCGGCGGGCAGCCACCACCTCTTCCTGGAGGGACCGCCGGGTGCGGGCAAGACCATGCTCGCGGAGCGGCTCCCGGCCGTGCTGCCCCGGCTCACCCGGGAGGAGTCCCTCGAAGTCACGGCGGTGCACTCGGTGGCGGGACTGCTGCCACCGGGCAAACCCCTGGTCGACATCGCCCCCTACTGCGCCCCGCACCACTCGGCCACCATGCAGGCCCTGGTCGGCGGTGGGCAGGGAACCGCCCGTCCCGGAGCGGTCTCGCTCTCTCATCGAGGCGTCCTCTTCCTCGACGAGACCCCCGAGTTCACCACCCAGGCGCTCGACGCGCTGCGGCAGCCCCTGGAGGCGGGCCACGTCGTGATCGCGCGCAGCGCGGGCGTGGTGCGGTTCCCGGCGAGGTTCCTGATGGTGCTCGCGGCGAACCCGTGCCCCTGCGGGCGTTTCTCCCTCACCGACGACCTCTGCGAATGCCCGCCCTCGGCCGTCCGCCGCTACCAGGCCCGGCTCTCCGGCCCGCTGCTCGACCGGGTCGACCTGCGCGTCCAGGTGGACCGCGTCACCCGTGCCCAGCTCGCCGAGCGGGGTGTCCGCGGCGAGTCCACGGCGGTGGTCGCCGGCCGTGTGCGGGCAGCTAGGGAGCGGGCGGCCCTGCGCCTCGCCGGAACACCCTGGCGGACCAACAGCGAGGTGCCCGGCCGTGAGCTGCGCAGCCGCTGGCACGCCGTGCCGGGAGCCATGGACGAGGCCGAGCGCAACCTGGAGCGAGGCGTTCTGACCGCCCGCGGCCTGGACCGCGTCCTGCGCGTCGCCTGGACGGTCGCCGACCTGGTCGGGCACGGCCGTCCGGACGCGACGGACGTGGCCCTGGCGCTGCAACTGCGCACCGGGGTCCCGCGGGGCGTGCCGATGACCATCGGGGCGCTGACATGACCGGCGACCTAACTCTGCTGGCCCGGGTCTTCCTCGCCCGGGTCATCGAGCCCGGTGACGAGGTCGCCGGGCGGTGGATCCGGGAACGGGGCGTGCACGAGGTGGCACACCGGCTGAGAAGGGGAGGCGAGGCCCTGCCGGGCATCAGCGACAAGCGGTGGGCCGGGCTGCTGGCCCGGGCTGAGCGGGCCGATCCTCGCGCGGACCTCACCGTCGCCCAGAGGGCCGGAGCGCGTTTCGTGGCCCCCGGTGATGCGGAGTGGCCCAGTCAGCTGGATGATCTCGGAGACGCCAGGCCCGTCGGGCTGTGGGTACGGGGGCGGCCCAGTCTGCGGATGTGGGCGCTCCGAGCCGTCGCCGTCGTCGGGGCGCGGGCCTGCACCGAGTACGGGGCGCACATGGCGGCCACCCTCTCCGCGGGGCTCGCCGAGCGCGGCTGGGTGGTGGTGTCGGGCGGCGCCTACGGCGTCGACGGTGCCGCCCACCGCGGAGCCCTCGGCGCCGGTGGTGCCACCGTCGCGGTGCTGGCCTGCGGGGTCGACCGGCCCTACCCGCGCGGGCACACCCAGTTGATCGGCAGGATCGCCGAACAGGGCCTCGTGGTGGGGGAGTTGCCGCCCGGTGAGCATCCGACACAGAGCAGATTCGTGCTCCGCAACCGGGTGATCGCGGCCCTGACCAGGGGAACCGTCGTCGTGGAGGCCGCCCACCGTAGCGGCTCGCTGGTCACCGCGCGGGCGGCACAACGGCTCGGCCGGTACACCATGGGCGTGCCCGGCCCCGCCACCAGCGGCCTCTCCGCCGGGGTGCACGAACTGCTGAGAGGGGAGGCCGCCCTCGTCACGGACGCCGCGGAAGTCGTCGAACTCGTGGGCGACATGGGTGAGCTGGCACCGGCCAGAAGCGGCCCCGTCCTTCCGCGTGACCTGCTGGAACCCGCTGCCCGGCAGGTTCTGGCGGCCCTCCCCGGGAACCGGTCGGCGTCACCCGAAGAGGTGGCACGCGGCGCTCAGACGTCCGAGGACGAGGTCGTCGCGAGGCTGTACGAACTCCGAGCACTTGGTTACGTCGAACGACACGGCGACGGCTGGAAGTTGACACGCCAGGCGATGATCTCGGTCCGAGGTGGTCCCAGTCGGCGCTGACCGAGCGTGTTCGGCCGTCCGGGGGAACCCCCGACGCCCTTGGGAATTGCCGGAGTTGACACCTCCGGCCGATCACGCAGAGCGACGCGCCGAGTGCGGCCGGACGCGCCGTCGAGGGGGTTCGCGCAGGGGTGGAGCCTCGCTGTTCGCACACCGCGACTCCTCAGTCACGCTACGCTCACGAAAGCCCGACACAGACCATGCCAACCGGCACCAGACCGACACCCCGCCCAACCCGCACCCTTCACGGCGCTCACCCCACTCCACGGCACATCGCAGCACTTCCTGGCACTTCACGGCAGAACGGCACAAGGCGACGAATGCCCCAGCACACCTCCGGGTCCGACCGGGCGGCGATCCCCCCAGCCGCCCGCGACGGTGGCAGCGTGCGGCCGCCCGCTCCCTCGACGCTCGACGAGCTGTGGCGGTCGTACAAGGCGACGGGGGACGAACGGCTGCGGGAACAGCTGATCCTGCACTACTCGCCGCTGGTGAAGTACGTGGCCGGACGGGTGAGCGTCGGTCTGCCGCCCAACGTGGAGCAGGCCGACTTCGTCTCCTCCGGGGTGTTCGGGCTCATCGACGCGATCGAGAAGTTCGACGTCGACCGGGAGATCAAGTTCGAGACGTACGCGATCACCCGGATCCGGGGCGCGATGATCGACGAGCTGCGGGCGCTGGACTGGATCCCCCGGTCCGTACGGCAGAAGGCGCGCAACGTCGAGCGGGCGTACGCCACGCTGGAGGCCCGGCTGCGCAGGACGCCCTCGGAGGGCGAGGTGGCCACCGAGCTGGGCATCGAGGTGGACGAACTGCATGCCGTCTTCAGTCAGTTGTCGCTGGCCAACGTGGTGGCGCTGGAGGAGCTGCTGCACGTCGGGGGTGAGGGCGGGGACGGGCTCAGCGTCATGGACACGCTGGAGGACACCGCCGCGGACAACCCCGTGGAGGTGGCCGAGGACCGGGAGCTGCGGAGGTTCCTGGCGCGGGCCATCAACACGCTGCCGGAGCGGGAGAAGACCGTGGTGACCCTCTACTACTACGAGGGGCTCACGCTCGCCGAGATCGGCAACGTGCTCGGGGTCACCGAGAGCCGGGTGAGCCAGATCCACACGAAGTCCGTGCTGCAGCTGCGGGCGAAACTGGCGAGTTTTGGCCGCTGAGCGGCGGCTTTCGGCCGCGGGCCGGGGATTTCGGGGCGTGGCCGCCGGGAGTGACCCGTGTCCCGGTCGTGCTGTCTCCCGTCCGGCGCGGCGCGTCCGTAGAGTGGTTGGCGTGCCAAGGATTCGAGCGGCCTCCGTGGCCGAGCACCGGTCGATGCAGCGAGCCGCCCTGCTGGACGCGGCGCGGTCCCTCCTGTCCGAGGGCGGTACGGAGGCCCTGACGTTCCCCGCACTCGCCGAGCGAACGGGACTCGCACGCTCATCCGTGTACGAGTACTTCCGTTCCCGGGCCGCCGTGGTCGAGGAGCTGTGCGAGGTCGACTTCCCCGCGTGGGCCGCGGAGGTCGAGGCGGCGATGGAGCGGGCGGCCTCCGCCGAGGGCAAGATCGAGGCGTATGTGCGGCAGCAGTTGGCGCTGGTCGGCAACCGGCGGCACCGGGCGGTGGTCGCGATCTCGGCGAGCGAGCTGGACGCGGGGGCGCGGGAGAAGATCCGGGCCGCGCACGGCGGGCTGGTCGCGATGATCGTGGAGGCGCTCGGGGAGCTGGGGCACGAGCAGCCCCGGTTGGCGGCGATGCTGGTGCAGGGGGTCGTGGACGCGGCGGTACGGCGGATCGAGCTGGGCGCGGCCGAAGACCCGACGGTGATCACGGACGCGGCCGTGGCCATGGCGCTGCGGGGTGTGAAGGGCTGAGGGCGGCACGACTGCCCGCACCCGGGTGGGACGCGGCTGTGCCCCTTCAGGGGCGCGGGCTGTATCGATGTGCGGCTACCGACACGTGGGCGCGATCAGCCCCCGTTCACCCGCACTCGCGCACAACCGTCCGCAGTCACTTCTCCGGCAGCGGAACCCCCAGCACCGGTAGCAGTCTCGACGGACCCCCGTTCAGCAACCACGGGGGCAACAGCAGCAACGGGTTCACATACACGTCCCCCCTGAGCAGACCCCAGTGGACACAGGCACGCGCACCACAGTGCGCACCCTGTGGCTCCACCGTCCCCACCACCTGCCCCATGGCCACCTCCTCCCCCTTCTTCACCTTGGCCGTCACCGGCTCGTAGGTCGTGCGCAGATCCGTGCCGGCGAGTCGCACCGACACCACGCCCCGCCCCGCCACCCGCCCAGCGAAAGAGACCCGGCCCGCCGCCACCGCCCGGACCTCCGCACCGGCCGCGGCGCCCAGATCGACCCCGCGGTGCCCGGGGCCGTACACCGTCGCCGGCGGCTCCCAGCCGCGCAGCACCGGCGGTCGTACCCCCACCGGCCAGGCGCGGCCGATCGCCGGGACCGTGGCGGGAGAGGGCGGAGGATCCGCCGCCCAAGCCAAAGCCCGGGCCCAGGCCCCGGTCACCGCCAGCAGCAGCGGCAGCACCATCGCCGCGCCCGCCCACCACATCGTTCGTCGCATGGTCAACATGACCGAACCGTCCCGCAAACCGCCGATCATGGCCGGTACCTGTGGACTACTCACCGGTTGTGGACAGCGGCGTCACCCGGTGCCTCGCCGGTCCCGTACACTTCTTACGGCGATCCGGGTCACCGGGTCGACTTCGCACGCCCCGACACCAGGTCAGCAAAAGGATCTGGGTCAGCGCTTCTCGGTCCTTCGTGGCACAGCGCGCACGGGCGTCAGGCGCGGGAGCCACCCGGCACCCGCGGCACAACCGAGAAATTCAAGGAGATACGGCCATGGCCGTCGTCACGATGCGGGAGCTGCTGGAGAGCGGCGTCCACTTCGGTCACCAGACCCGTCGCTGGAACCCGAAGATGAAGCGATTCATCTTCACCGAGCGCAACGGCATCTACATCATCGACCTGCTCCAGTCGCTGTCGTACATCGACCGCGCCTACGAGTTCGTCAAGGAGACCGTCGCCCACGGCGGCACGGTCATGTTCGTCGGCACGAAGAAGCAGGCGCAGGAGGCCATCGCCGAGCAGGCCACCCGCGTCGGCATGCCCTTCGTCAACCAGCGCTGGCTGGGCGGCATGCTCACCAACTTCTCGACCGTCTACAAGCGTCTGCAGCGCCTCAAGGAGCTCGAGCAGATCGACTTCGAGGACGTCGCCGCGTCCGGTCTGACCAAGAAGGAGCTTCTCGTGCTCTCGCGCGAGAAGGCCAAGCTGGAGAAGACCCTCGGCGGTATCCGCGAGATGTCCAAGGTGCCCAGCGCCGTCTGGATCGTGGACACCAAGAAGGAGCACATCGCGGTCGGTGAGGCCCGGAAGCTCAACATCCCGGTCGTCGCCATCCTCGACACCAACTGCGACCCCGACGAGGTCGACTACAAGATCCCGGGCAACGACGACGCGATCCGCTCCGTCACCCTGCTCACCCGCGTGATCGCCGACGCCGTCGCCGAGGGCCTCATCTCCCGCTCCCGCGTCGCCACCGGCGACAAGGGCGAGAAGGCCGCCGGCGAGCCGCTGGCCGAGTGGGAGCGCGACCTGCTCGAGGGCGAGAAGAAGGCCGACGACGCCGAGAAGCCGGCCGACGAGGCTGAGAAGCCCGCCGCCGAGGAGGAGAAGCCGGCCGAGGCCGCTGCCGAGGTCGTCGCGGAGACCCCCGCCGAGGCTCCGGCCGAGGCTGCTGCCGAGACCCCGGCCGCCCCGGCCGCGGACGCCGAGCAGGCCTGACCGTCCGGTGAAGCGTTGACGGTGGGGGCGGTGCCATGAAGTCCGCCCCCACCGTTCATCCGTAGGTCAGCCAACGGTCCGCGATCCACCCCTACAGGTGGAATCCGCACATGGAATCCATGTGGATCGCAGACGTGCAGATCTTCGATCTTCCAGACTTCGAGAAAGACTCACAGACTCATGGCGAACTACACCGCCGCTGACGTCAAGAAGCTCCGCGAGCTCACCGGCGCCGGCATGATGGACTGCAAGAAGGCCCTGGACGAGGCCGCCGGCGACGTCGACAAGGCCGTCGAGGCGCTCCGTATCAAGGGCCAGAAGGGCGTCGCCAAGCGCGAGGGCCGCTCCGCCGAGAACGGCGCCGTGGTCTCGATCATCGCCGACGACAACTCCTCCGGCGTCCTTGTCGAGCTGAAGTGCGAGACGGACTTCGTCGCCAAGGGTGACAAGTTCCAGGCCGTCGCCAACACCATCGCCGAGCACGTCGCCAAGTCCGCCCCGGCGGACCTGGAGGCCCTGCTCGCCTCCGAGATCGAGCCCGGCAAGACCGTCCAGGCGTACGTCGACGAGGCCAACGCCAACCTCGGCGAGAAGATTGTCCTGGACCGCTTCGCGCAGTACGCCGACGGCTTCGTGCTCGCCTACATGCACCGCACGATGCCCGACCTGCCCCCGCAGATCGGTGTCCTCGTCGAGCTCGACAAGCCGAACGCCGAGGTCGCCAAGGGCGTCGCCCAGCACATCGCCGCCTTCGCGCCGAAGTACCTCTCCAAGGAGGAGGTGCCGGCCGACGTCGTCGAGTCCGAGCGCCGTATCGCCGAGGAGACCACCCGCGCCGAGGGCAAGCCCGAGGCCGCCCTGCCGAAGATCGTCGAAGGTCGTCTGAACGGCTTCTTCAAGGACGCGACGCTGCTTGGCCAGCCGTACGCGCTCGACAACAAGAAGTCGGTCCAGAAGGTTCTGGACGAGGCCGGTGTCACTCTGAAGCGCTTCACGCGCATCAAGGTCGGCATCTGAGTCCGTACCGCGATCGACGCGCGACCCGTGGGGAAATCCCGATAGGGTCGGTCGACAGCAGTCGTCCGGGTACCCGGCCAAACCCAGGGTCGTGACGGACGGCAGCAGATCTGACGAGGAGGCCATTGCCGCGCATGGGCAGCGAAAAGCGACCCCACCGGCAATGGCCTTCTTCGTATGTGCACCATGTGAAAGAGGCGGGATCTCCATGACCACCAAGGCCCAGAAGAGCGACGACGGCAAAGTACGCGGCCGGTTTCTGCTGAAGCTGTCCGGAGAGGCGTTCGCCGGTGGCGGCGGCCTGGGCGTGGACCCCGACGTGGTACACAAGATCGCCCGTGAGATCGCGGCTGTCGTCCGCGACGGTGCGCAGGTCGCTGTCGTCATCGGCGGCGGCAACTTCTTCCGTGGCGCCGAGCTCCAGCAGCGCGGCATGGACCGGGCCCGCTCCGACTACATGGGCATGCTCGGCACCGTGATGAACTGCCTCGCCCTCCAGGACTTCCTGGAGAAGGAGGGCATCGACAGCCGGGTGCAGACCGCGATCACCATGGGGCAGGTCGCCGAGCCGTACATCCCGCTGCGCGCCGTGCGCCACCTGGAGAAGGGCCGCGTGGTCATCTTCGGTGCCGGTATGGGCATGCCGTACTTCTCCACCGACACCACCGCAGCCCAGCGCGCCCTCGAGATCGACGCCGAGGCGCTGCTCATGGGCAAGAACGGCGTGGACGGGGTCTACGACTCCGACCCGAAGAAGAACCCCGACGCCGTCAAGTTCGACTCCCTCGGCTACGGCGAGGTCATCACCCGCGAGCTCAAGGTCGCCGACGCCACCGCGATCACGCTCTGCCGAGACAACAAACTGCCCATCCTTGTCTTCGAGCTGCTCGCCGAGGGCAATATCGCGCGGGCCGTCAAGGGTGAGAAGATCGGCACGCTGGTGGGTGACCAGGGCAGCCGGGCCTGACCGGCACCGCCTGACGCCCCCTGACCGGGGGATGGACAATGTTCTGCCGGTCGGGAAACGTGCAGGAAAGAAGACGCGACGAAGCCGGCCGCCGCCCCTCACAACGGAACCGCAGCCGGGCCTTACTCAAGACACGCAGGAGCAAGTGGTGATCGAAGAGACCCTCCTCGAGGCCGAGGAGAAGATGGAGAAGGCCGTCGTGGTCGCCAAGGAGGACTTCGCCGCGATCCGCACCGGCCGTGCGCACCCGGCGATGTTCAACAAGATCGTGGCCGACTACTACGGCGCGCCGACGCCGATCAACCAGCTGGCCTCGTTCTCCGTACCGGAACCGCGCATGGCGGTCGTGACCCCGTTCGACAAGAGCGCGCTGCGCAACATCGAGCAGGCGATCCGCGACTCCGACCTCGGCGTCAACCCGAGCAACGACGGCAACATCATCCGAGTGGTGTTCCCGGAACTCACCGAGGAGCGCCGCCGCGACTACATCAAGGTCGCCAAGAGCAAGGCGGAGGACTCCCGGGTGTCCATCCGCTCCGTCCGCCGCAAGGCGAAGGACGCCATCGACAAGCTGATCAAGGACGGCGAGGTCGGCGAGGACGAGGGCCGTCGCGCCGAGAAGGAGCTCGACGACACCACCGCGAAGTACGTCGCGCAGGTGGACGAGCTCCTCAAGCACAAGGAAGCGGAGCTCCTCGAAGTCTGATGAACGACTCATCCTGGGGAGCGCCGCCACACGCCGGTCCGCAGGCCGGGCAGGCCGGATCACCGGCCGGGTACTGGGGGCCGACCGATCAGGGCACCGGCCAGGGGTACGACCAGGGTCCCGCCCAGGGCCAGGGGTACCAGAGTCCTGGCCACGGCCAGGGGTACGACCACGGTTCCGGCCACGGCCAGGGGTACGACCAGGCTCCCGGTCACGGGTACGACCACGGCTATGCCCATGGCTATGGCCAGGGTCGTGTCCGGGGAGCCACCCCGGCGGGTCCTGCGTACGATGCGCATGACGCGCAGCAGACTCGCCCCATGCCCATCGTGCCCGACGACGATCCTGCGTACGGCGGGGACCAGGACGACGACCGGGGGGCCGCTCGGCTGAGCGGCCCCTTGTTCCGAGACGAGACGTTCCGTAACGACACCCCGTCGGCACGGCCGCTGCCCGAGGCGGCGCCACAGAAGCAGAATCCGGAGCCCATGCCCGACGCCCCGCAGCCGGCGCCCGCGCCGCAGAAGAAGAACGCGGGCCGGGATCTGGGTGCGGCCATAGGGGTCGGCGTCGGACTGGGCGTCGTGATCGTGGCGTCCCTGTTCGTCGTCAAGGCCGTCTTCGTCGGGGTGGTCGCGGTCGCGGTCGTGGTGGGCCTTTGGGAGTTGACCAGCCGGCTCCAGGAACGCAAGGGCATCAAGGCGCCCCTGGTTCCGCTGGCGCTCGGCGGCGCGGCGATGGTGGTCGCCGGCTACGCCCGCGGTGCCGAGGGCGCCTGGGTCGCCCTGGCGCTCACCGGGCTCGCGGTGCTGGTCTGGCGGATGACAGAACCGCCGGAGGGCTATCTCAGGGACGTCACGGCGGGTCTCTTCGCGGCGTTCTACGTCCCGTTCCTGGCGACCTTCGTCTCGATGATGCTCACCGCCGACGACGGTCCTCGACGTGTGATCACCTTCCTCCTCCTCACGGTGGTCAGCGACACCGGCGCCTACGCGGTCGGCTGGCGTTTCGGCTCCCACAAGCTTGCCCCGCGTATCAGCCCCGGCAAGACCCGTGAAGGTCTGGTCGGCGCGGTGCTGTTCGCCATGGCCGCGGGCGCGCTGTGCATGCAGTTCCTGATCGACAACGGCACCTGGTGGCAGGGCCTGCTGCTGGGCCTCGCGGTCGCGGCCAGCGCCACACTCGGTGACCTCGGCGAGTCCATGATCAAGCGGGACCTGGGCATCAAGGACATGGGCACCTTGCTCCCCGGCCACGGCGGCATCATGGACCGCTTGGACTCCTTGCTGCCGACAGCTCCGGTGGTGTGGCTGTTGATGGTGTTGTTTGTCGGGAGTGGGTGACGGCGGGCCACGGCGCCGCGCCGCGGTGGCGGCGAGTGGGTACGGCATGGACCGCTTGGACTCGCGCCGTTGCGGACGGCTCCAGTGGTGTGGTTGCTGATGGTGCACTTCGTCGG
This sequence comes from Streptomyces sp. NPDC111744, assembly GCF_055634995.1. Lineage (NCBI taxonomy): Bacteria > Bacillati > Actinomycetota > Actinomycetes > Kitasatosporales > Streptomycetaceae > Streptomyces > Streptomyces sp. NPDC111744. The sequence goes on from NZ_JBVKCG010000009.1 coordinate 240,431, forward strand.
CAGCGGCTGACGTACCGCTGTCGTAGCCGAGCCCCCGCCCTTCGCAGGGCCGGGGGCTCATCGGCTTGTCGGCCCCGGATGCCGCAGCAGAAATAGCGTGGTCAGTCCGGCGGGAGGCACACTCCCTGTGAGGACGCTGTGTCCTCCGACGCGCAGGGAGTGTGCCTATGCCCCTTGACCCCGCCCCGGCCTCCACCCCGTCCCCGACCCCGCCTCCTCCGGTGCGGTTCTGGCCCGTCGACGATCTGCCCGCCCTCGACCCCGACCCCTTTCTCGACGAGGTGCTGCGCGACGAACCGGTGACCCGGATCAAACTCGCGCACGGGGAGGGACACGCCTGGCTGATCACCCGGTACGAGGACGTCCGCTTCGTCACCTCCGACCCCCGCTTCTCCCGGGAACTGGTCGTCGGCCGCGACGTCACCAGCATGCGCCCGGAGCCGGTGGCCTCGCAGACGGCGGGCCTGCAGTACATCGACCCGCCCCGGCACAACCGGCTGCGCAGGGTCGTCGCCCGCGCCTTCACCGGGCGGGCCATGCAGCGGCTGCGGCCGATGGCCGAGCGCAGGGCGGCCGAACTGCTCGACGTGATGGAAGCCGCCGGGCCGCCGGCCGATCTCATGGAGCATCTGCACGGCCCCTTCCCGATCGCCGTGATCCGTGACTTCCTCGGCGTCGACGAGAAGGACTGGCACCGCTGGGCGGCGACCGGCGAGGCCCTGCTGTCCGCCGGCGCCGACTCCGAGGAGCGCGCCAAGGAGGCCGCCCGGGCCACCCGGGCCCGGCTCGCCGAGCTGCTCCAGCACCGCCGCGAGGAGCCCCGCGAAGACCTCGCCGGAGTGCTGGCGCTGGCCGCCGCGGCCGACGAGATCACCGACGACGAGGCGATCTCCCTGGCCACCTCCATCCAGGTCAGCGGCGGCCACGCGGTCCGCAACAACAGCGGCTCGATGATGTACGCGCTGCTCACCCACCCCCGCCAGCTGGACCGGCTGCGCCGCGAGCCGGAGCTGCTCCCCAAGGCCGTGGACGAACTCTTCCGCTACGTCCCGCACCGCAACGGCGTCGGCATCCCGCGGGTCGCCGTCGAGGACGTCGAGGTCGGCGGTCAGCTGATCCGGGCCGGTGAGGTCATCTACAACGCGTATGTCGCCGCCAACCGCGACCCCGCCGTCTTCCCCGACCCCGACGACCTGGACTTCGACCGCACCAACGGCCCCCACCTGGCCTTCGGGCACGGTCCCCACCACTGCATGGCCGCCATCATGGCCCGTATGGAGGCCGAGATCATGATCGGCTCGGTCCTCGCCCGTTTCCCCGGCATCCGGCTGGCGGTACCCGCCGAGGAGGTCGAGTTCCAGCGCCAGGGCCTGATCCGCGGACCGCGCACCCTGCCCGTGACCTGGTGACCGGGGCGGCCGGAACCGCTCAGGACCACATAGCGCCCCGGGAGTGGACTCAGGCCTCCACCGGTCGTAGACCGGGCAGCACCTTCTCGATGGTGATGGGGAAGTCGCGCACGCGCACGCCGGTGGCGTTGAACACCGCGTTCGCGACCGCCGCGCCGGCCCCGCAGATTCCCACCTCACCGACGCCCTTCGCGCCAAGGGGATTGGCCTTGTCGTCGAACCCGTCAAGGACGACGGCGTCGACGTCGGGGACGTCGGCGTGGACCGGCACCAGGTACTGCGCGAAATCGCGGTTGACGAAGGCGCCGGATCGCGGGTCGACGACGGCCTCTTCCTCGAGGGCCGCGCCGACTCCCCAGATCATGCCGCCGATCAGCTGCGAACGGGTCGTCTTCGGGTTGAACACACGGCCCACCGAGAACACGCCGAGCATCCGCCTCAGACGGATCTCGGCGGTGTCCGCGTCGACCCCCACCTCGGCGAAGTGGGCCCCGTAGGTGTTGATCGAGTAGTCCGTGTAGTTCGGATCATCGCCCATGAAGCGGGTCACGCCCTCCGCCTCCACACCTTCGGGACGGTTGCGTGCGACGATCTCGCTGACTGCCTCGGACGCGCCGCCGATACTCACGTTGCCACCGGAGAACACGGCGTCCGCCGGGTCGAGTCCGTGCAGCGGAGAGCGCGTGTCGCCGCCCGCCGCGACCAGCACCTTCTCACGCAGGGCCAGACACGCCCGATGCACCGCGGTGCACGAGTTGGTGGCGCCCCACGAGCCCCCGGACCCCCAGCTCGAGGGAAAATCGGACCGCCCGAGCTCGATCCGCACCCGATCGGCCGAGAGCCCGAGGCCGTCGGCCGCGACCTGGGTCAGGACGGTGTAGGTACCGGTGCCGAGGTCGGTCATGTCCGTCTGGACGACGGCGGTGCCGTCCGCCTCCCACCGCACGCGCACCGCGGTCGGCCCTTGGAAGTGCCCGCGGATGGCGGCCGACATGCCGTAGCCGACCAGCCATCGCCCGTCGCGCATGCTCGCCGGGGCGGCGTGGCGGTGCTCCCAGCCGAACCGGCGCGCACCTTCGCGCAGACAGTCGACCAGATGCCGGTCGCTGTACGGCACGTCCCGCTCGGGGTCGGCGGTGGGCTCGTTGCGGATCCGCAGCTCGACCGGGTCCATGTCGAGCGCATGGGCCAGCTCGTCCATCGCCGACTCGACCGCCAGCATGCCGGGCGCCTCGCCGGGTGCGCGGACGTCCGTCCCGCGCGGCAGGTCGAGCGGCGCCAGCCGGTGGCTGGTCAGCCGGTGGGGCGCGGCGTAGAGGCTGCGGGTCGTGGCGGCGGTCTGCTCGGCGTACTCCACGTCGGGGTTCGTGTGCATGGTGACGTCATGGGCGATCGCGGCCAGCCGGCCGTCCCGCCCCGCGCCCAGCCGAACTCGCTGGCTGGAGGTGGGGCGCATGCCGACGAGCTGGAAGATCTGCTGCCGGGTCATCGCGACCTTGACCGGTCGGCGCAACGTGCGAGCGGCGAGCGCTGCCAGGATCGTCTCGGAATGGATGCCCAGCTTGGACCCGAATCCCCCGCCGACGAAGGGGGTGACGATGTGAACCCGTGCCGGGTCGATCCCCAGCGTGCTGGCGACCGAGACCTGCGCCGCATCGACGATCTGGCAGCTGACGTAGACGACCAGGTCCTCGTCACGCGGTTGCACCAGACAGGCGTGCGGTTCCATCGGCATCGAGAACTCGTACGGCGTCGTGTAGTACTGGTCGATCCTGACGTCCGCGCTGTCGAACCCGGCATCGAAATCGCCCACCGAGGTGTCGGTGGGGAGACCGGCATTGACCACCTTCGGGATGTACACCTCGTCTTCCTGCTCGGCGAAGTTGAACCGTCCCCGCCCGGTGATGTACTCGACTTCGACGAGATCGGCAGCCGCGCGGGCCTGCTCGAGGGTCGTGGCGACGACGAGTGCCACCGGCTCGCCGTAATGGTGAATGTCGGGGCCGGTCAGTACCGGCTGTGCGCGCCAGTACTCGAACGGAATGGATTCGTCGCGAGTGCCCTGAGCCGGGGCGTTGAGATGGGTCATCACCATGTGCACGCCTGGCGCGCGTTCGGCGCTCTCCGTGTCGATCCGGGTGATACGGCCCTTGCCGATCGTCGCACCGACGATGAAACCGTAGAGCGGCCGGCCGGCCTCCCATTGCTCGTAGGCGTAGGTGGCCCGGCCGGTGACCTTCGACGGGCCGTCGACGCGGTTCAGGGCTTGCCCGATCATGCCGCCTCCTCAGCTCGCCCCGGCCACTTGCGCCAGCGTGCGGCACAGCGTGCGCTTGGCCAGCTCGATCTTGAAGTCGTTGTGTCCCTGCCCGACCGCGTCGCCCATCGCCGCCTCGGCGGCGGCCTGGTAGGTGGCCATCGTGGCCGGACGGCCGGTCAACGCGGACTCCGCCTCGACGGACCGCCACGGCTTGTGCGCGACACCGCCGAACGCCACCCGCGCCTCACCGATCGTCCCCTGATCGGTCGAGACGACCGCCGCCACGGAGACCAGCGCGAACTCGTACGACGCCCGGTCGCGCACCTTGCGGTACTTCTGCCGGCCCGGCGGAGGCGGGGGCAGGACGACGCCCGTGATCATCTCGCCGGTTCCCAGCACGGTCTCGATCTGCGGGGTATCGCCCGGCAGCCGATAGAAGTCCGTGATGGCGACGCTGCGTACCGACTGATCGGCGCTGAGCAGCTCGATCTCCGCTCCGAGCGCGGTCAGCGCGACGGCCATGTCCGAGGGGTGGGTGGCGATGCAGGAGTCGCTGGCGCCGAGGATCGCGTGTATCCGGTTGAACCCGCCGATCGCCGAGCATCCGGACCCGGGATCGCGCTTGTTGCAGCCCGCGGCGGTGTCGTAGAAGTACGGGCAGCGAGTGCGCTGCAGCAGGTTTCCGCCGGTGGACGCCTTGTTGCGCAACTGGCCCGATGCGCCCGACACCAGCGCCTCCGACAGCACGGGGTAGCGGGTGCGTACGCGGGCGTCGGCGGCCACCTCGGAGTTCGCCGCCTGGGCGCCGATACGGAGACCGCCGTCCGGGAGTTCTTCGATGTCCCGCAGCGGAAGCCGGCTGATGTCCACCAGATGGCCGGGCTTCTCGATGTCGAGCTTCATCAGGTCGAGCAGATTGGTGCCGCCGCTGATGAACTTCGCGCCGTCCCTGGACACCGCGGCTACGGCGGCTTGTGCGTCCGGCGCTCGCTCGTAGGTGAACGGCCTCATTCCGGGCCCCCTTCCGCGGTGCCGCGGATGGCCGCGAGGATGTTCGGATAGGCGGCGCACCGGCAGATGTTGCCGCTCATCCGCTCGCGGATCTCCTCGTCGGTCAGCGCGACCTGCGGCGCGGACACATCAGCCGTGACGTGGCTGGGCCAGCCCGCCTCCACCTCGGCGAGCATGCCGACGGCCGAACAGATCTGGCCCGGTGTGCAGTAGCCGCACTGGAAGCCGTCGTTCTCGACGAAGGCGCGTTGCATGGGGTGCAGGGCATCGATGTCGCCCAGGCCTTCGATCGTGACGATCCTGTCGTCCTCGTGCATCACGGCGAGCGTCAAGCAGGAGTTGACGCGCCGGCCGTTGATCAGCACGGTGCAGGCGCCGCACTGCCCGTGGTCGCACCCCTTCTTGGTGCCGCTCAGGCGCAGATGTTCGCGCAGCGCGTCGAGCAGGGAGGTCCGCGGGTCGACCTCGAGCTGCCGCACCTGATCGTTGACGCTCAGCCTGATCGTCGAGAGTCCGGCCGTCTCGCCCTGGCTCCGTCCCACGGCGCCCGTATCCGAGTCGTTCATCACGGCCCGCCTTCTTGGCTAGGTGCGTGTCCCAGCTGGAAACGCGCGCCCCTTCCGGGCGCGCTTCTCCCTCTCAGCGTCTCGCGAATGCCATCGCCCCGCGCGTCGGAAGGCGGACGCCGGGCTGCCGCGGGGACCATCGGTCCCGCTCATCGCGCGGCCCTGTCCCTTTGCTGGGCGCGGCGCGGGATGTCCACGGTGACAGAGGGGCACCATGAGTGACCGTTCCCGCACCGCTGCGGCCTGGGCCGCTCCTGGCGATCTGCGACACTGGACGAACCATGCCTGTACCCGGAGAACTCACTTTCGTCGCCCCGCGCGGAGCCAAGAAGCCGCCGCGGCATCTCGCCGATCTCACGCCCGCCGAGCGCAAGGACGCGGTGGCCGAGATCGGTGAGAAGCCCTTCCGTGCGAAGCAGCTCTCGCAGCACTACTTCGCGCGGTACGCGCACGACCCGGAGCAGTGGACGGACATTCCGGCCGGTTCCCGGGACCGGCTGCGCGACGCGCTGTTCCCCGAGCTGATGACCGTCGTACGGCATCTGTCGACGGACGAGGGCACCACCCGCAAGACGCTGTGGCGGCTGTTCGACGGCACGCTCGTCGAGTCCGTGCTGATGCGTTACCCGGACCGGGTGACCATGTGCATCAGCTCGCAGGCTGGGTGCGGGATGAACTGCCCGTTCTGCGCGACCGGGCAGGCCGGGCTGGACCGGAACCTGTCCAGCGCCGAGATCGTCCACCAGATCGTGGACGGGATGCGGGCGCTCAGGGACGGGGAGGTCCCCGGCGGGCCTGCCCGGCTCTCCAACATCGTCTTCATGGGCATGGGCGAGCCGCTCGCCAACTACAAGCGGGTCGTCACCGCCATCCGTGCCCTCACCGACCCCGCCCCGGACGGGCTCGGACTCTCGCAGCGCGGGATCACCGTGTCGACGGTCGGGCTTGTGCCGGCCATTCACCGGTTCGCCGACGAAGGGTTCAAGTGCCGGCTGGCGATCTCCCTGCACGCCCCCGACGACGAGCTGCGTGACACCCTCGTCCCCGTGAACACGCGGTGGAAGGTGCGCGAGGTGCTGGACGCCGGGTTCGAGTACGTCGAGAAGAGCGGGCGCCGGCTGTCCATCGAGTACGCCCTCATCCGGGACATCAACGACCAGGCCTGGCGGGGCGACCGGCTCGGACGCCTGCTCAGGGGCAAGCCGGTGCACGTCAACCTCATCCCGCTGAACCCGACGCCGGGGTCCAAGTGGACGGCCTCACGGCCCGAGGACGAGAAGGCGTTCGTCGAGGCGATCGCCGCGCACGGTGTGCCCGTCACCGTCCGGGACACCCGTGGGCAGGAGATCGACGGAGCCTGTGGTCAGCTCGCGGCCACCGAGCGGTAATCTGAGGGCCGTACAACCACGTCTCCATGCACTCACATCTTCATATTCCGACAGGGGAGCGCCACAGCGCTGAGAGTGCGGCAACCGGGCCGCAGACCCTCTGAACCTCGCCCAGGTCATTCTGGGTAGGAAGTTCGGTCATCACTCAAGCTGTTGCGCCCTGCCCGGATTGTTCCACCGGGTGGGGCCGCGTCTCTTCCTGGCCAACCCCAGGAGGAAAACACCAGTGCACACCAAGACCTTCTTGGCCGCGGCCGTCGGGCTCGGTCTCGTCACGCTCTCCGCGTGCGGGTCGTCCTCGGGCGGTACGGCGGACTCCAAGACCGTCACCCTGGTCAGCCACGACTCATGGGCCGTCTCCAAGAGCGCGCTCCAGGACTTCGAGAAGCAGTCCGGCTACAAGGTGAACGTCCTCAAGGACGGCGACGCCGGCCAGGCCGTCAACAAGGCGATCCTGACCAAGGACAACCCGCAGGGCGACGTCTTCTTCGGCGTCGACAACACGCTGCTCTCCCGCGCCCTCGACAACGGTCTCTTCCAGCCGTATCAGGCCAAGGGCCTCGACCAGGTCGGCAAGGACTACCAGCTCGACGCGGGCAAGCACCGGGTCACGCCCATCGACTACGGCGACATCTGCGTCAACTACGACAAGGCGTACTTCAGCAAGCACAAGCTGGCCCCGCCCACGTCGTACGCCGACCTCGTCAAGCCGCAGTACAAGAACCTCCTCGTCACCGAGAACGCGTCCACCTCCTCCCCGGGGCTCGGCTTCCTCCTCGGCTCTGCCGCGCAGTACGGCGACAGCGGCTGGCAGGGTTACTGGAAGAAGCTCAAGGACAACGGCGTCAAGGTCGTCGACGGCTGGGAGCAGGCCTACAACGAGGAGTTCTCCGGCTCGGCCGGTGGTAAGAAGGCGGGAGGCGACCGGCCGCTCGTCGTGTCGTACGCCTCCTCCCCGCCCGCCGAGGTCATCTACGCCGACCCGAAGCCCAGCACCGCGCCCACCGGCGTCGCGACCGGCACCTGCTTCCGGCAGATCGAGTTCGCCGGGCTGCTGAGCAACGCCGGGAACACCAAGGGCGGCAAGGCACTCATCGACTTCCTGGTGTCCAAGGAGTTCCAGGAGGATATGCCGTTGAACATGTTCGTGTATCCGGTGGTCAAGGGAGCGAGCGTGCCCGCCGAGTTCACCGAGTACGGTCCCGCCGCCAAGGACCCCGAGACCATGGCGCCCGACAAGATCGCCGCCAACCGTGACCAGTGGGTCAAGTCGTGGACGTCACTCGTACTGAAGTGACGGCCTCGGGCCGGCGCGCGAGCGCGACGCGGCTCGGGCTGATGCTCGGGCCCGTCGCGTTCTTCGCCGTCTTCTTCGCCTGGCCGGTCGCGGCGATCGTCACGCGCGGGCTGAAGGTCGACGGGGTGTGGCAGTTCGGGCGGATCGCCGACGTCGTCGGCCAGTCCGACATCCGGCACGTCCTGTGGTTCACCACCTGGCAGGCGCTCGCCTCCACCGCGCTCACCCTTCTCGCCGCGCTGCCCGCCGCCTATGTCTTCGCCCGCCTGGACTTCCCGGGCAAGCAGGTGCTGCGGGCTGTGGTGACGGTCCCCTTCGTGCTGCCGACGGTTGTGGTGGGGACCGCGTTCCTCGCCCTCGTCGGGCGCGGCGGGCTGCTGGACGAGCTGTGGGGCGTACGACTGGACACCACCGTCTGGGCCATCCTGCTCGCGCATGTCTTCTTCAACTACGCGGTCGTCGTACGGACCGTGGGCGGCCTGTGGTCCCAACTGGGCCCGCGGCAGGAGGAGACGGCGCGGATGCTGGGCGTCTCGCCGCTGGGCGCCTGGCGGAAGGTGACCCTGCCCGCGCTGGTGCCCGCCGTGGCCGCCGCCGCACTGATGGTCTTCCTGTTCACCTTCACCTCCTTCGGTGTGGTGCAGATCCTCGGCGGGCCGACCTTCTCCACCCTCGAAGTGGAGATCTACCGGCAGACCTCGGAGATCTTCGACCTCTCCACGGCCGCCGTCCTCACGATCGTGCAGTTCGTCGCGGTCGGCGCGATCCTCGCGGTGCACGCGTGGACGGTACGGCGGCGGGAGAGCGCGCTGCGCCTTGTGGACCCGTCGGTGACGGCACGCCGGCCGCGCGGGGCCGGGCAGTGGGCGCTCCTCGCCGGTGTCCTCGCCACCGTCGCCGTGCTCCTCGTGCTCCCGCTGGCCGTGCTGGTGCGGCGGTCGCTCGACGGGGGATTCGGCTACTACCGGGCGCTGGGCGACGCCGACGGGGGCACCTTCCTGGTCGCGCCCATCCAGTCGGTGCTCAATTCGGTGCAGTACGCCGTCGCCGCCACCGCCATCGCCGTGGTGATCGGCGGGCTCGCCGCCGCCGCGCTGGCCCGGCGGGACGCGGGGCGGCTGGTACGGGGCTTCGACGCGCTGCTGATGCTGCCGCTCGGGGTGTCCGCGGTGACCGTCGGCTTCGGGTTCCTGATCGCGCTCGACAAGCCGCCGCTGGATCTGCGGCAGTCCTGGATCCTGGTGCCGCTCGCGCAGGCGCTGGTCGGGGTGCCGTTCGTCGTGCGGACCATGCTGCCCGTGCTGCGTGCCGTGGACGAACGGCTGCGGGAGGCGGCGGTCGTGCTCGGGGCCTCGCCGTGGCGGGTGTGGCGGGAGGTCGATCTGCCGATGGTACGGCGGGCGTTGCTGGTCGCGGCGGGGTTCGCCTTCGCGGTGTCGCTGGGGGAGTTCGGGGCGACCGTGTTCATCGCGCGGCCCGACAACCCGACCCTGCCTGTCGCGGTGGCCCGGCTGCTCAGCCGCCCCGGTGATCTCAACTACGGCCAGGCGATGGCCCTTTCGACGATTCTGATGGTGGTGTGCGCGGTGGCTCTGCTGGTCCTGGAACGGCTGCGGACCGACCGGACGGGGGAGTTCTGATGCCGCTTCTCGAACTCGAGCAGGCCACCGTGCGGTTCGGCGGGCGGTCCGTACTCGACGCCGTGGACCTCCAGGTCGCCGAGCACGAGGTGGTGTGTGTGCTCGGGCCCAGCGGGAGCGGCAAGTCGACGCTGCTGCGGGTGGTGGCAGGGCTGCAACCGCCGGACTCGGGGCGGGTGTTGCTCGACGGGCAGGACCAGGCGCGAGTGCCGGCCCATCAGCGGGGGGTCGGGCTGATGTTCCAGGACCATCAGCTGTTCCCGCAGCGGGACGTGGGCGGGAACGTGGCCTTCGGGCTCCGGATGCGCGGCGCCGGCAAGGGACAACAGGCCGAGCGTGTCGGCGAGTTGCTGGATCTGGTCGGGCTGCCGGGGGCGGCTCGGCGGGCGGTGGCCGGCCTCTCCGGCGGTGAGCAGCAGCGGGTGGCGCTCGCGCGGGCGCTGGCGCCCAGGCCCCGGCTGCTGATGCTCGACGAACCGCTGGGACAGCTCGACCGCTCGCTGCGGGAGCGGCTGGTGGTCGAACTGCGGGAGCTGTTCGGGCGGTTGGGAACGACCGTGCTCGCGGTGACCCACGACCAGGGCGAGGCCTTCGCGCTGGCCGACCGGGTGGTGGTGATGCGGGACGGCCGGATCGCCCAGTCCGGCACGCCCCTCGGTGTCTGGCAGCGGCCGGCCGACGAGTTCGTGGCGCGTTTCCTCGGCTTCGGCAACGTGGTCGCGGCGACCGTCGAGGGCTCGGCCGCGGTGACGCCGTGGGGAAAGCTGCCGGTGCCCGAGAACGCGCCTCAGGGGGCGCGCACGCTGCTGGTGCGGCCCGCGGGAGTACGGCTCGTGGCAGCCGACGCGGGGCTGCCCTGCACGGTGACCGCCCGCACCTTCCAGGGCACCCATGTCACCGTCCACCTCCAGCCCCAGGACGGCCCGCGCCTGGAGGCGGCCTGCGCGCTGCGGGAGGCGCCGGACGCCGGGGACACGGTGGGCGTCGAGTTCGACGCCGCGGAGACCGTCGTACTGGACTGACCTCCCTGCCGGTACGGCCGAGGCCCGCCCCCGGGGATACGGGGACGGGCCTCGACGGTGTACGAAGGCGGGTGCGTCAGCTTCCGCTGTTCGCCCCACGACGGCGCATGCCGAACCAGACGGCGCCGCCGCCGGCCACGACCAGCGCGGCCGCGACGCCGGCGATCAGACCGGTGTTGGAGTTGGCACCGGTCTCGGCGAGGTTCGACTCACCGACGGCCGGGGACGGGGCGTTGTCCGACGTGGACGCCGGGGCGGTGCTGCTGCTCTCCGTGGCCGACGGGGTCGGGGAGTCCGACTCGGCCGGGGTGGTCTCGGACGCCGACGGCGACGGGGTGGCCGAGTCCGACGGGGAGGGGCTGGAGCTCTCCGCGGACTTGCACGCCGTCGACGAGGTCGTCAGGTTGGGCGTGATGTCCGTGTCGATCTTGATGTTCTTGGTGTCGACCACCACGTGGACCCGGTACTCCGCGTTCGGCTGCCAGTCCTCGGCGAAGGAGACCGTGGTGCCCTCCTTGGAGCCCTTGACGGTCTGGGCCTCGCCGACCTGCTTAGCGTCGGCGCCGTTGTTCTCAAGGAAGACGGTGATGGTGGCCGAAGTGCCGGAGGCGTCGATGTCCTTGACGTTGATGACACCGTTGGCGCCGTCGCAGGTGGCTTCGGCGGAGAAGTCGGAGATGTTGCACGCGAGAGCGGTGCCGGAGACGCCAAGCGCCAGCGCGGCCGACGCAGCGGCAACACCCAGGATGCGCACGGAACGACGTGCACTGCGGCGGGATATGGACACGTTTGTCCTTACTGAGTGCATAACTGCGGGGGGTTTGCGGGGGAGTTGACGCAACGTGAGGCATCAGCAACCCCGGGAGGCTCACAGGTCTATAAGCGCTCCGTAAGTAGTGTCAATGCATATGCCGTCCACCAGCGTTGACTTTGCCTGCTTATTAAGTGCTGAGAAGTTTCAGCGCTTGTGAAGCTTGCTCGATCCGGTCAACCAGGGCGATACGGGACGCCATCGAGCGCTCACCGGCAAGCGAGGTCAGTAGCTGCCAGGCCGGCAGCTTCTCGGTCCAGTGCGCCTCGTTCACGAGCACCATCGGGGTCGGTTCACCCCGTGACTCGTAGTAGTTGGGTGTCGCGTTGTCGAAGATCTCCTGTACGGTCCCGGCGGCGCCCGGCAGGAACACCACACCCGCGTTGGACCGGGCCAGCAGGCCGTCCTCGCGGGTGGCGTTGGCGAAGTACTTGGCGATGTGCGCGGCGAAGGCGTTCGGCGGCTCGTGGCCGTAGAACCAGGTGGGGATGCCGACGGAGGGCCCGCCGTCCGGCCAGCGCTCGCGGACCTCGAAGGCGGCACGCGCCCAGTCGGTGACCGACGGCCGGAACGACGGCACCTTGGCGAGGAGGTGCAGGGCCTCCTCCAGCATCCCGTCGTCGAAGGGCGCCGCGTACGCGCCCAGGTTCGCCGCTTCCATCGCGCCCGGGCCGCCGCCGGTCGCCACCGTGAAGCCGGCCCGCGCGAGTTCCCGGCCGAGCCGGGCGGCACCGGCGTACTCCTCCGTACCGCGCGCCATCGCGTGCCCACCCATGACGCCCACCACCCGGGCGTCGACGAGGAGTTCGTCGAGCGCGTCGGAGACCGCGTCGTCGTGGATGGAGCGCAGCATCGAGGCGAATATGTCGCCGTCCGCCCTGGTCTGCTGGAACCAGGCGTACGAACGGGCGTCCGGAGTCGCCTCGTAACCCGCGTCGAGCGAGTCGAACAGTTCGTCGGGCGGGTAGACGAAGGCGCGGTAGGGGTCGAAGGGGAGGTTGGGTACGGGCGGGAACACCAGGGCGCCCGAGGCGCGGACCCGGTCGGCGGCCTCGGCCGACATCGGGCAGCCGAGGAAGACGGCGCCGGTGGTGTCGGTTGTGAGCAGGACGTCCGTACGGTCCGTCAGGTCGACGGCCTGCACGCGGTACTGGGCGAGCGTGCCGTGCTCGGCGACCACCTCGTCGAACTCGGCGAGGGACTCGACCTCACGGTCGCGGGCGGCACGGTTGGGCCGGCCGGGCTGCGGCTGGGCGGGTGTCGGATGCACCCGCCCATGCTGGCACAGCTGTTCGCCCCGAGGGGTCCGGGACGATCAGCCCTGGACCGCCGCCGGGTCCATCCACACGACCTCCCAGGAGTGGCCGTCGAGGTCGTCGAAGGAACGGCCGTACATGAAGCCCTGGTCCTGGGCGTCCGGGTTGGCGGTGCCGCCGGCCGCGACCGCCTTCTCCACCAGTTCGTCGACCTTCTCGCGGCTCTCCGCGCTCAGACAGATCAGCACCTCGCTGGTCTTCGTCGAGTCGGCGATCTCCTTCTTCGTGAAGTCGGCGTAGCGCTGCTTGCTGAGGAGCATCGCGATGATCGTGTCGCTGATCACGACACAGGAGCAGTCGTCGGTGCTGAACTGCGGGTTGATCGAGTAGCCGAGTTCCGTGAAGAACTTGCGCGAGGCGGCGACGTCGTTGGTGGCCAGGTTCACGAAGATCATCTGCTGGTACATGGGGGTCTCTCCCTCGGGTGTGGTGCCGTTCGGGGGGATAGACCGGGGGGTGGTGCGAAAGTCATCGGTGGGTTCGCATCCTTGTGCCGCGACTTTCAGTACGGCGTCTCAGCGGGCCAGCGGCAGGGCGGCGAGGTCGGCCACCAGCAGGGTGAGGGGGACGAAGAAGGCCAGCACGGCGGCGGTGCGCAGGGCCGCGGCGCTGCGCAGCATCGTGGCCGGAGCGCCCAGGCGCAGCAGGGCCTCGGTGGTGTCGGCGCGGGCCTGGCGGGCCTCCACGGCCGCGGTCAGGAGCGTGGCCAGCGTGCAGCCGGCGACCACGACGCCGCCGAGGGTGGTGAGCGGGCCGAAGGCGAGGGTGCCGCCGTCGTCGTAGAGCGTGACGGACGCGAAGGCCGCCGACGCCACCGCGCAGACCACGCCGAGGGGACGGCCGATACGGGCGGCCTCCGCCATCAGGATGCGGCCGGCCAGGAGGCGGAGGGCGCCGGGGCGGGCGGTCTGGAGGAGGCGGCCGCAGAGGTGGGTGAGACCGGGGGCGGCGAGGACCAGGCCGAGGGCGGTGAGAGACCAGCCGGCGAGGAGCCCGACGGGGCCTACGGCCAGGCCGCCGGGGAGAGTGGTCCGGGGGGTCGCTTCGGTGATGTCGGCGTAGGACTCCACGGCGAGGCCCGCGGCGAGGACGGCGATGCCCCAGGGGAGGCCGGTGGGGGATTTGGTGACCCTGATCAGCTCGGGAGCGTCCGCCGGGGCGGGGAGGGGGGCTTCGCTCTCCGGCGCTTGCGGGGTGTCCTCCCCAGACGGCCTGGCCGACGTGGCTGCCTCGGCAGTGCGGCTGAAGAGGCGGGCGCCGAAGCGGCCGTACGTTCCGAAGGTCTCCCGGTTCGTCTTCGTGTCGTAGGCCCCGAAACGGCCGTACACACGCGCCCGGCCCGTCGGGCTGGGCAGGTCCCTCGGGCGGAGGGTCACCGCCACCGCCGTGGACGCGAGCACCGGGAGCACGGCCAGGAGGGTCAGCGCCGCCGGGACGGGCAGGGACCTGTTCGCCGCCAGGAAGTCCTTCGCCGCGCCGTCGAAGGGCATGCCCGTGAGGTCGCCGCGCAGGTGGAGGAAGACCAGGAGGGCAAGGAGCGAGCCCAGAGTGCAGGCCAGGGCCGTGTTCAGGGCGGCGATGGCCATCAGGCGGGCCGGGCCCAGGCCCAGGGCGGACAGGCCCGGGCGTGGCTTGGTGCCGGGGTCGGTGCGGGCCACCGCGATCGCGAGGTACACCGTGGCGGCGAGCGGGATCGCGCACCACGACAGGCGCAGCAGCGCGGCCGTCGAGTGGGTCGGGTGGGCCATCGCGTAGCCGAGTGCGGACAGCAGCAGGAAGCCCGTTCCGGCGGCCGCCGTGGCCACCAGAAGGCGGCGCAGGTGGACGGCCGGGTGGGCGACGCGGGTCAGACGGAGAGCGAGCACTCGGCCCGGCCTTCCGCTTCGGGGACCGGCGGCAGGTGGACCGTGTTCACCCGGCGGCCGTCCAGCAGCGAGACCCTGCGGTCGGCGAGGGCCGCCGTCTCCGCGTCGTGCGTGGCGAGGACGACCGTGATGCCGTGCGAGCGGGCCGCCGTGGTGAGGGTGCGCAGCACATGGGCGCGGTCGGCGCGGTGCAGCGGTGCCGTCGGCTCGTCCGCGAAGAGGACCGTGGGGGAGGGGGCGAGGGCCCGGGCGATACAGACACGCTGGCGTTCGGCCTGCTGGAGTTCGCTCGGGTGGCTGCGGGCCCTTTCGCCGACGTCGAGGCGCTCCAGCCACTCCAGCGCGGCCACCTTGGCCCGGCGGCGGCCCGTGCCGCGCAGCATCAGGGGCAGGGCGGTGTTCTCCCAGACGTTCAGCTCGGGGACCAGCGCCGGGGCCGGGTCGATCCAGCAGAAGCGGTCGCGGCGGAGCCGTTCGCGGGTGAGCGGGCCCATCCGGTGCACGGCCGTGCTGTTGAACCAGACCTCGCCGCGCTCCGCCGGGACCAGACCGGACAGACACCTCAGCAGTGTGGTCTTGCCACTGCCGCGCGGCCCGGTGACAGCGAGGATCTCACCCTCCCGCACGCCGAGCGAGACACCGGCGATACCGGGCGAGCCGTCCTGGTGGCGGAAGTGCAGGGCGCGTGCCCACAGCACGTCGTTGTCCGGCGGGGCCTCCATGGGCGTACACCTCGGTTCTGATCCGTTTTCCCGCGTTCGTCCCCCGTCCGGGGGAACGAAGGCTGGGCCGATCGGTCACGTGCACGCTAGGCAGGTCGGGGGCCGAGCCCGGACAGCACACGGCCCCGGGCCGCCGTTCTCACTCGAACGGACGGCACCGGGGCCGGTGTTGATCATGCAGGAGGATCATCCAAGGATGATCAGAGCTTCGTCCACGCCTCCGTCAGCGTGGCGCGCAGGATCTGCTCGATCTCGTCGAAGGTCTCCTGGTTGGAGATCAGCGGCGGGGCGAGCTGGATGACCGGGTCGCCACGGTCGTCGGCACGGCAGTACAGGCCGTTGTCGAACAGCGCCTTGGAGAGGAAGCCGTACAGGACGCGCTCGGTCTCCTCGTCGTTGAAGGACTCCTTGGTGGCCTTGTCCTTCACCAGCTCGATGCCGTAGAAGAAGCCGTTGCCGCGGACGTCGCCGACGATCGGCAGGTCGTGCAGCTTCTGCAGGGTCTGCAGGAAGGCGCCCTCGTTGTCCAGCACGTGCTGGTTGATGCCCTCGCGCTCGAACAGGTCGAGGTTGGCCACGCCCACCGCGGCGGAGACCGGGTGGCCGCCGAAGGTGTAGCCGTGCAGGAAGGTGTTGTCGCCCTTGTAGAACGGCTCGGCGAGCTTGTCGGAGATGATGCAGGCGCCGATCGGGGAGTAGCCCGAGGTCATGCCCTTGGCGCAGGTGATCATGTCCGGGACGTAGCCGAACTTGTCACAGGCGAACATCGTGCCCAGGCGGCCGAAGGCGCAGATGACCTCGTCGGAGACGAGCAGCACGTCGTACTGGTCGCAGATCTCGCGGACCCGCTGGAAGTAGCCGGGCGGCGGCGGGAAGCAGCCACCGGCGTTCTGCACCGGCTCCAGGAACACGGCCGCGACCGTCTCCGGGCCCTCGAAGAGGATCTGCTGCTCGATCTGGTCGGCGGCCCAGCGGCCGAAGGCCTCCGGGTCGTCGCCGAAGAGCGGGGCGCGGTAGATGTTGGTGTTCGGCACCTTGTGCGCGCCCGGGACGAGCGGCTCGAAGGGCGCCTTCAGGGCCGGCAGGCCGGTGATGGACAGGGCGCCCTGCGGGGTGCCGTGGTAGGCGACCGCGCGGGAGATGACCTTGTACTTGGTCGGCTTGCCCTGGAGCTTGAAGTACTGCTTGGCGAGCTTCCAGGCCGTCTCCACGGCCTCGCCGCCGCCGGTGGTGAAGAAGACCTTGTTCAGGTCGCCGGGGGCGTAGTCGGCCAGGCGCTCCGCCAGCTCGACGGCCTTCGGGTGGGCGTACGACCACACCGGGAAGAACGCCAGCTCCTGGGCCTGCTTGAAGGCGGTCTCGGCGAGTTCCGTGCGGCCGTGACCGGCCTGGACCACGAACAGACCCGCCAGACCGTCGAGGTAGCGCTTGCCCTTGTCGTCGTAGATGTAGGTGCCCTCACCCCGGACGATGGTCGGGACGGGGGAGTTCTCGTACGAGGACATGCGGGTGAAGTGCATCCACAGGTGGTCGTACGCGGTGCGGCTGAGGTCCTTCTGGGTCACGGTTATCGGGTTCCCCACATGTAGGTCTGCTTCTTCAGCTTCAGATAGACGAAGCTTTCGGTGGAGCGCACGCCGGGCAGTGCCCGGATGCGTTTGTTGATGACGTCCAGCAGGTGGTCGTCGTCCTCGCAGACGATCTCCGCGAGGATGTCGAACGAGCCCGCGGTCATCACCACGTACTCGACTTCCGACATGCCGGTCAGCGCTTCCGCGATCGACTCGACATCGCCCTCGACGTTGACGCCGACCATCGCCTGCCGGCGGAAGCCCACGGTGAGCGGGTCCGTGACGGCGACGATCTGCATCACGCCCTGGTCCAGCAGCTTCTGGACGCGCTGGCGCACGGCGGCCTCCGACAGGCCGACGGCCTTGCCGATCGCGGCGTACGGCCGGCGGCCGTCCTCCTGGAGCTGCTGGATGATGGCGAGGGAGACGGCGTCCAGCTGGGGGCTGTTGCCGTTCCTGGACTCGCGGGTGGAGTCCCTCTGGTCTGCGCTTCGACTGGCCACGACCTCACTGTGCACGACGTCTCAGTGGTTCCGCAAGCCCGTATCGATGAAATTCGTTGTTTGTGAGGCAGATGTTTGCGGATTTCGCAGACTTGGCTGCCGTGGGGGTCTTGAAAACGTGGGATCTCGGATTACTGTGGGTGTCTCAGTCATTGGACACCGAACTTGGAGGGCCGGCAGTGAGCACCGAGCTGCGTCGTCTGCGCAACTACATCGACGGTGAGTTCCGGGACGCCGCCGACGGACGGACCACCGAGGTGGTCAACCCCGCGACCGGCGAGGCATACGCGACGGCGCCGCTGTCCGGGGCCGCGGACGTCGACGCCGCCATGGCGGCCGCCGCAGCGGCCTTCCCGGCGTGGCGGGACACCACGCCCGCCGAGCGCCAGAAGCACCTCCTGAAGATCGCCGACGCGTTCGAGGAGCGCGCCGAGGACCTCATCGCGGCCGAGGTGGAGAACACGGGCAAGCCCATCGGGCTCACCCGCTCCGAGGAGATCCCGCCGATGGTCGACCAGATCCGCTTCTTCGCGGGCGCGGCGCGGATGCTGGAGGGCCGGTCCGCCGGTGAGTACATGGAGGGCCTGACCTCCATCGTCCGCCGTGAGCCGGTCGGCGTCTGCGCGCAGGTCGCGCCGTGGAACTACCCGATGATGATGGCCGTGTGGAAGTTCGCCCCGGCGCTGGCCGCGGGCAACACGGTCGTGCTGAAGCCGTCGGACACCACCCCGGCGTCGACCGTCCTGATGGCCGAGATCATCGGCGGGATCCTCCCCAAGGGCGTCTTCAACGTCGTCACCGGCGACCGTGACACCGGCAGGCTGATGGTCGAGCACCCGACTCCGGCGATGGCCTCCATCACCGGCTCCGTGCGGGCCGGCATGCAGGTCGCCGAGTCCGCGTCCAAGGACCTCAAGCGGGTCCACCTGGAGCTGGGCGGCAAGGCGCCGGTCGTCGTCTTCGAGGACACGGACATCCCGAAGGCCGTGGAGGACATCTCCGTGGCCGGTTTCTTCAACGCCGGTCAGGACTGTACGGCCGCCACCCGCGTCCTCGTCCAGGAGTCCATCCACGACGAGTTCGTCGCCGCGCTCGCGAAGGCGGCGGCCGAGACGAAGACCGGCCAGCCGGACGACGAGGACGTGCTGTTCGGCCCCCTCAACAACCCCAACCAGCTCAAGCAGGTCTCCGGGTTCATCGAGCGGCTGCCGGCCCACGCCAAGGTCGAGACCGGTGGTCAGCGGGTCGGTGACAAGGGCTACTTCTACGCGCCGACCGTCGTCTCCGGGCTCAGGCAGGACGACGAGATCATCCAGAACGAGGTCTTCGGACCGGTCATCACCGTCCAGTCCTTCACGGACGAGGAGCAGGCGGTGGAGTGGGCCAACGGCGTCGAGTACGCGCTCGCGTCCTCGGTGTGGACCAAGGACCACGGCCGCGCGATGCGGATGTCCAAGAAGCTGGACTTCGGCTGTGTGTGGATCAACACGCACATTCCGCTGGTCGCGGAGATGCCGCACGGCGGGTTCAAGAAGTCGGGGTACGGCAAGGACCTGTCCGCGTACGGGTTCGACGACTACACGCGGATCAAGCATGTGATGACGTCGCTGGACGTCTGATTCCGGCTGCGGCCGGAACGCGCTGCCCGGGGTGTGAAGTCGCCCCGGGCAGCGCCCTTTTGTCAGGCCCCGCCGGTGACCGGCCACGTAACACGGTGTTGACCGGGGCCATTGACAAGGTGTCCGGTCCGGGACGGGGGGCTCGACGCAGCGTCGATTGTCCGGTCACCGGCATCGGCGGCATGCTTCCGGGGTGCCCCAGAATCCTTCTCGAACGTCCGCGCTGTCCCGTCGTTCCCTGCTGCGCGCGCTCGGCGGCACCGCCGCGCTCGGCGCCCTGGCCGGCTGTGGGGTGCCCGCCGCCTACGTCAAGGCCGGCGACCGATCCGTGACCGACCTGTCCGCCCAGGACCACAAGCTGGTCTTCGCGAACTGGCCGCTGTACATCGACGTCGACGACGCCAACCCGAACAAGCGGCCCACCCTCGACGCCTTCGAGAAGCGCACCGGGACCTCCGTCGACTACATCGAGGAGATCAACGACAACGACGAGTTCTTCGGCAAGATCAGCCCGGCGCTGATGAACCACCAGTCCACCGGCCGGGACCTGGTCGTCATCAGCGACTGGATGTGCGCACGGTTCGTCCGGCTGGGCTGGGTGCAGAAGATGGACCGCGCCCGGCAGCCGAACGTGGCGAAGTACCTGGACCCGCTGCTCCGCTCGCCCGCCTTCGACCCGGGCCGCCTGTACACGGTGCCGTGGCAGTCGGGCATCACCGGCATCGCGTACGACCGCAGGACGCTGGGCCGCGAGATCCGGCACGTCAAGGACCTGTGGGCGAGCGACCTCAAGGGCCGGGTCACCCTCCTCTCCGGCCTCGACGAGGCGTTCGCGCTGCTGATGCAGGGCAACGGCGTGGACATCACCAAGTGGACGGCCGACGACTTCTACGACGTCTGCGACGAGGTGGAGAAGCAGGTCGCCCGGGGCCAGATCCGCCGCTTCACCGGCAACGACTACACCAAGGACCTGGTCAGCGGCGATGTCCTGGCCTGCCAGGCGTACTCCGGCGATGTCATCCAGCTCCAGGCCGACAACCCCGACATCCGCTTCGTCGTCCCGGAGGAGGGCGCTGAGCTGTGGTCGGACTCCTTGATGATCCCGGACCGCGCCGCCCACAAGACCAACGCCGAACGCCTCGTCGACCACTACTACGAACCGGAGGTGGCCGCCGAACTGGCGGCCTGGGTCAACTACGTCTGCCCCGTCCCGGCGGCCCAGCAGGTCCTCGCCGCCTCCAAGGACAAGGACACCGCGGCCCTCGCCGAGAACCCCCTGATCTTCCCGAACACGGCGATGCGCAGGCGCCTCGCCATCGCCCGTGACATCACGTCGAGCGAGCGCGTGGACTTCGCGAAGCGGTGGAACAGGATCGTGGGGTTGTAGGGCGCGGGACGGCCTGTCTTCTATCTCCAACCTGTGTTGTTCCTAGAATGGCCGGGTGAACGACATCGACGCGATCGCGGCGCTGCAGGACCCCGTGCGACGCCGACTGTACGAGTACGTGGTGGCGCAGGGCCGGGAGGTCGGCCGTAACGAGGCCGCCGAGGCGACCGGGGTGGCGCGTACGCTCGCCGCGCACCATCTGGACCGGCTGGCCGAGGCCGGGCTGCTCGACACCGGCAGCCGTCGCCTGACGGGCCGTTCGGGGCCGGGCGCCGGTCGTCCCGCCAAGGTGTACACACGGGCGCGGGGAGAGCGGGCGGTGTCGCTGCCCGCCCGTGACTACCGCACGGCCGCCGAACTGCTCGCCGAGGCGGCCGAACAGGCCGGTCTTGACGCCGGACTCTGCGCGGCCGCCCGCCGCCGCGGCGAGGCCCTGCGCGGCTCGGCGGCACCCTGCGGCGGCCTCGAAGAGGCCATGGAGATGCTGGCCGCGCGCGGCTATGAGCCACACCTGGAGGAGGTGGGAGGTGCGGGAGTTGACCGGGGCGCCGAGGGTGCGGATGAAGAGACGGTCCTCGTCCGCATGCGCAACTGTCCCTTCCATGCCGTCGCCGAACGCTTCCCGCCGCTCGTCTGTGGCATGAACCTCGCACTGCTGGAAGGGCTGCTCGGCACGGGCGGACCTGTCCGGCCCCGCATGGATGCCCGGCCGGGGCAGTGCTGTGTGGTGCTGGAGAGTCTCTAAAAACAACGATGATTGACATAGAAGTGGGGGCGTGCTGATATGTCGTCATGACCGCATCCTCGTATGCCGCTCACCTCGCCCAGCTCAATGTCGCCACGCTCCGCCACCCTCTCGACGACCCGCGCATCGCGCCGTTCGTCGAGATGCTCGACTCGGTCAACGCCGCTGCCGACGGCGCGCCCGGTTTCGTGTGGCGGCTCGTGGCGGAGGGCGCGGCCGACGCCACCGCCCTGCGCCCGGCGGGCGAGCACGTCATCGTCAACCTGACGGTGTGGGAGACCCAGGAGGCGCTGTGGGGCTTCACCTACCGCAGTGAGCACCTGGAGGTGATGCGGCGGCGGCGCGAGTGGTTCGAGCGGCACGTCGAGGCGCACCTGGTGCTCTGGTGGGTCCCCGCCGGTCATCTCCCGACCGTCGACGAGGCCCTGGAACGGCTGGCGGACCTGCGCGCGCACGGGCCGTCCGCGCGCGCCTTCACCTTCGCCTCCTCCTACTCCGCCGCCGAGGCCGCCGACCACCTCCAGGCCGTGGCGAGGAAGTAGCGGCGTCAGGCGGGGAGTTCGGCCGGGTAGGCCTGGTCGAAGTCGGCTGAGCGGCTCACCGGCTCCCAGGTGGCGGCCTCCTCCAGCTGGCCGCGTGAGTAGGCCTGCGCCATCTGGACGGCATCGACGCCGAGGAGCAGGTGTGTCGGCGGATTCGGCGCCTTGACGACCCGGACCAGGATCTCGCCGGCGCGCCCGGGGTCGCCTGCGGCGGAGACGGAGCCGCCGAGCAGGCGGACCATCTCCCCGACGGTGGGGTCGTACTCCGGGGTGACCTCGGGGATCCGCATCGAGGGGCCGGCCCAGTCGGTGGCGAAGCCACTGGGTTCCACGACGAGGCAGCGGATGCCGAAAGGCGCGGTCTCGGCGGCGAGGACACGGGTGAAGCCGTCGACGGCGAACTTGGCGGCCTGGTAGGAGCCGAGGCCGGGGGTGCCGCCGACGCGGCCGCCGATGGAGGAGAACTGCACGATGGTGCCGCCGCCTTGGGCCCTGAGGATCGGAAGCGCGGCGGTGGAGACGTTGTAGACGCCCCAGAAGTTGGTGTCGAACTGGCGGCGGAAGTCGTCCTCGGGGGTCGTCTCCACGGCGGCGAGGTTGGCGTACCCGGCGTTGTTGACCACGACGTCGACCCGGCCGAAGCGGTCGACGGCGGCCCGGAGGCCGGTCACGGCTGCCTGTCGGTCGGTGACGTCGAGCGCGGCGGGCAGCACGCGGTCGCCGTACTTCTCGGCGAGGTCGGCGAGCTGCTCGGGCCTGCGGGCGGTGGCGACCACGTTGTCGCCGGCCTCCAGGGCGGCGATCGCGAGGTTGCGGCCGAAGCCGCGGGACGAGCCGGTGATGAACCAGGTGTGCGTAGTCATAGCTACAGCACAACACGGTTGCGTTATTAGTGCAACCCTGTTGTGTTACGTCGGTCTGATTGCTCAGGTGTGCCGCAGGGGCACCCCTCCCGCCCCGGCCGTCGTGTTCAGGGCGTGGTCGACGAAGCGCCGGGCGGCCGGGGGCAGGGTGCGGGAGGCCAGACAGGCGACGCCGATGTCCCGGGTGGCCCGGACGTCGGTGAGCCTGAGGTAGCGGATGGGAAGGTCCGGGTTGGCCTCCGGAGCCGCGGTGGCTTCGGGTGCGGCCGGGATCAGGGAGACGCCGAGACCGGACGCGACCAGCCCGCGCAGGGTCTCCACCTCCTCGCCCTCGAAGCCGACGAGGGGGCTGAAACCGGCCTGGCGGCACAGGGTCTCGGTGACGCTGCGCAGGCCGTAGCCGGGCTTGAGCACGATGAACTGCTCGTCGGCCACCTCGGCCAGCCGCACCCGCCGACGCTGCGCGAGCCGGTGCCGGGCGGGGACGGCCAGCCAGAGGGGCTCGACCAGGAGCCGCCGCCAGGTGATCAGCGGATGGCCGGGGTCCTTGCCGGTGATGATCAGGTCCGCTGTGGAGTCCAGGAGGTGCTGGGTGAGACCGTTCTCGTCCGCCTGGTGCAGTTCGAACCGGACGGCGGCGAAGCGCTGCCGGAAACCGGTGACCAGTTTCGGTACCAGCCAGGTGCCCAGGGTGTGCAGAAAGGCCAGCGAGACCACGCCCGTGTCGGGGTCGACGACCTCGGCCACAGCTCGCCGCCCCCGGTCGTAACTGTCCAGCACGGTGTCGACGTACTCCTTGAACACCCGCCCGGCCGGGGTGAGTTGCAGGACCCGTCCGACCCGCTGGAACAGTTCGGCGCCGATCTCGCTCTCCAGCCGGTTCAGGGCCCGGGAGAGGGCGGGCTGGGTGATGTGCGCGGCGGCCGCGGCCTCGGTGACGGTCGCGCCCTCGGCCACGGCCTGGAAGGAGCGCAGTACCTGGAGATCCATGCTCCTATTCTCCCGCCGCATCGGACAGGACGTATTCAGGTCCTGGAGGCATGACGGGGAGTGTGGGGCGTGAAAAGGGCTCGGACGACTCGGGCGGCCGAGACGCCTCAGACGGCCTTGATCGGTGGATACACCGGCTCCCAGATCGCGGCCCTGACCCGGTCCTCGATGGAATCGTCCACCGTCGCGCCGGCCACCCCGTCGGCGGCCGCGGCACGGGCCACCGCGACCGCCACGGCCACCGATGTCTCGCGCAGCTGGTCGGTGAGGGGCAGGATCGGCGCGCCGGGGCCGGTGGCGTCGGTCTGGCCGGCGACGGCGTGCGCGGAGGCGGCCAGCATGCCGTCGGTGACCCGGGTGGCCCGGGCGACGATCGCGCCGAGACCGAGGCCCGGGAAGACCAGTGCGTTGTTGGCCTGCCCGATCGCGTACCGGACCCCGTCCTGCTCGACCGGGGGGAACGGGCTGCCGGTGGCGATCAGGGCGCGGCCGTCCGTCCAGGCCAGCAGGTCGGCCGGGACCGCCTCGGCCAGGTCCGTCGGGTTGGACATCGGCAGGATGATCGGACGGTCGGCGTGGGCGGCCATCGTACGGACGATGTTCTCGGTGAAGGAGCCGCCCTGACCTGAGGTGCCGATCAGGACCGTCGGCCGCACCCGCTCGACGACCTCGGCCAGCGTGATGCCGCCCACCTTCTCGTCCCGGCGCCAGTCGGCGACCTCGGCGGCCGGCCGGGCGTAGCGGACCTGGAAGTCGCGCAGGCCCTCCTGGCCCTCGACGAGCAGGCCGTAGCGGTCCACGCCGAAGATGCGGGCGGTGGCCTCCTCGACGGTCAGCCCGTCGGCGACCATGGCGTCCCGCAGCTGGTCGGCGATGCCGACGCCGGCGGTGCCCGCGCCGAAGATCACCGCACGGTGGTCGCGCAGCGCGATCCCGCTGGCCTTCACCCCGGAGAGTACGGCGGCGAGGTTGACGGCGCCGGTGCCCTGGACGTCGTCGTTGAAGGTGAACTCGTGGGGGCGGTAACGGTCCAGGATGCGACGGGCGTTGGCGGGGCCGAAGTCCTCCCAGTGCAGCAGGGCGTTCGGGAAGAGCCTGCGGGCGGTGGTGACATAGGCGTCGATGAAGGCGTCGTACGTCTCCCGGTCCACCCGCGGGTGCCGGTTGCCGAGGTAGAGCGGGCTCTCCAGGAGTTCCTGGCGGTTGGTGCCGACGTCCAGCATGACCGCCAGGGTGCGGTTCGGGTCGATGCCGGCGGCCGCGGTGTAGACGGCGAGCTTGCCCACCGAGATGTCGATGCCGCCCACACCCCAGTCGCCGATGCCGAGGATCGCCTCGCCGTCGGTGGCGACGATCAGGTCGACGTCGTCGGCGCCCAGGCCGGTGGCCATGAGCGCGCCCTCGATCTCCTCCGGCGCGTCCACCGACAGGTACACGCCGGCCGGGCGCCGGTACTCGTAGCTGTAGCGCTGAATCGCCTTGCCGACGGTCGGGGTGTAGACGATGGGCAGCATCTCGTCGAGGTGGTCGCCGAGCAGCCGGTAGAAGAGCACCTGGTTACGGTCGTGCAGTGCGGTGAGGTTGACGTTCTTGGCAAGATCGGTCGGCTGCGCCGCGTACTGCTGGTACGCCCGCTCTGCCTGCTGCTCCAGGGTCAGCACCGCCGGCGGCACCAGACCCACCAGGCCCAGCGACTGCCGTTCCTCCCGGGTGAAGGCGGTGCCCCGGTTGAGGCGGGGCTGGGAGAGCACGGCACGGCCACGGGCGGTCGTCTCGATATGGCCCTCGTCGGCGTTCCACCGGGTGCTCATGATCGGCTCCTTGTCGTATTCGGCGGGATCCGTGATGTCTGCAAGCCTCCGCCGTCGGCACGTATACGTCCAATGCCTGGAACGGCGGCAATTCATGAGCCAAAATCATGGATAGCCAACGACCTGCGTGCTTTGCGGAGTGTTGGAGGGTGATGAGTGGCGGCACCGACCTTTTCATTACCTGAGTGCATTTCTGGAAGGCCGGTCAGGCATCGGACCTATGGTTTCCGGCCCTGCCCGCTCGCCAGGAAGTTCGCCCTCGCCGCTTCACATGAGCCCGGGGAGTCCCTAGGCCGCCGGGCGGATGAGGCCCGACTCGTAGGCGAAGGCCACCGCCTGCACGCGGGCGCGGGCGCCGATCTTCGCGAGGACGTTGCTGACGTGGGTCTTCACGGTGGTCGGGGCGATGGACAGCCACTGTGCGATCTCGGCGTTGGACCAGCCGGAGGCCACGGCGGCCAGGACATCGCGCTCGCGCCCGGTGAGGGCGCCGAGCCCCGAGGTGCGGGGGAGGGGGCGGACGGTGTGCTGCTGGCGGACGGCGTCGATGAGCGCGCGGGTCAGGCCGGGTGTGATGACGGCGTCCCCGGCGGCCACCACCCGGATGGCCGCGGTCAGTTCGGCCGGGTCGGCGTCGTCGAGCAGGAAGCCGCCGGCGCCCGCACGCAGGGCGGCCCAGGCCTCCGCCTCCTGGTCGGCCGCGGTCAGCACCAGGACCCGGGGGGCGTAGGTCTCCTCGGCGGCGGCGGGGAATCCGGGGGTGCGGGTCGACCGGCGGGTGAGGTGCCGGATGGTCTCGATGCCGGCCGCCCCGGACGGATGGCTGCCCATGAGGACGACATCGGGGCGGAGCGCGGCGCTCGCACGGATCGCCCCGTCCCCGTCCGTCGCCTCCCCGGCGACCGTAAGGCCGGGCTCGGCGGTGAGGAGCATGCGCAGGGCGAGGCGCTGGAGGGATTGGTCGTTGACGACGAGTACGGAGACCATGCCTGTCTTCTCCATGCGAGGTCCGTTCCGTGAACGAAACTGTTTCGTTCACATGCTACGCCTGGATCAGCCGCTCCGGGAGAGTGGGCCTGCTCACTCGGGCTCCGCTCACTCGGCTCCTCGATCGCGGACTCGGCGAGGAAGAGGCGACAGCCCGGCCGCACTGCGACCGGGCCACCCGCCCGTAAAGTCACCCCTGCTTGAGCGCGGCCAGCGCGATCCGCTCCGCCACCGGGTTCATCCCCTCGCCCTTGGCGTCGGTCGCGTTGACCGAGTAGACGAGAGTCCGGCTCAGGTCCCGGGTCCCGGCGAGCACCGCGCTGCGGCGGGGAGCCCGGCGCGGAAAAAGTGTTATCCCGGAACCCGCACTCCGTCTCCACACTGTGATCCCCGACATTGCCAAGGTCACCGTCCCGGCTGAGAAGGTGCGGTCATGAGGACGGACGTGCATGTGTCGCGGCAGTGGCGTGCCACCATCGCGGCCGCGCAGGCGGGCGACCGGCGTGCGCTGGACGAACTGGTCGAGGGCTGGCTGCCGTTGGTCTACAACGTGGTCGGCCGCGCCCTCAACGGCCACGCGGACGTCGACGACGTCGTCCAGGAGACCATGCTGCGCGCCGTCGACCACCTCGGCACCCTCCGTGACCCGGACAGCTTCCGGTCCTGGCTGGTGGCCATCGCCATGCGGCAGATACGGGACCGGGCCCGCCGCAAACAGGAGCGGAAACTGGACGAGGGCGTCCCGGACGGCACCGCCGACTTCGCCGAACTCACCGTGCTGCGGCTCCAGCTGGAGGGCCAGCGGCGGGAGGTCGCGGAGGCGGTGCGCTGGCTGGACCCCGAGGACCGGCAGCTGGTGTCGCTGTGGTGGCTGGAGGTCTCGGGCGAACTCACCCGGCGCGAGCTGGCGGCGGCCGTCGGCATCAGCCGGCAGCACGCCGCCGTCCGCGTGCAGCGGATGAAGGAACGGCTGGAGGTCTCGCGGGGCATCGTGCGCGCGCTGGACGGCGCCTGCCCCGAGCTGCGCGAGCTGACCGCGCGCTGGGACGGGCGACCCGACTCCGTCTGGCGCAAACGGCTGGCCCGGCACATCCGCGGCTGCGGCTACTGCGGGGACACCCGCGACTCCGTCGTACCGGCGGACCGGCTGCTGGTCGGGATCGCGCTGGTGCCGGTGCCGGTGGGCTTCACGCTGTCGCTGGCGCTCGGCGGCAAGACGGCGGCCGCGGCGACTTCGGTCGGGTGGTCGGCGAAGGTGCTGGGCGCGCTGACCAAGCCCGCGGTGGCGGTCACGGCGGGGGCGACGATCGTGGCGGGCGGCGCCTACGTCGTCGTACAGACCCCGGATCATCCTGCGCCGCACACGGCCACAGCGCCCACGGCGGCGGTCACCGGCGCGCCGACACCGACCCCGGCTGCCACCCCTGCGCAGTCCCCTTCGGCCTCGCCCTCCGCCTCGCCGTCACCGTCCCCGTCGGCGAGCGCCGCCGTGTACGGCTCGGTCGTCGACGCGGCCGACAAGGCGCCGGACCCGGACACCAGGCCCGGCACGCTGCCACACCGGCCGGAGACCGGGATCACCAGCACGGGCGGGGCGCACGCCGTGCTGAACCACCGAGGAGACAACGTGACGCTGACCGGCCGGGGCTATGTCCTCGTCCGCTGGCAGATCGCTCCGCTGTCCCGGGCCGGCAGCCTCGTCATGCCGAGCTGGACCGGCCTGAAGGGCAAACTTTTCCATGTGGCGTCGGGCGGCGGCCGCCGGATGGACGACCGCATCAGCAGCACCGACGCCTCCTCCACCGGCATGGGCAGCTCGGCCACCGGCTACGCCGTCCTGCCGGCCGGCACCCAGCAGATGTGGCAGAACGAGTACTTCTACGTCGACGGGAGCGTGACCTTCACGGTGAACGAGCGGGGCGCGGACTACGGGGTGAGCGTCTTCCCGTCGACCTGGGACGCGGTGGAGAGGGACGTGCTGTACGGGCCACCGGACGGGGCCATCCGATATGGGCTGGTCCGGGACGACGGGACGGACTCGGCGCCGGTTCCGCAGTATGTGACGCGGGGGACGCCGAGCGATCCGGCGACGGTCGCTCAGCGCTCGGTCGTGTAGCGCCGGAGCGAGTCGAGCACGTCCACCCGGTTCGTGGTGATCGAGTCGACGCCCATGTCCAGCAGGCGGCGCATCGAGCGGCGGGTGTCCGGGGTCCAGCACGAGACCAGGTAGCCGCTGCGGTGGACGTGCTCGGTCAGGGCGTGGTCGAGCAGGGTGAAGCGGTAGTTGAGGTAGCGGGGGCGGATCACGTCCAGAAGCGCGGGCCGGGTGGGCGCCAGGGTCTTGCGGGTGAGGGCGATCTCCGCCGCCGCGTCCGCCGTCCGTACCGCAAGCATCGCCGCCGCGTCTCCCGTGTAGTAGACGCGGTCCGTCGCACCGCACTCCCGGGCGACGCCCACGATCCTGGCCACCGCCCGCTCGCTCGGGTCGCCGGGAAGGTCGATCATCACCCGGCTGTCCTCCGTCGCCGCGAGCGCCTCCGCGAGCGTCGGTACGCCGCCCGCCGTGAGGCCGCGCACCTCGTCCGCCGACAGCGCGCTCAGCGGGCGGTCGACTTCCCAGAGGCGGTCCAGGGTCTCGTCGTGCAGGAGGACGGGGACGCCGTCACGCGTCAGCCGTACGTCGATCTCCACCGCGTCCGCGCCCTGTTGGAGCGCGGAACGCAGGGAGGCCAACGTGTTCTCGCGGAAGCGGTAGGGGTCGCCGCGGTGGGCCACGGCGGTCACGGTCTGCATGAGGCCATGTTCTCAGGGCTCCGCGGCGGTTCTTCAGGGCCCGGGTCTTTCAGGGCCCGGGTCTTTTCAGGGGGCGAGCCATGCCTTCGTGTACGCGTCGATCTCGGCCGAGATCCTCGCCTTGCCCGACTGGTCCAGGAAGGACGCCTCCACCGCGTTCCGGGCGAGGTCGGCGACACCGCGCTCGTCGAGGCCGAGGAGACGGGCGGCGACCGCGTACTCGTTGTTCAGGTCGGTGCCGAACATCGGCGGGTCGTCGGAGTTGACCGTGACCACTACACCCGCGTCCACGAAGTCCCTGATCGGGTGCTCTTCGAGGGTGCGGACCGCGCGCGTGGCGATGTTGGAGGTCGGGCACACCTCCAGCGCGATGCGGTGCTCGGCCAGGTGGGCGAGGAGCTTCGGGTCCTGCGCGGAGCTGGTGCCGTGGCCGATGCGCTCGGCGTGCAGTTCGACGAGGGCGTCCCAGACCGTGCCGGGCCCCGTGGTCTCACCGGCGTGCGGGACGGAGTGCAGGCCGGCCGCGAGGGCCCGGTCGAAGTACGGCTTGAACTGCGGCCGGGGCACGCCGATCTCGGGGCCGCCGAGACCGAAGGAGACCAGGCCCTCCGGGCGGATCCGGTCGTCGGTCGCGAGCCGCACCGTCTCCTCGGCGGCTTCCAGGCCCGCCTCGCCGGGGATGTCGAAGCACCAGCGCAGCACGGTTTCGAACTCGGCCTCCGCCGCCTTCCGCGCGTCCTCGATCGCGTCCATGAAGGCGCCTGCGTCGATCCCGCGCCGGGTGGACGAGAAGGGGGTGATGGTCAGCTCGGCGTAGCGCACCTGCTGGCGGGCCAGCTCACGGGCCACCTCATAGGTGAGCAGCCGGACGTCCTCGGGCGTGCGGATCAGGTCGACGACCGACAGATAGACCTCGATGAAGTGCGCGAAGTCCGTGAACGTGAAGTAGTCGGCGAGGGCCTCGGGGTCGGTGGGGACCTTGGAGTCGGGGTGCCGGGCGGCCAGTTCCGAGACGATACGCGGGGAGGCGGAGCCGACGTGGTGGACGTGCAGTTCGGCCTTGGGCAGCCCGGCGATGAAGGCGTGCACGTCGCGGAGGGCGGGTTCGGTGTGGCGGTCGGTCAAGGGTTCCTCCCCGGAACGGCGCGGGGCCGCCTTCGGCGGTGGTACGGCCGTGGACTGGCCCCTTGCGCGGTGATCGGCTGATCGGTGATTCCGGGTCATCGTAGGCCGCACCGGCGTTCGAGGTGGCCGGGCCGTAGCATGACGGCGGCATGCGTGCGGGAGAGGGGACATCGCGGGATGGCTGACGAGGCGCCAGAGGCTCCGAAGATACGGCTGGACAAGACGGCCGATGCGGGGGAGGGGGCCGGGGCGGAGGCGCCGGTGCCGCCATCGGTCCATGACCAGCGGACGGTCGCGGCGATGCCGGGGGCGGGGGCCGACGTGGCCCCTCCGGCTGCGCCGGCGAACCCCTTTGCGGCGCCGGGGGCGGGGGCGTACGCGTCGCCCAGCCCGTACGCCCCGCCGGTGCCGCAGTATCCGCAGAGTGCGGCTGTGCCTCCGCCGCCGATAGCTCCGGACGGACCCGGTCAGATTCCGTACGGGTACCCGGGGGCGTCGGCACCCGGTCCGGGGTATGGCTACCCCGGGCAACCGCTTCCGTCGTATCCGGGCGGGCCCGGGGGGTACGGCGGCTGGCCCGGTATGCAGCCGATGCCCAACAACGGGCTGGGTACGGCCAGTCTCGTGACCGGGATCATCAG
Source organism: Streptomyces sp. NPDC111744 (assembly GCF_055634995.1). NCBI lineage: Bacteria > Bacillati > Actinomycetota > Actinomycetes > Kitasatosporales > Streptomycetaceae > Streptomyces > Streptomyces sp. NPDC111744. Next base: position 271,315 of record NZ_JBVKCG010000009.1, read on the forward strand.
TGCGGTCGGCTTCTGTGCGTGGCCGGTCGCGCTGGTGATGGGGGTGCTGGCCATCGTCTTCGGTTCGATCGGGCGGGCTCGGGTCAGGCGGGGGGAGGCCACGAACGGGGGCCAGGCGCTGGCCGGGATCATCTGCGGGTCGGCGGGACTTGTTCTTGCTGTGGGGTTCCTCGTGCTGATCGTGGTGGCGAGCACCCACTAGCTCGGGGGTTCGGGGGGTGGTCGGGTGCGGGTGGGTGGGGGCTGGTCGCGCCCACGCGGCGGTAGCCGCAGATTCAATGCGGCGGTAGCCGCAGATTCAATACAGCCCCGCGCCCTTAGGCGGTACCAGTTGCCCCCCGCAGCCTGTCCCGCGCCTCCATCAACGCGAACCCCAGCAGGTTCAGCCCCCTCCACCGCTTCGGATCCTCCGCTCCCGAATCCGTAGCCGCCAGGCCGATTCCCCACACGCGGTCCACCGGGCTCGCCTCCACCAGTACCCGGTCGCCGGTCCCCAGCAGGAACTCCCGCAGGGCCGGCTCGGCGGCGAACTTGTGCGCGCTGCCGCGCGCCACGATGTCGAACCGCTCCCGTTCCCATATCGCTTCGTCGAAGTCGCGGACCAGTCGGCCCGCCTTCTTCGCCTCGGCGGGATGCGTGGCCGCCAGTACCCGACTCTCCGCGTCGGCGTCCCCGAACAGGCGGGCCTTTCCTGCCATCATCCAGTGCTCGGCGGTCGCGTACTCCACACCGCCGACCACGAAGCGTGACGGCCACCACTGGCTCAGGCAGCTCGCCGAGAGCTGTCCGTCCGGCCTCGGCCGGTGTCCCCAGAAGTGCAGGTACTTGATCCTGGCCCCCGCCTGGACCGCCCTGGTCAGGGCCTCCACAGAATCGATCTTCGCCATGCACGCCAGTCTGGCAGGGACCACTGACACTACGTCCCGCCTTTTCCTCCCTGACTCGACATCTGGTCGACAGATTCCGTCGCGTAACCAAAAGGCAACAACGGAATCACTTGTTGGACTCCCTCTGCTCTGTCAGGATCGGCAGTCAAATCCAGCTGGAGCTACGCCACCCGCCTCTCGGACGGGGTGACGGCGGAGGAGAAGCGACATGGACAACCCGGGCACCGCCACCCCGGAGACCTTCCCCGCGCAGGAGCGGCTCTCGGGCGGCGCACAGTTCATCGCGGGACGGTTCGGCAAGGGCACGTCAGGCCGTACGCACGCCGTCGTCGACCCGGCCACCGGCGCGGGCGTGTACTCCTACGAGCTGGCCGGGACGGAGGACGTCGACCGGGCGGTGGCCGCCGCGCGGGACGCCTTTCCCGGCTGGGCCGGGGCGACCCCCGGCGAGCGGTCGGACGCGCTGCACCGCTTCGCCGCCGTGCTCGCCGACCGCGCGGATGAATTCTCCCGTGCCGAGTCCCTCCAGTGCGGCAAGCCGCTCAAGCTGACGCGTGAGTTCGACGTACCGGGGACCATCGACAACGCCGCGTTCTTCGCGGGGGCCGCCCGGCATCTGCAGGGGCAGGCGGCCGGTGAGTACTCCGGCGACCACACGTCGTACATCCGCCGCGAGCCCATCGGTGTCGTCGGGTCGATCGCGCCCTGGAACTATCCGCTCCAGATGGCCGCCTGGAAGATCCTTCCGGCGATCGCGGCCGGCAACACCATCGTGCTCAAGCCGGCCGAACTCACCCCGCTCACCTCGCTGCTCTTCGCCGAGGCCGCCACCCTCGCCGGTATCCCCGACGGTGTCGTCAACATCGTCACCGGGACCGGGAAGGTGGCCGGTGAGCATCTCGTCGGGCACCCCGACGTCGCCATGACCTCCTTCACCGGTTCCACCGGGGTCGGAAAGCGGGTGGCCGAGGTCGCGACGGCGACCGTGAAGCGGCTGCATCTGGAACTCGGCGGCAAGGCACCGTTCGTAGTGTTCGACGACGCCGACCTGGAGGCCGCCGTGCACGGGGCCGTCGCCGGGGCGCTCATCAACACCGGGCAGGACTGCACCGCCGCCACGCGCGCGTATGTGCAGCGGCCGCTCTACGAGGCCTTCGTCGAGCAGACGGCCGCACTGATGGAGACCGTGCGGCTGGGCGACCCGTTCGCTCCCGGTACCGACCTCGGGCCGCTGATCTCGCACGCCCAGCGGGACCGGGTCGCCGGGTTCGTCGAGCGGGCGCGCGGCTACGCGCGCGTGGTGACCGGCGGCGAGCCGCCGCAGGACGAGCTGAAGAGCGGTGCGTACTACCGGCCCACGTTGATCGCCGACGCCCCGCAGGACAGCGAGATCGTCCAGTCCGAGATCTTCGGGCCGGTGCTGGTCGTTCTGCCGTTCGACAGTGATGATGAGGGCATCCGGCTGGCCAACGACACCCCGTACGGTCTGGCCGCCTCCGCGTGGAGCAGCAGCGTCTACCGGGCGAACCGCGCGACCCGCGAGATCAAGGCGGGGTGCGTGTGGGTCAACGACCACATTCCGATCATCAGCGAGATGCCGCACGGCGGCTACAAGGCTTCCGGCTTCGGCAAGGACATGTCGGCGTACTCGTTCGAGGAGTACACCCAGGTCAAGCACGTAATGTTCGACAACACGGCGGTGGCGCGCAAGGACTGGCACCGCACGATCTTCGGGGACCGATAGTCATTCCTGCGGCCGCTCATCACGGCCCTCTTCCCGAAAGGGCATCTAGCGCATGAGGCAGTACGAGCCCGACCGCCCGACGCCGGTCGAAGTAGCCGCCATGCGGCGCGGCCTCCGCACCGGCCGGGCTGCCCTGGCCCGCCGGTCGCTCCTGGGAGGCGCGCTCGCGGTGGGCGGCGCCGGGGCGCTGAGCGCCTGCGGTATCCCCGCGGCCGGCAAGTCCCAGGGCGGTGTCTCCGCCGACGACCACTCGGCCGAGGAGAAGGTCGTCAACTTCTCCAACTGGCCCGAGTACATCGACGTGGACGACAGCGGGAAGAACCGTCCGACCCTTGACACCTTCCGCAAGCGGACCGGGATCACGGTCAAGTACACCGAGGACATCAACGACAACGACGAGTTCTTCGGCAAGATCCAGCCACAGCTCGCCGCAGGCCAGGACACCGGCCGTGACCTGGTCGTCCTCACCGACTGGCTGGCAGCCCGCATGATCCGGCTCGGCTACGTCCAGAAACTGGACGCGTCCAACCTGCCGCACGCCTTCGCCAACCTGTCGGACCAGTTCCGCAGCCCCGACTGGGACCCGGGCCGCGCCTACTCGTACCCCTGGCAGGGCATCTCGACGGTCGTCGCCTTCAACAAGAAGGCCCTGAACGGCGTCGAGGTGAAGTCGGTCTCCGACCTGCTCGACAACCCCGCGCTCAAGGGCCGGGTCGGCCTGCTGACGGAGATGCGGGACACCGTCGGCATGACCATGCTCGACATGGGCATCGACCCGGCGAAGTTCACCGACGACAACTACGACGCGGTGATCGCCCGGCTCCAGAATGCCGTCGACAAGGGGCAGATCCGCCGGTTCACCGGCAACGACTACACCTCGGACCTCAGCAAGGGCGACCTGGCGGCCTGTGTCGCCTGGGGCGGCGACATCGTGCAGCTCCAGGCGGACAACCCGGACGTCGCGTACGTCATCCCGGACAGCGGCTACATGACGTCGACCGACAACATGCTGATCCCGAACAAGGCGCGCCACAAGACGAACGCCGAGCGGCTCATCGACTACTACTACGAGCCCCAGCAGGCCGCGGAACTCGCCGCCTACATCAACTACGTCAGCCCGGTCGCGGACGTGCAGCCGTACCTTGCCAAGATCGACAAGTCGGCGGCGGACAACCCGCTGATCGTTCCCGACAAGGCCATGCAGGCCAAGTCCCGTGCCTTCCGCTCCCTGAGCTCGAAGGAAGAGACGGCATACCAGCAGAAGTTCGCGAAGCTCACAGGGGCGTGACGACACCATGACGACAGACAGCAGCGGCGACGTCCGCCTCACCGGCATCGGCAAGACCTACGACAACGGCTTCACCGCCGTACGGCCGATGGACCTGACCGTGCCTCAGGGCTCCTTCTTCGCCCTGCTCGGTGCCTCCGGCTGCGGCAAGACCACCACCCTGCGCATGATCGCGGGGCTTGAGGAGCCGACCAGCGGGACCGTGCACCTCGGCGACCAGGACGTGACCCATCTGCCGCCGTACAAGCGGCCGGTGAACACGGTCTTCCAGTCGTACGCTCTCTTCCCGCACCTCGACATCTTCGAGAACGTCGCCTTCGGTCTGCGCCGGCGCGGCATCAAGAGCGTGAAGAAGCAGGTCGAGGACATGCTCGACCTGGTCCAGCTGGGCGAGCAGGCGCGCAAGAAGCCGCACCAGCTCTCCGGCGGCCAGCAGCAGCGGGTCGCGGTGGCCCGCGCGCTCATCAACCACCCCAAGGTCCTGCTCCTCGACGAGCCGCTCGGCGCCCTCGACCTCAAACTGCGCCGTCAGATGCAGCTGGAGCTCAAGCGGATCCAGACCGAGGTCGGCATCACCTTCGTCCATGTCACACACGACCAGGAGGAGGCCATGACCATGGCCGACACGGTCGCCGTGATGAACGCGGGGCGGGTGGAGCAGCTCGGCTCGCCGACCGATCTGTACGAGAACCCCGACACGACCTTCGTCGCCAACTTCCTCGGCACGTCGAACCTGATCGAGGCCGAGGTCGACACGAAGAACGGCGACGACATCGTGGTGAAGGCCGGCGGCGGCAAGCTGGTGCTGCCCGAGGCGCGATGTTCGGCGCCGACCAGGACGGGCGGCAAGGTGCTCGTCGGTGTCCGGCCCGAGAAGATCTCCCTCACCCACGCCGACGACGCCGGCTCGATCCCCGAGGATCGCAACCGGATCACCGGCAGGATCGCCGACGCCAGCTTCATCGGGGTCTCCACGCAGTACGTCATCGACAGCGCGGTCTGCCCCGAGTTCGAGGTGTACGTGCAGAACGTCGAGCGCGACGGGCGGCTCGTCCCGGGCGCCGATGTCGTCCTGCACTGGAACCCGGCCCACACCTTCGGTCTCGACGCCGCCCAGGACATCGACGCCGGCATCGAGGAGGAAGCCGCCTGATGGCCACGCTCTCCGAGGCGCCGCCGCCCCTGGCGCCCGCCGAACCCACGAAGAAGCCCCCGCGCAAGCGGGGCCGGTTCACGCCGTACTGGCTGCTGCTGCCCGGCATGCTCTGGCTGATCGTCTTCTTCGCGCTGCCGATGATCTACCAGGGCTCCACCTCCGTCCAGACGGGTTCCCTGGAAGAGGGCTACAAGGTCACCTGGCACTTCGTGACCTACTGGGACGCGCTGAGCGAGTACTGGCCGCAGTTCCTGCGGTCCGTCTTCTACGCGGCTGCCGCGACCGTGCTGTGTCTGCTGCTCGGCTACCCGCTGGCCTACCTGATCGCCTTCCGCGCGGGCCGCTGGCGGAACCTGATCATGATCCTGGTGATCGCGCCGTTCTTCACCAGCTTCCTGATCCGCACCCTGGCCTGGAAGACGATCCTCGCCGACAACGGCCCGGTCGTGCACACGCTGAACTCGCTGCACATCCTGGACCTCACCAACTTCCTCGGCTGGACGGCCGGCGACCGGGTGCTGGCCACCCCGCTCGCGGTGGTGTGCGGACTGACGTACAACTTCCTGCCGTTCATGATCCTGCCGCTCTACACCTCGCTGGAGCGGATCGACGGGCGGCTGCACGAGGCCGCCGGCGATCTGTACGCCAAGCCGTGGACGACCTTCCGCAAGGTCACCTTCCCGCTGTCGATGCCGGGCGTGGTCTCCGGCACCCTGCTGACCTTCATCCCGGCGGCCGGTGACTACGTCAACGCCGAACTCCTCGGCTCGACCGACACCCGCATGATCGGAAACGTGATCCAGACGCAGTTCCTGCGGATTCTCGACTATCCGACCGCGGCCGCGCTCTCCTTCATCCTCATGGCCGCGATCCTTTTCATGGTCACGATCTACATTCGCCGGTCCGGGACGGAGGATCTGGTCTAAATGCCCTTCGTCAACTGGCTCAAGAAGCGTCTCGTCGTCATCGCGGGACTGTTCACCCTCGGATATCTGCTGCTTCCGAACGTCATTGTCACGGTGTTCTCCTTCAACAAACCGAAGGGGCGCTTCAACTACGAATGGCAGCAGTTCTCGCTCGACGCCTGGAAGCAGCCGTGCGGAGTCGCCGACATGTGCGGCTCGCTCTCCATCAGCCTCCAGATCGCCGTCTGGGCGACCATCGGCGCCACGCTCCTCGGCACGATGATCGCCTTCGCGCTGGTCCGCTACCGGTTCCGTGCCCGTGGCGCCGTGAACTCGCTGATCTTCCTGCCGATGGCGATGCCCGAGGTCGTCATGGGGGCCTCGCTGCTCACCCTCTTCCTGAACATGGGCGCCCAGCTCGGCTTCCACACGATCCTGATCGCCCACATCATGTTCTGCCTCAGCTTCGTCGTCACCGCGGTCAAGGCGCGCGTGATGTCGATGGATCCGCGCCTGGAGGAGGCGGCCCGGGACCTGTACGCGGGCCCCGTCCAGACCTTCGTCAGGGTCACCCTTCCCATCGCGGCCCCCGGAATCGCCGCGGGCGCGCTGCTGTCCTTCGCGCTCTCCTTCGACGATTTCATCATCACCAATTTCAACGCGGGCTCCACCGTCACCTTCCCCATGTTCGTCTGGGGTTCGGCGCAGCGCGGCACGCCCGTCCAGATCAATGTCATCGGTACGGCCATGTTCCTGGTCGCCGTACTGCTCGTGCTGGTATCGATGCTCATCACCAACCGCCGCACCAGGCAAAAGGCGTAAAGAACTCTGTAGGGAGTTGAAAATCATGGCCCCAAGCGCCATGAGCCGTCAGGCGAACTGGACCAGGTCTCTCTCCGAAGCACAGCCGGTCCCGTACTGGCTCGAAGACCCCGGCAAGCCCCACCCCGAGCCCGCGCTCACCGGCGGCGACACCTGCGACCTGCTGGTCGTCGGCGGCGGATACAGCGGACTGTGGACCGCGCTGGGCGCCAAGGAGCGCGACCCCGGGCGCGAGGTGGTCCTGCTGGAAGGCCGTGAGGTGGGCTGGGCCGCCTCCGGCCGCAACGGCGGCTTCTGCGCCGCCTCCCTCACCCATGGGCTGCCCAACGGGCTCGCCCGCTGGCCCGGCGAGATCCACCGCCTTGAGGAGCTGGGCCGGCGCAACCTCGACGAGATCGAGGCCGCGGTCGCCCGGCACGGCATCGACTGCGAGTTCGAGCGCACCGGCGAGATCGACGTGGCCACCGAGCCCTACCAGGCCTGGGAACTGCGCGACTGGCACAAGGAGCTGGAGCGGAAGGGCCTCGCGGACGACGTCGAGTTCCTCGACGCCGACGCCGTGCGCGAGCAGGTCGCCTCGCCCACCTTCGAGGCCGGCCTGTGGGACCGCCGGGGCGTGGCCATGCTCAACCCGGCCAAGCTCGTCTGGGGCCTCAAGCAGGCCTGCCTCGCCCTCGGGGTCCGGGTGTACGAGCACACGCCCGCCCTGGACCTGAAGCCGTACGGCGCCGGCATGGCCGTACGCACCCCGTACGGCTCGGTCCGCGCCCGGCGGGTCGCGCTCGGCACCAACATCTTCCCGAACCTGGTCAAGCGGGTCCGCGCCTACACCGTGCCGGTCTACGACTACGCCCTGATGACCGAGCCGCTCACCGCCGAGCAGCTCGGCGCGATCGGCTGGAAGAACCGGCAGGGCCTCGGCGACTCGGCCAACCAGTTCCACTACTTCCGGCTGTCGGCGGACAACCGCATCCTCTGGGGCGGCTACGACGCCATCCACCACTACGGCGGCCGGGTCCGCGCCGAGTACGACGACCGCCCCGAGACCTACGCCAAGCTCGCCGGGCACTTCTTCACCTGCTTCCCGCAGTTGGAGGGCATCCGCTTCACGCACGCGTGGGGCGGCGCGATCGACACCTGCTCCCGCTTCTCGGCGTTCTTCGGCACCGCCCATCAGGGGAGGGTGGCGTACGCGGCCGGGTACACCGGCCTCGGTGTCGGCGCGACCCGGTTCGGCGCCGATGTGATGCTGGACCTGCTGGCCGGCGAGGAGACCGAGCGCACCCGGCTGGAGATGGTCCGCAAGAAGCCGCTGCCGTTCCCGCCGGAGCCGTTCGCCTGGACGGGCATCGCCCTCACCAAGTGGTCGCTGGCGCGCGCCGACGCCCACGGGGGCCGCCGCAACCTGTGGCTGAAGGCGATGGACCGGCTGGGACTGGGCTTCGACAGCTGACCCGTCTGGTCATGTGATCCAGGTCATTCCAACGGGGTGGCGAAACCCGCGTAATGCCAGCGGAAGACCTCCCTCTCTCCACGTGACGCGACGCGCGCGTCGATGCGTGGGACTGGGAGGTCTTCTGGTGACTGGGGCGAAGACGGCGGTCGAATGGCTGGCATCCGTCGCACCTGACCCCGAGGCATGCCGCTGGGAGTGGGAGCGCAACCCCCTGGGGATCGCGCTGCTGCCCGCAGGCAAGGCCTGGGACGTACTGATCCTGCCGGGCGAGCTCGGCTACCCCACCCTCGACGTGCTCACCCGCGTCCTCGACCAACCAGGGCCCGTCCTGGCCGACTTCGGGGACGACCGGGTGGGCTTCTTCGTGCCGCCCGGCACGGCCGCGCGGTGGCTCGGCACCGGGATCCGCACGGCGGGTGCCGGCACCTGGATCGTCGTGCCGTATCCCGGCCGGGCGACCCAGGGGGTGCGGTGGCTGGTGATGCCGGACGGGTCGGGGACGCTGACGGATCCGGGGCTGCTGGAACTGGCGATGCACGAGGCTGCGGCCGGCTCGGCCGATGACTGGACGCCGTTCGCGTGAGGTTGTCGGTCGGCCGCGGCTTGGTTGCGGCTGGTCGCGCCCACGCGGCGGAGCCGCACATGTCACAGCCCCGCGCCCCTGCGGGGCGCTTTGCCCGTAGGTCTTGACAAGCAAATTGGTCTGGACCAAGTTGAGCGCGCACCCCACCTCCAAATCCCCCATCCCCGGAGGCACTTGTGGTACGCGTCAGACCTGTCCTCACCATGCTCACGGCCGGTCTGCTGGCCGTGTCCGGTATCACCGCGCTCTCGGCGGCCGCCCGTGCGGCCGACGCGGATCTCGCTGCCAACGGCGGCTTCGAGGCCGGCCTGACCGGCTGGAGCTGCACGGCGGGAAGCGGTACGACGGTCGGCTCACCCGTGCACAGCGGCGGCTCCGCGCTGCAGGCGACCCCGGCCGGCAGCGACAACGCCCAGTGCGCGCAGACGGTGACCGTACAGCCCAACGCGCAGTACACCCTGTCCGGTTACGTCCGCGGCTCCTACGTCTACCTCGGCGCGAGCGGGACCGGCACCACCGACGTCTCCACCTGGACCCAGTCCGCCCCCGACTGGCAGAAACTCACCACCACCTTCACCACCGGCGCCTCCACGACCAGGGTCACCATCTACACCCACGGCTGGTACGGCACCGGCGCCTACTACGCCGACGACATCTCCCTCGTCGGCCCCGGCGGCGCAACGGGCCAGCCGCCCGCCGCACCGACAGGGCTGAATAGCGGCACGATCACGTCGTCCAGCGTGGCCCTGTCCTGGACGGCGGTCACCGGCGCCACCAGCTACGCCGTCTACCGGGACGGGGTGAAGGTCCAGACGGCGAGCGGGACTTCGGCCACGGTCGCCGGGCTCACACCCTCCACCGCGTACAGCTTCCAGGTAACCGCCGTGAACGGCTCCGGCGAGTCCGCGAAGTCGGCCGCGGTGACCGCCACGACCACCGCCGGCTCCTCCGGAGGCTCCACCGACCTGCCCACCCACGCCCTGGTCGGCTACCTGCACGCCTCCTTCGCCAACGGCTCCGGCTACACCCGGCTGGCCGACGTCCCCGACAGCTGGGACGTCATCGACCTGGCCTTCGGCGAGCCGACCTCGGCCACCTCCGGGGACATCCGCTTCAACCGCTGCCCGGTGACGGAGTGCCCGAACGTCGAGAGTGACGCCGACTTCAAGGCGGCCATCAAGGCCAAGCAGGCGGCCGGCAAGAAGGTGCTGATATCGATCGGCGGCGCCAACGGCCAGGTCCAGCTGACCACGGCCGCCGCCCGGGACACCTTCGTCTCCTCCGTCTCGAACATCATCGACACCTATGGTCTGGACGGCCTCGACATCGACTTCGAGGGCCACTCGCTGTCCCTGGACGCGAACGACACGGACTTCAAGAACCCGACGACCCCGGTGGTCGTGAACCTGATCTCCGCGCTGAAGACCCTGAAGGCCAAGTACGGCTCGAAGTTCGTGCTGTCCATGGCACCGGAGACCTTCTTCGTGCAGATGGGCTACCAGTACTACGGCACCGGCAAGTGGGGCGGCCAGGACCCGCGCTGCGGGGCGTACCTCCCCGTCATCTACGCCCTGCGCGACGACCTGACCCTGCTGCACGTCCAGGACTACAACTCGGGGCCGATCATGGGCCTCGACAACCAGTACCACTCCATGGGCGGCGCCGACTTCCACATCGCGATGACCGACATGCTGCTCACCGGCTTCCCGGTGGCGGGCGACGCCAACAACGTCTTCCCGCCGCTGCGCCCCGACCAGATCGCGATCGGCATGCCGGCCTCGACCAACGCGGGCAACGGCTATGTCGCCCCCGCCGAGGTCACCAAGACCCTGGACTGCCTGACGAAGAAGACGAACTGCGGCTCGTACACGACCCACGGCACCTGGCCGGCCATGCGCGGTCTGATGACCTGGTCGGTCAACTGGGACCGGTTCTCGAACTGGGAGTTCCAGCGGAACTTCGACGCGTACTTCGGGTGAGCAGCAACCGCAGTGCCGTCAGCAGGACCGTGCACAGGCACCAGCTGGCCGCCACGTCCAGCGGCCAGTGGTAGCCGCGGCGGACCAGCCCGTAGGAGACGGCGAGGACGAGGGTCGCGCAGAGGGCCACAAGGGTGCGGCGGGCGGCGCGGGAGTGGAGCCAGGGGAGGAGGAGCAGGGTCGCGGAGCCGTATGCGATCGCCGCCGTCGCCGTATGGCCGGAGGGGAAGTAGCCGACCGCCGGGGGCACCAGCGGGGTCCCCGGACGGGCGGTCCAGTCCTTGACCGGCACGATGATCGCGGGGACGAGGGCCATCAGGACGGCGGCCGCGGTGGGCGGCAGCCACCAGCGGTCTGTACCAGTGGATCGGCCGCGCCAGGCGACGTATCCGATGACGAACACCAGGACCGGGACCGCGACCGGCGCGTTCCCGAGGTCGGAGAGGAGCTCGGAGAACCGGTCCGGGTGGACGAGTGCGCTGCTCAGACGGCTGTCCAGGCGGAGCAGGGGGCCATGGGCCACGACCTGCCAGGTGATCAGCGCGAAGAGAAGGGCCGGAAGGCCCAGGAGTCCCGCGAGGGGAAGGAGAAGGAAGGAGGTCGGCCGCCCCGGAACAGGGGGGGTGGTTCCGGGGCGGCCGTCCGGGTCGGAATGTCGCGCGCCCCGGGGGGTTTGGGGCGAGCGACCATCCGATCGGTGAGGAGATCCGGAACCAGAGGCACCGGTTGTGTGCGCGAGGGCACGACCAGGTCGAAGCTGGGGAGGCCCCGGCCTGAAATCGCCCACAGTCCCCTGTGGGCGGGGTGTATCTCTCATCTGGTTAGAACCTACGGCAGGGTCAGGCGCGGCGACAGGCGGAATCGCGTCCCGTCATCCACCTCGCACACCTTCTTCACACGGCCTGACGGGGGCCGCCCCAGCCCCCCGCATAACGCCAGGTGGGAGGCGAGGGGCGGCTGTGACACAGGGGTTCGACACCCTTTGAGCGGGCTGCGAGAAGCCTGTGGCTCAGATCCGAGCGAAGGCCTGCTCGATGATGTCGAGGCCCTCGTTGAGCAGGTCCTCGCCGATGACCAGCGGCGGCAGGAAGCGCAGCACGTTGCCGTAGGTGCCACAGGTCAGGACCAGCAGGCCCTCCTGGTGGCAGGCCTTGGCGAGGGCGGCGGTCGCCTCCGGGTTCGGCTCCTTGGTCGTACGGTCCTTGACCAGTTCGATGGCGATCATCGCGCCGCGGCCCCGGACATCGCCGATGACGTCGAACTTCTCGGCCATGGCGGACAGGCGCGGCTTCATGATCGCCTCGATGGCCTTCGCCTTGGCGTTGAGGTCCAGCTCCTTCATGGTCTCGATGGCACCGAGCGCACCGGCGCAGGCGACCGGGTTGCCGCCGTAGGTGCCGCCGAGGCCGCCGGAGTGCGCGGCGTCCATGATCTCGGCGCGACCGGTGACGGCGGCCAGCGGCAGACCACCGGCGATGCCCTTCGCCGTGGTGATCAGGTCCGGGACGATCCCCTCGTCCTCGCACGCGAACCACTGGCCCGTACGGCAGAACCCGGACTGGATCTCATCGGCGACGAACACGATGCCGTTGTCCTTGGCGAACTGGCTGATCGCCGGCAGGAAGCCCTTGGCGGGCTCGATGAAGCCACCCTCGCCGAGCACCGGCTCGATGATGATCGCCGCCACGTTGTCCGCGCCGATCTGCTTGTTGATCATGTCGATGGCCTGGGCGGAGGCCTCGGCACCGGCGTTCTCCGGGCCGGTGAGCCAGCGGTAGCCGTACGCCACCGGCACCCGGTACACCTCGGGCGCGAACGGCCCGAAGCCGTGCTTGTACGGCATGTTCTTGGCGGTCAGCGCCATGGTGAGGTTGGTCCGGCCGTGGTAGCCGTGGTCGAACACGACGACCGCCTGCCGCCCGGTGTAGACGCGCGCTATCTTGACGGCGTTCTCGACGGCCTCGGCACCGCTGTTGAACAGCGCGGACTTCTTGGCGTGGTCACCCGGGGTGAGCTCGGCCAGCGCCTCGGCGACGGCCACATAGCCCTCGTACGGGGTGACCATGAAACAGGTGTGGGTGAAGTCGGCCAGCTGGGCGGCGGCCCGGCGTACGACGGCCTCGGCGGAGGCGCCCACGCTGGTCACCGCGATACCCGAACCGAAGTCGATCAGACGGTTGCCGTCGACGTCCTCGATGATGCCGCCGCCCGCGCGGGCGGTGAACACCGGCAGCACGGAACCGACGCCCTGCGCGACCGCGGCGGTGCGGCGGGCCTGCAGCTCCTGCGACTTGGGGCCGGGGATGGCGGTGATGACGCGGCGCTCCTGCGGAAGTGCGGTCATGGGGGGCTCCCTGATGAATCGTGCGTTCCGGGGCGCTGCGCGTGTCCGGCGGCCCCGGGGCGGCTCCGGCGGTGCGTATCCGGACGCTTTCCTTCTTTCTTCGCAGGCTAGGTCCGGGTGTGGGACGTGGGCATGCTCCATGTGGGTGTTGTCAGGCGGTGCCATTGTCCGCGGTGGACATAGCGAGGGCGACCGGTCGGCCGCCACCGGGCCGGGAGACGGCACAGCGCCGGTGCGGGTGACCGGCGATCCGCGGACGGCCGTCCCGGTCGTCGGCATACGCGCTCGTCATCGGTATCAGCCCCCGACCGCCGACGCGCACGAGCTGTCGGTTGCCCCGGCGGCGCGCATCGTCCCAGGCCACGCCCCCGCCGTCCGGCAGCGGTCCCGCGCGGCTCTGCCTGCCGGGCGTCGGCAGCCCGGTCGCCATCACCGTCCGGTTCAACCTCCGCTTTCGACATCAACGACCGGCCATATCCGGAACGCCTCGACCGGCTCGGCCGCGCAATCGGTGAACTCCCTTGGCCGGGGCGTTAGATTGACCGCTGACGGTGGACGGAACGGCTGGTCAGGGAGCGAGGGCGATGGACAGCGACGGGACGCGGGACGCGCGGGGTACGCATGCGAATCCTGTGCCGCGTCCGGCGGGACCGCAGGATGCGGGCGCGGTGCCGCCGCGGCCGACGGCGCCACCGACGGTGCCTCCGCTGCCGGACGGCTCGGCATTTCTGAGCTGGCTGCGCGCGCCCAGGCCGGAGGCGGCGCCGGGGGTGTGGCGGTTCGGGTACCGGTCCCGGCCCGACGAGGAGCCCGACCAGGTTCCGACCCGGCAGCTGCTGAGCGGGGCGCTGATCGCCTTCCTGGTGGGGTGGCTGGTCTGGTCCCTGCTGACGCACGGCTACCTGGGCGCGTGGTGGGGCCTGCCGCTCCGGCTGTTCCTCCCTGACTCGTGGCAGGGCGAGAACGGCACGATCGGAAGGAGCACGGCTCAGTTCATCTATCAGGGATACACCTACCTCGTAGCCCTCACCATCCTCGTCGTGGTGGGCAAGCTCGGTCGGTGGGGAGAGGTGTGGCGCCGGTTCGTCGCGCCTCGGCTCAAGGCTCCGGTTTCCCGCCAGGAGCCCCTCGCCGTGGAGGAAGACCCCGCCCAGTGGCCCGACCTCCGTGCCGCCGGTGCGCACGACGCCGCCGACCGGCTGGCCGCCGAGGCGCGGACCGGGCTGATGGGGGACGTGGACCACGCCAGGATCGCCCGGGCCTGGCAGGGCGTACGCAGCGGTCGGCACAGCATGACGTCCTTCTCCGCCGCCGTGGTCAAGGACGGCGCCGCCGCCTGTCCGCACCCCTCCGGGGAGCGCGACCTGCCCGCCCGGCACGCCAGGCACGACCTGGTCACCGGCCAGGTGCGGCTCGGCACGACCGCCGACGACCCCCGCAACCCCTACCGCTACCGGGACACCGGCCTCGCCCTCGGCCCCGAACTGCTCGGCACCTCCCTGCTCGCCGTCGGCCCGGCCGGCTCCGGCAAGACCGGCGCGCTCGTGCGCCCGCTCGCCGAGTCGCTCTGCCTGCACGCGCTCGCCGGGCGCGCCTCCGTGGTCGTCGTCGGCGCGGCCGGCGCCGGGCTCGGGCCCGCCGACTCCTACGACGTAGTCGTCCGTATCGCCCACCCCGAGTCCGTCTACGACCTCGACCTGTACGGCGGCACCACCGACCCCGACGAGGCCGCCGCCATACTCGCCGAGGCCCTCGTCGGTGACCTCGCCGACCCGCACCCCGGCAGCGACAGCCGCCGCTCCACCACCGTCCTCGCCCAGCTGCTCGGCCCGTTCAGGGCGGTCCACGGCCGCTTCCCCTCCGTACCCGAACTCCGCCAGCTCCTCGACGGCGCCCCAGGCCCCGTGGCCGCGCTCCGCAAGGCGCTGACGGTCACAGGACACGAGTCGCTGCTGCGCGAACTCGACGCCCGGGAGCGGCAGATGGGGCAGCCGGGGGACGTGGGATCGGTCCTCGCCGACCGCATCGCTCTCCTCGACCGCCCGGCCTTCGCCGGCTTCTTCGACACCTCCGGCCAGTCCCGCCCCTTCTCCCTCAGGGCCCTCGACCACCCGGTCCGGGTCCGTATCGACCTGCCCGAGCGCGGCCACGCGGACGCCTCCCGCATCCTGGCCCGGCTGGTGCTCGCCCAGTTCACGGCGAGCGTGACGGTACGGGACGACCGTTCGCTCTTCGCCTGTCTGCTCCTGGACGACGCGACGGGTGTCGTGACACCGGAGGCGGTACGCGCCGTACAGCGTCTGCGGTCGGCCAACGCGGGCGTGGCGTTGACCCTGCGCACCCTGGACGACGTACCCCGCCCCCTGCGCGCGCCCCTGCTGGGGGCCGCCGGCTGCCGTATGGCCTTCGCCGGCCTCACCCCCTGGGACGGCCAGGACTTCGCCGAGGTCTGGGGCAAGGAGTGGACCGAGGCCCGGGACGTCACCGACCGCCAGATCATCGCGGAGACCCCGGCGGGCAAGGCACTGCACGTCGTACGGCAGGTCATCACCGGCAAGGCGCCCACGGCCCGCGCGGTCACCGTCCGGCAGGTGGAGCGCGAGCGCTGGTCGGCCTCCGAGCTCGCCCACGGCGTGCCGGCGGGCCATGCGGTCCTCTCCCTGACGACCGTCAAGGGCGAGCACGCGCCCCCGCTGCTGGTGGACCTCAGGGGCGGTGCCGGCCGGGTCTGAACAGGGAGCCACACGCGACCGTACAGTGAGGCAGAATCGATAGAAGCCGTTCATACGAGACGGCCAAAGGCCCCCTGTCCCTGTGCATGTCTTCACGTGTGCACGACCGAAGAGAAGATCTGACGGCCTGATGCCACCGACGCTCGCCTCGCTCGTCCACCATTCCGCGCTCAAACTGACCGTGCGCGCGGGCGAGGACCGCCTCGACGTGCCCGTGCGCTGGGCCCATGCCAGCGAACTCGCCGACCCCGTGCCGTACATGGAGGGCGGGGAACTTCTCCTGATCACCGCGCTGAAGCTGGACGCGGACGATCCGGAGGCCATGCGACGGTATGTGAAACGCCTGGTGGGAGCGGGCGTGGTGGGCCTCGGCTTCGCCATCGGGGTCCACTACGAGGAGATTCCCAAGGCCCTGGTCGACGCGGCCGAACACGAGGGCCTGCCCCTGCTGGAGGTGCCGCGCCGCACCCCCTTCCTCGCCATCAGCAAGGCCGTGTCGGCGGCGATAGCGGCCGACCAGTACCGGGCGGTGACCGCGGGCTTCGCCGCCCAGCGCGAACTGACCAGGCAGGCGCTGAACGCCGGACCGGAGGGGCTGCTCGCCGCGCTCGCCTCGCAGGTGGACGGCTGGGCGGCGCTGTACGACGCCTCGGGCGCGGTCGTCGCCACCGCACCGGAGTGGGCGGGACGCCGGGCGGCACGGCTGACCGCGGAAGTGGAACGGCTGCGGGAACGCCCGGCGCCGGCTTCATCGGTGGTGGGCGGCCCGGACAACGAGGACCGGGTGGAGCTGCACTCGCTGGGCACCGGCCGCAGGCCCCGCGCGGCCCTGGCGGTCGGCACCGCGGCGGCCCTGGGCACGGCCGAGCGGTACGCCGTCCACTCGGCCATCGCCCTGCTCACCCTTACGACGGAACGCTCCCGTTCGCTGCACGCGGCCGAGCAGCGGGTGGGCGCGGCGGTGCTGCGGATGCTGCTCGCCGGGCAGCCGGACCATGCCCGGGGGGTCGCCGGGGATCTGTACGGCGGACTTCTCGACGCACCCTTCCGGATGATCGTCGCGGACGGGGGCGCCGAGCTGCTCACCGGTCTCGCGGAGGCGGTCGAGTCGGCAGCGGCGCGCGCCGGGGAGGCGGTGCTGGTGGTGCCGGAGGGGGAGCGGCTGGTGGTACTGGCCGCGGACGGGGGTGCCGCGGTGGGCGCGTGCGTCGATCACGCGGCGGCGCGCGAGGCCGCGCGGGCCGCACCGGAGCAGGACGCCGCCGCGCAGGACGACCTGGTCGTGGGCATGTCCGCCCCGTCCGGCCCGATCGGCGCGGCGGCCGCCTACAAGCAGGCCGAACAGGCACTGTCGGTGGCCCGGCGGCGGGGCCGGGTGCTGGTCGAGCACGAGCAGCTGGCCGCCGGATCGGTGCTGCCGCTGCTGGCCGACGACGCGGTGAAGGCGTTCGCGGACGGCCTGTTGCGGGCGCTGTACGAGCATGACGCGACCGGCCGCGGCGACCTGGTGGCCTCCCTGCGGGCCTGGCTGTCAAGGCACGGCCAGTGGGACGCGGCGGCCGCCGACCTGGGCGTCCACCGCCATACGCTGCGGTATCGGATGCGCAGGGTCGAGGAGATCCTGGGCCGCTCCCTGGACGACCCGGACGCCCGGATGGAGTTGTGGCTGGCGCTGAAGGCGACATCGGCGGACTGACCGGCACCCGGGACTCCACCCCCGATTCGCCCCTGCCAAACCGGCGTACCCCCGCCCCCCACCACTACACCCCGGACAAGCGTCGCTTCCCCTTCCCGCGCCTACGGTGGACGTTGAAAGCCAAGAACATCCCCACACGCGGAAGGGCCGGGACTCTCATGACCGCCACCCACGCCTTCTGGCTCGCCGGCCGTCAGGTCACCGGCGAGGACACCTTCGACGTCACCAGCCCGTGGGACGGGCGCCTCGTCGGCCAGGTCAGCGTGCCCACCGACGCGCAGGTCGAGGAAGCGGTCGCCGCCGCGTACGCCGTACGGGACGAGTTCGCCGCCACCCCGGCACACGTCCGGGCCGCCGCCCTCGACCACGTCAGCCGGCGCCTCGTCGAGCGCACCGAGGAGATAGCCCAGCTGATCTCCGCCGAGAACGGCAAGCCGATCAAGTGGGCGCGCGGCGAGGTCGGCCGTGCCGTCTCGGTGTTCCGGTTCGCCGCCGAGGAGGCCCGGCGCTTCAACGGCGGCGAGGCCCAGCGGCTCGACACCGACCTCGGTGGCCAGGGTCGCCTGGCGCTCACCCGCCGCTTCCCGAAGGGCGTCGTCCTCGGCATCGCACCCTTCAACTTCCCGCTCAACCTCTGCGCCCACAAGATCGCCCCGGCCATCGCCGCCGGCGCGCCGATCATCCTCAAGCCGGCCCCCGCCACCCCGCTCTCCGGCCTGATCATCGGCGACCTGCTCGCCGAGACGACCGGCCTCCCCGAAGGGTCCTGGTCGATCCTCCCGGTCGCCAACGACAAGATGCCCGCCCTCGTCCAGGACGAGCGCCTCCCGGTCATCTCCTTCACCGGTTCCGAGAAGGTCGGCTACTCGATCATGGACTCGGTCCCGCGCAAGCACTGCACCCTGGAACTGGGCGGCAACGGCGCTGCCGTCGTCCTCGGGGACTACGCGAGCGACGCCGACCTCGACTGGGCCGCGACCCGCATCGCGACCTTCTCCAACTACCAGGGCGGCCAGTCCTGCATCTCCGTGCAGCGGGTCATCGCCGACGCGACCGTCTACGACCGTCTGCTCCCGCGCATCGTCGCCGCCGTCGAGGCCCAGGTCACCGGTGACCCCGCCGACGACAGGACCGACGTCGGCCCGCTGGTCAGCGAGGCGGCCGCGGAGCGCGTCGAGGCGTGGGTGAAGGAGGCGGTCGAGGCCGGCGCCACCCTGGTCACCGGCGGTGACCGCGACGGCGCCAGCTTCGCGCCCACCGTCCTCACCGAGGTCCCGGCCGACACCACCATCTCGTGCGAGGAGGTCTTCGGACCCGTCCTCACCGTGCAGAAGGTGTACGGCGAGGCCGAAGCGTTCGCCGCCGCGAACGACTCCAAGTACGGCCTCCAGGCGGGCGTCTTCACCCACGACCTCCAGACCGCCTTCCGTGCCCACCGCGCCCTTGAGGTCGGCGGTGTCGTCATTGGTGACGTCCCCTCCTACCGCGCCGACCAGATGCCGTACGGCGGCGCCAAGCAGTCCGGCGTCGGCCGCGAGGGCGTCAAGTTCGCGATGGACGACTACACCTACGAGCGAGTCCTGGTCCTCACCGGCCTCGCCCTCTGACCTGCCACGGACAGGTCGGAACAGAACGGCCGCAGCCCGCTGTGCGGGGGCTGCGGCCGTTCTGCTGTGTATGGGGGGTGACCTGGGCTGATGGTCGGATCTTGGCAGCGGCTGTTGGTGCGGCGCTACTGGGCGGGCGGAGACTGCTGCGGTGAGCGCCCGTCGCACGGCGTCGCGTTGGAGCCGCAGATGGGCCCGGCCGTCTCGTGGTCGGCCATATACCGGTCGAGGTGCGTGGGGGTCAGGCGCAGGCGCGCAGCAACGGCGCCCTGGGTGGTTTGTCCTCGGCTTCGAAGCTCCGGTGTCACCGAAGCTTGACCGGTGCCATCGGACCTGGAGCGGACGTGTGTCATCGAAGTTTGGGCGTGCTGGTTGGTCCTCGATGTCGGACCCGTGTGCGAGCGTGTAGCGCGACAGCATGCGACCTTTTGGGGGGATCGATGGCAGCAGTGAGTGACGGCTGGGCTGGGATGGGCTGGGACTGGACGGATGTCGACGATGTTCGCCGGCGTCTCGACGAAGGCGCCGATCCGGAGAAATGGAGCGGGGGCCGACCGCTGCATCGCGCAGCGGTGTTTGGCTCCTCGGAGGTCGTCGCCGAGTTGGCCGATCGGGTTGCGGACGTGGACGCGGTTGAGAACGGGGTGACGGCGCTTTGGCAGGCCGTCGTGTCCAGGAAGCCGGAAAACGCACAAGCCCTCGCCGTTGCCGGGGCTGATCCTTGGCGGCTGTCGATCGGCGGCTGGTCACCGGGCCGGTTGAGCCTGGCTGGACCGATGCCAGGCCTGTTCCCGGTACCGGAGGGGGTACGCCTGACCGACACGGAGCGTGCGGCAGCGGAAGAGGCCCATCGGCTCATCACGGCATTGGGCACGTTCCACTACGAGGGTATGGGGCTTGCCTGCGTGGCCGGCATCGATGCGGTCGAGGCGGTGCGCCGTCTGGAGGCGGCGCCGGTGGAGGACGAAGTCATCGATGCGCTGCTGGAGGATCCGTACGAGTACGACATGGACGAGAGCTTGCAGATCGTCGGCGTGACGTCCGTGCCGGGCGGCTGCGTCGTAACACAGCCCTGGGGATACGCGCCGCAAATGCCGGGCGTGCTCACCCAGTTGTCTGCCGACACGGTCTGCTACGGCCTGTACGCCAATCCCAAGAGCGGCAACCAAGGCGGCATCGCCCGTCATGGAAGTGTCGAGGGCTGGGATCTGCACCCGGGTGGGGGACCGGACGAGAACGACACCGCCGAAGAAGTGTTGTTTTCGTACCTCTACCAGTACAACGCCGTGGCCTACTCCTGCGCCTTCGCAGGACTGCGTCTGACCGACAGGCGTGCCGTGGTCGGACCTCCTGATGTGTGGGCCGAACTGCCCCGCCGCGACTACTGGACTCACTGAGCTTCTTCAGTGCTGCGTTGCCGCTCCGGGGTGAGGACGGCCTTGGCGATCGACGTCATGCGATGTCATGCGATTCGGGCTGCATCGGGATCTGCGGAAGATCCGCCAGGACTTCAGGCGTGCGACGCCGCGCTCGACCGGTGCCCTTGCCGCGGCCAGCGCCCGGTTGATGGTCTTCTCGGAGCAGCATGGTTGAGAAGTCAGACATCTCGATCATCAGCTCGGGGGCCTTGCTCGTCGCGCTTCGTGAGCTGCTGCCTGATCGATATTCGAGAGAGGTGCCGCTCTCTTGAATGGCGGCGGGACCTGTGTGCTGACCAGCCCGTGACGCACAGGCTGCGTCTGAGGCTCCTTCCCGCACACCAGGTCATGCGCTTCCCTTCATCTCCTCGGTCGGGGCCCGGACGGCCCGGCGGGCGTTGTCGACCAGGACGTAGATTTCGCCGACCGCCGCGGCGAGCCGGTCGATGTCGACCGGGTCCTCCAGCTCCGCCTCGGCAAACCGGGCGTGGCAGCCGGCCGCGGTGATCTCGTCGACGGCCTCGGCGCGCGCGGGGTGCCGTGGCTGCGCGTTCATCGGCGCGAGCGCCGACGCCCAGCCCGGCGGCGTCGTCGAACATGCGGCCAGCGACTACCGGACCTGGCTGCACGAACTCTTCTTCGGCCTCGCTCAGCAGGCAGGCGCCAAGGACGCGAAGGCGCTCGCCCAGCAACTGGTCCTGCTCTACGACGGCGCCGGGATCAGCGCCTGGCCGGACCGCGACCCCAGTGCCGGAACAGCCGCCCGCGCCGTGGCCGCCGCCCTGGTCGACGCCGCCGTCCCGGACTGAAGTCCCGAGGCGTCCGTAGGCGGACTGCAGGCGCAACGGCTCCGGACCTTGCCAATGGGAACCATTTTCATATACGGTTGTCCGTGACGCTCGACGTCGTCCCGAGAGGGCCCGGCACCGAGGCCTTCCGGTGCCGGACCCCTTCTCGGTGTCGGCCGCTCCGGACCCTCAACCGGAGAAGCCGACGTGCGCGAGCCGCAGTGGGCCGCGCAGTCCGAGGTGGACGTCGTGCACGCCCTCGGCGACGATGCCGGCGGTGAGCGAGGTGTACGCATACGGGCCCGGCGTCGGCTCAGGAAGCGTCAGCACCGCCAGCAACGGGCCGCCGTCCAGGGAGAGTTCCAGCGACCCCACGCCCGACACCCGCGCGGTCACCTCCGTCACCCCCTGGCCGAAGTCGCAGTCCCGGTAGACGAGTTCACCGAGGCCGTCGCCCTTCGGCGTGACCGCGTCGCCCTCCGACTTCGTACGGTCCACGATCGCGATGCCCGACTGCTCGTCGAAGTCGGCCGCCGGCAGACCGCGTCGTGAGACGACATCACGCGGTGCCGCCTGCTCGCCGTCCAGGATCACCGTCGTACGCAGGCGGATGTCCTCGCTGGAGGCGCCGGCCAGCACGTAGTACGGGCCCTGCTCCAGGCGCCATCCGTCCCGCGCCACGTCCCAGAACCCGAAGGCCGAGAGCGGGACTTCGAACTTCAGCTCGGTCCGTTCGCCGGGGGCGAGGGTGAACCTGTGGTGGGTCAGGAGTTCGCGGCGCGGGCGCACCGACGACGGCTCGACCGCCCGGGAGTAGAGCTGCGCCACCTCGTCCGCCGTCACATCACCGGTGTTGGTGACCGTGAAGGACACCCGGAGCGTCCCGTCCGCCACCCCGGTGACCAGGTCGGCGTAGGAGAAGGACGCGTATGACAGGCCGTGGCCGAACGGGAACAGCGGGGTGCCCTCGAAGTGGAGGTACGTCTGGCGGGCGCCGAGCACGTCGTAGTCGAGCAGGTCGGGAAGGTCGGCGTCGGAGGCGTACCAGGTCTGCGGGAGGCGGCCCGCCGGGGAGACATCACCGGCCAGGACCCGGGCGAGTGCGGTACCGGCCGCCTGGCCGCCGTGGGCCGTCCACAGGACCGCGGGGAGGCGGGCCACGTCCACGGCGTAGGGATACGCCGAGGTCAGCACCAGCACCGTCCTCGGGTTCGCGGACCGGGCCGCGCGCAGCAGGCGCTCCTGGTGCGGGGGCAGGGCCAGGGTCGTACGGTCCTCGGTCTCGCGGCCGTTGATGTGCGGGTCGTTGCCCGCGACCACCAGGACCGCGTCGGCCGCGGCGGCCGCCCTGGCGACGGCGTCCGCACCCCGCTCGACGATGATCAGTTCGAAGATCGACGCGTTCTCGGCGGCAACCTTCACGCCGTCGGCGGCGACAGAGACATGGCGACCCGTGCCGAGATGCCGGAGGAGGTGACCGTTCTGGTGTGGTTCCAGGCGGAATGTCTCCTGAACGACCCAGCCGCCGGGCTGGTCGGCGGAAGCGCGGACACGGCCGTCGTCGGCGACCGAGAGATAGCGTCCGTCGGGAGCGCGGAGCGTCAGGACGCCATCGCCCCAGTCGACGAGGGCGAGTTCGGTGCCCGTCGCGTCGGTGGTCAGCGGGGGCAGGTCGGTACGGCCGGCCAGCAGCGCCGGGTCCAGGGCGCCCGCCGTGCCGCGCACCTCGTCGGCGGCCTCTGGGGCGGGCGGTACGTGCAGGAAGGTGCCGTCCGTGAGCCTCAGCCGGACCCGGTCCACGCCCTCCGCGAACTCCACACGCTCCGCGCCGAACCGTTCGTAAAGGCCCTCCAGCGGGGTGGAGCGGTGGATCAGCGTGCCGCTGTACCAGTCGAGTTTGCACTCGTCGGCGAGCAGACCGACCACCGCGATCCGGGTGTCGGGCGCGAGCGGCAGCAGGTCGTCGTCGTTCTTGAGGAGGACCACCGCCTGTTCCGCCGCCTCCCGGGCGAGGGCGCGGTGGGCGGGGGTGTCGAAGTCGGATGTGTGCGCGTACGGGTCGTCCTGCGGGTCGAACTCGCCGAGGCGGAAGCGGACAGAGAGCTGGCGGCGCACCGCCGTGTCGATGTCGGCCTCCGTCAACAGGCCCTGTTCCAGAGCCCCGTTGATCCGGGAGACGATCTGCGAACCGTCCGTGCCGTGGTCGGTGAAGCTGTCGACACCGGCAAGGAGGGCGGCCGCCGTGGCTTCCTCGTGGGTGTCGAAGTAGTGCTCGTGGTCGACCAGGTTGCTGGGCGCGCCGGCGTCCGAGCAGACCAGCAGATCCTCCTGCGTCCAGCTGCGCAACTGCGCGCGCAGATACGGGGAGACATGGTTGGGGCGGCCGTTGACCAGGTTGTACGCGGGCATCACGCCGGCCACCGCGCCCGCCTCCACGGTCTCCTTGAAGGCGCGCAGATCGTACTCGTGCAGCACCCGCGGGCGGACCGAGGAGGAGGAAGTGGCGCGGTCCGTCTCGTTGTTGTGGGCGAGCCAGTGCTTGAGGACGGGCGCGGTGCGCCAGTACACCGGGTGGTCGCCGCGCAGGCCGTGCGTGTAGGCGGTGGCGATGGCGGAGGTGAGCTTCGGGTCCTCGGAGTAGCCCTCCTCGTTACGGCCCCAGAGCGGGTGGCGCAGCAGGTTCACCGTCGGCGCCCAGACGTTGAGGCCCACGCGGTCGTCGCGGGCGCGCATCGCCCGGACCTCCTTGGACACGGCCTCGCCGACCCGGCGTACGAGATCGGTGTTCCAGGTCGCGCCGAGCCCCACCGCCTGCGGGAACACCGTCGCCGGGCCCATCCAGGCGACCCCGTGCAGGGCCTCCTGGCCGGTACGGAAGGCGGCGATGCCCAGGCGTTCCACGGCGGGTGCGAACTGGTGCAGGAAGGAGACCTTCTCGTCCAGGGTGAGCCGTGCCAGCAGGTCGTCGATGCGCTTCGCGAACGGCAGATGCGGGTCGCGGAAAGGCGGCGTAGGCGGCGTTTGTGCGGTCACGTGCGGTTCCCCTTGCGATGGAGCGGCGTGGCGCTTTCGAAGCGCTTCGATGCTCATTCGACGCACCGGTGGGTGTCAAGAGACGCTCACCGATATCTCAAGTGGCGCATACGAAGAGGTCACTCCCACCAGCACGGAGGAATCTTGGAAGCGACCCTTGTGCACCCCTGAGTGTTCACTTAACCTCGCAGCAACATCGAAGCGCTTCGACTAGCCGACTCACCGGTCCGCCCCAGGGACGCACGACAGTGGTCGACAGTGGTCGGGGGATCGCTTCAGCTCAGCCAGTTCCACTCGAGGCACCGCAGCCGACGGCCACCGCCGGGTGTCCTGGTGCGCCACGAAGGGTTGACGCAATGACGCCGAACGCCGCTTCCCCCTCCTCTGGTCCTTCCGGTCCGAGCCGGAGAAGCTTCCTCGCCTCCACGGCGGTCGCCGCCGCAGCGGTGGCGGGAGGCACGCCGTTGCTCGCCGCCTGCGGGGCGTCGGACAGCGGTTCGGGTGGGGGTTCCTCCTCGGGCAAGGACGCGAAGAAGCTGCTGCCGTCCTACGTCGCCAACAACGTGGTGGCCCCTGACATCCCGGCGAAGAACGGCTCGGCGATCGGCTTCACCGGCAAGCTCGACCTGGCGACCCTGAAGACCTCGGTCCCGAAGAAGCTCGGCAAGGGCGGCAAGGTCACCATCATGTCGCCGTTCTGGGGCTCCCCGCCCAAGCAGGGCAACGCCTACTACAGGGCGATGAACGACCTGATCGGCGTCGACGTCGAGTGGCAGAACCAGGACGGCAACACCTACGACCAGAAACTCGGCGCGGTGCTCGCCTCCAGCGACGTACCGGACGTGGTGGTCGTCCCGAACTGGAACATGGGCGGCAAAATACCCACCGCCATCATCAGCAAGTTCGCCGACCTCGGTCCGTATCTGTCGGGTGACAAGGTCAAGGACTACCCGAACCTCGCCGCCATCCCGACCGACGCCTGGCGGCGGTGCATCTTCGGCGGCAAGCTGCGCGGACTGCCGATGCCGTCCTCCTACGTGACCAACATCGTGCCCCTCTACCGCAAGGACATCTTCGACAAGAAGGGCTACCAGGTCCCGCGTTCGGCGGACGAGTTCCTGTCCCTCGCCAAGGAGATCACCAACGCCAAGGCCAAGCGCTGGGCCTGCATGGACATGAAGTGGACCGCCTGGCAGATGTTCAGTGTGCTCTCCGGCAGTGAGAAGCCGCTCGGCTGGAACCTCGTCGACGGCAAGCTGATCAACCGCATCGAGACCGACGAATACCTCGAAGCACTGGAATGGACCCGCAAGCTCTTCGCCGCCGGGGTCGTACACCCCGACGCCATGCTCGGCAAGAACGCCCCCGACGCGGGCCCCAAGTTCGCGGCCGGCGAGTTCCTGATCTACCCCAACGACATCAGCCAGTGGTGGAGCCGCACCGCCGAACAGGCCACCCAGAACCCGGACTACAAGATCTGGGGCATGGACGTCTACGCCCACGACGGCGGTAACCCGCAGGTCTGGGCCGAACAGCCGGCCGGCATCTTCGCCTTCATCAACAAGAAGGCCTCGGAGTCCGTGATCCGTGACGTGCTGGCCGTCGCCAACACCACCGCCGCGCCGTACGGCACCAAGGAGTACATGGCCACCAACTACGGCGTCGAGGGCACCCACTACACCGTCAAGAACGGCGTGCCCACCAAGACCACGCAGGGCAACAACGAGGTCCTCAACGCCTACGTCATGGTCGCGAGTCCGGCCGCCACCATCGCCCACCCGGACTTCCCCGAAGTCGCCAAGGCACAGGTCGAGTGGCAGCAGCGGATGGGCTCCTTCACCAAGAAGTCCAGCTTCTTCGGCCAGATGATCACCGAGCCGTCCCGCTACACCAACCTCATGAACGACTTCGAGACGTTGGAGGACGACATAACCCGCGGCCGCAAGAAGATCAGCGAGATGCAGCAGGCCGTCTCCGACTGGAAGAGCAAGGGCGGCGACCAACTGCGCGACTGGTACCGGAAGCTGCTCGACGACAGCGGCTCGGCGGCGAGCTGATCAGGCTCCGAGGCAAGGAGAACGGCCGTGTCCCACAGCACGGTGCCTCGCAGCAGGGCCGAGGCAGACGACAGTGCGGGGAGGACTCCGGTGGCGTCCGGCGGTGCCACCGGCACCCGCAAGAGGACGACGAGGACCGGGAAGCTGAGCCTGCGCCTCAGATTCAGACGCGACCGCGTACTGATCCTGATGACGCTACCGGCCGTCCTGCTGCTCCTGGTCTTCAACTACTTGCCGATCCTCGGCAATACCGTCGCCTTCCAGGACTACGACCCGTACATCAGCGACAACGGCATCATCTCGATGCTGCACAGCCCCTGGGTGGGCTTCGAGAACTTCCAGCGGATCTTCGCCGACTCGGCGTTCTGGGGCGCGGTGAAGAACACCCTTGTGCTGTTCTTCCTGCAACTCGTGTTGTTCTTCCCGATCCCGATCGGGCTCGCGCTGCTCATCAACAGCGTGGTCCGACCGCGGATCCGGGCGCTCTCCCAGGCAGTCCTGTACCTCCCGCACTTCTTCTCCTGGGTGCTGGTCATCTCCGTCTTCCAGCAGATCTTCGGCGGCGCGGGCTTGCTGTCGCAGCTGCTGAGGCAGCACGGCTACGACGGTCTCGACATCATGACCGACCCGTCGACCTTCAAGTTCCTGGTCACGGCGGAGGGCGTCTGGAAGGACGCGGGCTGGGGGATCATCGTCTTCCTGGCGGCGCTGGCGTCCGTGAGTCCCGATCTCTACGAGGCGGCGGCGATGGACGGGGCGGGCCGCTGGCGCCGCATCTGGCACGTCACGCTCCCTGCCCTGCGTCCCGTGATCGCACTACTGCTGGTACTGCGTGTGGGCGACGCGCTGACCGTCGGCTTCGAACAGATCCTCCTCCAACGCGATGCCGTCGGCCCAGGAGCAGCGGAGGTCCTCGACACCTTCGTCTGGTGGAACGGTGTCCGCAACCAGGACTTCGGCTACGCGGCCGCCGCCGGTCTGATCAAGGGCGTGGTCAGCCTCGGCCTGGTCCTCGCCGCGAACAAAGTGGCCCATCTGATGGGCGAGCAGGGGGTGTACAAGAAGTGACCGCCGTCATCGACAAGCCGCCCGTACCGGAGCGGCCACCGTTCCGGTGGGCCGCGCCGCCCCGCCCGGTGTGGGAGGAGGAGCCGAGCAAGGCGGGTCTCGTCGGCAAGGGCCTGGTGCTGATCCTGGCCTGCCTCGGCATCCTCTTCCCGCTCTGGATCGTCGTCGTCACCAGCGTGTCCTCCCGCAGGACCATCGACGAGGCGGGCGGGCTGGTGATGATCCCGAAGGGCATCACGTTCGTCGCGTACAACGAGCTGCTGAGCGGCGGCCAGGTCACCCGGGCCACGATCATCAGCATCCTGATCACCGTTGTCGGCACGCTGTTCTCGATGACCGTGTCGGTGCTCTGCGCGTACGGCCTCTCGCGCATCGGCTCCATGGGCCACCGCTGGTTCCTGATGCTGCTGCTGGCGACCATGTTCTTCAGCGCGGGCCTGATCCCGACCTACCTGCTGGTCCAGTCCCTGGGCCTGACCGACAGCTATCTCGCCCTGATCCTCCCGAGCGCGGTGAGCGTCTTCAACATCCTTGTCCTGCGCGGGTTCTTCATGGGCATCTCGCAGGAACTGACCGACAGTGCGCGCATCGACGGCGCCGGCGACTTCCGGATCCTTTGGCAGATCGTGATGCCGCTGTCCCGTGCGGTGCTCGCCGTGATCACCCTCTTCTACGCGGTCGGGTACTGGAGCGCGTGGTTCAACGCGTCTCTGTACCTCAATGACCAGGACATGATGCCGCTGCAGAACGTCATGATCCAGCTGGTGCAGAAGCAGGAGGCGCCGGTGGGGCTGGGACAGGCGATCAAGACGGGTCAGCTGTCGGGGCTCGCGGTGCAGATGGCGGTGATGGTGATGGCGCTGCTGCCCGTGGCCGTGCTCTCACCGTTCGTCCAGCGGCATTTCAAGAAGGGAATGCTGACGGGGGCGGTCAAGGGGTAGCCGACGTCGCCTCTTTGAGTCGGCTTGTGACGGGGCGGTGCGGAGTGTCGGCGGGGGCGGGTGCGTGGGGGGCTGGTCGCACCCACGCGACGGCGCCCCACATCGACACGGCCCCGCGCCCCTGAAGGGGCGCTGCAGCCGCGGGCGCCTGGTCAGCCGACCCAGCCTCCGCCGGCAAGCGACACCCGCCGCCCCCACCCTCCGACCACCACCACCAACCCACGCCCACCGAGGTTCCCCATGCCCACCCTGAGCCGCAGAACCGTCCTCGCCGCCACCGCGACCGCAGCCGCCCTCACCAGCCTCCCCACCCTCACCGCCAACGCTCACGCGGCCGAACCCCAGCCGCAGGCGTACCGTTGGCGCAACGCGGTGATCGGCGGCACCGGATTCGTCACCGGCGTTCTCTTCCACCCCACCACCCCCGGCCTCGCCTACGCCCGCACCGACATCGGCGGCGCCTACCGCTGGGACGCCCGCGTCGCCCGCTGGACCCCCCTCACCGACCACCTCGGCTGGGACGACTGGAACCTCCTCGGCGTGGAGGCGATGGCCGTCGACCCGGCCCACCCCGACCGGCTCTACCTCGCCCTCGGCACCTACGCCCAGTCCTGGGCCGGCAACGGCGCGGTCCTGCGCTCGGACGACCGCGGCACCACCTGGACCCGCACCGACCTCACCGTGAAACTCGGCGCCAACGAGGACGGCCGGGGCATGGGCGAACGCCTCCTCGTCGACCCGCGTGACAGTGACACCCTCTGGCTGGGCACCCGGCACGACGGGCTGTTGAGGTCGACCGACCGGGGGGCCACCTGGGCGGCCGTCACCGCCTTCCCGCCCACCCCCTCCGCCTCCGGCCAGGGCGTCACCCTCCTCGTCGCCGTCGGCCGTGCCGTCTACGCCGGCTGGGGTGACGGCGACGGCGGCGCGACCGCCGTCAATCTCTACCGCACCACCGACGGCACCACCTGGGAAGCCGTCCCCGGCAGGCCCACCGGCACCTCCGCCAAGGTCCCGGTCCGGGCCGCCTACGACCGCCACGCGCGCGAGCTGTACGTGACGTACGCCGACGCCCCCGGCCCCAACGGGCAGGCCAACGGCAGTGTGCACAAGCTGGCCGTCGCCACCGGCCGATGGACCGAGGTCACCCCGGCCGTCCCCGGCGGCACCGACACCTTCGCCTACGGCGGGGTCGCCGTCGACGCCCGACGCCCCGGCACCGTCGTCGTCTCGACGAACAACCGGTGGGCGGCCGTGGACACCCTCTACCGGACCACCGACGGCGGCCGTACCTGGACGTCCCTGAAGGACGCTGCTGTCTTCGACGTGTCGGAGACTCCCTTCCTGAAGTGGGGCGGAGACGGGCCCAAGTTCGGGTGGTGGATCCAGGCCGTGGCCGTCGATCCGTACGACTCGAAGCACGTCGTCTACGGCACCGGCGCCACCCTCTACGGCACCCGCGACCTCGTCCACTGGGCCCCGTGGATCCGCGGCCTGGAGGAGACGTCCGTGGTTCGGCTGGTGTCGCCCCCGGTCGGGGAGGCGCACCTGCTGAGCGGCTCGGGGGACATCGGCGTCCTGTACCACGAGCGGCTCACCGCGTCTCCGTCCCGCGGTATGGCCACGAACCCCGTGTTCGGGTCGGCGACGGGACTCGCGCAGGCCGCGGGCAGGCCGGCGTACGTGGTCCGCACCGGCTGGGGCGACAACGGCAACGGCGCCTTCTCGAACGACGGGGGCCGGACCTGGGCGCCCTTCGCTGCCCAGCCCTCCCTCGCCCACGACGCACCGGGGCCGATCGCCACCAACGCCGACGGCAGCGCGCTGCTGTGGTCCTTCGTGCACTGGGACGGGACGAAGTACCCCGCCCACCGCTCGGACGACAACGGCGCCACCTGGACCGAGATCCCCTCCTTCCCGAAGGGCGCCACGCCGGTCGCCGACCCGGCCGACCCGACGCTCTTCTACGCATACGACACCGACACAGGAACGCTACAAGCCAGCACTGACAGTGGCCGTACGTTCACGGCGCGTGCGACCGGGCTGCCCGCCGGGGACAGTCAGTTCCAGTTGGCCGCGGCCCCCGGCAGATCCGGTGACCTGTGGCTGAGTGTGAAGTGGAACGGGCTGTACCGGTCCACCGACGGGGGCGCGAGCTTCACCAAGGTGGCCGGTTGCCGGGCCGCCTACACCCTCGGCTTCGGCAGGGCCGCCGACGGCGCCGGTTACCCGGCGGTCTACCTCGTCGGCTCCACGGAGACCATCACCGCCGTCTACCGCTCCGACGACGAGGCCGGGACCTGGGTCCGTATCAACGACGACCGGCACCAGTGGGGCTGGACCGGGCAGGCGGTCACCGGTGACCCGCGCGTGTACGGCCGGGTCTACCTCGCCACCAACGGGCGCGGCATCCAGTACGGGGAGCCGCTCCGATGACCGCCGGACGAAAACGACCGAGCCTCTCCGACGTCACCCGCGGCCGCGTCCTCTTCGGCGGCGACTACAACCCCGAGCAGTGGCCCGAGGAGACCTGGCAGGAGGACGTCCGACTGATGAAGGCCGCCGGCGTCAACTCCGTGACCATGGGCGTCTTCTCCTGGGCGAAGCTCGAACCCCGGCCGGGGGAGCGGGACTTCGGCTGGCTGGACCGGCTCATGGACCTGATGCACGACAACGGCATCGGGGTCGTCCTCGCCAGCCCGACCTCCGCGCCGCCGCCGTGGCTGGGCCGGCTGCACCCGGAGACCCTGCCCCGCGACGCGGACGGCCGTACCGAGTGGTGGGGCGGGCGCCAGCACTTCTCACACTCCAGCGCCACCTACCGCCGTTACGCCGCCGCCATCACCGAGGACCTCGCCGCCCGCTATGGCGCCCACCCGGCCCTCACCCTCTGGCACATCAACAACGAGTACTGCACCTTCGACTACGGCGACGAGGCGGCCGCCGCCTTCCGCCGCTGGCTGCGCGAGCGATACGGCACCCTCGACGCCCTCAACTCCGCCTGGGGCACAGCATTTTGGAGCCAGAGGTACGACACCTGGGACGGCATCCTGCCCCCGCGTCACGCCCACTACATGAAGAACCCCACCCAGGTGCTGGACTTCCGGCGGTTCACCTCCGACATGCTCCTGGAGTGCTACGCGGCCGAACGGGACATCGTCGCCCGGCACACCCCGCACATCCCGGTGACCACCAACTTCATGCCGCTGTGGATCGGCCAGGACGCCTGGCGCTGGGCGGCCGAGGAGGACGTCGTCTCCGTCGACCTCTACCCCGATCCGCGCAACCCGCTGGGCGCGCAGCACGGCGCGCTCGTCCACGACCTCACCCGCTCCCAGGCGCGTGGCCCCTGGATGCTGATGGAGCAGGCCGCCGGCCCCGTGAACTGGCGCGGGGTGAACCACCCCAAACCCCGTGGCCTCAATCGCCAGTGGTCCCTCCAGGCCGTCGCCCGCGGCGCGGACGCCGTCTGTTACTTCCAGTGGCGGCAGTCCCGGCAGGGCGCGGAGAAGTTCCACTCGGGGATGGTCAGCCATGCGGGGGAGAAGGGACGCACGTACCAGGAGGTGAAGCGGCTCGGTGCCGAACTCGCTGTGATCGGCCAGGAGGTGACCGGAAGTCACATCACCTCGGACATCGCCATCCTCCACGACTGGCACTCCTGGTGGGCGGGCGCCCACGACGGCCGCCTCTCCATCGAGGTGGACCTCCCCGACATACTGCACGCCTGGCACCGCGCCCTCTGGGAGGCGAACCTCACCACCGACTTCGCGCACCCCGAACACGACCTGTCCTCCTACAAGTTGGTGGTGGTGCCCCAGCTCTATCTCCTCACGGACACCGCCATCCGGAACCTCCTCGCCTACGTCCGGGGCGGTGGCACCCTGGTCAGCGGCTTCCTGACCGGCGTCGCCGACGAGGACGACCGGATCCGCCCCGGCGGCATGGACGCCAGGCTGCGCGAACTGTTCGGCATCCGCACGCTGCACGAGTGGTGGCCGCTGGACGTGGGCGAGAGCGTCGAGTGCGAGGGCTTCCGGGGGACCCTGTGGTCGGAGGAGATCGAGGCCGCTCCCGGGGTCTCCGAGACCGTGACATATCGGGGCGGCGAACTCGACGGGTTGCCCGCCCTGCTGCGCAACGGGCACGCCTGGTACGTCTCCACGCTCCCCGAACCGGAGGCGTTGCGTGAGCTGGTCGGCAGGATCGCCGCGGAGGCGGGGGTCCGTCCGGTGCTCGACGGGCTGCCGGCGGGGGTCGAGGCTGTGCGCAGGGGTGAGCTACTGTTCCTGTTCAACCACGGGCGCGATGCCGTGAAGGTCCAGGTGCCGGGCACACACCGCGACTTGCTGGCCGATTCCACGGTCACCGACGCGGTGACCCTCGACAGACACGGAGTGGCGGTGCTCAAGCCATGACCACCACCGGACCCGTCCACGGCACCTGGGAGCCCGCCCCGGCCGTCCGCTGGGAGGACGCCTTCCTGAGCGGCAACGGCCACCATGGCGCCCTTGTGTTCGGTGATCCGAACGTTGACCGCGTCATCGTCACCCAGCACACCCTGGTCCGCCCGAACGGCGGCGAACAAGCCCGTCCGCCACGCCTGGCGGCCGAACTCGCCCTCGTCCAGGACCGGTTGCTCGCAGGCGACCTCAAGGCCGCCGAAAGCTTCAGCGACGACCGCCCCCTCCAGTGGGTCCAGCCCTTCCATCCGGCTTTCCAGCTAAGGCTGCGCAGGCCGGAAGGCCGGGCGGACGGCTACCGCCGGACCGTCGACTTCGGCACCGGCGAAGTCACCGCCACCACCGCCGACTGGACCAGCCGCCTCTTCGTCTCCCGCGCCGACGACGTGATCGTGCAGCAGATCACCACCGGCCGCCTCGACATCGCCCTCGACCACCAACTCCCGGGCTCCCCACCCGGCCTGGGCATCGGACACGGCGCTCTCCTCACCCCCGAGGGCGCCCTGCTCAGCCTCCGCGCCCGCTACCCCGACAGCGACCGCGCCTACACCGGAGTCACCCTCGTCGCCGTCACCGGCGGCAGCACCGAACTCGTCCCGCCCGGCGTCCGGGTCACCGGCGCCGACTCCGTCCTCCTCCTCACCCGGGTCCACCGCCACACCGGCGAACTCGACATCACCCCCGAGGCGCGCGAGCTGCGCGGGCTGCTCGAGGACGGGACGTCGTACGACACACTGCTCGCCCGGCACCTCCACCCGCACCGCACCGCCTACACCCGCGTCACACTCGACCTGGCCGCCGATCCCGCCGAGCGCGCGCTCCCCGGCTCCGAGTTGCTGACGCGCCCCCGCAGCGCCGCCCTCCTGGAGCGGCTCTTCGCCGCCGGGCGCTACCATCTGCTCTCCTCCTCCGGCCTCAACCCGCCCCGCCTGACCGGACTGTGGACCGGCGACTGGAACACCGCCTGGTCCGGCGCCTTCACCAACGACGCCAACCTCAACCTCCAGACGGCCTCCGCGCCCGTGGCGGCTCTCCCGGAAGTCACCGAGTCCCTTGCCGCTCTGATCAAGCGTCAGCATCGGGACTGGCAGGAGAACGCCCGTACGGTCTTCGGTGCCCGGGGTGTGGTCGCACCCGCGCACACCGACGGCGAGTCCGGGCTCTCGTACCACTTCAGCCGTGAGTACCCGCTGCACCTGTGGACAGCAGGCGCCGACTGGCTGCTCAAGCCGCTCGTCGACCACGACGAGATCCGCGGCGAGCGCGATCCTCGTACCGCTGCGCTGCTCGCCGAAGTCGCCGCCTTCTACGAGGACTTCCTCACCCGGACCGACACCGGCGGCCGCCTGGTGATCGTCCCGTCCTACTCGCCCGAGAACCGGCCGGCGAACGCCAGTTGGGGGGCGATCAACGCGGCGATGGACCTCTCGGCCGCCCGGCACGCCCTGTGCACGGCCGCCGACTACCACCCGGGTCCGGACGCCGACCGCTGGCGTGCCCTCGCCGACCGGCTGCCCCCGCACCGGATCAACGCCGACGGCGCACTCGCCGAATGGGCCCGGCCCGGCCTCGACGACACCTACGACCACCGCCACCTCAGCCACCTCTACGGCGTATGGCCGCTCGACGAGATCACGCCCTACGACACCCCCGAACTGGCGGCCGCCGCCCAGCGCGCGCTCGAACTGCGCGGCGCCGAGAACGACTCGGCGCACGGACATCTCCACCACGCGCTCGTTGCGGCCCGGCTGCGGGACGGCGAACGGGTCGCCGCCGCCCTCGGCCAGGTCCTGGACGGCGACTTCTTCCACGCCTCCCTGATGAGCGCCCACTACCCGAACCGCGACGTCTACAACGCCGACGCCGCGCACACCCTGCCCGCCGTACTGATCGAGGCCCTCGTCCAGTCGACCCCGGACCGGCTGGTCCTCCTCCCCGCACCCCCGACTGCCCTCGACCGAGGCCGACTGACCGGAATCCGCACCCGGTTCGGCGCCGAACTCGACCTCTCCTGGACCCCTGTCGGTGCGCGAGCCGTCCTGAAGCCGCACCGGACGCTCCGTATCGACCTGTGGACTTCCTCCGGCGCCCAGCCGCTCGACCTCGTCGCCGGAGAAGACCACGTCCTCACCCTGGGGACGTGGTAGCCACCCGCACCTCCCCCCACCCATGGAAGGGACACCATGGCAACACGCACGCTCAGCAGGGTCGCCACGGCCCTGATCGCCCCCGCGCTCGCCCTCGGCGCCACCGTCGGCCTCGCCGCGGCGCCCGCCTCGGCCGCCGTCTGGAGCTCCTGCGACCAGTGGGGCAACACCACGCTGAACGGCTACACCCTCTACAACAACATCTGGGGCTCCGGTGCCGGCTCCCAGTGCATCTGGGCCAACTCCGGTACCAACTGGGGCGTCTGGGCCGATCACCCCAACACCGGCGGCATCAAGTCGTACCCCAACTCCAAGAAGGTGATCAACAAGACGATCACCTCGCTCTCCTCGCTGACCAGCAGCTACAACGTGACCGTCCCGACGTCCGGCGCGTACAACACGTCGTACGACATCTGGGACACCGGATACGCCAACGAGATCATGCTCTGGGTCAACAAGACCGGTGCCGTCGGCCCGCTCGGCACCTCGCAGGGCACGCTCACCCTGGGCAGCAACACCTGGACCGTCTACAAGGGAAACAACGGCTCGAACAACGTCTATTCGTTCGTCCGTAGCTCCAACTCCACCTCCGGCACGATCGACATCCTGCCGATCCTGAAGTGGATCAAGGACACCAAGGGCTGGTTCGGCAATGTGACCATCGGTGACGTGCAGTTCGGCTACGAGATCACCAGCTCGTCCGGCGGTCTGGACTTCACCACCAACAACCTTACGGTCAGCAGTAGTTGAGTCGGACGGGTCGGCCCCGCGTGCGTCGCGGGGCCGGCCCTGGCGCGGTCACGACCGGTCGACCTCGGCGCGCAACGCGTTGTAGTCGGCGAAGGCCGTGTCGACGTCCGCGCGGGTGAGGCCGTAGCGGGCCAGGTCGTAGCTGTGGACGCGGGTGCCCTTGGGGCGGGCGACCACGGCGGGGAGGCGGGCCGCGTCGGCCTCGGTCCAGCGGGCGCCGACGGCCGCGTAGAGCTTCGGGGCGCCCGCGGCCGGGGCGGCGCCCAGCCAGGTGTACGGCACGTCCACCAGTGCCTCGCGAGGGATGTGTGCGCGGGCGGCCAGGCCACGGGCGGCCGAGCGGCTGAGCAGCTCCAGCCAGGTGGCGCCGATCCAGCCCAGGTCGAGAGGGCGGGTGCTGACCGCCATACCGTGCTCGACCAGGCTGCAGAACGAGGCCACGGCGGTGGCCGGATCGCGGTGCGTCCACACGATCGTGGCGTCCGGGAAGACCGCGCGCAGCGCGTCCAGGTTCTCCAGGTGCAGCGGGGACTTCAGCACCCAGCGGCGACGCGGGCGGCCGAACTGGAGCACCTGGTAGGTCTGCTTGAGATACCGGTAGTCGGCCTCGAAGTCATGGCTCTCGTGCCAGGGCAGGTACTCCGGGATCACCGCCTGGGACAGCGGCATCACCGTGTGCGGCAGCGCGAAGGTGCACTCCTCCGGGCCGTCCGGGCGCAGGTTGTGGATGTGCCGGAAGCCCGGGGCGAAGAGGTTGATCCCGCCGACCAGACGGCGGGCGGTCGTGATCGCCTTCTCCCGCTCCGCGGGACCCGGTTCGAGGTCGGGGGTGAGCAATTCCCAGAGCAGCGGGCAGCGGTGGTCCGCGGAGAGGGAGAGCACGCTGTGGGTGAGCGTGGTCGCGGTGCGGGGCAGGCCCACCACGAACACCGGCCGGTCGACGGGTTCCCGCTCGATCTCGGGGTGTTCGGCGAGCAGTCGGCGGACGCGGGCCCGGTTGGCGAGATGGCGGCCGACGTGGCCGCGGGCCGACAGCCAGCCGACGGGGGTGAGGTGTTCGGCACCCGACCAACATCGCAGCAGGTGACGGAAGTCGTCGGCGAACCGATCGTCGCCGTCCGTCCGTCCGGCCGCGTCGAGCAGGCGCTCGAAGGCCTGGTCCGGTGTGCGGCGGGCGCGGGAGGCGGGTCCGAGGAGCAGATTGGCGAGCGTGAGGGGGAGCGGGCCGGAGGACACGGCAGCGGGACCCTTCGCGGGGGGACAGGGAGGGGATACGTACTACCCTCTCCAACTGCCCGCCCACACTGCCGAGTTGAGACATTTACCGGCTGGTAACCGCAACCGGCCGCCGCTACCCCGTGACCGGCAGTTTCGCCCCGTCCCGCAGGAACAGCGGGATACGATCCAGCGGCGCGTCCACCGTCACCGCCGTACCGCCCTCGTACGACTCACCGGTCCACGCGTCCGTCCACCAGGCGCCCGCCGGCAGATATGCCGTCCGGGCGGTGGCGCCCGCCGTCAGCACCGGCGCCACCAGGAGGTCCCGGCCGAACAGATACGCGTCGTCGACCGTCCAGGCCGCCTGGTCCTCCGGGAACTCCAGGAACAGCGGCCGCATCACCGGCAGGCCCTCCTCGTGGGCCTCCCGCATGACCTGGAGGACGTACGGCCGCAGACGCTCACGCAGCCACAGGTACTTCTCCAGGATCGCGCCGGTCTCCGCGCCGTACGACCAAACCTCGTTCGGACCGCCCGTCATGTCGGGGCCCAGCGGCGTGCCCGGGTCGCGGAAGCCGTGCAGCCGCATCAGCGGGGACAGGGCGCCGAACTGGAACCAGCGGACCATCACCTCGCGGTAGGCCGGGTCGTCCGGGTCGCCGCCGTGGAAGCCGCCGATGTCGGTGTTCCACCAGGGGATGCCGGACAGGGCCGTGTTGAG
Source organism: Streptomyces sp. NPDC111744 (assembly GCF_055634995.1). Lineage (NCBI taxonomy): Bacteria > Bacillati > Actinomycetota > Actinomycetes > Kitasatosporales > Streptomycetaceae > Streptomyces > Streptomyces sp. NPDC111744. The sequence goes on from NZ_JBVKCG010000009.1 coordinate 309,118, forward strand.
GCCGGCCGCGATCTGCCGGCGCAGGGTCGCGAAGTCGGTGCCGATGTCGCCGGACCACAGCGCGGCGCCGTAGCGCTGGCTGCCCGCCCACGCCGAACGGTTGAGGGTGACGACCTCCTCGCCCTGTGCCCGCAGGCCCTCGTAGAAGGTGCGGGAGTTCTCGGCGGGGTAGCTGTTGCCGACCTCCAGGCCCGGACCCGTCCAGTAGCGCAGGTTCTCCTGGAAGCCGGGCTTCAGCTCTGGCTCGCAGGCGTCCAGCCAGAACGCCGTGATGCCGTACGGATCGAGGTAGTTCTCCTTCACCCGGGACCACACGAACGCGCGGGCCTCGGGGTTGGTGGCGTCGTAGAAGGCCACCTGGACGGTCGACGCCACCTCCTTGTCCGGCCAGTCGGCGTGCGCCATCGGGCCGTACTGGGTGCCGATGAAGTAGCCGTGCTGTTCCATGACGGAGTGGTTCTCACTCAGCGGAGACACCGACGGCCACACGCTGACCACCAGCTTGATGCCCAGTTCGGCCAGTTCGCGGACCATCGCGGCCGGGTCGGGCCACTCCTTCGGGTCGAACCTCCACTCGCCGAGGTGGGTCCAGTGGAAGAAGTCGCAGACGATCGCCGAGATGGGCAGACCGCGCCGCTTGTACTCCCTGGCCACGGCGAGGAGTTCGTCCTGGGTGCGGTAGCGCAGCTTGCACTGCCAGAAGCCCGCCGCCCACTCCGGCAGCATCGGCGACCGGCCGGTCACCGCACTGTAGGTGCGCTGCCCGTCGGCCGGAGCGCCGGCCGTGATCCAGTAGTCGAGCTGGCGGGCCGAGTCGGCCACCCAGCGGGTGCCGTTGCCGGCGAGTTCGACACGGCCGATCGCGGGGTTGTTCCACAGGAGGGTGTAGCCGCGGCTGGAGACCAGGACCGGCACCGAGACCTCGGCGTTGCGCTGGATCAGGTCGAGGACCAGGCCCTTCTGGTCGAGGCGCCCGTGCTGGTGCTGGCCCAGACCGAACAGCTTCTCGCCCTCGTAGGAGGCGAACCGCTGCTCCAGGCGGTGGTGGCCGTTGCCGACGGCGGTGTAGAGACGCGAGCCGGGCCACCAGAAGTGGGCGCGCTCCTCGGCCAGGATCTCCGAGAGGTCGTCGGTGCGCAGGAACCGGACCAGGCCCTCGGCGGACACCTCGACGGTCAGGCTCCCGACCGTCAGCCGCCCTTCACCGTCGAGGATCTTGACGGTCGTCCCGGTGGCCGGCGGCTCGTCGAGCAGGGCGCCCGGCAGACCGTCGAGAACCGGACCGCCGAGCCGGGCACGCACCCGGACCGCGTCCGGCCCCCACGGCTCGATCCGCAGCGTCTCCTGACGGCCGCTCCACTCCAGGGCGCCGTCCCGCTCACGGAAGGTGCCGACGGTGGGGGAGGACTGCGCGAGGCTCACCGTGGGCGGCGCCACGGCGGACTGGACTTCGGCAGGCTGGTTCACGCGGCGGCCTCCTGAATGAGTGCAGGCATGGGGGTGCCAGGGCAGAGTGGTGGGGCAGTGCGAAAGAGCGGGAGAGCGGGGTGGGTCAGGACCCGGCCGGTGCCGGTCCCGTGCTTGCCCGGACCGTCAACTCAGGGGCGATCAGCACGACTTCGTCGCCGCCCCGGCCGTCCAGCTTGGTGACCAGGTGCTCCACGGCGTACCGGCCCATCTCCTGGGCGGGGATGGCGACCGACGTCAGCCGTACCGAGGCCTGGACGGCGACCTGGTCCGGGCAGATCGCCACCACCGACACGTCCTCGGGCACGGCCCGGCCCTGCTGGCGCAGCAGCGCGAGCAGCGGCTCCACCGCGGACTCGTTCTGGACGACGAAGCCCGTGGTGCCCGGGCGCTCGTCGAAGATGCGGGCCAGGGTGACGGCCATCGCGTCGTATCCGCCCTCGCACGGCCGGTGCAGCACCCGCAGGCCCAACTCCCTGGCCCGGGACCGCAGTCCGTCGAGGGTGCGCTCTGCGAAGCCGGTGTGCCGCTCGTAGACCGCGGGTGCCTCGCCGATGACAGCGATGTCGTGATGGCCGAGCTTGGCGAGGTGCTCGACGCACAGCGCGCCGGTCGCCCCGAAGTCGAGGTCGACACAGGTCAGCCCGGTGGTGGAGGCGGGCAGACCGATGAGCACGGAGGGCTGGTCGGTCTGCCGGAGCAGCGGCAGCCGTTCGTCCTCCAGCTCCACGTCCATCAGGATCATCGCGTCGGCCAGCCCGCTGCCGGTGACCCGGCGCACCGCATCCGGCCCCTCCTCGCCGGTGAGCAGCAGGACGTCATAGCCGTGTGTGCGGGCCGTGGTGGCCACCGCGATCGCGATCTCCATCATCACCGGCACGTACATGTCCGTACGCAGCGGGATCATCAGCGCGATGATGTTCGACCGGCTGCTGGCCAGGGCGCGGGCGCCCGCGTTCGGATGGTAGCCCAGCTCCCGGATGCTCTGTTCGACCCGCTGCCGGGTGGTGGTGGAGATGGACCGCTTGCCGCTGAGGACATAGCTCACCGTGCTCGCCGAGACTCCGGCGTGCTGGGCGACCTCGGCGAGGGTGACCATCCAGCTCTCCAAGCTTTGTGAAGCGCTTCGACAGTGCGCATTGCTGACAAGGGTGAGTGAGGGTGTTTCGACAGTAGCTTCCGTGGAGGTAGGTGTCCAGAGTCTGTCGAAGCGCTTCGACAGTTAATTGGCGGTACGCCTTCGGCAACCTTTCGGAGGGTGGCGGCCACAAATCCGAGGGTGGCGGCCACAAAGAGGTCGTACGGCCGTCAGACGGGTCGTACCCCGAACCGTCCCCCGGAAGGCCCCCTCGATGCAACACCGCAGACCGCGCCTGTCCAGGACGGCGAAGTCGCTGCTGGCCGCCTCGGTCGCGCCGGCGGCCGCCGCGGGCGTCACCGTGGCGCAGGCCGGCGAGTCGAGCGGGAAGTGCACCGCCTTCGACACCGTCACGCTCGCCAAGTACTACCTGAACAACAACCTCTGGGGTCAGGACAAGGGCACCGGCAGCCAGTGCGTCTGGGACGGCTCCCGGTCGGGCTCCACGATCTCCTACTGGCAGGACCGGCCCACGGACGAGATCATGATCTGGCTCAACCGGCAAGGCGGGGCGGGACCGCTGGGCACCAGGTACGGCAGCGTCAGCCTCGGCGGCACGATGTGGGACATCTACCGCGGCAACATCGGCTGGAACGTCTACTCCTTCGTCCGCCGCACCAACACCACCGGCGCCACCCTGAACATCGACGACTTCACCCAGGGCCTGGTCCGCCGCAAGCTGCTGAGCAACGACAAGTACCTCTCCGGCATCGAGGCCGGCGGCGAGGTCTTCAAGGGCTCGGGCCGCCTGGACACCAAGTCGTACTCCGTCGACATCGGCTGAGACACCCTCGGCGACGGTCGGCCCGATGACCCGATCGGACCGCGAGGACTGGTGGGGGCGCCCCGTTTCGGGTACCAACGATCCAGTAGCACTGGTCGGTAACGAACGGTCCACAACATTCCCTTTTGTGGCGAGGTGAGCCCTCAATGTCCGCCCCCACCACCAAGAAACCCACCGTCACCGAGCGGGAGGCCCGTCAGGTGGCGGAGGCCGCCCGGGAACAGGACTGGCGCAAGCCCAGCTTCGCCAAGGAACTGTTCCTCGGGCGCTTCCGGCTCGACCTCATCCATCCGCATCCGCTCCCCGCGGACGAGGACGTGCGCCGCGGCGAGGAGTTCCTCGCACGGCTGCGCGAGTTCTGCGAGACGAAGATCGACTCGGCCCGCATCGAACGCGAGGCGCGCATCCCCGACGAGGTCGTCACCGGCCTCAAGGAGCTCGGCGCCCTCGGGATGAAGATCGACATCAAGTACGGCGGCCTCGGCCTCACCCAGGTCTACTACAACAAGGCCCTCGCCCTGGTCGGCTCCGCCAACCCGGCGGTCGGCGCGCTGCTCTCCGCCCACCAGTCGATCGGCGTCCCGCAGCCGCTGAAGATCTTCGGCACCCAGGAGCAGAAGGACGCCTTCCTGCCCCGCTGCGCCCGCACCGACATCTCGGCGTTCCTGCTCACCGAGCCGGACGTCGGCTCGGACCCGGCCCGCCTGGCCACCACCGCCGTACCGGACGGGGACGACTACGTCCTCGACGGGGTGAAGCTCTGGACCACCAACGGCGTGGTCGCCGACCTGCTCGTGGTCATGGCGCGCGTACTCAAGTCCGAGGGGCACAAGGGCGGGATCACCGCCTTCGTGGTCGAGGCCGGCTCCGAGGGCATCACGGTCGAGAACCGCAACGCCTTCATGGGCCTGCGCGGCCTCGAGAACGGCGTCACCCGCTTCCACCAGGTCAGGGTGCCGGCCGCCAACCGCATCGGCCCCGAGGGCGCGGGCCTCAAGATCGCCCTCACCACCCTCAACACCGGCCGGCTCTCCCTCCCCGCGATGTGCGTGGGCGCCGGCAAGTGGTGTCTGAAGATCGCCCGCGAGTGGTCGGCCGTCCGCGAGCAGTGGGGCAAGCCGGTCGCGCTGCACGAGGCCGTCGGCTCCAAGATCAGCTTCATCGCGGCGACCACCTTCGCCCTGGAGGCGGTCGTCGACCTGTCCTCCCAGATGGCCGACGAGAACCGCAACGACATCCGTATCGAGGCCGCCCTCGCCAAGCTCTACGGCTCCGAGATGGCCTGCCTGATGGCGGACGAGCTGGTCCAGATCCGCGGCGGGCGCGGCTTCGAGACGGCGGAGTCCCTCGCGGCGCGCGGGGAACGCGCCGTCCCCGCCGAGCAGCTCCTGCGCGACCTGCGCATCAACCGCATCTTCGAGGGCTCCACGGAGATCATGCACCTGCTGATCGCCCGCGAGGCCGTCGACGCCCACCTCTCCGTCGCCGGCGACCTCATCGACCCCGACAAGACCCTCCAGGACAAGGCGAAGGCGGGCGCGAACGCGGGCGTCTTCTACGCCAAGTGGCTGCCGAAGCTGGTCGCGGGTCCCGGCCAACTCCCCACCTCGTACGCCGACTTCAAGCACGGCGTGGACCTCTCCCCGCATCTGCGCTACGTCGAGCGGCACGCCCGCAAGCTCGCCCGGTCCACCTTCTACGCCATGTCCCGCTGGCAGGGCCGGATGGAGACCAAGCAGGGCTTCCTGGGCCGGGTCGTGGACATCGGCGCGGAGCTGTTCGCGATGAGCGCGGCCTGTGTCCGCGCCGAACTGCTGCGCAGCCAGGGCGACCACGGCCGCGAGGCCTACCAGCTCGCCGACGCGTTCTGCCGGCAGTCCCGCGTCCGCGTCGACGAGCTGTTCACCCGCCTCTGGTCGAACACCGACGACCTGGACCGCAAGGTCGTCAAGGGTGTTCTCGGCGGCTCCTACGAGTGGCTGGAGCGCGGCATCGTCGACCCGTCGGGCGAGGGCCCGTGGATCGCCGACGCCACCCCCGGACCGTCCGCGCGGGAGAACGTCCGCCGCCCCATCGAGTAGGCGCTAGCAGTACTTGTCGCTCGGATCCCGCGTCGTCCAGGAGCAGGAGTCGACCTCGGCGCCACTCGCCCTGGTCAGCGTCGCCGTGTCGCTGGTGTTGTTCCACACGTAGGCGCGGCGGTTCTGGAACTTGTCCGACGCGGTGTCCGTGCCCCGGCCGGTGTGCACCTTCATCGTCTTGTGGGCGCCGATCTTGATGTTCTTGAAGACGTAGCGGTGGTTGGAGGTGTCTTCAAGGACCCAGCCCTTGAGCGAGACGGCCGAGCCGCCGGTGTTCTTGATCTGCACCCACTCGGCGTTGAGGCTCGCGTTGGAGCGGTTGTCGCTGCCCGGGCTGTCGAACCACACGTGGTAGACGGTCACACCGCCGGCCGCCTCGGCCGGGGTGCTGAGCAGGGTGCCGGTGAGCAGCGCGGCGCCCGCGAGCGCGGGCAGGGCAGCACGTATGTGCGCAGTACGCATGGAGAGATCCCCCCAGGATGTCTGCCGGACGGGCCGGTCATCCACCGACCCGACAGAAGTGTTATCACATGATCTTCACGTGAACCTCACAAAGGGAATTCCGCTTCATACGGCGCCAAGAACTGATAAGGCACCCGCGTGAGGGACGCGCTGTCCTCCGGGCCTCCGGTTGCGGCCACAATGGGGGGATGACCGACAGTCCTGCCAGTCCGGCCCCCCTCGCCGACCCGCACCTCGTGTACGACCCGCTCGCGGGCGACGGCCTCAAGGACGTGGTGATCCTCGGCTCCACCGGATCCATTGGCACCCAGGCCATCGACCTCGTCCTGCGCAACCCCGACCGCTTCCGGGTCACCGCCCTGTCCGCCAACGGCGGCCGGGTCGCCCTCCTCGCCGAGCAGGCGCACCGGCTGCGCGTACGGACCGTCGCTGTCGCCCGCGAGGATGTCGTACCGGCGCTGCGCGAGGCCCTGACCGGTCGCTACGGCGCCGGTGAGCCGCTCCCCGAGATCCTCGCCGGCCCGGAGGCGGCCACCCAGCTCGCCGCCTCCGACAGCCACACCGTCCTCAACGGCATCACCGGCTCGATCGGCCTCGCACCGACCCTCGCCGCCCTGGAGGCGGGCCGCACCCTCGCGCTCGCCAACAAGGAGTCGCTGATCGTCGGCGGCCCGCTGGTCAAGGCGCTGGCCAAGCCCGGCCAGATCATCCCGGTCGACTCCGAGCACGCGGCACTCTTCCAGGCACTGGCGGCGGGGACGAGGGCCGACGTCCGCAAACTGGTCGTCACGGCGTCCGGGGGACCCTTCCGGGGCCGCACCAAGGCCGACCTGGCCCGGGTGACCGTCGAGGAGGCGCTCGCCCACCCCACCTGGGCGATGGGACCGGTCATCACGATCAACTCCGCGACCCTGGTCAACAAGGGACTCGAGGTCATCGAGGCACACCTCCTCTACGACATTCCCTTCGACCGGATTGAGGTGGTCGTGCACCCGCAGTCGTATGTCCACTCGATGGTCGAGTTCACGGACGGTTCCACGATCGCGCAGGCGACGCCCCCCGACATGCGGGGGCCGATCGCCATCGGTCTCGGCTGGCCCGAACGGGTCCCCGACGCGGCCCCCGCCTTCGACTGGAGCAAGGCCTCCACCTGGGAGTTCTTCCCGCTGGACAACGAGGCCTTCCCCTCCGTGAACCTCGCCCGGCACGTCGGAGAGCTCGCAGGCACCGCCCCGGCGGTGTTCAATGCGGCCAACGAGGAGTGCGTCGAGGCCTTCCGCAGCGGTCTGCTGCCTTTCAACGGCATCATGGAGACCGTCACGCGCGTGGTCGAGGAGCACGGCACCCCTCGTACGGGAACTTCGCTGACCGTGCCGGACGTACTCGAAGCGGAGACCTGGGCGCGCGCCCGGGCCCGGGAACTGACAGCACTGAAGGCGACCGCGGAGGCCCGCGCATGACAGCCCTGATGATGATCCTCGGCATAGTCGTCTTCGTGATCGGCCTGCTGGTCTCGATCGCCTGGCACGAGCTGGGGCATCTCTCCACCGCCAAGCTCTTCGGCATCCGCGTCCCGCAGTACATGGTCGGCTTCGGCCCGACCATCTGGTCGCGGCGCAAGGGCGACACCGAGTACGGCTTCAAGGCCATCCCGGCCGGCGGCTACATCCGCATGATCGGCATGTTCCCGCCGGGCGCCGACGGCCGGATCACCGCGCGCTCCACCTCCCCCTGGCGCAGCATGATCGAGGACGCCCGCTCGGCCGCCTTCGAGGAGCTCCAGCCCGGCGACGAGACCCGCCTCTTCTACACGCGCGCCCCCTGGAAGCGCGTGATCGTGATGTTCGCGGGCCCCTTCATGAACCTCATCCTCGCGGTGGCGCTGTTCCTCACGGTCCTGATGGGCTTCGGCATCAGCCAGCAGACCACCACCGTCAGCTCGGTCTCCCAGTGCGTGATCGCCCAGAGCGAGAACCGCGACAGCTGCAAGAAGACCGACGCCGCCTCCCCGGCCGCCGCCGCGGGCCTGAAGGCCGGCGACAAGATCCTCTCCTTCAACGGCGTGCAGACCACCAGCTGGAACCAGCTCTCCGACCTGATCCGCGCCACCCCCGGCAAGGACGTCGCGATCGTCGTCGACCGCAAGGGCCAGGACGTCACCCTGCACGCGAAGATCGCCACCAACCAGGTCGCCAAGAAGGACTCCAGCGGCCAGATCGTCCAGGGCCAGTACGTCACCGCAGGCTTCCTCGGCTTCAGCGCCGCCACCGGCATCGTCCGCCAGGACCTCGGCGAGTCGGTGACCTGGATGGGCGACCGCCTGGGCGAGGCCGTCGACTCCATCGCCGGCCTCCCCGGCAAGATCCCGGCCCTCTGGAACGCGGCCTTCGACGGCGCCCCCCGCCAGCCGGACTCCCCGATGGGCGTGGTCGGCGCGGCGCGGGTCGGCGGCGAGATCTTCACCCTCGACATCCCGCCCACCCAGCAGCTGGCCATGGCCCTGATGCTGGTGGCCGGCTTCAACCTCTCCCTGTTCCTCTTCAACATGCTCCCGCTGCTCCCGCTGGACGGCGGCCACATCGCGGGCGCCCTGTGGGAGTCGCTGCGCCGGAACCTGGCTAGGGTGCTGCGCCGCCCGGACCCCGGCCCGTTCGACGTGGCGAAGCTGATGCCGGTGGCCTATGTGGTGGCGGGCGTGTTCATCTGCTTCACGATCCTCGTGCTGATCGCCGACGTGGTTAACCCCGTGAAAATCTCGTAGCCATACGACGTTCGAAGGGGCCCGGAACACTGTGTTCCGGGCCGCTTCCATCGAGTGGGTTTACGGGTAGGGGATGTGCCCGCGGCGTACCCGGTGCCGTAATCTCGGAGTCTGGAACCCGCTTTCGACGGGACCTGGACCTAGATCCACGACTTGGGGTTGCACAGCAGATGACTGCGATTTCTCTCGGCATGCCGTCCGTTCCGACCAAGCTCGCCGAACGCCGGAAGAGCCGGCAGATCCAGGTCGGCTCCGTGGCGGTCGGCGGAGACGCCCCGGTCTCGGTCCAGTCGATGACCACGACCCGTACGTCGGACATCGGCGCCACCCTTCAGCAGATCGCCGAGCTCACCGCGTCCGGCTGCCAGATCGTGCGGGTGGCCTGCCCGACCCAGGACGACGCCGACGCCCTCGCCACGATCGCGAAGAAGTCCCAGCTCCCGGTCATCGCGGACATCCACTTCCAGCCGAAGTACGTCTTCGCCGCCATCGAGGCCGGCTGCGCGGCGGTCCGGGTGAACCCCGGCAACATCAAGCAGTTCGACGACAAGGTCAAGGAGATCGCGGCGGCCGCCAAGGACCACGGCACCCCGATCCGCATCGGCGTCAACGCCGGCTCCCTGGACCGCCGGCTGCTCCAGAAGTACGGCAAGGCGACCCCCGAGGCCCTGGTCGAGTCGGCCCTGTGGGAGGCGTCCCTCTTCGAGGAGCACGACTTCCGGGACATCAAGATCTCCGTCAAGCACAACGACCCGGTCGTGATGATCGAGGCGTACAAGCAGCTGGCCGCGCAGTGCGACTACCCGCTGCACCTGGGTGTGACGGAGGCGGGCCCGGCCTTCCAGGGCACCATCAAGTCGGCGGTCGCCTTCGGCGCGCTGCTCTCCCAGGGCATCGGCGACACCATCCGGGTCTCCCTGTCGGCACCTCCGGTCGAGGAGGTCAAGGTCGGCAACCAGATCCTGGAGTCCCTCAACCTCAAGCAGCGCGGCCTGGAGATCGTCTCCTGCCCGTCCTGCGGCCGCGCCCAGGTCGACGTCTACAAGCTGGCCGAGGAGGTCACGGCGGGCCTGACCGGCATGGAGGTCCCGCTGCGCGTCGCGGTCATGGGCTGCGTCGTGAACGGCCCCGGCGAGGCCCGCGAGGCCGACCTCGGCGTCGCCTCCGGCAACGGCAAGGGCCAGATCTTCGTCAAGGGCGAGGTCATCAAGACCGTCCCCGAGTCCAAGATCGTCGAGACCCTCATCGAGGAGGCCATGAAGCTGGCCGAACAGATGGAGGCGGAGGGCACGCAGTCGGGAGAGCCGTCGGTGTCGGTGGCGGGCTGAGGAAGCTTTCCGGCGACGGCGGGAGCTTCCTGGCCCCCGCCAGGTCCAGGCGCCCGAGAGGGGCGCGGGGAACTGCGCGGCCAGCCCCCAACGACCCACACTCGCGAACAGACAGGGCATCCCGAGTTCGCAGGCGTCTCAAAGCGGGGTCCGGGGGCGGCAGCCCCGGCGACGGGACCGCGACCGACGTCACGGCAAGGCCAACGGTCACCCACACGGGGCGGCACGGCCAAGCTTCCGCAGGTACAGTGCGGAGATCAGCAGAACCCCTCAGCGTGAGGCCCCGCACGTGTTGACGCAGACCACCTCACGGGTGCTCGAACCGAGTGACCTGGACGCCGCGCTCGCCGTACTCGACCGCGAGCCGGTCACGAACGCCTTCGTGACCTCGCGTGTCCAGGTGGCCGGCCTCGACCCCTGGCGCCTCGGCGGCGAGATGTGGGGCTGGTACGAGGACGGCATGCTCACGTCCCTCTGCTACGCCGGCGCCAACCTCGTCCCGATCTGCGCCACTCCGCGGGCGATCCGCGCCTTCGCCGACCGTGCGCGCCGGGCCGGCCGCCGCTGCTCCTCGATCGTCGGCCCCAGCGAAGCCACCGCCCAGCTGTGGCGCCTCCTTGAACCACACTGGGGCCCGGCCCGCGAAGTCCGCCCCCACCAGCCCCTGATGGTCACCGACGGGATGCCCGCCGACATCGCTCCGGATCCGTATGTCCGCCGTATCCGCAAGGACGAGATGGAGACGATCATGCCGGCGTGCGTGGCGATGTTCACCGAGGAGGTGGGCGTCTCCCCGATGGCCGGCGACGGCGGCCTCCTCTACCAGGCGAGGGTCGCCGAACTCGTCGGCTCCGGCCGCTCGTTCGCCCGGCTCGACGACAGCGGCAGGGTGGTCTTCAAGGCGGAGATCGGCGCGGCGACATCGGAGGCCTGCCAGATCCAGGGCGTGTGGGTGGCCCCCGAGTACCGGGGCATGGGCCTCGCGGCCCCCGGCATGGCGGCGGTGCTGCGCTACGCCCTGGCCGACGTGGCCCCGGTGGTCAGCCTCTATGTCAACGACTTCAACACGGCCGCGAGAAGGACGTATCTGCGGGTGGGCTTCAAGGAAGTCGGCGCGTTCATGAGCGTCCTGTTCTGACAGTTCTCCTGCGACAGGCGGCAGGCGCAGCAACCGGAACCTCCCTGTACCCTCCCCACATGGACCTCGCGATCGGCCCCCTGGACCTCATCTCCCACGTGGACGAGGCCCTGGCGGTCCAAGCGATCGCCTTCGGCCTGGGTCCCGACGAGGTAGCCGTACGCCGTCAGATCGTCGTGCGCCACATGCAGTACCCCGGAGCAAGGGCCTTCGGCGCGACGGCCGACGGTCTGCTCGTCGGCTTCGTCTACGGCATGCCGAACAGCCGCACCCACTGGTGGTCCACCGTCGTGGAGCCCTACCTCCGTGCCCAGGGCCACGCCGACTGGCTCGACGACTCCTTCGTGATCACCGAGCTGCATGTGCACCCCCGCTACCAGCACCGCGGCATCGGCCGTCGGCTGATCACGACGATCACCGACGGCGCCACCGAGCCCCGCTCGATCCTCTCCGCGATCGACACCGACAGCCCGGCCCGTGGCCTGTACCACTCCCTCGGCTATGTGGACCTCGCCCGCCAGGTCCACTTCCCGAGCGCGCTGAAGCCGTACGCGGTGATGGGCGCCCCGCTGCCCCTGCGCCGCGGAGGAAGCGGTCGCCGTTAACGGATTTCCACCGGCACAGCAAGCCCGGCTAACCTCCTAGCCATCAACCTTTCCCGGCAGGAGTACGAGAACCATGGCGAACGCACCGGTCCAGCGCATGTCCCAGTTGATGGCGAAGACGCTGCGCGACGACCCGGCGGATGCCGAGGTCCTCAGCCACAAGCTCCTCGTCCGCGCCGGCTATGTCCGCCGTACGGCGGCCGGTATCTGGTCCTGGCTGCCCCTCGGCCTGAAGGTGCTGTCCAACGTGGAGCGGGTCGTCCGCGAGGAGATGGACGCGATCGGCGCCCAGGAGGTGCTGCTCCCGGCCCTTCTGCCCCGGGAGCCGTACGAGGCGACCGGCCGCTGGGAGGAGTACGGCGCCGAGCTGTTCCGCCTCCAGGACCGCAAGGGCGGTGACTACCTCCTCGGCCCGACCCACGAGGAGATCTTCACCCTCCTGGTGAAGGACCAGGCGTCCTCCTACAAGGACCTGCCGGTCATCCTCTACCAGGTCCAGAACAAGTACCGGGACGAGGCCCGTCCGCGGGCCGGCATCCTGCGCGGCCGTGAGTTCCTGATGAAGGACTCCTACTCCTTCGACCTGGACGACGACGGCCTCGCCCACTCCTACGCCCTGCACCGCCAGGCCTACCAGCGGATCTTCGAGCGCCTCGGCCTCGACTACCGCATCTGCGCGGCCACCGCCGGTGCCATGGGCGGCTCGAAGTCGGAGGAGTTCCTGGCCCCGGCCGAGGCCGGCGAGGACACCTTCGCCGACTGCCCGAACTGCGACTTCGCGGCCAACACCGAGGCGATCACCTACGAGCTGAAGCCGGTCGACGCCACCGACGTGCCCGCGCTCGAGGAGATCCCGACCCCGGACACCCCGACCATCGAGACCCTCGCCGCGCACCTCGGCGTCCCGGCCTCCGCCACGCTGAAGAACCTCCTGGTGAAGGTCGACGGCGAGATCGTGGCCGTCGGCGTCCCGGGCGACCGCGAGGTCGACATGGACAAGGTCGAGGCGCACTTCGCGCCGGCCCCCGTCGAGCTGGTCACCGAGACCGACTTCACCGCCCGTCCCGACCTGGTCCGCGGCTACGTCGGCCCGCAGGGCCTCGGCGAGAAGGTGAAGTACATCGCCGACCCGCGCGTGGCCCCTGGCACCTCCTGGATCACCGGCGCCAACAAGGCGGGCACGCACGCCAAGAACGTGGTGTCCGGCCGTGACTTCGAGGTCGACGAGTTCGTCGACGTCGTCGTCGTGCAGGACGGCGACCCCTGCCCGAAGTGCGGCACCGGCCTCAAGCTGGACCGCGCCATCGAGATCGGTCACATCTTCCAGCTGGGCCAGAAGTACACCAACGCGCTCAAGCTCGACGTCCTCGGCCAGAACGGCAAGCCGGTCCGCGTCACCATGGGCTCCTACGGCATCGGCGTCTCCCGTGCCGTGGCCGCCCTCGCCGAGCAGACCGCCGACGAGCACGGCCTGGTCTGGTCCCGCGAGGTCGCTCCGGCCGATGTGCACGTGGTCGCCGCCGGCAAGGCCCTGCAGACCGAACTCGCCCTGGCGGTCTCGGAGAAGCTGCGGGCCGCCGGGCTGCGAGTCCTGGTCGACGACCGGGCCGGGGTCTCCCCGGGTGTGAAGTTCACGGACGCCGAGCTGATCGGCGTACCGCAGATCCTGGTCGCGGGCCGCCGCTCCGCCGAGGGCGTCCTGGAGCTCAAGGACCGCAAGACGGGCGAGCGCGAGGAACTGACGGTGGACGAGGCGATCGCCCGGCTCAGCGCCGGCTGACCCCAACTCCCTTTCCGACGGCCGCCGGTGACCCACCGGTGGCCGTCGCGCCTTCTCAGGAAGGTCTCAGGGGGTTCTTCCGCTCCGTATGGGAGCCTCACAGACTTCTCTCAGGCCGATACCCGAACGTAATGCGTGACAGAGAGTCACGCAGGAGGGGATCGGCCATGACCGAGAGAGTGCAGCGCAGGCAACAAGGGGAGCAGGGGGCGGCCACGATGGTCCGCCGGGGGACCCGGCGCGCGGCGGCCCTGGCGGCGGCGGTCACGCTCGCCGCGGCGGCGGGGGTGTTCGCCCTGGTCGGCACCATGCAGTCGGACGCCGACACGACCGCGAGCAGCGGCACCGGTACGCGAAGTCCGGGTGGTGGAGGCCCCGTTCGGGATGCCGATCGGCCGCCTGCTCCCCCTGGAAGGCGTCTCCGCGGTCCTGGTCGGTGGCTACCACGGCACCTGGATCCCGGCCCCCGAGGCCGCCCAGGTCCCCCTCTCCTCCGCCTACTTGGGCGCAGGAGTCCTGGCCGCCCTCCCCGCCGACCGCTGCGGCCTGGCCGAAACTGCCCGAGTCCTGCGCTATCTGGCTCTGGAGTCGGCGGGCCAGTGCGGCCCCTGCCTCAACGGCCTCCCGCGTATCGCCGCCGCCTTCCGGACCCTGGCCACGCCCGGCCCCCAGGGCACCGCCCGCGCCGACATTTCCCGCTGGGCGGGCCTGGTCGAGGGCCGAGGCGCCTGCCACCACCCCGACGGCACGGTCCGTCTGGTCCGCAGCGCGCTGACGACGTTCACGACCGAACTGGACGCCCACGCCCACGGGGCGTGCACCGCGACCGACCACGCACCCCTGCTGCCCGTCCCCACCGAGCGGATCTGACATGGACCAGCACATCGACATCGACTGGACGTCCTGCCAGGGCACGGCCTGTGCGCAGAGCTGCTCCCCGAGCACATCGCCCTTGACGAATGGGGCTACCCCGTCGTCGACGGCAAGCCCGTCCCACCCCGCGCGAGAAAACGAGCCCGGAGGGCAGCGGCGGACTGCCCGGTCCTGGCCTTGAAACTGAGGGAGGGATAGTTCCCCAGGGGCGCGGCTCCGCCGCGTGGGCGCGACCAGCCACGACGGGCCGGTAGCCCGGCGACGACCGAAGTCCCCCGAACCGGCCGTCTAAAGCCACCCCGCGAATTCCAGCAACAGTTCGGCATCCTTCGGCCGCCCCACGCGAAGCGCCCGCACCCCCGACTCCACCGCACGGAACAACGTCCACCCCCGCAACCGCTCCTGATCCACCTCGAGCGACTCCGCGAGCCGTCTGATCCGCCGCCGGGTGATCGCCGCCCCCGACGGCGAGGCGATCAGGTCCTCCACTCGATCCCGCACCAGCCGCGCGAGATCGAACGCACACTCCCCGACCACCGGATCCGGCCCCACCGCCAGCCACGGCAGCCGCTCCCCGGCCAGCACCTTGCTCTGCCGAAACGTTCCATGCAGCAACCGCCGCTCAGGCGGCGCGCTCAGCAGCTCGTCCCGGGCCACGAGCGCCGCGTCGACCAGCGGCGTCAGCTCAAGGCCGGCGGACGCCCGCATCGCCGTGGCCTGTCGGCCCGTCCGTTCCGCCACCGTCTCGAAGACCGGCCCCTGGGGCGGGTCCACCCACAACCGCCGCAGCGTCGCCGCCGCCTCCAGCAACGCCTTCGCCTCGGGCAGCGACCGCACCGACACCTCCGGATGCAGCCGCTCCAGCAGCAGCACCCCGTCGGCCGCATCCGCGTCCAGCAGCCGTACGGCACCCAGGCCGCCCCAGTGCGCCAGCGCGGCGGCCTCGCTCTCCGGCCGGGCCCGCCGCGGCGCCAGCTTCAGCACCGCCGGTGTCCCGTCCGCCCGCCGCACCAGCAGGACGACGCTGCTGCGTCCGCCCGGCACCTGCACCCGCTCCACGGTCAACTCGCGTAGCGCGACGGCCTCTTCCAGCGCGCGCGGCAGCTGCTCCAGCCACTCGTCAGCGTCCGGCGCCGTCTCACCGAGCGCCTTCACCAGGCGCCGCGGCGGTTCGAAAGCCATACGCGAGTCGTTCCTTTCCTGATCTAGGGAGTCGCGGAAGGCGAGGCCGAGGCACCGGCCCGGCCCAGCGGCGCGTCCCGCTCGGCGAGCCCAGGGAAGGCTACGCTCTGCCCGGTCCACCGCACCGCCCGCACCGCGGCCTCCCGCAGCGCCCCGGCCGCCGACCCGCGCCGCTCGCCGGAGGATGCCCGGACCAGGTCGGAGTACACGTCGGCCACCCGCTGCTCCAGATCGGCGGCGAGCCGCAGGGCCGTCGCCGAATCGGTGACGGCGAACGGCAGCGCGTACGCCGCGCTCGCGGCGACGGGCGCGGCGCCCAGGTCCCGCACCTCGCGGGCCAGCGCGTCCCGGCGGGCCCGGTGCGCGTCGTACGCCGAGCGGGCCTCGGCCAGCCGCTGCGCGCCGATCCGGCCGCCGACGACGCCGTACCCGTAGACCGCCGCGTGCTCGGCCGCCAGTGCCGCCTGGAGCGCCTTGAGCACCCCGGTCTCGGCCTCGTCGCTCACTTGTCACCCTCCGTCAGCAGGTACGCGTGCGCGGATCCGGCCGCCGCCACCCCGGCCAGCAGCCGCGCCAGTTCGCCGGGCACGTCCAGCAGTGCCCTGGCCCGCCGGTCGGCGAGGCCGCGCTCGGCGGCGGCCAGCGCGGCGAGCGCGGCCTTCTCGTCGGCCGGGACCGTCGGGGAGGCCGACGCGGACCCCGTGGCCGACGGCGAGCCCGTCGCCGTGGCCGAAGCCGGGGCCGCCGCGCCCTCCGTGAAGGCCGCCGCGTGTGCCGCCACCTGCGCCCGCAGCGGTCGCAGCCGCTCCGCGAGCCGGGGGTGGGCGGCGAGGACGGCGTCGTACTGCCGGAGCAGCCCCTCGCTGTCCTGAGCCGCACGCGCGCGTGCCCGCGCGGCTACCGACGTGCCGCCGCCGCTGCCGGCGGAGTCGGGGCCGGCGGAGCAGCCCGCCAGCATGGCGGCCGAGGCCGCCGAGACGATCAGGCTCCTTCTGCGTACTCCCCTAGGGGTACGCGACGGCGGGGGGAACGGCACGGCAGACGTCCTCGGGGAGCTGGATTCGAAGAAACGCGAAAGGAATGGGGCACGGGACGGACCCGTCCGTGATCACCGTACCCGCGCACCTGTCCGAAGCCACTCATCGGCACCGTCCGTACCCGGGTGGACGGCAACACTCCCTGCGACCGGATACCCTTTGACCAGACACGCGACCCATCCCACAACAGCACACGCGGCCGAGGAGTCACCCGGATGAGCACGACCCAGAGCGAGAGGCTGCGAGAGCTCCTGGAACCGCTCGTCACCTCTCAGGGCCTGGATCTCGAAGAGATCGCCGTGGACTCCGTCGGACGCAAGCGGGTACTGCGCGTGGTCGTCGACTCGGACACCGGAGCCGACCTGGACCAGATCGCCGATGTGAGCCGTGAGCTCTCGGCGAGGCTCGACGAGAGCGACGCGATGGGCGAGGGCGAGTACACCCTCGAGGTCGGCACCCCGGGCGCGGAGCGCGCCCTCACCGAACACCGGCACTACACGCGTGCCGTGGACCGCCTGGTGCGGTTCCAGCTGGCCGAGGGCGGGGAACTGGTCGCCAGAATCCTGGACGTCGACGACGAGGGCGTCGATCTCGAAGTGCCCGGCGTGAAGGGCCGCAAGGCCACCGCCCGCAGACTCGCCTTCGCCGAGATCGACAAGGCGCGCGTGCAGGTCGAGTTCAACCGCAAGGACAAGAAGGACATGAAGGAAGAGGAGGAGGCGTAGCCGTGGACATCGACATGAGCGCCCTGCGGGGCTTGGTCCGGGAGAAGGAGATCTCCTTCGACCTGCTGGTCGAGGCGATCGAGTCGGCCCTCCTCATCGCGTACCACCGCACCGAGGGAAGCCGCCGCCACGCGCGCGTGGTGCTCGACCGGAACACCGGGCACGTGACCGTGTGGGCGAAGGAGGACCCCGAGGACCTGGAGGAGGGGCAGGAGCCGCGCGAGTTCGACGACACCCCGTCGGACTTCGGGCGGATCGCCGCCACCACCGCCAAGCAGGTCATCCTGCAGCGGCTCCGCGACGCCGAGGACGACGCCACGCTCGGCGAGTACGCCGGCCGGGAGGGCGACATCGTCACCGGCGTGGTCCAGCAGGGCCGTGACCCGAAGAACGTGCTCGTCGACATCGGCAAGCTGGAGGCCATCCTGCCGGTGCAGGAGCAGGTCCCCGGCGAGACCTATCCGCACGGGATGCGGCTGCGCTCGTACGTCGTCCGGGTGGCCAAGGGCGTCCGCGGCCCCTCCGTCACGCTGTCCCGCACGCACCCGAACCTGGTGAAGAAGCTCTTCGCCCTGGAGGTGCCGGAGATCGCCGACGGCTCCGTCGAGATCGCCGCCATCGCCCGCGAGGCCGGTCACCGGACGAAGATCGCGGTCCGCTCCACCCGTTCGGGCCTGAACGCCAAGGGCGCCTGCATCGGCCCCATGGGCGGCCGCGTCCGCAACGTCATGGGCGAGCTGAACGGCGAGAAGATCGATATCGTCGACTGGTCGGACGACCCGGCCGAGATGGTGGCGAACGCGCTGTCGCCGGCCCGGGTCTCCAAGGTGGAGGTCGTGGACCTGGCAGCCCGGTCGGCCCGGGTGACCGTGCCCGACTACCAGCTGTCACTGGCGATCGGCAAAGAGGGACAGAACGCCCGTCTCGCCGCCCGGCTCACCGGCTGGCGGATCGACATCCGACCGGATACCGAACAGGTGTCGGAGTAAATCACTCTCGCCCTCCCCCGGATCACTCTCGCGCTCGTCGGGGGTTCACCCGGGCGGGGGGAATAGTTCCAAGCCGCAGGTCGCTTGGATTACGACAACAGCCGTTCGATCTTTGCCCCGAAGGGGTGAGGTCGCTACGGGGAGGTAGACTTAGGAGTGTCTGGCCGGACGCGTGCCCGCGCATGCCCTGAGCGCACCTGTGTGGGGTGCAGGCAGCGAGCGGCCAAGACCGAACTGCTGCGGATCGTGGCGGTCGAGGACGAATGTGTCCCCGATCTTCGCGGTACGCTGCCCGGCCGGGGTGCATATCTACACCCCGTCCAGGTCTGTCTGGACCAGGCGGTGCGCCGCCGGGCACTCCCGAGGGCGCTCCGCGTCCCGGGTCCGCTGGACGTAAAGGCGTTGCGCCCCCACGTCGAGCAGTAAGACCGTAAGAAGCGTCGTACGGAACCTCCGTGCGGCTCTGGTACCCCGCGAGTTGGAAGTAGGTCGAGATTGCGATGAGCACTCGATGAGCACGCGATGAGTACGCCCATGAAGTAGCGACGGTCCGGACGCACCCGGACCTAAAAGGAGCGAAGTGGCTAAGGTCCGGGTATACGAACTCGCCAAGGAGTTCGGGGTTGAGAGCAAGGTCGTCATGGCCAAGCTCCAGGAACTCGGTGAATTCGTCCGTTCGGCGTCCTCGACGATCGAGGCGCCCGTTGTACGCAAGCTGACTGACGCCTTCCAGGGCGGTGGCAACGGCAAGTCCGCCGGCAAGCCCGCACCGCGCAAGGCTGCCCCCAGGCCCGCGGCGCCCTCTCCGGCGCAGGCGGCACGTCCGGGTGCCCCCAAGCCGGGCGCCCCGCGTCCGGCTGCCCCGCAGCCGCCGGCCCCTGCGGCGCCCGCCCCCGCCCCCTCGGCCTCGGCCTCGGAGGCGCCCTCGGCTCCGGCTCCGGTCACCCCCGCGCCGGCCGCCTCCGGCCCGCGTCCGGGCCCGAAGCCCGCACCGCGTCCGGCTCCGGCCGCGCCCGAGTTCACGGCCCCGCCGGCGCCTCCGGCCGCCCCGCAGCAGCCGAGCCCGGCCGCCGCACAGGGTCCGCGTCCCGGTGGTGCACCTCGTCCGAACCAGGGCGCCCCGCGCCCCGGCGGTCGTCCCGCCCCCGGTCAGGGCCAGGCCCGTCCGGGTCAGGGCGGCCAGCGTCCCGAGCGCGCCCCCCGTCCGGGCGGTGCCCGTCCGGCCGGTCCGCGTCCGGGCAACAACCCCTTCACCTCCGGTGGCTCCACCGGCATGGCCCGCCCGCAGGCCCCGCGCCCGCAGGGCGGCGCGCGTCCCGGCCCCGGCGGTCCCGGCGGTGCCCCCCGTCCGCAGGCGTCCGGCGCCCAGGGCGGCGGTCCGCGTCCCCAGGCTCCCGGCGGTTCCCGTCCGAGCCCGTCCGGCATGCCCCGTCCGCAGGGCGGTCCGCGTCCCGGCGGCGGTTCGGCGGGTCCGCGTCCCAACCCCGGCATGATGCCGCAGCGTCCCGCTGCCGGCCCGCGTCCCGGCCCCGGTGGGGGCGGCGGCGGTCGCGGTCCCGGCGGTGCGGGTCGTCCCGGCGGCGGCGCCGGTCGTCCCGGAGGCGGCGGCTTCGCCGGTCGTCCCGGAGGCGGCGGCGGTGGCGCTCGTCCGGGCGGTGGCGGCGGCTTCGCCGGTCGTCCGGCCGGTCCCGGCGGTGGCGGCGGCTTCGGTGGCGGTCCCGGTGCTGGTGGCGGCGGCGGTCGTCCCGGCTTCGGCGGTCGTCCCGGCGGTCCCGGCGGCCGTGGTGGCACGCAGGGCGCCTTCGGCCGTCCCGGCGGTCCGGCGCGCCGTGGTCGCAAGTCGAAGCGGCAGCGTCGCCAGGAGTACGAGGCCATGCAGGCCCCGAGCGTCGGCGGCGTGATGCTGCCGCGCGGCAACGGCGAGACCATCCGTCTCTCCCGCGGCGCGTCGCTCACCGACTTCGCGG
Source organism: Streptomyces sp. NPDC111744 (assembly GCF_055634995.1). Classification (NCBI taxonomy): domain Bacteria; kingdom Bacillati; phylum Actinomycetota; class Actinomycetes; order Kitasatosporales; family Streptomycetaceae; genus Streptomyces; species Streptomyces sp. NPDC111744. Next base: position 329,435 of record NZ_JBVKCG010000009.1, read on the forward strand.
AGAAGATCAACGCCAACCCGGCGTCCCTCGTCGCGGTCATGATGAACCTCGGCGAGATGGTCACGGCCACGCAGTCCGTCTCCGACGCGACCCTTGAGGTCCTCGCCGGCGAGATGAACTACACGGTCCAGATCGTCAGCCCCGAGGAGGAGGACCGCGAGCTGCTCGAGTCCTTCGACATCGAGTTCGGCGAGGACGAGGGCGGCGAGGACGACCTGGTGGTCCGTCCGCCGGTCGTCACCGTCATGGGTCACGTCGACCACGGTAAGACCCGACTGCTCGACGCCATCCGCAAGACGAACGTCATCGCGGGCGAGGCCGGCGGAATCACCCAGCACATCGGTGCCTACCAGGTCTCCACCGAGGTCAACGACGAAGAGCGCAAGATCACCTTCATCGACACCCCGGGTCACGAGGCGTTCACCGCCATGCGTGCCCGTGGTGCGAAGTCGACCGACATCGCGATCCTGGTCGTCGCGGCCAACGACGGCGTCATGCCGCAGACGGTCGAGGCGCTCAACCACGCCAAGGCGGCCGATGTCCCGATCGTCGTCGCGGTCAACAAGATCGACGTCGAGGGCGCCGACCCGACCAAGGTGCGCGGTCAGCTCACCGAGTACGGGCTGGTGGCCGAGGAGTACGGCGGCGACACGATGTTCGTCGACATCTCCGCCAAGCAGGGTCTGCACATCGACTCCCTGCTGGAGGCCGTGATCCTGACGGCCGACGCCTCGCTCGACCTGCGGGCCAACCCGAACCAGGACGCGCAGGGCATCTCGATCGAGTCCCGCCTCGACCGCGGCCGCGGTGCCGTGGCGACGGTCCTCGTGCAGCGAGGCACCCTGCGGGTCGGCGACACGATGGTCGTGGGCGACGCCTACGGTCGCGTCCGCGCCATGCTCGACGACAACGGCAACAACGTCGCCGAGGCCGGGCCCGCGACGCCGGTCCAGGTCCTGGGTCTGACCAACGTCCCGGGGGCGGGCGACAACTTCCTGGTGGTCGACGAGGACCGTACGGCCCGTCAGATCGCCGAGAAGCGTGCCGCCCGTGAGCGCAACGCCGCGTTCGCCAAGCGCACGCGCCGCGTCTCCCTCGAGGACCTGGACAAGGTGCTCAAGGCCGGCGAGGTCCAGCAGCTCAACCTCATCATCAAGGGTGACGCTTCTGGTTCCGTCGAGGCTCTCGAGTCCTCCCTGCTCCAGCTGGACGTCGGCGAAGAGGTCGACATCCGCGTCCTGCACCGCGGCGTCGGTGCGGTCACGGAGTCGGACATCGACCTGGCGATGGGCTCGGACGCCATCGTGATCGGCTTCAACGTCCGCGCGGCAGGCCGCGCGGCGCAGATGGCCGAGCGCGAGGGCGTGGACGTCCGCTACTACTCGGTCATCTACCAGGCGATCGAGGAGATCGAGGCGGCCCTCAAGGGCATGCTCAAGCCGGAGTACGAAGAGGTCGAGCTCGGTACGGCGGAGATCCGCGAGGTCTTCAAGTCGTCCAAGCTGGGCAACATCGCGGGTGTTCTCATCCGCTCCGGCGAGGTCAAGCGCAACACCAAGGCGCGCCTGGTCCGTGATGGCAAGGTCATCGCGGAGAACCTCAACATCGACGGTCTGCGCCGCTTCAAGGACGACGTCACCGAGATTCGCGAAGGCTTCGAGGGCGGTATCAACCTCGGAAACTTCAACGACATCAAGATCGACGACGTCATCGCGACCTACGAGATGCGCGAAAAGCCGCGGGTGTAAGCCAACGGTTTGTGCTGGCCGACGGGACTTCGGTTCCGTCGGCCAGCACTTTTCCCGCCCGTCCGCGGCCGGGAAAGTCGGTCGAGCCCCCGGCGGGGACGGGGTACCGTTCCTGACAGGGCCATCGATCCCGTACCGGCGGGTGAACCGGATACATACATGTACGTGGGGACTCTGTCCTTCGACCTCCTCCTCGGCGACATCCATTCGCTGAAGGAGAAGCGCTCCGTCGTCCGCCCGATCGTCGCCGAACTCCAGCGGAAGTTCGCCGTGAGCGCGGCCGAGGTGGACCACCTGGACCTTCACCGCAGGGCCGGCATCGGCCTTGCCCTGGTCTCCGGCGACGCCGCGCACCTGACCGACGTGCTCGACCGGTGCGAACGGCTGGTCGCCGCCCGCCCCGAGGTGGAGCTGCTGTCCGTCCGACGGCGCTTGCACGGCGACGACGACTAGACCTGCAGAACGACACAGAAGAAAGAACGGGAGACGGACCAGTGGCCGACAACGCGCGGGCTAAGAGGCTGGCGGACCTCATCCGAGAGGTGGTGGCCCAGAAGCTGCTGCGCGGGATCAAGGACCCGCGGCTCGGCACCCACGTCACCATCACGGACACCCGGGTCACGGGTGACCTCAGGGAGGCGACCGTCTTCTACACGGTGTACGGCGACGACGAGGAGCGGGCCGCGGCCGCCGCGGGCCTGGAGAGCGCCAAGGGCGTGCTCCGCTCGGCGGTCGGCGCGGCGGCGGGCGTGAAGTTCACGCCGACCCTGACCTTCGTCGCGGACGCCCTCCCCGACACCGCCAAGACCATCGAGGACCTCCTCGACAAGGCACGGCAGTCCGACGCGAAGGTCCGCGATGTCTCCGCGGGCGCCGCCTTCGCCGGTGACGCGGACCCGTACAGGAAGCCAGGATCCGAGGACGACGCCGACGAGACGGACGACGCCACCGAATGACCAGCAAGCCCACCCCGCCCGACGGCCTTGTCATCGTCGACAAGCCGTCGGGCTTCACCTCGCACGACGTCGTCGCCAAGATGCGGGGCATCGCCCGCACCCGGCGCGTCGGGCACGCCGGCACCCTCGACCCGATGGCCACGGGCGTCCTCGTCCTCGGCATCGAGCGGGCGACCAAGCTCCTCGGGCACCTCGCCCTCACCGAGAAGGAGTACCTGGGGGCCGTCCGCCTCGGGCAGAACACGCTCACGGACGACGCCGAGGGCGAGATCACCTCGTCCACCGACGCCTCCAAGGTCACCCGCGAGGCCGTCGACACCGGCATCGCCAAGCTGACCGGCTCCATCATGCAGGTGCCGTCCAAGGTCAGCGCCATCAAGATCGACGGCGTACGGTCGTACAAGCGTGCCCGGGAGGGCGAGGACTTCGAGATCCCGGCCCGGCCGGTGACCGTCTCGTCGTTCAGGGTGTACGACGTCCGGGAGGCCGTCGCCGAGGACGGCACCGCCGTGCTCGACCTGGTCGTCTCGGTCGTCTGCTCCTCCGGCACCTACATCCGCGCCCTCGCCCGCGACCTGGGCGCCGACCTGGGCGTCGGCGGCCATCTCACGGCGCTGCGCCGGACCCGCGTCGGACCGTACAAGCTGGACTCGGCGCGCACCCTCGACCAGCTCCAGCAGGAGCTGACCGTGATGCCGATCGCCGAGGCGGCCGGAGCCGCGTTCCCGCGCTGGGACGTCGACGCCAGACGGGCCGGGCTGCTCACCAACGGGGTGCGGATCGACATGCCCGAGCAGTACGCCGGCGCCGGTCCCGTCGCCGTGTTCGACCCCGACGGGCGCTTCCTCGTGCTCGTCGAGGAGCAGAAGGGCAAGGCCAAGAGCCTCGCCGTGTTCGGCTGAGCCACCCGTGTGCCCGTGGAGCGGCGACCACGGGGTCTGTCGCCGCCACCGCTCCACGGTCCCCCCTCGGTTCCCCCACCCCTAGGGTGTATCCACCCGTCCCTGGCTATTCACCCGACCGAGCAGGCGCTCGGAGTGAACCGGGGGAGCGGAGGGGGGCGCGTTCGCCACCCGCTCTGTCCCGCTGATCATTTCGCGCCTAGCGTCTCAGACAAGGGCACGGATGTACGGTCAGGGAGGTTCGATCATGGCGGGACGGGGCCCGCGGACCGGGAGCGGTCGCCGCACGGCGGACGGTACGCGGGAGACGCGGCAGGACACCTGGCCGGTACTCGACGACCGGCTGGTCCGGGTACGCGACCTCGCCGGCCGCCCACGCGGCACCGGCTTCCTCGCCGATCACCACGGCACGCTCGTCACCAGCCACGAGGCCGTCGACGGGCTCGCCCGGATCGTGCTGCACGCAGCCGGGGACCGCACCTGCGTGGTCGACGCGGACGCGGTCACCCCGCTGCCCGCCCACGACCTGGCCCTGATCCGCACCGAGGGCCTCTGCGTGGACCCGCTGCCGATCACGGTACGGGAGCGGATCCCGACCGGAACCTACGTCCGGATCGCCGCCGACCGCTGGCGCGAGGCCCGGGTGCTGGCCGCGACCCCGGTGACGTACACCGCCACCGACCGCTTCCATCTCCTCGACGACGCCCTGGAGTTGGCGATCGGCACGGCCGGCCGGGACGCCCTGCGCCTCGGCGGCGGGGCGGCCGGCGGCCCGGTCCTTGACGCGGAGACCGGCGCGGTCCTCGGCGTCCTGGGCACAGCCCTCCAGTCCGGCCAACGAGACGTGGGCTTCGCCGTCTCGCTCCACCATCCGGACAGCGCCCCCCTGGCCGACCTGCTCACCCGCAACGCCGCGTCCGTCCCGGCGTACGGCACCGACCTCAACCTCGCGGGCATCCTGGAACTGACAGCCACCTCGGTAGGCCAGGACGGCCCCCCGGGCGCACTGGCCGGCTACATCGGCCGCAAAGCCCCCCGCACTGGGGCGCCCCAAAGGGGCGCGGGGCTGAATCAGACATGCGGCTACCGCCGCGTGGGCGCGACCAGCCCCCACGCACCCGCAGCCCCACTCTCACCTGCCGCGGCACTCTCTGCGGAATCCACCGACCCCGTGCAACCGGTCGAACGATCGGCAACCTCAAACGAGCTGTCGACCTTCGCCGAAGGCGCCGGCGCCGGCACCGTCCTGGCCCTCGTCGGCGCCCCCGGCACCGGCCGCACCACCGAACTCGCCGCCCTCGCCGCCCGCCGCAACCGCGAGGCGCGCCCCGCCCCCACCCTCTGGCTCCGCGGCGCCGACCTCAAGGACGCCGACGACTCGGTGGCCGACGCGGCCCGCCGCTCCCTGGAGCGCGCGGTCCGGATCGTCGCCGCCTCCCGCTCCCAACTCCCGGGCGACCTGGGCGAACTCACCGTGGAACGACTGGCCCGGCTGGCCACCCGGGCCGGGCGCCCCCTCCTCCTCCTGCTGGACGGTCCGGAGGAGATGCCACCGGTCCTCGCCCACCGGCTCTCCGCCTGGACCGCGGGTACCGCCGCGTGGCTGCGTGACACCGGCGCCCGGCTTCTCGTCGCCTGCCGCGAGGAGTACTGGGAGCGGGCCGGCGCCGAGTTCCCGCCCGAACTGCTGCACCGGGGCACCGGTGACCCCTCCTGCGTCCGGCTGACCGACCTCACCCCCGACGAGGCGCGCCGGGCCCGCTCCCGTTACGGCGTGCCCGACGGCGCCCTCACCGACCGCGACGCCCGCCACCCCCTCGCCCTGCGCCTGCTCTCCGAGGTCCGCGCCGCCCTCCCGGACGCCCCCGCCGACGGCCCGATCGACCGGCACGACGTCTTCGCCGCCTACCTGGACCTGATGTGCCTGCGTATCGCGGTCCGGCTGGCCGCCGAGAACGGCCTGCGCGGTACGGCCGTACGACGGCTCGCCGCCCGCGTCTCCGGCCAGGTGCACGAGGCCGCCCGGCGCAGCCTGGGGCCCGGCCAGGGGGAGCTGGACCGGGAGTCGTTCGAGGCGGTGTTCCCCTGGGGGCCCGTCCCGGCCCACCTCGGCGGCGGCTCGGGCTGGGCCTCCGCCGTGCTCACCGAGGGCCTGCTGGTCCCGGCGGGCGACGGCTACCGCTTCGCCCACGAGGAGCTGGCCGACTGGATCCAGGGCATGCACCTGGACCTGGACGAGGCTCTGCATGCCCTCGTCCACCGCGCCCGGACCCCCGAGACCGCCCACCCCCTGCCCGTCCCGCACCACCGGGTCGGCCCCGTCGTCCAGGCCCTGCTGCTCCTCGACCGCCAGTACGGACCATCCCAACTCACCCCTCGGCTGAACGACTTGGCGCATGCCCTCGACCTCGACCCCGCCTCCTGGTGGGCCGCGCGGCTGCTCACCCAGACCCTGCTCCGGCTGCCCGACGCCACGCCGTACACCGGGGTGCTGCGGCTGCTCGCCGACCGTGTCGTAGGCAGGCAGCGCCCCGCGCCCACCGACTTCGGGCCGGACTTCTGGACCGCGCTCGCCCTGCCCGACGCCGAACGGTTCGATCTGCTGCGGAGGCTGGTGCTCGCGGACGAGCCGCTGCCGGAGACCGCGGGCGTCGGGCGGTTCGGGGCCCGGCCCACGGCGGAGGAGGCCGAGGGCACGGTCCCGCGCCATCTGGACGCCGTCGCCCGGCTGCTCGCCGCCGACCCCACCGCCGTACAGCCGTATCTCACCCGGTGGTTCGACGACGAGCGGCCGTTGCCTGCGATGCCGCACGCCACCGTGGCGACCGCGGCGCAGGCGCTGCTGCACACCCACCGGCACCGGGCGCTGGACGATCTGACCGAGGTACTGGTCGACGCCGCGCACCGGCGGGGCGACGAACTGCTCGCCGTGCTCGCCGAGGACGAGCCGTCCGCGGTGTGCCGGGCCGTCGACCGCTGGGCGCACGACGAGCGCCCGGCCCGCCGGGTGGCCGCCGTGGCCTACGGGCTGCGCGCCGCCCCGCACGTCCGCAGCGAGCCCGACCGGGAACTGCTCCGCTACGCCGCGCTCGCCCTGCTCGCCCGCCCCGCCGACTGCACCCTGCACGGCGGCGCCCTCGCTCTGCTGGTCCGCGACCCGCGGACCCGGGCCCGCCATCTCCCTCAGGCACTGAGCCACTTCGCCACCGGCGACCCGCAGCTCGCGCCGAGCGCCCTGGTCCCCGCCCTGGCCACCCACCCCGACGACGTCCTGGAGGCCTTCCGTGCCCGGCTGCGCGGGCCGGGCGCCGGACAGGTGCTGCGCGCCCTCGCCGACGTCACCACCCCGACCCTCGCCCACCGGGTCACCGAGCTGGTCCTTGAGGCCGTCGAACTGCGGCCGGAAACGGCGGGACAGGTGGCCGGGTTCGTCGAACGCCGTCTCGACCAGGGCGCCGGGGCCCGTGCCGTCCTGCTGCCGCTGGTCACCGGACTGCTCCACGGCGGCCCCGAGCCGGTACGGGCGGCCCTCGCGACCGTACTGGGCGCGGCCGGCACCCCCGCCTCGCGACCGCTGCGCCGGGAACTCCTGGAGTTCCTGCTCGCCCACGAGCGGGACCCGGGCGTCCTCGACGCGCTGCTGCACGCGGCCGCCGTACAGCGCGAGGACGACGGTGACCAGATGCGTGAGCTGGTCAGGCGCACCGGGTTGCTGCTGGTCCGCACGCCGGACGGGGCGACCCGATTCGACCGCGGACTGGTCGACCTGGGCCGGCACGTGCCCGGATTCGCCGCCCTGATGGCCCGCTGGCTCAGCGACACCCCGGAGGAATGGGCCGCGGTGGTGGGGCCGAGCACCCGGCGGATGCTCGGGAACCTGGCCGGTGTCCGGGTGCCCGCATGAGGCGACGGGGGCGTGCGCCAGATCACAGCGACCGTGCCGGTGTGAGACGGGTCCGGCAAACATGGCACCCTTAGACCTGCGTAAGACGGACAACGGACACAGGTTCGAGGAGCGGTCACAGTGCAGCGCTGGCGTGGCTTGGAGGACATCCCCGAGGACTGGGGGCGCAGCGTCGTCACCATCGGTTCTTACGACGGGGTGCACCGCGGTCACCAGCTGATCATCCGGCATGCCGTGGACCGAGCCCGTGAGCTGGGCATTCCGGCCGTCGTCGTCACCTTCGACCCGCACCCCAGCGAGGTCGTCCGCCCCGGCAGCCACCCGCCGCTGCTCGCCCCGCACCACACCCGTGCCGAGCTGATGGCGGAGCTGGGCGTGGACGCGGTGCTGATCCTGCCCTTCACCACCGAGTTCTCGCGGCTGTCGCCGGCCGAGTTCGTGGTCAAGGTGCTGGTCGACAAGCTGCACGCCAAGGCCGTCGTCGAGGGCCCCAACTTCCGCTTCGGCCACAAGGCCGCGGGCAACGTCGAGTTCCTCGCCGAGCAGGGCAAGGTCTACGACTTCGAGGTCGAGGTCGTCGACCTGTTCGTGCGCGGCGAGGCGGGCGGCGGCGAGCCGTTCTCCTCGACCCTGACCCGGCGTCTGGTAGCCGCGGGCGACATGGCGGGTGCCCGCGAGATCCTGGGCCGCCCGCACCGGGTGGAGGGCGTGGTCGTACGCGGCGCCCAGCGCGGCCGTGAGCTGGGCTTCCCCACCGCCAACGTGGAGACCCTGCCGCACAGCGCCATCCCCGCCGACGGCGTCTACGCCGGCTATCTGCACGCCCAGGGCGAGGTGATGCCGGCGGCGATCTCCGTCGGCACCAACCCGCAGTTCGACGGCACCGAGCGCACGGTGGAGGCGTACGCCATCGACCGCGTCGGCCTCGACCTGTACGGCCTGCATGTCGCCGTCGACTTCCTGGCCTACGTCCGTGGCCAGGCCAAGTTCGAGTCGCTCGACGCGCTACTGGAGCAGATGGCCGACGACGTCAAACGCTGCCGGGAACTGGTGGCGGCCGAGAACGCCTGACCAGAGGGTTCAGCCAGAGGATTCGTCCAAACGCCGAAGGGCGGCCGGTGCGGTGAGGCACCGGCCGCCCTTCGGCGTTTCGGCTACTGCTGCGGCTGCTGGGGCGGCTGCGGCGGTTCCTGGGGCCGGGGCGGCTGCTGCGGGAAGCCATAGCCGCCGGGCTGCTGGGCCGGGGGAGCGGGGGGCTGGGCGCCGGGCTGCGGGTAGCCGTAGCCCGGCTGAGGCTGCGCCTGCGGGGGATACGGCTGTCCTGGCTGCTGCGGGTACGGCTGCTGCGGGTACGGCTGCTGCGGGTACGGCTGTCCCGGTGCGTACGGCTGCTGCTGGCCCGGAGCCGGCGGCGGGGCGTACTGCTGGCCCGGCAGCGGCTGACCCGGCATCGGCGGGGCGGCGACCGGCGGCGGGTTGCCGTCGCTGGTCCACAGACCGTGCATCTGCTGGTGTCGTACGAAGTCCTCGGCGACCATCGCCGCGAGGTTGAAGTACGCCTCGCGCACCTTCGGCCGCATCATGTCGAGGTCGACCTCGGCTCCGGCGGAGAGATGCTCGTCGAAGGGGACGACCACGACACCCCGGCAGCGCGTCTCGAAGTGCGCCACGATGTCCTCGACCTTGATCATCTTTCCGGTCTCCCGAACTCCGGAGATCACGGTGATCGACCGCGACACGAGGTCGGCGTACCCGTGCGCGGACAGCCAGTCCAGCGTCGTACTGGCGCTGCTCGCACCGTCCACCGACGGCGTCGAGATGATGATCAGCTGGTCGGCGAGGTCGAGCACACCGCGCATGGCGCTGTAGAGCAGACCGGTGCCGGAGTCGGTGAGGATGACCGGGTACTGCTTGCCCAGCACGTCGATGGCGCGCCGGTAGTCCTCGTCGTTGAACGTGGTCGAGACGGCCGGGTCGACGTCGTTGGCGATGATCTCCAGGCCGGACGGGGCCTGCGAGGTGAACCGCCGGATGTCCATGTAGGAGTTGAGGTACGGGATCGCCTGGACCAGGTCACGGATGGTGGCGCCGGTCTCGCGGCGCACCCGGCGGCCGAGCGTGCCGGCGTCCGGGTTGGCGTCGATGGCGAGGATCTTGTCCTGGCGTTCGGTGGCGAGGGTGGAACCGAGCGCGGTGGTCGTGGTGGTCTTGCCGACACCGCCCTTGAGGCTGATCACCGCTATCCGGTAGCAGGACAGCACCGGCGTGCGGATCAGCTCCAACTTCCGCTGCCGCTCGGCCTCTTCCTTCTTGCCGCCGAGCTTGAACCGCGAGGGGGCGGCACCGGGCCGGCCGCTCTTCGCCTTCTGCTTCTTGTTGTTGAGCAGCCGGTCGGAGGACAGCTCCACGGCCGCGGTGTAACCCAGCGGCGCCGCACCGGGGTTGGTCATCTGCCGCTGGTCGTGCTGCATGGGCTGCGGCCAGGCGGCACCGACACGCGGGTCGACCGGGGGCTGGGGGGCCTGCGGCGCCCGCAGGTCCTGCTGCTCGGGGTGCGGGGCCGGAGCGGGGGGCTGGGCGGGCTGGGCTGCGCGCGGGTCCTGGGGGGCCTGCGGGAAGCCGTAACCGCCCGGCGCGGGCGCCTGGGGCACGGGGGCGCCGGGGTAGCCGTAACCGCCCTGTGCGGCGGGGGCGGCGGGCTGCGGCTGTGCGGCGGGGGGAGCCTGGGGTGCCGGAGGCTGGGGGAAGCCGTAGGCGCCCGGCGCCTGCTGCGGCGGGACGGGGGCGCCGGGCTGCTGGGCCGGAGGCTGGTTCCAGGCGGCCGGCGCGGGTTGCGGGGCCTGCGGCTGGAACGGCGGCTGTTGCCCCGGCACGCCGGCGGGTCCCTGCGGGGGCGCCGGCTGGGGCTGCGGCTGACCGGGCGCCGGCTCCGACGGCGCCGGCTGGGTCGGCCACTGGGCGGCCGGTGCGGGGGCCGCGGGCTGGTAGGACGGCGGCAACGGGGGCACCGCGGCCGGCGGCGTCGGCGGGGGAGCCCAGGCGGTGGGCACGGCGGCCTCGGGAGCCGGGGGCGCGTCCTCGGGCTCGGCGGTGCCCTCGGCGGCTACGGCGTCATCGGGGCCGCCGTTCTCGCCGTCGTCGTCGGTGTCGGCGAAAGCGTCCTGGGGCTCGTCCTCCTTGGTGTCGTCCACCGGGTCGGCTTCCTGGGCGGGTTCGTCCGTCTCGGCCGTACCGCTGGAATCGGCGTCGTCGAGGGGGGCCTCGTCCTCGTGGTCCGAGTCGTCCTTGGCGCCGGAGTCAACCAGCAGCGCGACGACGTCGGCCGCCTTCTGCTTCTCTTCGTCGGCTTCGTCGGCTTCGTCGGCTTCGCCCTCGTCCTCGTCCTCGTCCTCGGTAAGGCGCTGCTCGGCGGCCTCGGCCATGTCACGCTTCAGCGCGACGGCGGAGAACCGCATCGTCGCCCCGCTCTCCAGGTCACCGTTCTCCGGCTCGGCCTCCGGCGCCGTTCCTTCGGCGGCAGGCCGCTGCGGCTCGAATCCGACCGGCAACTTCGGCACGGCGGCCGCACTGTCGGCAGGCGGTGCGGCAGGGGTGAACGGCACGGCGGCCGGCGCCGGCGGTGCGGCCGGTGCCCCCGCGTCCGCGCTCGGCGCCGGTGGCGTGAACGGCGCACCCGGCGTGGTGGTGGGCGGCGGGGTGAAGGGCGCACCCGGAGTCGAGGCGGGCGGCGGCGTGAAAGGCGCTCCCGGCGTCGCCGTGGGCGCGGGAGTGAACGGCGCCCCGGGCGTTGACGTGGGCGGCGGCGTGAAGGGCGCCCCGGGCGTCGCGGCAGGCGCGGACGCGGACGGGGCACCCGGCGTCGAGGCGGGCGGCGGCGTGAAGGGCGCACCCGGCGTCGCGGTGGGCGGCGGGGTGAAAGGCGCACCAGGAGACGAGGTGGGCGGCGGTGTGAACGCGACCCCGGGACCCGGCGTCCCGCTCCCCTGCTGGGCATGCGGAGGGGGAGTCAGCCCAGGAATCGGCGTCCCCGGCGGGAACGGTGAACGGGGCTGCGCGGCAGGCGTCGTACCGGAACCGGAGCCCGGAGCCCCCGCCCCACCGGCCGCGCCGGACTGGTCGCCGGCACCCGGGGCACCCGAACCCGGAGCCGCCCCCGGTCCGCCGGGTCCGTCGGCCGGTCCCGGGCCGCCCGCCGCGTTCTGCGTGTACCAGGCGGGCGGCGCGTAGTCGATGGTGAACTCGCCCGTAATCTCGTTGACGGACTCCGCATCGGGCTGGTCTTCGCCGGGTGTGGCCCAGCCCCCGCGGATCCCGTCCCGATCGCTGCTCACAGTTCCTCCTGGTGTGGTCGAGCACCCTCATGCCGTGCCGGCGCGACGACCATGTCGTGTCGTTCTCAGCATCCGTATTCGTTTGAGGTAGTCCGATCCACCGGCTCTCCCCCTCGGGACACCGACGCCTTGTTCACGGTCCTGACGTCGCGCCCCCCCTCCCAGCCTAATCACCAGGAGCCGGACCTCGGCAGGCCCGTCGGTCTCAATACGGAAGTCCACCTGGTCACACCCTGCCCGGAACTCCCGTGCAGAGCTTTCGTCTTGCCTAACAATCGGTGAACAAAACGGGCAAGAACCGTCAGTTCGGGCACCAGTTGACCGCTCCGGGGCCGTGAACCATGTCCATGATGCCCTGGTGACGGCCGGGTAGGGCGAGCGTGTGTTCGCGAGAGCACAGTTGAACTGGCCCCGGAAACGGGGACATTGCGCGCGGATACCACGGGGGGCTGCTTCGGCCCACCTTCATCCATCTACACCCAGTCCACGCTGACCGCCGACGGTGAGCGCAGAAAGCGGCGCGGACGTCTTTCCGGCGCGGTCGTGGCCGTCGTGGCCGTCGTGCCGGTCGCGGGCGGCGCGCTGGTGATGTCCTCGTCCGGGCCGGGGGCGGCGGTCTGCCGGGTGATGTCCCTGGACGACGTGTCGTCGACCCCGGGTTCTACTTTGACGCCGACGATCCTGGTGCTGGTGCCGGTGCCCTTGGCCAGGACCCTGCTGGTGGCCCGGGTGCCCCTCCGACTGGACGGTCACCTCTGCGCCACCAGCGGTCACGTCACCGTCGACGGCCGTACCGCGGTCGTGGTGCAGTCGAGCAAACGCAAGGGCCCCAAGGGTGGCGGCATCTGCGACTCTTCGCCGGCGGAGGCGCGCTGGTCACTGGGCGGTCAGGCCGCCGTTGCGTTCGTTCGGCTCCAGGTCGAACTCCCCGTCCCGCGCGCCCAGCACGAAGGCCCGCCACTCCGCCTCCGTGTACCGCAGCACGGTGTCCGGGTCGAGCGACGACCGCATGGCCACGGCGCCCTCGGGCAGGTAGGCGATCTCGACCCGCTCCTCGTCCTGCTCGGTGCCGGGCGCGCAGTGCCACTCGACGCCCGAGATGTCGAGCGCGTAGAGCTCGTCCCGTTCCCGCTCCTTGCGCGCCTTCATCTCCTCAGCCGTCTCGCTCATACCGCGGCGACCCCTTTCCGACGACGTACGTACGCTGTGACGGTCACACTACTGGCGGTCGCATGGTCCTCGACTGTCTCGTCCTTTCCTGTACATCCCCAGGACAGAGACGCCCATCGGCACTGGTACCCTGGACGACGGCCGTTCGTGTACGCACCCCCGGAGTCCCCCGTGGACTCCTGAGGCCGCGCCCAACGGATCCCCGCCTCCCGAGTTGTGGAAGCTCCCCCGCGATGAAGACCGGGGGCACTCGGTGGGCTCTCACAGACTATGAGGAGTACGCGTGTCGCTCGACGCCGCAGTGAAGAAGCAGATCATCTCCGAGTTCGGTACCAAGGAGGGTGACACCGGCTCCCCCGAGGTCCAGGTCGCTCTGCTGTCCCGTCGGATCTCCGACCTGACGGAGCACCTCAAGACCCACAAGCACGACCACCACTCCCGTCGTGGTCTGCTGATCCTGGTCGGTCAGCGCCGTCGCCTCCTGCAGTACCTGGCGAAGAAGGACATCCAGCGCTTCCGTGCGCTGGTCGACCGCCTGGGCATCCGCCGCGGTGCGGCGGGCGCCAAGTAAGACGCCGTGAAGGGAGCGGTTCCCGGAGACACCCGGGGCCGCTCCCTTTGCCGTACGTGCGGAAACGTGCGGAGTGTCACTCACGCTTTGTAGTGTGGTAGCACAACGCAATACGCACGACACAGAACGACGTACGACTCAGAACACCGACGTACGACCCAGAACGAGGAGAAGCGCACCTAAGCCGCCGCCGGTCCTCGGTAGTGGCCCCCGGGGGGAAGCGAGCCCCGGGTGCTTCGATCGAAGACCGGCCCGCACAGCACGGCGCGCTTCTCCGTAACCGTCCCCCGGCCACACGGGCCGAGTGGGACGAAAGACGACAAGTAACGGAGAAAACGCTAGTGGAGAACGAGACCCACTACGCCGAGGCCGTCATCGACAACGGCACCTTCGGCACCCGCACCATCCGCTTCGAGACGGGCCGCCTGGCCAAGCAGGCCGCCGGCTCCGCCGTGGCGTACCTGGACGACGACACCATGGTGCTGTCGGCCACCACCGCCTCCAAGAACCCCAAGGACCAGCTCGACTTCTTCCCCCTCACGGTGGACGTCGAGGAGCGCATGTACGCGGCCGGGAAGATCCCCGGTTCCTTCTTCCGCCGTGAGGGCCGGCCGAGCGAGGACGCGATCCTCACCTGCCGCCTGATCGACCGCCCGCTGCGCCCGTCCTTCAAGAAGGGCCTGCGCAACGAGATCCAGGTCGTCGCCACGATCATGGCGCTCAACCCCGACCACCTGTACGACGTCGTGGCGATCAACGCCGCGTCCGCGTCCACCCAGCTGGCCGGTCTGCCCTTCTCCGGCCCGATCGGCGGCGTCCGCGTCGCGCTGATCAACGGCCAGTGGGTCGCCTTCCCGACGCACACCGAGCTCGAGGAGGCCGTCTTCGACATGGTGGTCGCCGGCCGCGTCCTGGAGGACGGCGACGTCGCGATCATGATGGTCGAGGCCGAGGCCACCGAGAAGACCATCCAGCTGGTCCAGGGCGGCGCCGAGGCGCCGACCGAGGAGGTCGTCGCCTCCGGTCTGGACGCCGCGAAGCCCTTCATCAAGGTGCTCTGCAAGGCCCAGGCCGACCTCGCCGCGAAGGCCGCCAAGCCGACCGGCGAGTTCCCGATCTTCCTCGACTACCAGGACGACATCCTGGAGGCGCTGGCCGCCGCCGTCCGCCCGGAGCTCGCCTCCGCGCTGACCATCGCCGGCAAGCAGGAGCGCGAGGCCGAGCTGGACCGCGTCAAGGGTCTGGCCGCCGAGAAGCTGCTCCCGGAGTTCGAGGGCCGCGAGAAGGAGATCTCCGCCGCGTACCGCTCGCTCACCAAGCAGCTGGTCCGCGAGCGCGTGATCAAGGAGAAGAAGCGCATCGACGGCCGCGGTGTCACCGACATCCGCACCCTGGCCGCCGAGGTCGAGGCCATCCCGCGCGTGCACGGCTCGGCGCTGTTCGAGCGTGGCGAGACCCAGATCCTGGGCGTCACCACCCTCAACATGCTCCGGATGGAGCAGCAGCTGGACACCCTCTCCCCGGTGACCCGCAAGCGCTACATGCACAACTACAACTTCCCGCCGTACTCCACCGGCGAGACCGGCCGTGTCGGCTCCCCGAAGCGCCGCGAGATCGGCCACGGCGCCCTCGCCGAGCGCGCCCTGGTCCCGGTCCTGCCGACCCGCGAGGAGTTCCCCTACGCGATCCGCCAGGTGTCCGAGGCCCTCGGCTCCAACGGCTCGACGTCCATGGGCTCGGTCTGCGCCTCCACCATGTCGCTGCTCAACGCCGGTGTGCCGCTGAAGGCCCCGGTCGCCGGTATCGCCATGGGCCTGATCTCCCAGGAGATCGACGGCGAGACGCACTACGTCAGCCTCACCGACATCCTCGGTGCGGAAGACGCCTTCGGTGACATGGACTTCAAGGTCGCCGGCACCAAGGAGTTCGTGACCGCCCTCCAGCTCGACACCAAGCTGGACGGCATCCCGGCCTCGGTCCTGGCCGCCGCCCTCAAGCAGGCCCGGGACGCCCGCCTCCACATCCTCGACGTGATGATGGAAGCGATCGACAAGCCGGACGAGATGTCCCCGAACGCGCCGCGGATCATCACCGTGAAGATCCCGGTCGACAAGATCGGCGAGGTCATCGGCCCCAAGGGCAAGATGATCAACCAGATCCAGGAGGACACCGGCGCCGAGATCACGATCGAGGACGACGGCACCATCTACATCGGTGCCTCCGACGGCCCGGCCGCCGAGGCCGCCCGCGCTACGATCAACAGCATCGCCAACCCGACGATGCCCGAGGTCGGCGAGCGCTACCTGGGCACGGTCGTGAAGACGACCACCTTCGGCGCGTTCGTCTCCCTGCTGCCCGGCAAGGACGGTCTGCTGCACATCTCGCAGATCCGCAAGCTGGCCGGCGGCAAGCGCGTGGAGAACGTCGAGGACGTCCTCGGTGTGGGCCACAAGGTCCAGGTCGAGATCGCCGAGATCGACTCCCGCGGCAAGCTCTCCCTGATCCCCGTGATCGAGGGCGAGGCCGAGTCCAACAGCGGCTCCGCCGCGGGCGCAGCCGAAGACACGAAGGACGACACCGACCAGTGACGTCGAGCAGCTCCACGACGACGGCCCGCACCTCCTCGGAGGCGCGGGCCGTCGCCCGTACCCAAACCCTGATCAAGGGCGAGAACGGCATCGGCACGGTGCGCAAGACCACCCTCCCCGGCGGCCTGCGCATCGTCACCGAGACCCTGCCCTCGGTGCGCTCCGCGACCTTCGGCATCTGGGCCCACGTCGGCTCCCGCGACGAGACCCCGGCCCTGAACGGCGCCACGCACTACCTGGAGCACCTGCTCTTCAAGGGCACCACGCGCCGCTCCGCCCTGGACATCTCCTCCGCCGTCGACGCGGTCGGCGGCGAGATGAACGCGTTCACGGCGAAGGAGTACACGTGCTACTACGCGCGCGTGCTCGACACCGACCTGCCGCTCGCCATAGACGTCGTCTGCGACATGCTGACCGGCTCGCTCATCCTCGAAGAGGACGTCAACGTCGAGCGGGGCGCGATCCTCGAAGAGATCGCCATGACCGAGGACGACCCGGGCGACTGCGTGCACGACCTGTTCGCGCACACCATGTTCGGCGACAACGCCCTCGGCCGCCCGGTCCTCGGCACGGTCGACACGGTCAACGCCCTCACGGCCGACCGCATCCGCCGCTTCTACAAGAAGCACTACGACCCCACCCACCTGGTGGTCGCGGCCGCCGGCAACATCGACCACAACAAGGTCGTACGACAGGTCCGCGCGGCCTTCGAGAAGGCCGGCGCCTTCCGGGCCGCCGAGGCGGCACCCATCGGCCCGCGCGACGGCAGCCGCACCATCCGCACCGCCGGACGCGTCGAACTCCTCGGCCGCAAGACCGAACAGGCCCATGTCGTCCTCGGCATGCCCGGTCTGGCCCGCACCGACGACCGTCGCTGGGCGCTCGGTGTGCTCAACACCGCGCTCGGCGGCGGCATGTCCTCCCGGCTCTTCCAGGAGGTCCGCGAGAAGCGCGGCCTGGCCTACAGCGTGTACTCCTACACCTCGGGCTTCGCCGACTGCGGCCTCTTCGGTGTGTACGCCGGCTGCCGGCCCTCCCAGGTGCACGACGTCCTCAAGATCTGCCGGGACGAACTGGACCAGGTCGCCGAGCACGGCCTGCCCGACGAGGAGATCGGCCGTGCCATCGGCCAGCTCCAGGGCTCCACGGTGCTGGGCCTGGAGGACACCGGCGCGCTGATGAACCGTATCGGCAAGAGCGAGCTGTGCTGGGGCGAGCAGATGTCCGTCGACGACATGCTGGCCCGGATAGCCGCGGTGACCCCGGACGACGTCCGTTCCGTCGCCCGCGACATCCTGGGACAGCGCCCCTCGCTGTCGGTCATCGGCCCGCTCAAGGACAAACAGGCCGCACGCCTGCACGACGCCGTCGCCTGACACACCACCGGTAAGGAACGAAGAAGATGAGCAAGCTGCGCGTGGCGGTCCTCGGTGCCAAGGGCCGTATCGGGTCCGAGGCGGTCAAGGCGGTCGAGGCCGCCGAGGACATGGAGCTGGTCGCCGCCCTCGGCCGGGGCGACAAGCTGGAGGCGCTGGCCGAGTCCGGCGCCCAGGTCGCGGTCGAACTGACCACCCCCGCCTCGGTGATGGGCAACCTCGACTTCTGCGTACGCCACGGAATCCACGCCGTCGTCGGTACCACCGGCTGGACCGACGAGCGCCTCGCGCAGCTGACGGGCTGGCTGGACCAGTCCCCGGAGACCGGTGTGCTCATCGCCCCGAACTTCTCCATCGGCGCCGTGCTGACGATGAAGTTCGCGCAGATCGCCGCGCCCTACTTCGAGTCGGTGGAGGTCGTCGAGCTCCACCACCCGAACAAGGTCGACGCCCCCTCCGGCACCGCCACCCGCACCGCCCAGCTCATCGCCGAGGCCCGCCGCTCGGCCGGCACCGCCCCGGCACCGGACGCCACGGTCACCGCCCTGGACGGCGCACGCGGCGCCGACGTCGACGGAATCCCCGTCCACGCCGTCCGCCTGCGCGGCCTCCTGGCCCACCAGGAGGTCCTGCTGGGCGGCGAGGGCGAGACCCTCACCATCCGCCACGACTCCCTCCACCACAGCAGCTTCATGCCGGGCATCCTGCTCGGCGCCCGCCGCGTGGTCACCGCTCCGGGCCTGACCTTCGGTCTGGAAAACTTCCTGGACCTGGGCTGACCGGGGCCTGCTGACATGCGCGCGAAGCTCTCCTACGCCATCACGGCCGCCGTCCTCGTCTTCTACTTCGTCCTGGTCGGCAGCCGGGGCGTGATGCTCATCCAGACCGGCACGGTCCTCACCGTCACCTTCGGGGTGGCGGTGCTGATCCTGCCGGTCATCGGGCTGTGGTTCCTGTGGAAGAACACCCAGTTCGTCCGCAGAGCCAACGCCCTCGCGGCCGAGCTCGACGCCGAGGGCGGCCTGCCCGTGGACGAACTGAAGCGCACGCCCGGCGGCCGCATCGACCGGGGCTCCGCGGACGAGGTCTTCGCCAAGCGCAAGGCCGAGACGGAGGCCGACCCCGACGACTGGCGCAGCTGGTTCCGGCTCGCCGTCGCCTACCACGACGCCCGCGACACCCCGCGCGCCCGCAAGGCGATGCAGCGCGCCATCGCCCTGCACGACGGCAGGCCGGTGGAGGCGTGAGCGCGGCCCACATGCGCAGCAGGGGCCGGTCCGCACCCACGCGGACCGGCCCCTGCTGCGTGTCGCTTGACGGCCCTCAGTCGCGCCGGTACTCCGCCGCCCACGCCTCCACCGCGTCCGCCGCACGGTCGAAGGCCGACGCCCGGCCCAGGAAGTCCATCCCGTGCGTGGTCAGCAACGGATCCGTGTCCTCTGGCGACCGGTCCTTGCGTACGAGCGTCAGCGCCTGACCCTGCACCGTGCGCGGCAGCCCGAGCCAGCGGACGGGCTGCTGCGCGGTGCGCACCGAGACCACCCGCTTCCAGGGCACAGTCCGTGTGTACAGCAGCCCGATCTGGCGCACCCCGCGCGCGCTCACCCACACGCCCATGCGCAGTATCCGCAGCGCGGCGGCGATGATCAGCAGTGCGATACCGAGGACCGCCCCGGCGGAGGACAGCGAGCCGGTCAGGGCCAGCGCGACCGCCGCGAACAGCACGAACGAGGCGAGCAGCAGCCACAGGGCGGACCCCCCCACCCGCCACGGCCCGGGCCGGTAGGGGCGCCGCCAGCGGTCCCGGTCGTCGAACGGCAGGGCGTTGTCGAGTGCCGCGTCATAGGGGCGGTCGGCCGTCAGGAAGGGCAGGGGCACGGTTGGTCCTCACTCAATCCATGCATGGGCTGTGCCCGGTGAGGCTATCCGCCCGTGTCCCCGCTCACCACTCGCGGGGGCCGGAAGAGTCAGTGCCCCTGAGAGGCCTGCGACTGCTGGGTCTGTGTGTCGGACGGCGTGGACAGCGCCGGCATGCCCAGCACCAGCGAGCCCACTATGCCGGCGACGATGGTCAGCCCGAGCAGCCATCGCCCGGCTATCTGACTCACGGACGACCGCTGACGGGGCGGGGGAGTGACATTGCTGCGGAACCTGTCGGCTTCGGCGATGAAGGCGAACGGTACGGGTTCGCGCCGACCGAACATGGGGGGCGTCTCCTCTCGGGAGCTGAGGGGCAGGGATCGAACGAATCGCTCTCACCAACACAGACGAGCGAACGTAGCGATAGGTGCCCGGTTGCCCCGAATTCACAGAACTTCACCGAAGTTGGCCAAAGATGTCGCGCCCCGGCACCGAACGCCCCGATGTCAGTGCCGGGCCGTAGAGTGGGCGCCGCCCGAGAGAAGTGATGGAAGGACCCTCCGAGCCGTGACCGACACCCCCGCCGACGACCTCAAGCCCAGCTTCCGCAGCGAAGTCACCGTCGAGCTGGTCAAGCACAGCGCGGCTGACTCCGACGTGCTGTGGGCCGCCCGGGTCTCCACCGCCGGCGAGCAGTCCCTTGACGAGCTGAAGAAGGACCCGGAGCGCTCCAAGGGTCTGATCAACTACCTGATGCGGGACCGGCACGGCAGCCCCTTCGAGCACAACTCGATGACGTTCTTCATCAGCGCCCCGATCTTCGTCTTCCGCGAGTTCATGCGGCACCGGGTGGGCTGGTGCCTGCCGGGGGACGCCATGATCCGTGTCGGCACCAGCAAGAACGGCAAAGCCAAACGCATCGCGGACGTGTACCGGGACTGGAAGATCGGTGTGCCCGACTCCATGGGGCGTACGCGCAGGCTGAAGTCCTGCGAGAACCTCCTGGCCGACACCATCAACCTGGAGACCGGGCTGGCGGAGAAGGCGCCCATGGTCGACGTCTTCGAGTCCGGCGTCAAACCGATCCTCAAGGTGTCGACAACGAACGGCAAGGCTCTGCGGTGCACCGCAGAGCACCGGGTATGGACGCCCGACGGCTGGGTTCGCGCCGGCGATCTGCGCGTCGGCGACCGGATCGGGCGGCTGGGCCGTGTGGGGACCGGTGAGCGGGTGGGCATCCCGAAGCGCCTGCGTGAGGGCATCCGGATCTGGACCACCGAGCAACGAGCCCAGCTCGTCGCGCCTATGGACCTCTGCTACATCTGCGACGAGAAGTTCGAGGCCAAGGACCTGGAGCTGGATCACGTCGTCCCGGTGGACGCCGATCTGACCAAGGCACTCGACGTCTCGAACCTGCGGCCGGCCTGCAAGTCGTGTCACCGGAGGAAGACCAACGGCGAAGGCGTGCCGAGCGGAGCGCGCCGTCGCGCACTCCAGAACGGCGTGCGTTGGGAGAGCGTCCTCTCCGTCGTTCCCGACGGGGAGGAGATGACCTACGACATCTCCATGCCACCGCCGCACCACAACTTCATCGCGGACGGTTTTGTCGTACACAATTCGTACAACGAGGAGTCCGGGCGCTACCGCGAGCTCCAGCCGGTTTTCTACGTTCCCGGCGAGGACCGCAAGCTGGTTCAGCAGGGACGCCCCGGCAGGTACGAGTTCGTCCACGGCACTCCCGAACAGTACGAGTCCGTCGCCGCCGCGATGGAGGAGTCCTATCTGCAGTCCTATGCCGCGTACCAGGAGATGCTCTCGGCAGGCATCGCCCGCGAGGTCGCTCGCGCCACCCTGCCCGTCGGCCTCTTCTCCTCGATGTACGCCACCTGCAACGCCCGGTCGCTGATGCACTTCCTCGGCCTGCGTACCCAGCACGAGCTGGCCAAGGTGCCGTCCTTCCCGCAGCGGGAGATCGAGATGGTCGGCGAGAAGATGGAGGCGGAGTGGGCCAGGCTCATGCCGCTCACCCACGCAGCCTTCAACGCCAACGGCCGTGTCGCGCCGTAGCCGGCTGTTTTGTCGAACGCTGTGTCGTGCATCTTGTCGCGCTCGGCACAGATGTACGGATCAGCCTGGCGAGGTGTCCGTATTGCGGCATTTGGTGAAGTTCATCTAGCCTGATCAAACGGACCCGGCACTGCTTGAACCCCCGAGCAGGCAGTGCCGGGCTCCGCATTTGTCCGGACTTTCCCCGCACCCCAAGGGCAGACCGCGCCGTGAGCACCGAGTAGCGTGTAACCCATGGCTCCGACCTCCACTCCGCAGACCCCCTTCGGGCGGGTCCTCACCGCCATGGTCACGCCCTTCACGGCGGACGGCGCACTCGACCTCGACGGCGCGCAGCGGCTCGCCGGCCACCTGGTGGACGCAGGCAACGACGGCCTGATCATCAATGGCACCACCGGCGAGTCCCCCACCACCAGCGATGCGGAGAAATCGGATCTCGTGCGAGCCGTAGTGGAGGCGGTCGGAGACCGCGCCCACGTCGTGGCCGGCGTCGGCACCAACGACACCCACCACAGCATCGAGCTGGCCCGCCAGGCCGAGCGCGACGGCGCCCACGGCCTGCTGCTCGTCACGCCGTACTACAACAAGCCCCCGCAGGAGGGCCTGTACCGGCACTTCACCACCGTCGCCGACGCGACCGGGCTACCCGTCATGCTCTACGACATCCCCGGCCGCAGCGGCGTCCCGATCAACACCGAGACTTTCGTCCGCCTGGCCGAGCACCCGAGGATCGTCGCCAACAAGGACGCCAAGGGCGACCTCGGCCGCGCGAGCTGGGCCATCGCGCAGTCCGGCCTCGCCTGGTACTCCGGCGACGACATGCTCAACCTGCCGCTGCTCTCCGTGGGCGCTGTCGGCTTCGTCTCGGTCGTCGGCCATGTGGTCACCCCGGACCTCAGGGTCCTCGTCGAGGCCTTCGCCTCCGGTGACGTACAGAAGGCCACGGAGATCCACCAGAAGCTGCTCCCAATCTACACCGGCATGTTCCGCACCCAGGGCGTGATGACGACCAAGGCCGCGCTGTCCCTCCAAGGGTTGCCCGCCGGGCCCCTGCGCGCCCCCATGGTCGAATGTTCGGCCGAGGAGATCGCCCAGCTCAAGATCGATCTTGCTGCCGGCGGGGTACAGCTCTGACAACAGACTTCGCGCGGACGTCCGCGTAGCAAGGCTTAACAACTGAATAAGGCGGGACACCGGTGCCCGCATCCCACAACGACAACTGCTTATGCACGAACGTCACGCACGCCACGTGCCCGACCGGTACGTGGCGTGCGTGGTGAGGAGAGTCTTTTGAGTCATCCGCATCCTGAACTCGGCCCGCCGCCCCAGCTCCCCGAAGGCGCCCTGCGCGTCACCCCGCTCGGCGGGCTCGGCGAGATCGGCCGAAACATGACCGTCTTCGAGTACGGCGGCCGTCTGCTGATCGTCGACTGCGGAGTGCTCTTCCCCGAGGAGGAGCAGCCCGGAATCGACCTGATCCTGCCGGACTTCACGTCCGTCCGGGACCGCCTCGACGACATCGAGGGCATCGTCCTCACCCACGGCCACGAAGACCACATCGGCGGTGTCCCCTTCCTGCTCCGCGAGAAGCCGGACATCCCGCTCATCGGCTCCAAGCTGACCCTCGCCCTCATCGAGGCGAAGCTCCAGGAGCACCGCATCCGCCCGTACACGCTGGAAGTGGCGGAGGGCCAGCGCGAGCGCATCGGCCCCTTCGACTGCGAGTTCGTCGCCGTCAACCACTCCATCCCGGACGCCCTGGCCGTGGCCATCCGCACCCCGGCCGGCATGGCGGTGCACACCGGCGACTTCAAGATGGACCAGCTCCCGCTGGACAACCGTCTGACGGATCTGCACGCGTTCGCACGGCTGAGCGAGGAAGGCATCGATCTTCTTCTGGCCGACTCGACGAACGCCGAGGTTCCGGGCTTCGTCCCGCCCGAGCGCGACATCTCGAACGTCCTGCGCCAGGTCTTCGCCGGAGCCGGCAAGCGGATCATCGTGGCGAGCTTCGCCAGCCATGTCCACCGCATCCAGCAGGTTCTGGACGCGGCCCACGAGTACGGCCGCCGGGTCGCCTTCGTCGGCCGCTCCATGGTCCGCAACATGGGCATCGCGCGGGACCTGGGCTACCTCAAGGTCCCGCCGGGCCTCGTCGTCGACGTCAAGACGCTCGACGACCTCCCGGACAGCCAGGTGGTCCTGGTCTGCACGGGTTCCCAGGGCGAACCGATGGCCGCCCTGTCCCGGATGGCCAACCGTGACCACCAGATCCGCATCGTCGACGGCGACACGGTCATCCTGGCGTCCTCCCTCATCCCCGGAAACGAGAACGCGGTCTACCGCGTCATCAACGGCCTCACCCGCTGGGGCGCCAACGTCGTCCACAAGGGCAACGCCAAGGTGCATGTTTCCGGCCATGCCTCCGCCGGCGAGTTGCTGTACTTCTACAACATCTGCCGACCGAAGAACCTCATGCCGGTCCACGGCGAATGGCGCCATCTGCGTGCCAACGCCGAGCTCGGCGCCCTGACGGGCATCCCGCACGACCGCATCGTCATCGCCGAGGACGGCGTGGTCGTCGACCTCGTCGAGGGCAAGGCCAAGATCTCCGGGAAGGTCCAGGCGGGCTATGTCTACGTCGACGGTCTCTCCGTCGGCGATGTCGGCGAACCGGCCCTGAAGGACCGCAAGATCCTCGGTGACGAGGGCATCATCTCGGTCTTCGTCGTGGTCGACTCCACCACCGGCAAGATCACGGGTGGTCCGCACATCCAGGCGCGTGGCTCCGGCATCGACGACTCGGCGTTCTCGGCCGTCGTGCCGAAGATCTCCGAGGTCCTGGAACGCTCGGCCCAGGACGGGGTCGTGGAGCCGCACCAGCTGCAGCAACTCATCCGCCGGACCCTCGGCAAGTGGGTCTCGGACACGTATCGCCGCAGGCCGATGATCCTCCCGGTCGTCGTGGAGGTCTGAGCCGCGTACGACTGAACCAGGAGCGGGGGGGGGGCGGGGTTTTGGCGTGGGGACCCCGCTCTCTGGTGGGTGGGTGCTCCCACCAAGAAACACACACCTCTCCTTCTTCGCACGTTCTCCCCCAACCCAAGGAGAGAGTCTCCCCCAAAC